>NZ_JHAC01000017.1:115000-196014 GCF_000599865.1 Deinococcus phoenicis | reverse complement strand
TTTTTATGCGCTCAGCACGCTATTTTTGCCCCGCAAGCCCCAGGCCCTAAACGGCGTTGGAAATCACAGCTTGAAGCGATTTCTATGCTTTCTCGCATTTTCAATAGCAACTTTGTACTCTCCGTGAGTTGTAGGGTAAAGAGCGTTTCTTACTTCCTCTTCAATTAAGGCATCCTCTCTAAGATCATCGACAACTACATTTATGAACATAGCATCGTGCTCTATCTCATACTCCTTTACAACGTCCATGTTATCTAATATGTCCCTAATCACATAAAAATAAGACTGGAGAGAATAAGGGTCTGGCTTAGTAAATGACTTACGTCTCTTTGTTCCATAATATTCATTTTTTGAAAGAGTTCTATCGAAATTACGCATTAAGACTATAAGTTCATCCAGTTTTTCGTTATCTGTTCTTACTATCGCACTCTCACTGTGTGAATCATCTTTAAAGGACTCAGAAATCTTTTGTAGTTTTTCTTCAAGAAATGGCCAATTTAACTCAAATGCTTTTAATAATTGAGGCTCGTCTAGAGGACGATCAATTAAGGCATTTATATCTTTGAGCAGCCTAAGTGTGCCTTCTTTTGTAGCTTCACGTCCATGAAACTGAGTTAGTGGGCCAGCAGATAAGTCGGCCAATTTAAAATTAAAAAGATAGGGGACAACCCTCGATGTTCCAAGAACCTTAGATAGCGCCCCTGCTTCAAAGTTAATCCAAGATTCAAATTGATTCTTTGTCGTTAATATGAGTATTCCAAAATTATGTTTTTCCAGCTCTGTCCCGATGGTTCCCGCCCACCGTTCACCTGACTGGATGTCTTGATCGGACATCCAAGGGTCCAGGCTCTGGATCACGTCCTTTAACCAGACGTATAAGGCGGCAGCAACACTCTTGGAGGGCTCCTTCGACCAGCTTAGAAAAATCTTCATGTCACTAAAGTGTACCCAGTGAAGCCGCATGTTGCTCACCAATTCCCTCCGTGGAAAACCCCGCCGGGTGGCGGGGTAAGTGTCAGCTTGCGAGTGCTCGGGCCAGCGCCTCTTGAGGGCTTGCTCGAATCTCCGTCTCGGTGAGCCTGACAATCCTCTCCCCGCATCCTGACAGCCAGGCATCCTTCTTCCGGTCCTTCGCCACCTGCTGAGGCCGGGAGTGCCAATAGTCCCCATCGCACTCCAGCACCAGCCGCAGGTGAGGAAGGTAGAAATCCACGGTGTACCAACGAAATTGTTTCTGACTCTCGAAGGGCACGCCCTGACGCACCAACTCGGCCTCTATCGCTACTTCAATACTTGAGCGCCTGCCGCCTTGCAAGGCTGCGGAGTAAGCACCTACACACTGTCGTGAGCAGAAGCGCCCCTCACCAAGCGTGAGCTTGGCAGGTTTGGCATGGAATGTGGAACCACACCGCTCACAGACGCGGGGAACCCGACTATAAAGAGGATGACTTGAACCACGAACGATAGCTTTCCCACGGCTAGCGCATTCTCGCGAGCAATACTTCTTCCGCTCTGCCTCAAGTGATGTAAGACTCATTCCAACGCCACAGCTTAAGCAGGGTTTGTAGGTTCTTTCGCTCGCGTTCCATGCCCGACGCCCCTTTTGAGCCGAGTAAAAGCAGGCTTTCCCACAGTAACGCCTGTTATCTGACGGTTTCGCCTCAAAATCTTTCCCGCACGCTTCACATTTGCCCCTTGTTCTATTCCAGTTATGCGAGCGCTGGCTTTTGCGTGAATCCGTATAGCACTTATGCGAACAATACTTTCGGCTTTGACGAGGCGAACTGAACACTACTTTGCAAGTAACGCAGCATAGAGCAAACCCAGTAGTCTTCTCCATTTTCTTTCACCTCCAATGAGGCCCACCGAAGCGGGCCTCCTTCAGTTCACTCAGGCTGCGCGGGGGAAGGGTTGAACTTCCTCCCGGTGGATAGCTTCCGGTTCAGGCCACTCGCTGAGCGTCACTTCCTGGCCCCAGAGCAGGAACACCAGGGCTTCTACCAGTTCGCGCCGGGCGGTGAAGATGCCCAGCGTGGTACGGAGCGTACGGATGAAGGGCCGCTCCCCGTTCGCAGGCAGTTCCTTGATGCCGCGCACGAAGTGCAGGGTGCCGAAGGCAGAGTTGTAGCAGAACAGTCCCGCGTCGTGCCGCGTCATGTTGATGTGCCGTCGGAAGTGCCGCTCGCCCTGCCGAACGAAGAGGATCAGCATCTTCTTGTCCGGGGTGAGGCGAGCGTCCACCAGTTCAGGGAGGGCTTGGCCGTTCTGAGTGACACGGGGGCGGATCACGCGGCTACCTCCCACTCTTCGCGCACGCGCTTGACCATGCCGTAGCGGGCTTCCTTGCGGAGTTCCGCGAAAACACCTTCCTGCTGCTCGGCCAGCAGGTGCGCGGGGCAGGAGATGGTGCCGGTGACGTAGGCGAAAAGGGAGCCGTCATGGACCACAACGGTTACGGGGGTGCTGGGGCCATACACATTCACGCGGGTGAAGGTGTAGGTGCCATCGGGAACTCTGGGGCTGGGCGTGGCGTACTGTGTCATAGAACCTCCGGGTTCGCAGAAAGGGGTCAGTGCTTCCTAGGGCGACGGCCCCTTTTCTGCTGCCCATATTCTACTATGCGTAACGCATAGAAGTCAATGAGTAACGCAATGACATCACTGCGTTACTCGACGTGTTAAGGTATTGCTATGGCAGGCCGACCCCAGAATAAAAACTTGCGTCCTCATCCCGAAGCTCTTGGGGTAACTCCCTTACAGGAGGGCGAAGAGAGCCGACCAGTACGGGTGCGAGCGAGCGAAGAGGTTCACTCCTGGCTAAAGAAAAAGAGCGCAAAAGAGATTGGTGATCTCTTACGCTCCTGTATGGAACAAGAAAAAATTAACGGATAGTTACTACCGTTATTTTATCTGCATTAGTCCCTATTTCCATTACCGCTGTTCTCTCGGAGAACGGGCTAATGATAGAGATGTCAAGGGGAGGATCGCTTATTCTAAATAGGGTTCGAATGGTTTTAAGCGGAATGTCATGATTGGTAGGCTGAATGTATAAGATACCAGTACTTTCGCGTAGTGTATGAAGGTATCTTACAAGCTGCCAATAACCCTGCTTTATAGTTTGAGTAGAATCTGAAATCTTAACCTCTACTATCGCCGTTTCCCCTTTTCCTTCTATTACGAGATCAGGACGATAGATTTTATTATCTCCAATTCTTCTAGCATTATCAATGCTGAAGTCCGGTAATTGAGTTGTCAAAAATCCCCAAAGACTTTCTTCCAAGAATTTAGGACCCAACTCTTTAAATTCACGGTCCGTGATCTTGGAAGAATACGATATAATAGACTTAGCAACTATTTCTGATAGGTCTATTCTTTCCTTTATATTTATTTTGTCTTGCGAGGGCATTTCTTCAGCTACCTTAGCACCAATGGAAAAGTTTTCCCTTTCTAATATATCGCCCAAAAGAATAAACGCGAAGGATGATACATTAGATATTGCCATTAAAGCCTCATATTCATCAAATACAGCCCTATGATCATGTGTAGATGGATTTCTCCATTCCTTCCTATAATTTGTAAACAGTTGCATAACCCTAGGCTTTAAAACATTGTTCCTACTAAAATATTCCTCTATTTCATAAGGTGTGATTTTAGAAGAACCCCCCTTAACTATTATTGAATGAGCTTCCTTGAGCATTCCTTCGAAAGCTTGGTTTGCTCTATATATGACATCATTGAATCCCTCTTCATCATCATTTGACACTGCTGCGTGATAATGCCTTTCCGCAATACTTATATGCTTAGCAGCAGCAGTTATTCCATCGAAACTTGGGTGGCCCTCTAACCGCTTCAAGCGTTCAGTCAACTCTTTGAGCAGGTCCATACCCTAACTCTACCGTGATGATTCGCCAGATGCCCGTGGTCTGCCAGTCCTCCAGGTACTCGGCCTTGATAGGGCTGTAGCCGATGCTTACGGCACCCGGCGAAGAGTCGAGCTTAGATGTTGTTAATTGATTTTTGCCACCTTCACCCCCGACAAACTTTTCTGTGCTGGAGCAAAAACTACAGCGCAGCGGCAGTTGACCTCCGTCCCGCTAGTCATCTCGCCATTGCTGAAGGGTTCACTGAGTGGAACAGTCTCACCGTCCATTGCCGCATGAGCATCACGGGTGCGTGAGTCCCCCGTAGCAACCCATGTTTTCACCATGTCCACTCCATATTCCTCTGTAATTTGCTGAGCGCTGGCAAGGTGAGCATGTCCAAAACTTACGGCTAGTTCAGTTCGAGCGATCCGCTCGGCCCGCCACCCGGCCCAGTCCTCGTGCACGCCCCGCAGCCGCTTGGCGATGTCGCGGGCACTCTCGCCCGCCTCCACCCCGGCGGCAATCTCACGGCGCAGGACCTCGCGCGTGGTCTCGTCGATGTACCGGATGTTCTCGCCCACGTGGGCCTTCACCCATTCGACAACCCCGTCCGCCAACACGTCGAAGGTCCCGCCACCGCCGGTGCTGGCGATGTTCTTCAGGAGTGCGGTGTAGGCCAGCGACCCCTCTGCCTCGATGACAGCCGTATGGACCGCCTCCAGCAGTGCCTGCCAGTCGTCGAGCGTCAGCGCCTCCTCCCAGGGGTCGCCGGCGGCGTAGGCCGAGGCGACTGCCGACCCCTGCTCCAGCAGGAGTTCGGCCACCTTCTTCCGCGCCTCCTCGATCCAGGCGTCCATCCGACTCAGGCGCTCGGCCACGTCGCCGTCCTCGGCGGCCTTGCGCTGCATCGGGGGCGGGCGGCTCTTGGCCTGGGTGAAGGTCGGCGCGGGTGCCGCGCGCGGCTCGTCGCCGCCCGGAATCTTCTCCAGCGGCACCCCGGCGGCCGCGGCGGCCATGTTCGGCGGCACGCCCCCGTCGGTCAGGACCTTGAAGGTCTCGGCGCGCAGCTTGCCCACCTCCGCCTCCGTCTTGATATTGGCTTGCAGCGCCCGCACCCCGCTCAGGTCCGGCCGGATGCGCCACCCGTCCGAAGTCAGGCCCCAGTACGGGAAGAAGGTGCCCTCCAGCCCCTGACACAGGTCGTCGAGCAAGGGGACAATCCGGTCTTCCCACAGAATCGCCTTCGCGGCGTCGAGGTTCGAGAAGGTGGCCGCTTCGCCAAACGACAGCAGGATGGGCGGCACCCCGAACACGGCGGCGATTTCCTCGCGCGAGAAGCGCCGGCCGTTCAGGAAGTCCAGGTCCGTCGCGCTGAGCGAGAGGGGCTGCGCCTTGCTCGCCCCGCCCAGCACCAGGGTCTTGCGGATGTTGCCGCCGTCCACCTGTTCGCGGATGAGGTCCCGCGCCTGCTTCATGCGGTCGGCAGACAGGGCAGCGTCCAGGAACACGGCCAGCGGGGGCTTGCCGTCATTCATCAGCACCGCCCGGTTCCAGCGTGCGGCCGCCAGGTCCATGTCCACCGCCGCGGCCGCAGCCTGAAGCGGCGCAAGGCCCCAGCGGGGGTTGGCCGGGTCGACGAACATCCAGTGCGCGACCTGCTCAACGGGCAGGATGCGGGCCTCGGTCGGCGTGACCTGCCACTTGTAGCCGGAGACGAACTCCGTGCGGCTGGCGATGGGCCGCACCTGGTCCGGCAGGATGGGCCACATCTCGACCGGCTGGCCGCCCACGATATTCAGCCACCACACCGCGTTGCCTGCCAGGAGCATGTGGTGCGCCCACCGCTCCTGCATGTCCTGGCGGGCCATGAAGGGATTGGGGCGGCACAGCAGCCGTTGCAGCTCGTGCCCCGGCTCCGGCACCCAGGTGTCGCCGGCGGCGCGCTCCAGCACCAGGGGGACCGAGGCGACGCCTGAGGCGATCTTGCCCACCGCGCTGTACACCCACGGGCTGACCTTCAGGCCCTCCGCGACGGCCTTCTCGGCACTCCACTCGGCGTACACCGGGCGGCCGTCCTGTGTGCTGCTGGCGTGGATCGCCGGGCCGCTGTTGCCGCGCAGTTTGATATCGATGCCGAGGATGGCGGCACCCATTCGCTGGAACCAGTTGATCGTGAATCACCTCCCTTCAGAAGCTGTCGATGAAGAAGTCGCCGCCTTCCGGCGGGCTGTACTCGGTCTGCACCACGGCGTCGCCCACGTTGGTGCTTCGGCCCAGGCGCTTGCGGATGTCGTCCTTGCTCTCGATCTGGATGCCCTGGGCCGTGAGTTTCCAGGTGGGGGCGATCAGGTCTTCGAGCAGCTCGTCATCCGGCGGCAGCGCCAGGTCGTGGCCGTTCGCCGGGTCAAGGGCCTCGCGCATCCGCCACCACATCAGGGCGCGCACGTTGCGAAAGGCCAAGGTGCCCGTCCGGTCCATCTCGTCGGTGCCCTCGGCGGCGTTCACAGCTACCACCGTCCCGGCCTTCCGCTGCCCGAGCAGGTGGTCATAGGCACTGGCCCCCACCCCGATCACGTCCACGTTCAGCCGGGTGTCCGGCCCGACCTCCTGAAGCGCGAAGGCGGCGGCAGTCGGCCCGTCTGGCGTGGCGCTGCCCGGCACCTGGCGCACCCGCCAGAAGTAATTCCGCTTGCGGGGGGCGCAGGCCGTGGCGTCGTCGCCTCCGCGCGCCACGTCCAGTCCTGCCACGTCTGGAAAGCCCTCCGGCGGCTGACGCTCTCGCCAGCGCTGCATGGCCGCCTCCACCCAGGGACGCGGAATGACGCGCATGGCGTCGCTGGTGGCGTCCACGAACTTCCCGTATATCTCCTGATCAACCAGGAGTCGCCCGCCCAGCCGCAGCATCTGCGCCTCCAGATCGCGCAGGCTGGCCCGGCTCAGGAAGGGGTTGTCATAGCTGGTGAAGGTCCGGTGGTGATAGCCGGGCGCGCCCCCCACCGCCTGCTGGTGCAAGGTGTGGAAGAGGTTCTTGCCCTTGGGTACGCCCGCCGCGATGAGGGTGGAGTCGGGGAAGTCGGCCAGCATCGGCATGACGCTGTTCTGGAACATCCCCTGGCCCTTCTCGCCTTCCAGGATGATGCCCGCCTCGTTCAGGAAGATGACGTGGTAGCCGAAGCCCTCCCAGTTCTCGGGGTGGTCGGCGCTGCGGAAGTCGGTGAACCCCTGCCCGACGCGCAGGATCTTCTCGGTGAGGTTCCAGGTGTACGGGATGCTGTCGGCCTTCAGGGCAGGCTCGAAGTAGCGCTCGACGTACCGCCGGATGTTGGCGAGGATGGTGTCCCCCCACAGCAGCTGTCTGCCCTCCAGCATCCACTCGATGTAGGCATGGGCCGCGCCGCGCGTCATGCCGAAGCGGCGGCCCTTGGGGTGGATACGGAACTTCGCGTCACTCTCGAAGAGGATGTGGTGCTGGGCCGGGCTGTACTTCGGGGCGAAGCGGATCACTCTGTCCCACCTTCCCGCACGACCGTGCGCGTGATCTGCACCTGCACCGGCGCGTTCGGGTCACCGACCACCTGCTGCTGCACTCTCTCGCGGTAGGCGTCGGGCTTCAGGGCCTTGAGGCGGAACATCAGCAGCGTGTCGCTGTACTGGGTCTCCTCGCCGACGGGCAGGCCCTGGTAGTAGATGGTCTTGACCGTGCCCTCGACTGCGCGCCGGTCCGCCTCATCCTCAAGGCGCTCGGCATACTGAAGGACCGCGTCATCCCAGGCAGCAGCAAAGGCGGGCAGCTCGTCGCGCCGGTCGTAGGCGCTGGTGCGGCTCACGTCGCTGGCGCGGCAGGCCCGGGTGACGTTGCCGGTGGCCGCCAGCTGCTCCAGGAACTGCCCCTCTTTTTTGGCTGTCCACTTTGTGCGGTTTGCCACCTGCGTTCACCTGCCTTTCTGTCGCGCTGGACACGCGAAAGCCCCCGTCCGAGGACAGTGGGCACTGTGGTCGTCTGGGCCGCTCATCCCCTCTGTCGCGGCGTAAAAAAGGCCCCGCTGTCGCGGGGTTGAGAGGGGTGGGGTGTCGTGGGTCAGTGTCGCTGGTCAGCGGACCGCCAGGACTGGCATGGGCAGCACCTGGTCGAGGACCTGCACCACCGTCCGGCCCTCATGGCCGTGGATGCGCTCGACGTCGCCGATAGAGCTGTAGAGCGCGGTGCTGCACGGCTCCACCAGCCAGCGCATGGCCGCAGTCCCGTCGCTGAACACGACGCCCTCGGCGACCGCGCCGGTGCCGCTGCTGCCGCTGACGTCTTCGTGCCGGATGAGGATGAACCGTTGCATGAGCCTCCAGGTAGCATGAAAAAAGCACCCGCGCCGGGGTGCTGTGGGGGTCGTGTTCGACACTGCTCTTAAGCTACAGAAACAGTAGGTGAATCCCCGGATTTCTGCAAGTACGACAGGTGGGATTCGGCGAGAGCATCCCCCAGACGGACGGCCAGGGTCAGCACGGCGACGGCGTACCGGATGGCCCGGTCCCGCGGACTCGCCCAGCCGCCGCGCTCGTCGAGCAGGGTGGCGAGGCTGGTGCAACCCCGGACGCGCTCCAGTAGGTCGCCCAGGTCGGCCAGGTCCGCCGAGGCGCTGCGGCTCATGGTGGTGATGGCGCTGTCGACCTCGCTCACGGTGTAGCGGCGGGGGCCGGGAGCCTTCAGGTACTGGGCAGTCCCGCCCCCACCGCCGAGAGCTGGGCCGCGCCGGGCGGAATAGGCCCCGATGCCGACGAGCTGCATGGTGCGGCTGCTGGGGCTGCCGCGTTCCACCGGGGCCAGTTCCACTTCCTCGACCAGCCAGGTGCGCAGGGCCTGAAGCCAGAGTTCGGCGTACTCGCGGACGGCGCGTATAACCTCGCGGCCACTGGTGAGCTGCCGGACGGTTTCGCGGGCGCGGGTGACGCCGAGGGGGCGGGTGCGTCTGGGCGAGCTTATTGGCGGCTCTCTTCCAGCAGCGCGCGGGCCGCGTCCACGCTGGCGACAGCGGTGGCCATGTTGAGGGCGCCCGTGCCGTCCTTGCGGATGGCCGCCTCGTGCAGGCGCAGGGCCACGTAGGTGAGTTCGTTCAGGACCGGAGGGCGGGGCGGGGTGTCGGCGGGGCGTCGGTCACGGGTCATGGGGGGCACCTCGATAACGGTAAGGGCGACTGAACTGAAGGGAACGCTTACAGTTTCCTCACATTATCTGACTACGTTCTTTCAATAAACCTGCGATACGTCGAGCCTCCCGAATCAGTGCGACAGCTTCCTTGGGGTCACGAAGGATCAGGGGTTGTAGCCCGTAGAGATCGCGTAGCTCGGCATGCCGCTCGATCTGAGACTGCCTCAGCTTGCCGGTGACGGTCTTGGTTTCGACGAGAGCGGCCAGGCAGAGGGTGGTGCCGGGGAGCGGGTGCAGCACGGTGAGGTCGGGGAAGCCGGTGCGGATGCTGCCGCGCCCACGGCTGCCCCGGTTGATCATGGCGGCGTCGGTCTTCACGGGATAGAAGCCGCCCCGCAGCAGCACGTCGCGCAGGGCGGCTTCTATCTCGGCCTCGGTGGCGGGGCGCAGGTGGGGGGCAAGTTGGTGGGCCATACCGGGCAGGATGGTGGGGCGCACGTGACAGAAGCCTCTCAGGCGTCCGTCTGCCGCCCGCCCTTCAGGTCCACCGCGTGGACGCGCCCCTCTAGCACGGTGGTGAGGGCCGAGAACGCGCCAATCAGAGTCGCGCGTACCTCCACCGGCAACGGCTCACGGCGGGTGTGGCCGTTGACGTCTAGCAGGGTGAAGTTCTCCCCGAAGCGGATGCCGACGCGCACGGGCGCGCCGAGGGGCAGGCCGAACAGGACGGCCAGGGCCTGCCCCAGTCCGGCGGAGACGAGGTGGTCGTGGCCGCTGATGATGCCCCGGAAACGGGCAGGGGCTTCGAGGATGAACTGGGTTTCGATCTCGCGGGTGGTCATGGGCACGCCTTGTGGGAGGTAGGGAGAAGGTGGCTCGCCCACTCAGCCTGCTTCTGGTGGTACAGCTCCGCCTGGTCGTCGGGAAGGGCGCGGGCGTTCGCCTGCCAGATGAATGCCTGATTGACCCGGCGCAGGGAGACCCAGTGGTTGTCGGGGTGCCAGTAGAAGAGCCAGGGGTTCCCGCCCCACCTGCGGATCAGGTAGGGGCGGTGGGCCAAGTCCAGGAAGACGAAGCCGCGCTCGTCGAGCTGGTGGGCGGTCATGCCTCGCCCTTCTCCTGGTACTTGCTGAGCAGCCGTTCGGCGTACGCGCGCTCTTCCCGGCCCCAGGCGGCCAGGTCCTCGGCGGAGTGGGGACCGGTCAGCTCGGTGAGGCAGTGGGCCGCAGACCGGCGCAGGCGGTGGGCGTACGTGGGGCCGTCCACCGGGATGTGGGTGAACCCAGCGACGATGCACATGGCGAGCACCAGGGCACCGTGCTCGAAGTCGGTGAGGATCTGCGGGCGCGTCCGGTCCACCCGCATGAACTCGGCCCACAGCCCGGCGTGAATGCGCTCCAGCGTGGCCCTGGTGTCCGGGGTGAGCAGCTCCCCGCCGAACGCGAGCGCGGTGCCGATGTTGGGCGCGATCTCGCTCATGAGGTCCGGGGAGAGCACGAAGCCCTGCACGGGGGAGGGTTCGGGCAGCGGTTGCATCAGTCCACCTCCCCATCATCGGCCAGCAGGTCATATTCGCGGCCCCGCAATGCCCGGTCCCACCCGGCGTTGTGGGCGTCCATCCGGTCGAGGTCCTCGTCGAGCAGGGCGTCCGCCTGTGCCTCCTGTTCTGCCACCTCGCGCGCTTCCTCCTCGTTGGGCGTGAGGCGCTGTGCGACGGCCTGGATCAGCAGCGCGGCCCGGACCGCATCCCCATAGGCGGTGTGCTCCCCAGGCAGCCCGCGCGTGTCCACCTGCTCCAGCTCCAGTGCCCTGGTGAGGCCCACGTACTTCCAGGCCCCGTGCGTCTCGCTCCACTGCCCGGCAAGCGGCGCGTAGGCGGTCATGATGCAGGCGAACGCGGGAAGGCGCAGGCCCGGCCAGGTCCGCAGGAGGGCAGTCCGGTCGAACTCAGCGTTGTAGGTCAGGACTGCGCTGTCGAGAGGGACAGTTTGCAGCGTCGCCTCCAACGCGCGGCGCATGAGCATGGCCTGCGGCGCGCCCTTGATCTCCTCCAAGCGGTGGCCGTGCATGGTGATGGCGGCGGGCGTCCAGTCAGTACCGGGCGCGCACAGGAAGGCGAGCAAGGGCCAGACTTCCCCCACGCGCACGGCGGCCAGCTCGAATACGCCGCCTTGGAGGCCGGTCGTCTCGGTGTCGAGCACCAGGACGCGGGGGTCGTCGGCCCACGCGCGGAACTGGCGGATGGCGGCGGTCATGGCGGTGTGGACTTGCTCTTCGGTGGGCTGGGGCATGGGTCAGCTTCCTTTCGGGGTGAGTTCGGAGTGGTGGCGGCGCTGCACCTGCGCGCCTGGCGTGCCGTCCTGCCTGAGCACCCGCACGTCGTACTCGGCGGGCCAGCCAGGCTGCTGATGCACTGCTTCGACCGTGCCGATGCGCGGGCGGCTGCTCAGACCTTCGTTCCACGACACCTGACTGCCGAGGGGGTAGGGGGTAGGGACATCGATGGGAGTGGGCGGGGAGGACGCGGGGGCACACTGGAGGTCCAGGAATCCCAGCAGCGCGAGGGCGAGTGCGGCGGCGGGCGTATCGGCACGGCCATCCCAGCGCACGCGGTCCCAGTCGCTTACGCGCGCGGTATAGCGGGTGAGACCATGCGGCGCGGGTTGCAGATGCCAGTGCAACCCGCGCGCCTCGATCTCCTCACGCAGGGCGAACTCCAAGGGGCGCAGGGTTTCCGGCTCGTCGAACAGCACATACTCCGTCCGGTCGCTGAGCCACACCCGGCAAGTCGAGTAGCCGACGGCGAACACACGTTCTGGCAGCAGCTCTGCCAGCGCTTCCGCGATCTCGGCGAGCATCACGGCTCCTCTCCCTTCTGAAGCCGCTCGACCACGTGTGCGGGCAGTCACGTCGCCCCCACCGGGTACGCGCACGCTGCCGGGCTGCACACGGTCGGCTTCGGTGGCCTTCACACCGCCGCTCCCCGCTGACTGCGCTCCAGCGCGGCGGCCCGCGCCTCCCGTTCTTCCCTCGCCCGCCGTTCCTCCTCCTCGCGCTCGTTGGGACCGTTGAACAGGACCCACTCCGCGCTGTGCCGGAACCGGTCGAACGTCCGCTCGCCCATCGCCTCCTCCAGCTCGCGCCGGGTCATCCCGGCCGTGATGATCGTGCTCTTCCCGGCGGCGTACCGTACCCCCAGCACCCGCTCCAGCAGCTTGCGCTCCAGTGCCCCCGTCGAGGTGGCCGCCTCGCCCACCGCGTCGAGAGCCAGCAGGGCGGGGGTGCTCAAAGCCGCGACATGCTCGGCCTGGGTGCGGAGCTGCCGGGTGTAGTCCGCCTGCACCGCCTCCACCCAGCTGGGCCAGCTCACCATCAGGGCACTCAGGCCCGCCTCCGCCGCCCCCCGCACCAGCAACGCTGCCGCCTGACTCGTGCCGGTCCCAGGCAGGCCGATCAGCGCCAGCCCCCGCCCCTCGGCGATCAGATCAGGCAGCGCCAGGCTCACCTCCTGCACACGGCGCCAGCTCTTGTGCCGCAGCCGCATGTCTGTCCAGGGCCGGTCGAGCCTGCTGCCCACCACGCCCGCCTGCCCCAGGCGTGCCTCATCGGCCTGGCGGCGGCAGCGCGGGCAGCGGGCGGCTCCCTGGGGCGTGTCGATCCAGCCCTGCGAGCAGCCCGGTTCCGGGCAGGTCTGGGGGTCGAGTGAGAGCCGCCCGCGCACCGAATCAGGGATCTTGAACTCGCGCTTCATGCCATCCACTCCTCTTCGGTGAGGTCCTGGCGGCGCTTGCCGCGCCCAGCATTCCCCTGCGTCACCTCTTTGTCGAGATCCAAAATCAACTTGGTCCGCCAGGGGCGCGGGCCGCTGGATTCGAGAGCGCGCTGGTGCAGTTCGGCGACCCGCCCGGCCTCCAGGGACAGCCATCCCGGACGCGCTTCCCCCTCGCCCAAGAGCTGGGCCAGGAAAACGGGGCCGAACGCGATCTCCAGCGCCGTTCGGGTGGCGGCGGTCGGCGAGCTGTCCCCAGGCTCGCCACCCGCCGCGCCCGGCGGAACCTCTTCAAGGCTCGTGGGCCTGGTGTTTCCGGCGTTCGCCGGGGGCTGGAAGGGGACGATGAAGGGCCGGGCAGGGCCGGGGCTGGCCCCGTCAGGGGCCTCGGCACCTGCGGTGCCGCCTGCCGTTTGCGGCTTTTCCGAATCTTCCTGAACCCTCAGCGAGAGAGTGCGCGGGCCTGCGGTGCCTATCCCACCTGATAACTCTCTCTCTTGTTCTTGTTCCATTTCTTCCCTTACTTCCTTTACTTCAGGGATGGGCTTTTTCCCCTCCTGGCGCGGGTTGGCGTGGGTTTTGGCACGAGTAGATTTGTGCAACGGTTGTGCAGGCTTTGCACAAGCGCCGCGCAAGCAGTGCTCACCGCCTGCGCTGACGATGTGCCCGGCCTCGCCGAGCCGCTTGGTGCTGGCCTGTACGGTTCGCACGTCGAGGCCCGTCTTCCCGGCGATCTCCCAGGTCTTGAAGGTGCTGTGCTGGTACAGCCGGTGCTTGGCGAGAAACGCGAGCACCTTCATGTCCGACGCCAGGGTCAGCTCGCCCAGCACGTCGAAGACCCAGTTGGGCGTGACGGTCTCCGCGCCCGTCTTCAGCTCCCCGAACCTCATGCCGCCCGCCCTTTCGCCTGCTCCAGCCGCGAGCGCAGGTACGCTTCCAGGTCTCCGCGGCTGCCGCTCCCCAGGTCACCAGCACGCATGGCCCGCCAGTGCAGCCCGTCCGCCCGGCGGATCACCGTGACCCACTCGTCGCCCAAGTTCACGCCGTAGAGGCGGCCCGGCTCCAGCCGCTGACGGGGGGACCGGAGCGCCCGCCCTGGGCAGAAGAGGGCAAGCACGGGCGCGGTGCGGAAGGTCAGCGGCGGTGGGGCTCCGGGGTCGGTCGCGGCGCTCACGCTTCCACCGCCACCGGGTCGGCGCAGCTCGTGCAGAGGTCGTCCTCGGCCCACCAACAACCGCCATCGCAGGGCCAGTTGTTGGTGCAGCCGCACACGCGACAGGCGACGTATCCCGAGAGGTGCCCGTAGGCCGTCCGCGCGGCCGCCTCGGCGTCCAGGGCCGGACCCCAGGCCTCCAGGTGCTCGCCGGGCTGGTCGACGTGGATCAGTCCGGCGGTGTGCAGGTGAGCGAGGCGCAGGTCTACCTCGGCGGCCGACATCCCCAGCTCGGCCCCGAAGCGCAGCACGGCCGCCACCCCGAGCGGGCCGCACTCCCAGATGTGGCGCAGCAGTTCGGCGCGTTGTTGATCAGGTGTGCTCATCGTGTCCTCCACAGGTGTGTCCCAGAGACGAGAGGGAGACCGCACGCGGCGGCCTCCCGGTTGAAGGTTGGGGATGTCAACGCCGTGACCCCGGCCCGAAGGCGCGGGCAGCCCCAGCCATCACCGAGGCCCACCCCCCGCAGAACGTCACGAGCAGGCCGAGAGAGATTCCCGGCCGCTGCGGGTCGTAGTGGGGCAGCAGCAGCCACGCCAGGGCGAACAGCGCCGCGCCCAGCACCAGCAGCGGGACCGGCCGGCTCACCGGTGCACCGTCCCCGTGCCCCAGCACGACCGGCAGCCCTTGAGCGGCTGAATCCGCGCACCGTCCGTGCAGTCGCACAGCGTGCCCGGCCCGGCGCTCAGGCGGGGCCGGTGTATCAGGCGGGCCACCATGACCGTCACGGGCACCACCGCGAGGCGGACGAGGAGGCGGCTCACGACAGGGCCTCCACCCGCGTGATGCGGATGAGTTGGTGGACGCTACATTCGTAGGTCCGCTGCTCACCCAGGACGAACACCAGGAAGTCGGGAGCACCCTCCTCGGAGAAGTCGTCCACGATCAGGCCCAGCGCGTCGAGCAACTCGTCCACATCCGTAGTGCTGCCCTGCTCACACCGGCCGGTGACGCGCACCCAGTCGCCGGGCTGGAGGTCGCCTCCCTCGCGGGACAACTCCGAGCCGGACCACCCGAACCGCGAGTACCGTTCGCGGGAGGCTGTCCTGGTCCAGTCGACGGTGTAGGACGATCCACCCAGCACTGCCTCGACGCCGACGATCACGCCAGGGGACCGGGTCATCCGGTGGATCACACAGTCCCCCACGTCGAGCACTTGGCCGCTCACGCCGCGCTCCCGTTCTGCGCCTCGCGCTCAGCCTGGGCCAGCGTCAGGCGCTGCTCGAACTCGGCGCGGGTCTGCTCCCAGGTCTTGATCATCGCCGCGCCGCGCCTGTTCGCCCGGCGGCTCATGACCTCCAGCCACAGCGTTCGCTTCTGGAGGTCAATGTGCTTGCGAACCTCAAACCCGATCTCGTACATCGTGCGGAGGATGCCCGCCGCCAGGCGCTGGCTGCCCTGATCGTCCAGGTCGAACTGGAGCAGCTCGACCTCAGCGACCAGCAGCAGCAGCGGCGTGAATCGCAGGCGGCATTCCGGCCCCACCACGCCCACGTAGGGCACCACGGTGCCGGGGCGCTTCAGCTCGCGGCCGCAGTGGCTGCACTTCTCCACCGCGGCCTTCTGCGGCGCGGGCGCTGCGCAACGGGTGATCAGGCTCGAATCAGGCTGGGCAACAGTGGTATAGTTCACAACGATCTCCTTAGCTGGGGGACAAGCGCTTCAGGCCTGGCGGGGCCGCTGTAGAGGCGCTTTTTCTTTTGGCTTCAGCTCGCGCGGGTTGCTGCGGGCCGCTCGTCACGCGCCAGGGGCGCGGGTGGAGTAGGGGGAGGACGGGCACAAGTCACGGCGCTCACCGCTGTCCGGCGGCCTTGCGGAGGCGCGGGTTGGAGGTCGGCCGGTTGTAGAGCCAGGCCTGGAGGCTGTCGGCGGGAATTGAGTACGCCCCCCGGCCGCTGTCCCCGGCCTGCTTCGCGTGCAGCTCGCCCTGACGGATGGCCGTGCGGATGCACCACTCGGTCGTGCTCGTGATCTCTGCCGCCTCTTTGATCGTGTAAGCGAGCTTGAGAGGCGCGGGCACCGTGGCCCCCACCTGCACCCGCGCGGCGATCAGGTCGGCCAGCTCGGCGAGTTGGTCTGGAGAAAGGCGGACTTCAAGAGAGGTCATGCGCCGTACCCCCGCCGAGCGGCCCGGTAGGCTGCCCTTGGAAAGGAGGTGAACGTGAAAGTCGATATAGAAGCACTGAGCGAACTCGCTCTGGCCGCTTTAGGGGAAGCGATGCGGGCCAGGGCGCAGGCAAGAGTTGCTTTCGCTGTGCTCCAGCAAATTGGCGTTCCACAAGAAGCTTTTGAGGAGGCGTACTTCATAAATGCCGTTGACGTAGCGGAAGAAATGCGCGAGCTGCTCAAACAGGGGCGGGTCAGCCCAGAGGTCGTGGATGCGATCAATGATCGCTTCCTTGAACTTCCGAACTCTTCTGATCCGTCCCCCAAGCCGCCAGCGAATTAAGCCCGTAGCGCTGGCCGAGAGCCAGAGCGAACGGGTCGTTCCCGCCCGAGAGACGGCCCACCAATACCTGCGCTGCTCTCCCCGCTTCCTCCGCCTGCGCCGCTGCAACGGCCCGGCGGAGTTCTGCTTGCACCTCCGGCTGCCGCAGTACCGCCACCAGCAGCCGCACCAGCACACGCTTGAGCATGGACACCTTCCTTTGGGAAGTCATGCAGCACCCGCCTGTTCGTGATCTATTCCCAACTCGCGGCAAATGGAAATGCGGGTGCTATCGCGGGTTCCCCGGCGTTCATTCAAAAAATCCAGCACTGTCCGAGGCTTCATGCCGAGCTTTTTCGCCAGCCTACGCGCCGAAATGCCCCGCGCTTCAAGCGCAGCACGCGCGGCGGCAGCGACCGGGTCAGGGTTGCGTTCCTCTGGCATGGGAGCAGACTACGACTGTACCCATTTGGTGTCAATACTAGATTGGGAATATTCCCAAATTAGTTCCCATTTCGGCCCATTATGGAACCATTTGAGTACAGTCGCCGTATGCGAGCGCATGACTGGTTTGGGAATGCGTCATGCGTCGAGGTACTGGCACATGGCAGCCGCTAAAGCCCCGCAAGATATAGACCCGCGTGCAGTGGTTCACGGCATGCTCGTCAAGGATAGGCGCCTCGACTTGGGGCTGAACCGGCCTGCGTTCGTCGCTGAGATGGCAAAGCATGGTCAGGACATCACGCCGGACTACTTGAACAAGCTGGAGCGGGGCACCGCACCTCTCTCCCGCGCATCTCTGGAAGTCCGCGAAGCTATCCGCGCTGTACTCGGGTACTCGGTCGAGGAGTGGCGCGACCTGACAGGACTGTACACACCAGACATCCCCGAGCCCCTCAACACTATTGTTCAGAGACCCGGCCGAATTAACCGTCAGGCGGTCCCCCCACCAGTTGAAATCCCCGAAGGCCTGCTCGAAGCGGGCGAGCGGTTCGCCATCATCGACCCCCTGATCGCGCATCCGAAGGTGCAGGGAATGCTGGCGCAACAGGGAAACTTTGGTGGGCGGGGGCCGGTGACAGCCGAGGAGTGGTGGCGGTACTTCGAGAGCGTGCGGCAGTACATCGAGGTGGACGGGTGACCACCCTCGGGGCCGACTTCCTGCGGTTCGTGGACCAAGTGCATGCACGGCATGGCTACGAGATGGACTTCTGGCGCCTGGCAGCGGGCCTGGGGATTCCGGTGACGCCGGGGCCGTTCAGCAGCACGGTGTCGCTGCCGTGCACAGTGATCACGCTGGAGGAGGGGGTGTACCACAGTCCGCGGACCTTCGTGAAGATGCACGAGATCAGCCACGCGCTGCTGCGCGACTCGGGCATCGAGAAGGAGCTGGAGTGGCTGTGCGAGTCGCCGGAGGAGTTTCGCGCTCAAGTGGAGGCCTACTGCAACTTCGGGGCTGGGCAGCTCCAGATGCCGGGGCCGCTACTGGACCAGGCGACCCAGCGCTACGGGACGAGTCCGGGGGCGGTGCTGTGTCTGGCAGAGGCCTGCGGGTCGAGCCTTCCGGCGGCGATGCGCCGAGTGGTCTTCGGAGGCCTGGAGGCAGACGCCCACCGGGCTGCGTTCCTGACCCAACGCAGCTACGTAAAGGACGTGGTGACCGCGAACATCCCACTGGAGTTCAGCGTGGGGACGCGGGTGCCGGAGATCGCGTTGGAAGTGCCCACGGCCAAGCTCCGGCGGGTGCCGGAGGACTACGGCGTGGGCCTGACCCTGGGGACGGTGGCCTGGTGAGGTTACTTGCAGGTACGGACGCGGGTGATCTGCACCTGATCAGCTCCTTTGAGCACGTCGAGGAAGGCTTCCTGACCCTTGAAGGTTTTGCTGCCCCCAGCGGGAATAGTGGCGATCAGGTTCTCGAAACCGCCCATCAGCTTCTTCCCTTTGTAGAAGAAGTCTGCCCGCATGTTGATGCTGAGCGGTGCCTTGGTCGGGTTCTTCACCACGATGGTGTAGGCGACGTGGTGGGGGTCCTTGAGGCTGGCAGCAGCGGACACCTTCGCAGGGCAGGCGGCAGCGTAAGAGGCAGCGGCGAGGGTAAGCAGGGCAGCAAATTTCATCACACTTCCACGGTAAGGGTTCAGCCACCTCCGGCCCTCCCCCTGGTGGGGGTGCCCTTGCGACATGTGGACCTAAGCGGGCCTCACCGAACCTCAGCGGACCTCAAGCAGAAGGAGTTTTTCGTGTTGACAATTAAACCCACAAAATATACAGTTCTGTCATCCGCTAACGCCGATAGGTCGGCACACATCCACACCCCGGTGCGCCCACACATCCAGCGCTGGGGTGATTCTTTTTTGCCGTCTAGCACGACTACGAGGGCAGGATGAAGCGCACCGCCGTGCTGATCGACGGTGGCTTTTTGCTGCCCCAACTCAAGCTGGTGTACAAGCGGCACGCAACGGCGGCCGAGGTCTACAACTTCGCCATGAAGACCCTGGAAGCCGACGAAGAGCTGTTCCGGATGTACTACTACGACTGCCCACCCTATGAGGGCATAGAGACTAACCCTATTGACGGGAGCACGAAGGATTTTGGCGCCTCAGCACTCAGTCATGCTCGCCGCATCCTTCTGCGTGACCTCTCTGTGATGGACCATGTGGCGTTCCGGCGTGGCCAGCTCTCCTTCGACGGCTGGCAGATCAAGCGGCATACCGCGCAACGGCTCATGGCGGCAGGGGCAGCAGGCAATCCCATGCCTCAGATTCAGGCCAGCGATGTCTACGCGGCGCTTTCTCAAAAACGCGTAGATATGAACATCGGCCTGGACGTGGCCTGGCTTGCCAGCAAGCGCATCGTGGACAGGATCATCCTCGTCACGGCAGACAGCGACTTCATTCCAGCCATGAAGTTCGCCCGTCGGGAAGGCGTCCAGATCATCCTCGTCCCGATGAAGGGCATCCCGAAGTTCGAGCTGAAAGAACATGCCGACGTTATCCGGACGGTTGCCCCCTAATGACCCGCCCCCCCACCTCCCGCAAACGTTCCCGCGCCTCCGGAGAAGGCAGCCTGCGTCAGCGCCCGGACGGCACCTGGGAGGCCCGCTACACCGCCGGGTGGACGCCGGAGGGAAAGCAGGTCAGGAAGAGTGTCTACGGCCGCACCCGCGCCCAGGCGGCCGACCGGCTCAAGCTCGCCCTGGCAGAGACCGAACGGGGGGCCGTGGTGCTCGCCGAGCACGGGCGGCTGACGCTGGCCGACTACGCGCACGCCTACGTCGAGACCCGCAGGGCCGAACTCAGCGAGGGCACCGTCCAGAAGCTCCAGAGCTACCTGAAGATCCTGGGGACGCAGCCGGTCGGGGGCAAGCTCCTGACCGAGCTGAAGCCGGTCACCCTGGAGCGCCTGTACGCGGCGCTCGCCAGCCGGTACGCCCCCTCGACGGTCCGGCACATCAGCATCTTCGTGAACCAGGTCCTGCGCCGGGCGGTGCGTCACGAGATCCTCCGCACCCACCCCGGCCTCGCGGCAGACCTACCCCGCATGAGGGAAGAGAAGATCGGGCGGGCGCTGGAGCCGGAGGAACTGGCCCGCGTCCTCCAGGCGGCCCGTGAGACGAGCCTCTCCCCTCTTCGCCATCATCGCCGCGTTGGGCCTGCGTCACGGCGAGGCGCTGGGCCTCCAGTGGGGAGACCTGGACTGGAAGGCCGGGACGCTCGATGTGCGGCGCACGGTGGTCAGCCGCGGCGGGACGCCAATGATCAGCGAGCCGAAGACCCGCAGCGCCCGGCGCACGCTGTACCTCACCCCGGCCCTGAAGACGGTCCTGCACCGGCACCTCCTCGACCTGAAAGGCCGCGATCTCCCGACCGACGCGTCTGCCTGGGTCTTCCCGAACCGCATGGGTGGGATGCTCAGCCAGCACAACGTGCGCCGGGTGTGGCGGCAGGCCCTAGCAGCAGCCGAGGTGTCCGAGACGACCCGCATTCACGACCTGCGCCACACCTTCGTGTCGCGGCTGATCGAGGGCGGGGCTGACCCCCGCACGGCGGCCGACCTCGCGGGCCACGCCGACCCGCGCATGACCCTCTCGGTCTACACCCACACCCGCGCCGAGAAACGCAAGGCGACCCTGCTGGCGTCCATGACCCACCTTGACGAGCTGCTTGAAGCTGAAGGGGCACCTCTCGAACAAGCAGTAGGGGTGGAATAGGGGTGACGCGCGTTGCAGGGGTGGAGACCCAAAAGGAAAAACGCCCTCTTAGAGGGCGTTTTTTGGTAGAACCGAGGGGATTTGAACCCCTGACCCCTACCGTGTCAAGGTAGTGCTCTACCCCTGAGCTACGGTTCTATACCGGGTGATCCGTGGGGTATTGGAGGCGCTGACCGGACTCGAACCGGTGGTGGAGGTTTTGCAGACCTCTGCCTTACCACTTGGCTACAGCGCCGCTGTATTCGCCATGAGGCGGCTGGTGGGTCGGTCCTCTGCCAGCGGAAGGAATGTTAGCACGCACCTTTCGGCCTGTAAAGCGGGGCGGCCTCGTCTGCGCCCGGTCCCCGCAAGGCGAGCGGGGCGGGTAAAGTTGAGGGCGACATGAACAGAGCATTGCTGGCTGGCCTGAGTACGGCGCTGCTGGGGGCTTGTGCGCCCGCCGCCCACCCCACGAACCCTTTCGTGCAGGGCCGAACCCTCAACATCGCGCATCAGGGGGGCGAGGGGCTGTGGCCCAGCAACACGCTGCTGGCGTACCGCAATGCCGCCGCACTGGGCGTGGATATACTGGACACCGACATGCACGCCACCCGGGACGGCGTGCTGGTGCTGTCGCACGACGAGACGCTCGACCGCCTGACCGACACGCGGGGCCGCATCGCGGACATGACGCTGGCGCAGGTGCTGGCGGCGGATGCCGGCTACGGGCTGTCCCTGGACGGCGGCGCGACCTTCCCCTTCCGGGGCCAGGGCGTGCGGGTCGCGCAGCTCTCGGAGGTCCTGGCGGCCTTCCCGAACATGCCGCTGACCATCGAGATCAAGCAGGCGGCTCCCAGCCTCGCCGCCCCCTTCTGCAAGGCGCTGCGGGATGCGGGGGCCACCGGGCGCGTGATCGTGGCCAGCTTCAGCGACACGGCAATGAACGAGTTCCGCGCCGCCTGCCCGGAAGTGATGACCAGCATGACGGAAAAGGAGCTGCGCCCGCTGGTGCTGCTGAGCAAGGTGGGGTTGAGCCGCCTGGCCCCGCTGCCGGGCCGCGCCGCGCAGGTGCCGGTGCGGTCGGGGAACATCGAGGTGGTGACGCCCGCCTTTGTGCGCGCCATGCACGCGCGGGGCGTGGCGGTGCAGGTCTGGACGGTCAACGACCCCGCCGAGATGCGCCGCCTGAGCCGGATGGGCGTGGACGGCATCCTCACCGACCGGCCCGATCTGCTCAAGACCGTGCTGGCGGAGGAGGCCGGGCAACGCTGAGAAGGGGGCCAGCGATGTCGGCTGCCCCCCTCTTCCCTCCTCCGCTTATGCCCGCGTGCGGTAGCGCTCCTGCAACTCGGCCAGCAGGTCGGTGAAGGCCACGCCCTTGCGTTCCTTGTGCCCCTCGGGGGTGCGTTCGCGCACGCTGACCTCGCGCCGGGCCTCTTCCTGGTCACCCACGATCAGCATCACGGGAATCTTGTTCAGTTCGGCGCTGCGAACCTTGGCATTCATGCGATTGGTCGAGTCGTCCACCTCCACGCGCATCCCCACCGCCTTGAACTCGCTGGCCAGCGTCTCGGCGTAGGCGTTGTGGCGGTCGGCAATCGGGATGATCATGATCTGCCGGGGCGCGAGCCACAGCGGGAAGTCGCCGCCGTAATGCTCGATCAGGATGCCCACGAAGCGTTCCAGGCTGCCGAAGGGCGCGCGGTGGATCATCACCGGGCGGTGGTCCTGGCCGTCCTCGCCGGTGTAGGTGATGTCGAAGCGCTCGGGCAGGTTGTAATCCACCTGGATGGTCCCGAGCTGCCACTCGCGGCCCAGCACGTCCTTCACCACGAAGTCGAGCTTGGGGCCGTAAAAGGCCGCGTCGCCGGGTTCGACCGTGTAGGGCAGGCCGACTTCCTCGACCGCCTCGATAATCTGGCGCTCGGCACGCGCCCACTGGGCGGGGTCGCCCACATACTTGTCGGACTCGGGGTCGCGGGTGCCCACGCGGAAGCGCACGTCGTTCAGGCCGAAGGTCTTCAGGACCAGCACCGTGAGGTCGAGCACGCTCAGAAACTCGGTCTTGAGCTGGTCGGGGCGCGCGAAGATGTGGGCGTCGTCCTGCGTGAAGCCGCGCACGCGCGTCAGGCCGTTCAGTTCGCCGGACTGCTCGTAGCGGTACACCGTGCCGAACTCGGCCAACCTGACCGGCAGGTCGCGGTAGCTGCGGGGCTTGCTGGCGTAGATCCGCACGTGGAAGGGGCAGTTCATCGGCTTGAGCATGTACTGCTCGTCGTCCACCGTGATCGGGCTGAAGTTGCTGTCGCTGTAGTTCTGGTAGTGGCCGCTGGTGCGGAACAGGTCCAGGTTGCCGATGTTGGGCGTCACCACGCCCTGATAGTCGCGCTGGAACTGTTGCTCACGCAGGAAGCGGGTCAGTTCCTCGCGCAGAATGGTGCCGTTGGGCAGCCACAGCGGCAGGCCCTTGCCCACCAGCGGGTCAATCGTGAACAGTTCCAGCTCGCGGCCCAGCTTGCGGTGGTCGCGGCGTTTGGCTTCTTCGAGGTTGTGCAGGTACTCGTCGAGTTCTTTCTGGGTGGCGAAGGCCACGCCGTAGACGCGCTGAAGAATCGGGTTCTTCTCGTTGCCGCGCCAGTACGCGCCGCTGGTGGACATCAGCTTGAAGGCTCCCGGCAGCCGGCCCGTGTTCGGGAAGTGCGGCCCCCGGCAGAGGTCCACGTAGTCGCCCTGCGTGTAGAAGGTAATCGGCTCGTCGTCGGGCAGCTCAGAGATCAGCTCGACCTTGTAGGGGTCGTAGGCGAACTGCTCCAGCGCCGCCGCCTTGCCCACGTCCGCGCGCGTGATGTCGAGGTTGCGCCCGATGATCTCGCGCATGATCGCCTCGATCTCGGGCAGGTCCTCTTCCTTCAGCGGCTCGGGCAGGTCGAAATCCTGGTAGAAGCCGTTCTCGATGCTCGGCCCCACGCCGCGTTTGACGGCCTCGCGCGGGTAGCCCTTGCGCCCGTAGAACTCGCCCACGGCCTGACTGAGGGTGTGACCCAGCGAGTGCCGGAAGACCGGGGCGGCGTCCGCCGGGTTCTTTTTGGTGATCAGCGTGATGCTGGCCCCCTCGGGCAGCGGCGTCATCAGGTCCACCAGGTCGCCGTTGGCGGTGGCGGCCAGGGCGTCAGCTGCCAGGCGGGGGCCGATGGCCTTGGCGGCGTCGAGGGCCGTGGCCCCCTGGGGCAGGTCGAGTTGTTTTCCGTCGGGCAGGGTGACGTGCATGGAGGCTCCTTGGGGGGTGCAGGGTTGAAGGTGCAGAAAAAGGCCCGGTCTGGCCGCGAGATTCCAGCAAGACGCCTGAGAGCCGCGTGGGTTCTCAGGCGCTGGGAGTTCGCGTGACCGGGCCGGGTCGGAACAGCGGCATTCGGCACAGCCTGTCCCACATCACCAGACCGGAGTGATGGGGCAGGAGGCTCATGGAAGCAGGATAACGGGCGGGGGGACGTGGGGCAACCCGGTTCACACGCGCCGGGCCAGCACCACGCCGAAAATGCCCTGCGGCTCCATCCAGCGGGCAACTGTCTGAAAGCCGCCCGCCTGCGCCCAGCCCCCCACCAGCTCGCGGCTGCGCAGGCGCATGACCCACCGCTCACCCGTGTGCGACGGCAGCGCGCGGGCGATCAGTTCGACCTGCGGGTGGGTGGGTTGCAGGGTATAGATCAGCGTGCCGCCGGGACGCACCACGCGGCCCAGTTGCCGGTAATGCCGCTCGATCAGGGCGTCGTCGGAAAGGATCTCGTGCAGGCCGGACACCACCGCGATGTCCACCGGGCCGCCCTGCACGGCGCGGGCCAGGTCCTCGTCGCTGAAGGCGTCGGCCTGCTCGTAGGTCACGCCGCGCACGCCCAGTTCCTCCCCCAGCGCGCGGGCGCTCTCCACGTTCACGGGCGCGTAGTCGCGGAGGGTGGCCTGTACGGTCAGGTCGGGGGAGGAACGCTGAAGCTCGGCCAACACTTCCAGGTCGTAGCGCCCGCCGCCGCAGGCCACGTCCAGCAGGCGCACCGTCCCGCGTCCGGGCTGGGCCTGGGCCTGCTCGTGCAGGGCGGCCCGCAACGCATCCTTGACGAGTTCACCGCGCGCCCGGATGCCTTTCCAGCCGGGGGTGTTCAGGTACGTGCGGTCGATCAGCCGTCCGAGGGGGCCGCGTCCCGTGGGGCGGTTGCGGTACACATGTTCCAGCATCACCCCCGAATCGAAGCCGTGGCGGAACCCGATACTCAGGCCCTCGCTGAGCGGACTCGCCGCACGCAGCACGCGCCTGAGGCCGCCGTAATACCACCGCTTGGGGCTGGTGAGAGGCAGGGGGCGGGACAACTCCTCGTAGGTGGGGTCGGCCATGCTGCATGGTACGGGACGGAACCGGTCCGGCCGCTGGCACAACCTTCAACGTTGCCGCCCCTCAGTCCCAGCGGTAGGTGGGCAGCTCGGCTTCCAGACTGTCCAGCGCGGCCTCCACGGCGGCCAGAAAGGCGGCCTTGTCCGCCTGCCGGGGCACCGGCGTCCCCACCGCGACATACAGATTCAGCGGCACGGGCAGCCATTCCCCTTTGGGCAGCGCGTATCCCAGGCCGCGCAGGGCGACGGGAATCACCGGCACGTCCGGGTGACGGCGGGCCAGGTGCGCGAGGCCCGCTTTGAACGCCTCGCGGACCTCGGGCTGGCCGCGCGTGCCTTCGGGAAACAGCAGGATGATTTCCTGCCGCTCCAGGGAGGCGCTGAGGGGGGCCAGGGGGTCGCGGCGTCCGCCCGGCTGCCGGTCGATCAGCAGCGCCCCGATCAGTTCGCGGCTGACCCAGGCCAGCAGCGGCGTGCGGCTGAAGTAGTCGGCGGCGGCGGCGGGGCGCACCCAGGCCAGGGCGCGGGGCGCGAACAGCGAGAGCAGCAGCAGCGTATCCAGATGACTGTTGTGGTTGGCGACCACGATGGCTGGACCCCGCACGGGCAGCCGCTCGCGCCCGCGCACCCCCAGGCCGAAGCCCAGCAGCAGCGCGGGCCGCACCACGCCCAGAAAGAAGGCGGCGCGCAGGGCGGGCCAGCGCGGACGCACGTCGGCAGGGGCCGTCACCCGCGCACCGGGCCATACACGAAGTAGTAGATGAAGTGGAAGAACACCGGCGCCGTGAAGGTCAGGCTGTCCACCCGGTCCAGGATGCCGCCGTGACCGGGAATCAGGCTGGAGGCGTCCTTCACGCCCAGGTCGCGCTTCACGGCGCTGAGGGTCACGTCCCCGACAAAGCCCACGGCGGGCAGCAGCAGGCCCAGGGTGGCCGCCTCCCAGAGGTGCAGCGGGGTGAGCAGCGGCGCGATCAGGAGCGAGACGGCCAGCGTGACGCCCAGCCCCCCCAGGAAGCCTTCCCAGGTCTTGCCGGGGCTGACCTGCGGCACGATGCGGCGGCGGCCAAAGGCCTTGCCGGTCACGTACTGCGCCACGTCGTTGAGCTGGGTCACGATCACCACGTACAGCAGCAGGCCCACGCCACCCGCCGGATGCAGCGGCGGCAGCACCAGCAGATAGGCCAGGTGCCCCAGCGCGAACACCGTCAGCATCAGGCCCCAGTGCAGCGTGGCCGAGGCGCGCAGAAAGTGCGGGGTGACGCCCGTCAGCATCAGCCGGAAGGGCAGGAACAGGAACACGTACACCGGCACGAAGATGATGAACATGCCGTAGCGCCCGGTATAGACCCACAGGTACTGGAGCGGGATGGTGAGGTACACCCACAGCAGCACCCGCCGGTCCGCGCGGCGCTGCGGAATCAGGCTGAGGTACTCCTTGAGGGCCAGGTACGACAGCAGCATCACGAAGGCGATGCTGACCCGCCGGTCCAGCAGCAGCGCCAGCACGAAAAGGCCCGCCATCACCCACCACGCGCGCACCCGCTGGGCGAGTTCGGTCTTCGGCGCGGTCCCTTTCCAGCGCGGCAGCCCCTCCGAGATCAGGGTGGCGATCACCAGCAGCGTCAGGACGCCGCCCAGGACCAGGGGGACGCCGTTCACGCGCCTCCCCCGGCCAGACCGCGCCTTACCCGGTTGAGAATCGTCAGCACGCCCAGGACGCAGCCCAGCAGCAGCACTCCGGTCAGCCAGGAACCACCGGGCACGCCGAACGCCAGCGGCAGCGCCAGCAGCCCAAAGGCCAGCGCCCGGTCGCTCTTGCCCAGCGGGCCGTCGTAGCGCCGGTTTCCGCCCGCGACCTGCCCCAGCACGCCGGCCAGTTCCCCGGCTCCTGCCAGGGCCACCAGCACGGCGGCGGGCCAACCCCCCGGCAGCAGCGCGAACGGCAGATACAGCGCCGCGTCGGACACCACGTCGCCCAGTTCGTTCAGGTAGGCTCCCAGCGCACTCGTCTGGTGGCGCTCACGGGCGATCATGCCGTCAATGGCATTCAGGGCCATCCTCACCAGCAGAAAGGCGGGCAGCAGCGCAAAGACCCCGCGCCGTCCCCCGGACCCCGCCAGGGCCAGCCCCACGCCCAGCAGGACCGACAGCCCCATTGCCGCCAGCGTCACCGCGTTGGCCGTCACGCCCCGGTCGGCGAGGCGGTGGGCCAGCGGGCGCAGCAACCGTTGAAAGGCAGGCTTCACGGCGTAGAGGGTCACGGGATCAGCGTACCCATTTCAGGGAACTGGGGGACCGCCTCCTACGATCCGCGCAGGGGGTGAGGCGTGCACGCATCAGGGTGCGGGCCACGCCCTGCTTTCTGGCATCCGGGACGGTGTAGAGGTCGTCCAGTTTGGCCGTGCGGTGCGAATGGCCGGAGCGCAGATGGGGGCCGTGGTCGTGAACAGCGGCGTAGCCCAGCAGCCTCCGCCACCAGCAGGGAAAGCGGCCTGCCAGGGCGGCCTCGTCCTCCACGAAGCCCATGCCCCGCAGCATCGGGCGCAGGGCGAAGAAATCGGTGGGGACGGCGGGGCGGACGGTAGGCGGAAGCATGGGCACGTTCTTCTCGACTTCGGCGCGGGAGCGAATGCGTCACATGGCCCAGCACCAAAAAAAGCCCGGCCGCAGCCAGGCTCCGAAGTCGGCGCGGATTACCAGGCGGCCGGAGTCGTGCCCGCACTTCCCAGGCCCTTGGGATTCGGTCCCCACTTGTTGCTGCCAGGTTGGCTGTCCATGACGGTAAAGATCAGCAGGATGATCCCGCCCACGAAGGGAATCAGACCGATCAGCATCCACCAGCCGCTGCGGCCCGTGTCGTGCAGGCGGCGGACACCGACGGCCAGCGAGGGCACCAGGACGGCCAGCCCGTACAGGCTGGAAACGAGCAGGCTGAGCAGCGCCAGTCCAGAGAGTGACTCTCCAGCGGCCACCTGGGCGGCGCCCCCAAACAGATACGGCAGCTGGAGAATCAGGGTGATCACGCCGTTGATCAGCACGAACATCCAGTACTCGCGGCGGCGTGCCCGGCCCCGGAAGTCGGCGTAGTGGTTGCGGATCACGTTCAGATATTCATTCATACGGCCTCCCCGCCCAGTTCAGCCACACCCCAGGCGCGTGAGAACAGCGTAATGGAAACGTGAGGTGAATGTGACGCAAAGCCGTATTGGGCAGTGGGGGTAGCATTCCCCCCATGCGTTCCCTCCTGCCCCTCGGCCTGATGACCCTGCTGGCCGCCTGCGCGCCGGCCGTCACCGGGCCTGTCTCGCCGCTGCCGGATGTGGTGGCGGCGTTGCCCGCCCCCGCGAATCCAGGCCGCGTCCGCGTGATCGTGATGGGCGACCAGGGCACCGGGACTGACGTGCAGCGGCGCGTGGCGGCGGCCATGCGGACGGTGTGCCAGCGCGACGGCTGCGACCTGGGCGTGGGCCTGGGCGACAACTTCTATCCGGCGGGGCCGAAAGACGCCGCCTCGCCGCTGTTCCGGGAACGCTTCGCGGAGATGTACGGCGCGCTGGGCATCCCTTTCCTGATGGTCGCCGGGAACCACGACGAATCGTGGCTGCGGGGCGGCGACGGCGCAGATGCACGCGGCGCGGAGGCACAGGTGGCCTACGCCCGCACGAACCCGCAGTGGGTGATGCCCGCCCGCAGCTACCGCGCCCCGGTGGGTGACCTGCTGGAATTCTTCGCGGTGGACACCTCACCCCTGGCCGCCTACCTGCCGCCGCTGCGCCCGGACGAGCGGCCCGGCGGCCCCTGGGACGCGGCGCAGCGGGCCTGGCTGGCCGGGGCGCTCGCCAGCAGTCAGGCCCGCTGGCGGCTGGTGCTGGGGCATCATCCCCTCTTCAGCAACGGGAAACACGGGGACGCCGGGCACTACGACCGGCTGCCGCTGGCCTTTCAGCGGGGCGACGCGGTGCGGGCGCTGTACGGCGCGACCTGTGGCAAGGCCGACGGCCTGCTCAGTGGACACGACCACGCCCTGCAAGGCTTTGCGCCGCAGCCCGAATGCCCCGGCACCTGGCAGTGGGTCAGCGGCGCGGCGGGCAAGGTGGAGCCGGAGCGCAGCGGCGCGCGTCCGACCAGCTTCGAGGTGCTCGACCAGCCCGGCTTCCTGTGGCTGGAAGTGACGCGGGAGACATTGACCGCCCGCGCCTTCACAGTCGGGGAAGACGGAACCGTGCGTGCGATCCATACCGACACCCTGCACAAGCACTGAGCAACCATGCCAAAGGGCGGCCCCCTGGAGAAGCCGCCCCCGGGTGGGCCGCCTTTACAGCCCGGCTTCGGCCAGGAAGGCGTCGAGTTTCTGGGGACGGAATCCGCTGAGGCTGTGGGCCACGTCGCCGCTGACCAGGGTGGGCACGCTGCGCCGCCCGCCGTTGACGCTCATCACGTACTCGGCGGCCTGCGGGTCCTCCTCGATGTTGATTTCCTCGTAGGCCAGGCCCTTGGTGTTCAGGGCGCGCTTGGCGGCGTGGCAGTCGGGGCACCAGCTGGTCGTGTACATCTTGATCATGCCCCAACTTTACAAAACAAAGCATCGGACATGGTGAGGCGGCCCCACGCCCCCTTCACCGGGAACAGAAAAAGCGGCCTCCCGGAGGGGCAGGCCGCTGGGTTGGAGCCGGGGTTCAGGCGTTGGCGGCGGCTTCGGGCCGGGGGGCCTCGGCCTGGGGAGCAGCGGGAGCGTCGGCCTGCGGCGCTTCGCGCTTGGGAGCCGGGGCCGCCTTGGGGGCCATGATCATGTTCATGTCCATGCCCATCATGCTGGGCATGCCTTCGGGCGTGCCGATGTCGGCCAGCGTGTCTGCCACGCGGTGCAGGATGCGCTCACCCAGCTCGGGGTGGGTGCGTTCACGGCCACGGAACATGATCGTGACCTTGACCTTGTGGCCGTCTTCGAGGAAGCGGCGCACGTGCCCGGTCTTGGTGTTGAAGTCGTGGTCGTCGATCTTGACGCGGAACTTGATCGCCTTGACTTCCTGGGCGCGGGCACGCTTGCGGTTTTCCTTCTCGTTCTGCTGCTGCTCGTAGCGGAACCGGCCATAGTCGAGCAGGCGGCAGACGGGCGGAACGGCCTGGGGACTCACCATCACGAGATCCAGACTCTTTTCACGTGCCATCGCCATCGCGTCGCGCGTGTCGATGATTCCGATCTGCTCGCCCTCCGCACCGATCAGGCGAATCTGACGAACGCGAATCTGCTCGTTGACCTTATGTTCTTTCGCTATGTTTATCACCTCCGCGCGCCTCCCACACACTGGCGGGCAGGCGGCTTGTACGCCCTGTGGGGCATGACACGTCATTTTACCACGTGGGCCGCACCTGCCGCCGGAACCAGTCTCTCATGCGGCGTTGGGCACTTCTGTATCCGGCCTGGCCGCGCGCCGCAGGCCCCAGGCAAGGGCAACATCAGCTTGACCTTGTCCGGGACCCGGCCTAGAGTTTGTGTCATGGGGACACTCTCCCTGCCGCCACAAGCCACCCAGGTCGGTCTGGCCGTGGACGTGGCGGCCTTTGCCATGCACGCCGGGGAACTGCGCGTGCTGCTGGTGCAGCGCGGCGAACTGCCCCACGCGCGCGACTGGGCCTTGCCCGGCGGCTTCGTGCAGGTCGGTGAGGCGCTGCACGAGGCGGCGCTGCGCGAACTGCGCACCGAGACGACCGTGGAACTCGAACCCCGGCACCTGGAGCAGTTCTATACCTTCGGGGAACTGGGGCGCGATCCGCGTGGGCGCATCGTGTCGGTCGCGCACCTGGCGGTCCTGCCGCACGGCACCGTCCACGTGACGGGCGGCGGGCACACGCTCGGCGCGGCCTGGTTTCCGGCGCACCGTCCGCCCGCGCTGGCTTTCGACCATGCCCAGATTCTCGACCGGGCCATCAAGCGGCTCCAGGTGCGGCTGGAATACGCGAACCTGGCGCTGGAGTTCCTGCCCGACACCTTCACGCTGCCCGAACTCCAGGGCGTTCACGAGGCGATCCTGGACCGGCCGCTGGATAAGCGCAACTTTCGCAAACGGCTGCTGGCGCAGGGCGTGCTGGTGCCCAGCGGCGAGCGGCGCAGCGGCGTCGGCAGGCCCGCGCAACTGTACCGGCGCACCAAGGGCACGCGGACGGCGGCGCTGTAGCCCCGGCCCCGGCCGCGTCCCCGTTCTGCCCCCCACGTTCTGCCGCCCCGGCCCCCGCTAGAATCGCGCTCATGGACATGAAGAAGCTCATGAAGCAGATGCAGCAGGCGCAGGTGGCTGCCGCCAAGATTCAGGAGAACCTGGCCGCGCAGACGGTGGAGGGAACGGCCAGCGGCCTGGTGACGGTCAGCATGAACGGGCACGGCAAGGTCCTGGGCCTGAAGATCAAGCCCGAAGCGGTGGACCCAGGCGACGTGGAAGCTCTCGAAGACCTGCTGCTGGTGGCCTTGCAGGACGCGAACGCGAAGGCCGAGGCGCTTCAGCAGGACGCCACGCGCGGGCTGGGACTGCCCGGGTTCTGATGGGGCGCGGGCAAGCTGAGGTGAAGGCATGAAATACCCGCCCAGTCTGGTGGGGCTGATCCGGGAGCTGTCGCGGCTGCCGGGCATCGGGCCGAAAAGCGCGCAGCGGCTGGCCTTCCACCTGTTCGATCAACCGCGTGAGGACATCGAGCGGCTGGCTGGGGCGCTCCTCTCGGCCAAACGCGACCTCCACACCTGCCCGGTCTGCTTCAACATCACCGACGCCGAGCGCTGCGACGTGTGCAGCGACCCGGCGCGCGACCAGAACGTGATCTGCGTGGTGGAGGAACCGGGCGACGTGATCGCCATCGAGCGCAGCGGCGAATACCGGGGCCTGTATCACGTGCTGCACGGAGTCCTGAGTCCGATGAACGGCGTCGGCCCGGAGCGGCTGCATATCCGGCCACTGCTGCCGCGCGTGCAGGAAGGCCAGGAAGTGATCCTGGCCACCGGCACCACGGTGGAGGGGGACGCCACCGCGCTGTACCTCCAGCGCCTGCTGGAGCCGCTGGGCGCGGTCGTGAGCCGGATTGCCTACGGCTTGCCGGTGGGCGGCGCCCTGGAATACGCCGACGAGGTGACGCTGGGCCGCGCCCTGACCGGGCGGCAACGGGTGAGCCAACCCCCGGCGTCTCCCCTACCCCGCCGGGACGATGAGGATGGGCAGGGCGGGTCGGTCCCGGTGCCCACGCCCCGGTAGATCACCCCCTGAGCAAGAGGTTCTCGCCCTGCCCGGCCCCGTCCGGCGGGGCGTTTGCTTTTGCGGACCCCCGAGGTACGGTAGGCGCGTGATACCCCCCTCCGTTCTTCCCGCCCCCGCCCCACTGTCCGAATGGCTGACGCCCGTCACGCTGACCGGACGGCACGTGACGCTGGTGCCGCTCACGGAGGCCCACGCGGCGGACCTGCACGCCGGAGCCGACGAGGACACCTATGCGCTGCTCGCGCGGGGCGGCCCGGAGGAGCGCACGGCAGAAGGCTGGGCCGCCTATATCAAGCAGCTCAATGCCCTGCCCCTGCGGGTGAACTGGGCGGTGCTGCTGCGGGGCCGGGCGGCAGGCCGCATCAGCTACAGCGAGGTGAGGGCGAGCGACCGCTGGGCCGAGATCGGCACGATGCTGGTGCCCACCGCCCAGGGCACCGCCGCGAACCCCGAGGCCAAACTGCTGCTGATGGCCCGCGCCTTCGAGGGGCTGGGCGCGAACCGTGTCCATTTCAAGGTGGACGCCCGCAATGCCCGCAGCCTGCGCGCGATGCAGAAGCTCGGCGCGGTGCAGGAAGGCACGTTGCGGCAGTACCAGGTGCGGCCCGACGGCTTTGCCCGTGACAGCGTGATGTTCAGCGTGCTGTGCGGCGAGTGGCCCGCCGTGAAGGCCGGGCTTCAGGCCAGACTGGACGCCTTTCCCAGGAGCTGACCGGGGCATGAGAAGGGGACACGCGCTTGTCACGGGCGGCTGGGTACACTGACCGGTATGCGCGCCGCCTCCTGCCTGCCCCGCCCGCCGCTGGTGGCCCTCGCCCTGGCGGTGACGCTCGCCGCGCCCGCCCAGGCGCTGGTCGTGCCCCTGAGCGGCTGGACTCCGGTGAACGGCAACGCCAACGTGTGGACCGACGCGGCGGGCGCGTGCCTGCTGCGTGAGGAACGGCACGGGCAGGCGTTTCCCAGTTTCAGGACGCGGGACGAGGCCCACACGTTTGCCCTGCGCCTCCAGAAGACCCTGGGCAGAAGCCGGGTCAGCGAGATCGTCACGCAGCCGGTGGAGCGGGCGGGGGCCTGGACCGTCCTGGCCGCCTATACCCACGAGGCCGGTGGGGTCGCGTACCGGATCAGCCAGCTTTATATCAGTGACGCGGGCCTTCTGCGGACCGTGACCGGCAGCAGCGCCCAGCACGAGGCGAGCGCCTGCGTGAACGAGATGCGGGACTTCATCCGGTACCTGGCGAACTGAGGAGCGAGGGGCGGGCGGCCTTCCCGAACCCGGACGGCCCTCCCGCCTGTTAGCCTGCGCCTCATGGCGCGGCGTGTGAATCCCATTCAGGACCGGGTGCGGCGGGCGGCGCTGGAGAAGGCGGCTTACCTGGCGATCTATGAGCGGGGCTATGCGGGCGTGACGCTCTCGGACATCGCGGGGTATGCGGGCGTCAGCAAGGGGACGTTGGCGTACCACTTCGGGAGCCGCGCCGGGCTGCTCGCGGCGGTGATGCGGCGCTTCACCCGGGCCATCACGGTCGCCACCCGCCGGGCGCTGCGGCAGGCGGGCACCCCGGCGGCCAAGCTCGCCGCCTACGTCGAAAACCAGTTCTACGGCGTGGAGAACACCCGGCGTTTTTACACCGTCTCGCTGGACTTCCTGGCCGCCGCGACCCGCGACCCGGACCTGATGGCCGTGCAGCGCGACTTTCAGCAGGAAACGCTGGCGCTCGACCTCGAACTCGCGCGGCTGGCGGGAGAGGCCGGGGCAGAGGAACGCGCGCGGCTGCTGCGGGCGCTGGTCGAGGGCCTGAGTGTGCGCTTTCTGGCGGACCCGGCCCCGGACCTGGCCGCCTACCGCGCGGAATGCCTGCGGGGCCTGCGGGCGATTCTGGACTGGGAAGCCTGAACCGGGCCGGCCTCTACGCCAGCCGCAGCCCCGCCAGGGCCGCCGCGATCTGGCGCGCGCCCTCGATCAACCGGGGACCGGGGCGACCCAGACCGCTCTCGGGGACGCACACGACGGGAACGCCCAGACCCCGGGCCTCGATCACCTCCGGGCGCAGCTTGCGTGCGCCGCACCACGAACACACGATCAGGTCGGGGGCGGCCTCCCGGACCTCATCCAGCGTGAGGGGCGTGCTGCGGCCCGGGCGCTCGCCCAGCGCATTGACCGCGCCCAGCGTTTCCAGCAGGTCCGTGACCCAAGAGTCGCGCGTGGCCGCGATGATCGGGCGGGGCCACCACTCGGCCAGCACGCGCGGGGGGCGGGGGTAAACGCGGCCCAGAGCACGCAGGTCCGCGTCCAGCCCCGCCGCCAGAGCCTCCGCCCGCCCCGGGAGGCCCAGGACCGCGCCGATCGCCCGGATGTCGCGCAGGGTGTCCGGCACGCTGACCGGGTCCAGGATCAGGGTCTTCAGCCCCGCCCGGCGCAGGCCCTCCACCACCTGCTCCATGCCGGGCACGCTCAGACTCGCCAGCACCAGGTCCGGTCGGGCGGCCTGCACCGCCGCCACGTCGATGTTCAGGTCCGGCCCCACGCGCACCGCCCGGTCCAGCCCCGGCGCGTCGCTGTGGCTGTCGGCGGCCACCACCCAGTCCGCCACCCCCAGCGCCGCGAGAATGTCCGAGTTGCTGGAGGTCAGGGAGGCGAGGTGCATGGGGCAGAGGATAGCGTCGGGGGCTGGCCGGGCCTGCGCCGGGCCGCCCGGAAGTCATACGGGATTGCTCCGATTCCCGAACATCCGGGAGAGCGCCGGATGTTCGTCCACCTCCGCGACCCCGTCCTTTTTGCTTCTCGCTTCGCCCGGATGATTCAAAGGAATCATCGCCATCTGGTCTCAGTCCACCGCCGGCAGTTCGAGCTGGACCTGGGTCGGCAGATAGGTGCCGGGGCGCAGCTCGGCCCCGTCCTCGGCGCGGCGCAGGGTGACGCCGGCGGGCAGGGCGGCCAGCAGGATGCGCGGACCGCTGAGCGTGAGCTTCAGGCCCTGCAAGGCGGCGGCCCCGAACGCTGTGCCCAGGTCCGTGATGCCGGGCCGGAGGGTGAGCGCATGGTCCCCGTAGGGACCGGTGACATGGAGGGTGACGCCGTCGGTCCGCAGGCGCAGCGGCAGGCCCAGCCCGACCAGCGTGCCCAGTGGCGGGTACGGCGAGCGGGCGGGCCGGGCGACCGCCACCCCCAGCAGCGTGCCGGGCCGGATCACGTCGTCTCCCCGCAGCAGGCGGGCACCCTGGCTGACCTCCAGATCGGCGGGCACACGGAGCACGCGCAGGCCGACGCGGTCCTGCTCGAAACGCAGGCCGCTGAGGTGCGGCACGCGGGCCATCTGCCCCAGGTCGAAGGGGCCGCCCAGGGGCGTGGGCACCGCCGTCACCAGACCGGCCGCGCCGACCAGTGCCAGCGTCCGGTCCTCGCTGTACTGGATGCCCTCGACCCCGGGAGGCGCGGAGGACGGCGCGGCCGGAGGGGACGGGCGCACCCGGCGGCGCCGCCAGGCCAACAGCCCCCCACCCAGCAGCGCCAGCAGCAGCAGCGCGCCGAGCAGCAGGCCCGGCAGGCGGGGCGACTTCCCGGACGGCGGCCCCGCGCCAGGGGAGGCGGCGGGCGGCGACCCCGGCGACACGTTCAGGATAATCACCGGCACGGTACGGCTCCCCTCCGTGCCCGTGATGGCGGGAAGGGGGAAGGTGCGGCCCCCGGCGGAAGTCAATCCGGGGGTGACGGCCCTGCCGCCCGCCAGACCCGCGTTCTTGAGGCGCACCGCCAGCTCGCGCCCCCCGGGCAACCGCAGCAGCTCCCCGGCCAAGCCCGGCGGGAGGGTCAGGCGGCCGGGGTCGGTCCCCGCGTCCAGACGGTAGCGCAGCGTGACCGTCTCGCCCGGACGCAGGGTGCGGTCGGCCCCGGGGTTCAGCCAGGTCAGGCCGGGTTCGGGGCCGACATTCAGCCGCAACAGGACGCGGCGCACTCCCTCCCCCGGCGCGGAGGGCGGGGCACACAGCAGCGCGGGGGTGCCGGAGGGCAGCCGTCCGGACACGCTCAGCCGCGCCCATCCACCGCGCGCCTCGCCTTCTGCCAGCCGCACCTGCCCCCCCGCCTCCCCGGCGGCGAGCGTCAGCGGCGTGCCGTCGGGAAAGGGGGCCGGTACGCGGGCCGGGTCGGTCACGGTGACGACCGTGCTGCCCAGCCCCGTCAGCGTCGGCGCCTGCCCCACGGGCAGGGTGAGGCCCTGCGCGTAGCGGCTCTCTTGCAGGGCCGCGCGGGCGTCGGCGGGAATCTCGGTGCCCAGCGCCACGTAGTGCAGCGTGTCGAGCGGGCCACGGGCGTGGAAGGCGGCCAGGGCGCGGGCGGCCGTCTGGGCGGGATCGGGATCGTTGTCGATGCCGTCGGTCAGGACAAACACGCTGGTCGCGTACCGTCCGGCGGCGTCCAGCGGGGCGAGCGCCTCCGCCACGCTGCGGTAGAGGTACGTGTTGCGCCCGTCGGCCTGCACCGCTCCCAGTTCGGCATTCCAGCGCGCCTCGTCGCCCGGAAACGCATAGCCTCGCCGGCTGCGCGGGCCGCTGTCGAACGTCACCAGGTCCACCCGGTCCGGCTTCCGCGTCCGCACGTAGGCATTCACCGCCGCCTTGACCGGCCCGAAAATGTCCGCCTTGCCGTCCCCGATGCCGCGCATGCTGCCGCTGGTGTCCAGAATGAACACCGCCCGCGTCTGCGTGGGCAGCGGCCCCGTGGGAAGCGTGCAGACCGCGCCGGGAACCTGCGGGGCACGCCGGAGCGTGACGCTGGGCGCCGCGCTGCCGGACTGGGCCTGCGCGGCCTGGGCCGGTGCGACCTGGGCATGAGGAAGCGGGCCGCTGGCAAGCAGGGCAGTGAGCATGAGGACGGCGGCAGGACGCATGCGGCCCCCATTGTGCCTGTCGCGCGGGGTGCCGTGAAGGGTATCCACTTTTCCGCGCCCGCGTTGCTCTGCCCGGCCCCTGAAGGCCTCTGCCGTTCCAGGAGAAGCCGAGCGCGTGTCAGACGGAATTTTGCGGGCCAGCCAGCGGAGACAAGTCGCCAGCCCTGATTACGCCCTTTACGTAATCCATTTGACCCGTTTCAACTCAGGTTGTATACTGGAAAGACCTTCGGAGGCGCGCGCAGCGCCATTTTTCAGCACCACAGCTTCCGAATTCGAACATCATCGCTGCCCCACCGGGGCCACGCAGGAGGACCATGACGCAGACCCACGAGTACAACGCCAGCTCCATCTCCATTCTCAAGGGGCTGGAAGCGGTTCGCAAACGCCCCGGCATGTACGTGCAGGGAGGCACCGGCGTGGACGGTTACCACCAGCTGCTGACCGAGATCATTGACAACGCCATCGACGAGGGCCTGGGCGGCTTTGCCGACGAGGTTCACGTGATCATGCACGCCGACGGCAGCGCCACCGTCACCGACAACGGGCGCGGCATTCCCGTGGACATCATGAAGTCCGAGGGCCGCAGCGCCATCGAGGTCATCTTTACCGAGCTGCACGCGGGCGGCAAGTTCGGCGGCGGCGCGTACAAGGTGTCGGGCGGCCTGCACGGCGTCGGCAGCAGCGTGGTGAACGCCCTCTCCACCTATTTCGACGCGACGGTCAACAAGGACGGCAAGCTGCACCACATCCGCTTCAAGAAGGGGGCCGTGTCCACGCCGCTCGAAGTGCTGGGCAAGACGCCCGCCGACGTGAAGTGGTCCACCAAGATTACCTTCCACCCCGACCCGGAAGTCTTTTCCGAGTTCGAGAACCTCTTCAACTACGACCGCATCCGGGGCCGGCTGCGCGAGCTGGCCTACCTGACCGGCCTGAAGATCGTGATCCGCGACGAACGCACCGAACTGCACGGCGGCGAGGTCCGCGAGGAAACCTTCTTCGAGCAGGGCGGCATCGCCAACTTCGCACGCGCCCTGGTCACCGACGATTCCAAGCTGCTGTACGACCAGCCTATTGTGATGCGCGGGAGCCACAGCGAGGTGGAGGTCGAGGTCGCGTTCATCCACGCGAACACCTACTCGTCGGACAACATCCTGACCTACGCGAACATGATTCGCACGCGCGACGGCGGCACGCCGCTGACCGGCTTCAAGACCGCCTACACACGCATTCTGAACAAGTACGCCAAGGACAAGAACCTGATCAAGTCCGGCAACCCGGTGCCCAGTGGCGACGACTTGCTGGAAGGCATCTACTGCGTGGTGTCGGTCAAGCTGGGCGAGCCGCAGTTCGAGTCGCAGGCGAAAGTCAAGCTGCTGAACAGCGAGGCGCAGACGGCCGTCAACGCCATCGTGGGCGAGAAGTTCGCGGAGTTCCTGGAGGAAAACCCCAAGGTCGGCAAGACCATCGTGGAAAAGGCCGCCGAGGCCGCCCGCGCCCGCGAGGCCGCCCGCAAGGCCCGCGACATCGTGCGCCGCTCCAACCCGCTGGAAAACGACGACCTGCCCGGCAAGCTGGCCGACTGCTCTTCCCAGGACCCCTCCGAGTCCGAGCTGTTCATCGTGGAAGGCATCTCGGCAGGCGGCAGCGCCAAGGGGGGCCGTGAACGGCGCTTCCAGGCGATTTTGCCCCTGCGCGGCAAGATCCTGAACGTCGAGAAGTCCGAGCTGAACAAGATCCTCAAGAACGCCGAGATTCGCGCCCTGATCGGGGCCATCGGCGCGGGCGTGGAGGGCACCGGCGACCGGATGCACTTCGACCTGAGTAACCTGCGCTACCACAAGATCATCATCATGACCGACGCGGACATGGACGGCGGGCACATCGCCACGCTGCTGCTGACGTTCTTCTACCGCTACATGCGTCCAGTCGTCGAGCAGGGCTACCTCTATATCGCGCAGCCGCCCCTCTACCGCATCATGGTGGGCCGCGAGAAGAAGGGAACCTACCTCTACACCGAGGAAGAACTCAAGACGCACGTCGCCCGCGCCAACAGGGAAAGCAAGAAGTACGAGATTCAGCGCTTCAAGGGGCTGGGCGAGATGAATGCCGACCAGCTGTGGGACACCACCATGAACCCCGAAACGCGCGCGCTGAAGCAGGTGAAGGTCGAGGACCTGATCGTCACCAACGAGATCTTCGAGGACCTGATGGGCAACGAAGTCGCGCCCCGCAAGAAGTTCATTCAGGACAACGCGCGGTTTGCCGAGATCAGCGTGTAAGGAAAAAAGTCTGGAGCCGCCTGCCCGTGGGGTGGGCGGTTTTTCTTGCACTCAGAATGGAGCATCACCCCGGCAAACCCCGTCAATTGCCGCGCCCACCTCGACGAACTGGCCCAGCACCTCCGCATTGCTGAAGCGCACGACCCGAATCCCGCTCGCCGTGAGCTGCCGCGTGCGCTCGGCGTCGTATTGCTGCGCGGCCTGCCCATCGTGGCTGCGACCATCCAGTTCGATACACAGCTTCAGCGAGGGCGAGTAGAAGTCGAGGATGTAGCCGTGCAGCGGCACCTGACGGCGGAACTTGACGGGGTGGGTGCGGAGGAACTCGAACCACAATTTCCGTTCAGCGGGCGTCTGGTGGTTACGGAGTTCGCTGGCGCGGGACGCCAAGCTGCGGGTGTAGGCGTCGCGCATAGGGAAAGATAACCCCTCAGTCAGCTTCGCTGACAGCTCCCCTCAAGGGGAGCCTTGAAGCGCACGAAACTGGAAAAGCGTTGCCCACGACGGCCTCCCTTTAAGGGGAGGTGCCCCCAAAGGGGGCAGATGGGTTCCTCACCCGAAATACCCCAAAAGATCAATCAACGTCCGCGCGTAGTCGTCCGGCTTCAGCCCGCGCTTTTCCAGCTTCACGGCGGGTGGGAAGGTCGTGACCTCGGTCTTGTGGGGGTAGCGTTTCAGGCCGGCCGCGTCGTAGTCCAACCCCTTGTAGGCGAAGGTCACCTGAAGGTCCGTCATCGTCTCCCCGATGCTCAGGGCGCGCTTGGCGACGGCGGTCAGGCGCAGCTTGGCGAGGTCAATGAAGTTCTGGACCTCGGGCGTGGGCGGGCCGTACTTCTTGCGCAGGTCACGTTCGACACGGCTGATGGCCTGGAGGGTCCGCGCCTCGGACAGGCGGCCATACGTGGCGATGCGCGCTTCCTCGTCGCCGTCGAAATATTCGGGTGTGAGGCGCGAGTTGATGGGGAGGTCGATGCTGAAGCTGGCGGGCGTCTCGATTGTCTCCCCTTTCAGCCGGGCGACGGCCTGCGCGAGCATCTCGGTGTACACGTCGATACTGACGGCCTGGACGTGCCCGTGCTGCTCCTCGCCCAGAATGTTGCCCACGCCGCGAATCTCCATGTCTTTCTCCGCCAGCAGGTGCCCGGAGCCGAGGTCTTGCAGGTCGGCAATCGCCCACAGGCGGCGCTGCGCGTTCTCGGTCATGCGCGGCGGGTAGAAGAGGTAGGCGTAGGCGGTCTGCTGCCGCCGCCCCACCCGCCCGCGAAGCTGGTAGAGCTGCGCCAGCCCCAGCCGGTCGGCCCGCTCGATCAGGATGGTGTTCGCCTCGGGAATATCCAGCCCCGTCTCGACGATGGTGGTGGAGAGCAGCACGTCGAAGGCCCCCTGCTCGAAGCCCAGCATGATCTCCTCCAGCTCCTCCTCGTTCATGCGCCCGTGCGCCACGCCGATGCGCGCTTCCGGCACGAGGTTGCGGAGGTAGAGGCTGCGCGCGCCGATGGAGGCGATGCGGTCGTGGATATAGAAGACCTTGCCGCCGCGCTCGATCTCGGAGAGGATCGCGTCACGCACTGTCACGGGGTCGAAGGGGGCCAGGATGGTCTGGATGGGCTTGCGACCCTTGGGCGGCGTCTGGATGCTGCTCATGTCGCGCAGGCCCACCATGCTCATGTAGAGGGTGCGCGGAATCGGCGTGGCCGACAGCGCCAGCGTGTCCACCGCCTTCACGCCCTCGGGTATGTCCAGCTTGCCGTCCTTGGGCACGTCGGGGAGGCCGCGCAGGGCACGCAGCTTTTCCTTCTGCCCCACGCCGAAGCGGTGTTCCTCGTCCACGATGATGAGGCCCAGGTCCCCAAACTGCACGTCGCTGGAAAGGAGGCGGTGCGTGCCGATGATGATGTCCACCTTGCCCTGCGCGAGGTCCGCCAGAATCTGCCGCCCCTGCTTGTCCCCCGTGAAGCGGGAGAGGCCCTCCACCCGCACGGGCAGGTCCTTGAAGCGCTCAACGAAGGTGGAGGTGTGCTGCTCGGCCAGCAGGGTCGTGGGCACCAGCATCGCCACCTGCTTGCCCTGCCCGATGACGCGGTGGGCGGCACGCAGGGCCACCTCGGTCTTGCCGAAGCCCACGTCACCGGAAATCAGGCGGTCGGCGGGGTGGGGGGCTTCCAGGTCCCTCAGCGTTTCCTTCAGCGCCGTCTTCTGGTCGGCCGTCAGGTCGAACTTGAAGTTCTTCTCCACCTGCGCGTCCCACTCGGGCTGCGGGGGGAAAGCGTTGCCGGGCGTGACCTGCCGCGCCGCGTACTGCACCAGCAGCTTGGCGGCCACCTCTTCCGCGTTCTTGCGGGCCTTTTCCTTGGCCCTGGCCCAGTCCTTCTTGTCGAAGGAGGACAGCACGGGCGGGTCGTCGGTGGTGCCGGGGTGACGGCGCAGCACCGGCAGTTGCTCGATGGGCACCGCGAGCCGCGCGCCGTTCCGGTATTCCAGGTTCAGATAATCGCGGGTCACGCCCAGCACCGTGCGCGTTTCCAGGCCCTGAAACTGGCCGATGCCATGTTCGGGGTGAATCAGGTAGTCACCCACGTGCAGGCCCAGCGCGTCGGTGACGGGCTTGCCGGCCAGCTTCCTGCCGCGTAGGGCCGAGCCGCCCTGGAAGCCGTAGATCAGGTCCTCGGTAAGGACGACCGTGCGGTGTTCGGGAATGGCGAAACCGCCCTCGCCGTTCGCGCGCAGGAAGCCCAGGCCGCCTTCCTCCACACGGGGCACGCTCAGCCAGGGAATCTCGTGGGTGTTCAGCAATTTATCCGCGAGGTAGGCCGCAGTGCGGTCGTGGCGGACCAGAATCATTACGCGGTAGCCCGCCCCGCGCCACTCGTCCACATCGCGCTCCAGGTCGGAGAGGCGGGCGCGGTAGAAGGGCAGAACCTTCAGGCCCAGGTCAAAGTCGGTGAGGTCCAGCGGTGCGCGGCCAAACGAGGTCACGTCCCGCTCGCGCAGCCGGGGCCAGAGGGTGTCCGTCAGCGGCCCCAGCGCGGAAGCGTAGAACTCCGGCGCGTCCAGAAAGACCCGGCCCGGCAGCAGATCGAGGCGGGCCGCGTCCCACTTCGTGGCCGTGAGGTAGTCGGCGGTGGGTTCCAGCGTGAACGTGCCGATCTTCTCACCCGTCAGCTCCCCCGGCGCGAGCTGGCGCAGGGTGTCCAGTTCGTCCCCGAAGAACTCCGCGCGGATCCACACCGGGTCTTCTCCATCGGGTACGCCCGCACCCGGCTCCAGCCGCAGTTCCAGCATGTCGCCGCGCAGCAGGTAGCCCGCCTCGCCGTCGTCCGGGTCTTGCAGGCGTTCGTAGCCGAGGCGTTCCAGGCGGTTCAGCAGGTCCTCGCGCGCATAGCTCGCGCCGACGCGCAGGGTCAGGGCGTGGTCTTCGGGGTGGGCGGGAAAGAGGTCCAGGGCCGTCTGCACGTCCAGCACGACATGTTCGTGGCGTGCCTCCCAGTCGCGCAGGCCGGGATTCACGGTGATCGGCGCACCCAGCGCCCCCGCCGAGGCGTAGGTCGCCACACGGTCTGGCGTGGTGAGCAGCACGGCGGGGCCGGGGTGGGCGGCGAACAGGGCGGCACGGGCCACCTGCGGCAACAACAGCACATTCCCGACCGGCACGGTCGGCAGGAGTCTGGAGAGGTTGGGGGCGGCGACCGTCACTCAGGGATTGTACGCGGACCGGGGAAACGGGAGGGCGAGGGAAGGAACGATGGGGGCGGTACAGTCGGGACATGACGGAGGACATTCACGCCCTGCTCATGGCGTACGACTCCCCAGACCCCAAAGATTGGGAAGCCCCAGCAGGCTTCGACGAACAGGAGCGGCAAGCTCTTCTGACGCAGGTGCGGACTCTGGCGGGCCGAATTGAGACACTTCTGGGCGTACCGGTCAAGTACGACGACCAGTATCAAGACGCGAGCTGTGCCGCTGACCTGTACATCAAAACCGCCGATGGGCGAGAGGCCGTGATTCGCTTCTCAAGCTTCGGGCGGATGGCCGTGATCTTCTGGTGGTCTCCAGGGACTCGTTTACCCGTTCGCAGCCCACTGGAACCGGAGCTTCTGCCTCTCGTTCAGCAAGTCGGCTTCCACGCTATCCCACCCGGAGTTCTGTCTCACCCTTATGACGGTCTTTATGGCGTGTGCTCAGGTCCATTCAACGACCCGATGACGTGGTTCGAGCGGTACTTCGACTACCTCTGAACACGGAGACGAAAGGGCGCGGGAGGTAACGATACAGGGCAGTACAGTGACCCATGACCACCGGGATGACCGACAGGGCAGACGCGGCCCTGCGTGCCCACATCCGCGCGCTGCTCACCGCGCGGCAGGCCCACGTCACGCTGGACGACGTGCTGAAGGATTTTCCCCTGGAGCGCATCAATGACCGCGGGGAGAACCTCCCCTACTCCGCCTGGGAACTCCTCTCGCACCTGCGCTTCACCCAGCGCGACATCCTCAATTTCGTGCGGGACGCCGGCTATACGGAACCCGACTGGCCCGCCGACTACTGGCCGGGCAGGAGCAGAGCGGCCACCGCAGAAGACTGGCAGGCCGAGGCACAGGCGTTCCGGGACGACCTGGCCGCGCTGCTGGGGCTGCTGGACGACCTGCGAACCGACCTGCTCGCCACCGTCCCCAACGGAGCCGCGCCCCACGGAAAGGGTCAGACGTGGCTGCGGGAATTCCTGCTGGCCGCGGACCACAATGCCTACCACGTGGGGCAACTGCTGCTGCTGAAGCGGCGGCTGGGCAGCGGTTAGGTTTCTTCCAGCAATGCGGGGGAGGCAGGCGGATTCCCGTGCCTGCGCGCCCACGCCTCATTTCAGCGCCGGGGCTTGCAGTTGGTCAGCAGGGCGCGGGTGTCGCGGGTGTCGGTGCCCACGAAGGTCTTCAGGTCGGCCTGTCCCTGATGTTCCCACCATTCCAGGCCGCCATCCGCCGTGGTGGGGCCGTACAGGCTCGCGTAGCGCGCGCCGCTGGCCGAGATCGCCTGCGAGAGGCCGTACTGCTGGCCCCGCCAGTTCAGCACCGCGAACAGGGGACCGTTCTTGCCGTAGTTCACGTAGGAAACGTCGATTTTCCTGCCGCCGTCGCAGGTGTAATGGAAGGTGCGGTAGCTGATAGAGGTGGGCGCGGCGGCACCGACACTTCCGAGCAGGGCAGCGGCGGCGGTCAGGAGCAGCACTCTGGGCTTCATGGCCCCAGGGTAAGGGAGGCCGCCGCCCCCTGTCCTCCTGACTTTACACACCATGCACATCCCGGCGGTGGCACCCGTCCAGCCTAGTTTACAAAAGAAGTAAACTTATCTGCTATCTTTTCCCCCATGAAGGGCATCCTCCTCTCTCTCAGCACGCTGGCCCTCCTCGCGGGCAGCTCGAACGCGCAGCAGGCCAGAGAACTCCGCCTGGGCGTTTTTCCCAACGTGACGCATGCCGCCGGACTGGTCGGGGTGCAGCGCGGCCTGTTCCAGAAGGAACTGGGCAACGTCAAACTGGTCGTCAAGGAGTTCGCCAACGGCTCACAGATCAACGAGGCCTTTGCGGCGGGGGCCATCGACGCGGCCTACGTCGGCCCCGGCCCGGCGATGAACGCCTTTATGCGGGGCGTGCCGATTCAGGTCTATGCGGGCGCGGCGAACGCGGGCGCGGTGCTGGTGGGACGGAAGGACAGCGGCCTGCGCAACGTGAAGGGCCTGAGCGGCAAGAAGGTCGCCGTGCCCACGCGCGGCTCCACCCAGGACATCAGCCTGCGCCACCTGCTGCACGAGAACGGCCTGAAGGCGACCGACGAGGGCGGCACCGTGACCGTCGTGCCGATCGACCCGGCCAACATGCCCGCCGCCTTCGCGGGCAAGCAGGTGGACGCCGCGCTGGTGCAGGAACCCTGGGGCGCGGTGATGGAGTCGCAGGGCGCGAAACTCCTCGCGAGCGAAAAAGCCATCTGGGCCGGCGGCAACTACACGACGACTGTGCTGGTCGTGAACACGAAGTACGCCGCGCAGAACCCGGAAGCCGTGAGGGGGCTGCTGCGCGGGCACCTCGCCGCCATCACCTTTATCGGCAAGAGCAATGCGGGCGCGCAAAAGGCGATCGCGGACCAGATCTACGCCTTCACCGGGAAGCGGCCCAACACGGCGGAGCTGTTCAAGGCTCTGGCGCGCACGAAGGTCACCTGGGACATCAACCTGAAGACCCTGGCCGAGTACGCCCAGCTCAACAAGGAGGCGGGCTTCGCGCGCGACGTGCCGGACCTGAACAGGTTCGTGGACCTGAGCGTGGTGCGCGGGCTGGCGAAGTAAGACGGCTTCCGGGAGCCGGATGAACGGCCGGTGCTCCTCCAAGCTGGTCAGGAATCAGGACGGAGTCCGTATCAGAAGCGCCCAGCCGTCCGCAAGCAGCCCAGCCAGCAGCCCAATAAGCAGCAAAGACGCAAAGCCCCGGCCCCCGCTGGGGCTTGTGTGTTGCTGGCCGCTGGACGCTGGCGGCTGGCCGCTACACTACCCCCATGACCGGACCGAAGAAGGGATCAAGAGGCCGCGCGCCCAAACGGAACATGGCGCAGGGGCGTGGTGGCGCCACCCGGGACACCACCCGGCCCGTGCAGGAGCGTTCCTCCCGCCAGGAGGACCGGGGGGAAGGCCGTTCGGCTCAGCCCAGGGCCGCGCAGTCAGGGAAGGCCCAGCCGAAGTCGGCCCAGGCCCGGCGGGAAGATGCCCGCAGCGGCGCGGCCCGGCGGGGCAGCATCAACCCGGCCCGCCGCAAACCCGGCGAGGGGGAAGAGCGCGGCGGACCGGGGGAGCGGACCTTCAAACCCGGCCCGGCCCGCCAGCTCCCACCGAAGCTGGCGAAGAAAAAGCCCCTGCCCGAACTCAAGCGGGTGCAGCTCGACGCGCCCGCCGCCGAGACTGTCTTTCGTGACCGCGACGGCGAGCGGCTGACCTTTCCCGACAGCAACCTCAAAAGAGTCGCGGCCCGCATCCTGACCGAGAAGAACAAGGCGTGGCGCTACCGGGCCTTTCCCTTCCCACTGTTCACCGACAGGGGCAACGAGCAGTCCTTCTACTTCGATTTCTACATCTACGACGCCGAGGACAGCGTGATCCGGCTTCTGCTGGTCGTGCCGTTCGAGTCGCGCGAGGTCTGGGACCGGGTGGGCCGCTTCAAGCGTCAGTACCCGATGTACACCTACGAACTCTGGACGCCCGAGAAGCTGGCCCAGCTCCAGGGGCCGCGCGGACGGCTGGGCTTCTGACAGCCCGGATTCTGACGTCGCCCCGGCCCTTGCGCCATTCTTGAGAAACGGCGTCTGCCGGGGTCTGTGTAAGCCATTTCGCGTGCGGGATGAGAGCATTCTGGTAACGTTTCCAAAGCTGGGCGGCGACTTCACGGGTTGACCGGGAGCCGCCGCTTTTTTTGTTTCCCCTCTCTTTTCCCTATTGACCGGGCCGCGTGCCCGTGGAGGCCAGCATGACGACCACCGAACCCGCTCTCCCCGTGTCTGTGGCAGACACCGCCACCTCGAACATCCTGCCCGGCAGTCCCTATCCCCTCGGCGCGACCTGGGACGGCAAGGGCACCAACTTCGCCCTGTATTCCGAGAACGCGGCCGCCGTGGAGCTGTGCCTGTTCGGCGAGGACGGCCAGGAGACCCGTTACCCGCTCACCGAGCAGACCGCCTTCGTGTGGCACGGCTATCTGCCTGCGGCCCGACCGGGGCAGAGGTACGGCTACCGGGTACACGGCGAGTACGCCCCGGAGCGGGGGCTGCGCTTCAACCCGAATGTGGTGCTGCTCGACCCCTACGCCAAGGCGCTCGACGGCACCGAACGCTTTGACGCGGGCGTGTTCGGCTACGTGCCCGGCGAAGAGGACACCGTGATGCAGCCCGAAGAGCAGCGCGGCGCGCCCCTGGGCATCGTGATCGACCCGGGCTTCAACTGGGTGGGGGATCAGAAGCCGGGTGTGCCCTTTCACCGCTCGGTGATCTACGAGGCCCACGTCAAGGGCCTGACCATGACGCATCCCGACGTGCCCGAGGCGTTGAGGGGCACCTACGCGGGCGTGGCGACCGAGCCGGTCCTGAACTACCTGCGGGACCTGGGCATCACCGCCATCGAGTTCCTGCCGGTGCATCAGCATGTGGACGACCCCTTTTTGCTGGACAAGGGCCTGACCAACTACTGGGGCTACTCCACCCTGAGTTTCTTCGCGCCGGACGTGCGCTACTCGGCGGCGGCGCGGCGCGGCGACCCGGCGGGCGCGGTGCCCGAGTTCAAGAACATGGTGCGCGCCCTGCACGACGCAGGCATCGAGGTGATTCTGGACGTGGTGTACAACCACACCGCCGAGGGCAACCACATGGGGCCGACCCTGAGCTTCAAGGGCATCGACAACCCCACCTATTACCGGCTGGTGGCGGAGAACCCCCGCTTCTACTTCGACTACACCGGCACCGGCAACAGCCTGAACGTCCGGCACCCGCAGACCCTCCAGCTGATCATGGACTCGCTGCGCTACTGGGTCACCGACATGCACGTGGACGGCTTCCGCTTCGACCTGGCGAGTACGCTGGCGCGCGGGCTGCACGAAGTCGACCAGCTCTCGGGCTTTTTCACCATCATCCACCAGGACCCGGTCATCAGCCGCGTCAAGCTGATCGCCGAACCCTGGGACGTGGGCGAGGGCGGCTATCAGGTCGGCAACTTTCCGGTGAACTGGGCCGAGTGGAACGGCATCTACCGCGACGACATGCGCGCTTTCTGGAAGGGCGAGGGCGGCTTGGCCTCCGAGATCGGCTACCGCCTGACGGGCAGCAGCGACCTCTATCAGAACGATGGCCGCAAGCCGTACGCCTCCATCAACTTCGTGACCGCCCACGACGGCTTTACCCTGCGCGACTCGGTGACCTACGAGCACAAGCACAACGAGGCGAACGGCGAGGGCAACCAGGACGGCCACAACCACAACCTCACCTGGAACTGCGGCGTGGAGGGCGAAACCGACGACCCGGAGATCAACCGGCTGCGGCGGCAGCAGCAGCGCAACTTCCTGGCGACTCTGCTGCTGGGGCAGGGCACGCCGATGCTGCTGGGCGGCGACGAGATCGGGCGCACCCAGGGGGGCAACAACAACGCCTACTGTCAGGACAACCCCATCAGCTGGTACGACTGGCAGAACGTGGACGCGGACCTGCTGGCCTTTACCCGCAAGCTGATTGCGCTGCGCAAGTCGCACCCGGCGCTGCACCGCCGCAAGTTCTTCAGTGGCCGCACCATTCGCGGCGAGGACGTGCGTGACATCGTGTGGCTGCGTTTCGACGGCCAGGAGATGAGCGACGCCGACTGGAACAACCCGCAGACCCAGTCGCTGGGCATGTTCCTCGATGGCGGTGGCCTGGACGATGTGGACGCGGGCGGCCAGCCCCTGCACGACGACCACCTGCTGCTGCTGCTCAGCTCCTCCTACGTGGATCTGCCTTTCCGGCTGCCGGAACTGGGCGGCTGCCGCACCTGGGACCTGCTGCTCGACACCAGTGACGACGCCGCCGAGGAAACCCTGGACGCCGGCCAGGAAACGTCCCTGCGGGCACGCAGCGTGAAGCTCTACCGCTGCGCACGCCACCCCTAGCACCCGCCCCTTTACTCGTCCCAGGCGGATGGGGAGCGGAAGCCTACAGAGCCTGCCTGTTCAACACAGAAGTGGGCGGCCTGCGGGCGTTCATCCGCGACGAACAGGCTTTCTTCATCGTTTTCTGTTGCGTCCTACAGCCTCGGGCCAGCGACCTTGAGCCTCGGCTCACCTGTGGCTGACCCGGCACCCCTACCCTGACCCGTTTGCCGCCGTTCGACCCCGGACGGGCGGCCTGGAAGGAGCCTTGCATGACGACCTCTCCGAAGGATCACCCGACACCCGAATCCGCCTCCGACACCCTCGCCACCCGGCTGGGTGCCCACCTGCTGCCCGGGGGGAGCGGCACCCGCTTTCGCGTCTGGACCACCACGGCGCGGGAGGTCGGCGTGCGCGTGAACGGGGTCGTTTACCCCATGCCCGCGCTCGGGGACGGCTTTTTCGAGCTGGTCGTGCCCGTCCAGGTAGGGGCGCGCTACCTGTTCCTGCTGGACGGCGTGCCCACGCCCGATCCCTACGCCCGCTTCCTGCCGGACGGCGTCCACGGCGAGGCCGAGGTGGTGGACCCGCACGCTTACGAGTGGCAGAACACGGGCTGGCGCGGCCTCCCGCTCTCCGACTGTGTGTTCTACGAGCTGCATGTCGGTACCTTTACCCTGGAAGGGACCTACCGGGCGGCGCTGGGGAAACTGCCGGAGCTGAAGGCGCTGGGCGTGACGGCCATCGAACTGATGCCGTTGGCGGCCTTTCCCGGCCAGCGGGGGTGGGGCTACGACGGCGCAGCGCTCTATGCCCCCTACGCGCCCTATGGCCGACCGGAAGACCTGATGGCCTTCGTGGACGCCGCGCACGGGCTGGGGCTGGGTGTGTTTCTCGATGCCGTCTACAACCACTTCGGGCCGGACGGAAATTACCTGAGCGCCTACAGCCCCCGCTACTTCACCGACCGTTTCCAGACCCCCTGGGGGGCCGGGCTGGACTACGCCGAACCGCATATGCGGCGGTACATCACCGGCAATGCCCGGATGTGGCTGCGCGACTACCGCTTCGACGGACTGCGGCTGGACGCCACCCAGGAGATGCAGGACGACTCCCCGGTCCACATCCTGCGCGAACTGGCGGACGAGGTCCACAAGCTGGGCGGCACCCACCTGCTGCTGGCCGAGGACTACCGCAACCTTCCCGAAGTGGTCACCGAGTACCACCTCGACGGCATGTGGGTGGACGACTTCCACCACGAGGTGCGCGTCACGCTGACCGGCGACCGCGACGGCTATTACGGGCCGTTCCGGGGCGGGGCGGCGGCATTGGCGAACGTGATCGACCGGGGCTGGGTCTTCGAGGGGCAGGAGTGGCCGCTGGAGAAGGCTCCACGTGGCAAACCCGCGGGCGCGCTGAACTCGCCCAGCTTCGTCTACTTCATCCAGAACCACGACCAGATCGGCAACCGCGCGGTGGGCGACCGGGTGCATCACCTGGAGCGGGTCACGCCAGCCATGTTCCGGGGCGCTTCCATGCTGCTGCTGAGCCTGCCCACCACGCCGCTGCTGTTCCAGGGGCAGGAGTGGGCCGCGTCCGCGCCCTTCCCCTTCTTCAGTGACCACCACGGCGAACTGGGCCACCTCGTCAGCGAGGGCCGCAAGAAGGAATTCGGCCACTTCGAGGGCTTCAGCGGCGAGAACGTGCTGGACCCACAGGCCGAGGCGACCTTCGAGCTGGCGAAACTGGACTGGGCCGAACGCGAGGGGGGCGAGCACGCCCGCACCCTGGCCCTCTACCGCGAGTTGCTGAGGCTGCGCCGCGAGGACGCCGTGCTGAAGGACCGTGAGCGCCGCAACCTCAGCGCCGGAGCGGTGTCTTCCGGGAATGGCGGGGACGTGCTGTGGGTGCGCCACGCCACGCAGGACGGCGCACGGGTGCTGCTGTGGAACGTGGGGCGGGAAGCGGTGGACGCGGAAAGCCTGGACCTGCCCTTCCCCCTCCCGGCGCGGGTGTTCCTGCACTCCGAGGGCCGCGAGGACCGCACGCTGGAACGCGGCGAGGCCGCCTTGCTGGGGTCCGGGGCATGACCGACCCCACACCCCACACCTCACAGCCCCCGACCCACATCCCTTCCGCCACCTACCGCCTGCAACTGCACGCGGGCTTCGACTTCGCGGCGGCGCGGCGGGTGCTGCCGTACCTGAAACGGCTGGGTATCACCGACCTGTACCTCTCCCCCGTCTGGACGAGCGCACCAGGGTCCACGCACGGCTACGACGTGACCGACCATGCCCAGGTGGACCCCGAGCTGGGCGGCGAGGCCGGCTTGCGGCGGCTGGCGGCGCGGGCGGGGGAACTCGGGCTGGGCCTGATCGTGGATTTCGTGCCCAACCACATGGGCATCCAGGGCGGCCACAACCCCTACTGGGAGGACGTGCTGACCCACGGGCAGGCCAGCCGCTACGCCCACTTCTTCGACATCTCCTGGCAGCCCCTGAAGCGGGCGCTGGAAAATAAAGTGCTGCTGCCGGTGCTGGGCGACCAGTACGGGCGCGTGCTGGAACGCGGTGAGCTGCACCTGACGCGGGAAGGCGGACGCTTCGGGCTGACGTACTGGGAACGGCAGCTGCCTCTCTCGCCCCGCACCCTCGCACCGCTGCTAGAGGAGGTGGCCGCAGAGCTGGCCCCCGGCACGCCGCACGCCGAACAGGCGGAACTGTCCAGCATCGCGCGGGCGGCGGGCAACCTGCCCCGTGCGGGCAGCGCCGACCTGACCGACGAAGGCCGCCTGGCCCGCGCCCAGGAGGGCGAGGTAATGACCCGCCGTCTGGGGGCATTGGCGGACGTGTCCCGCCCGGTCCGGGAAACCCTGGACCGCGTGGTGGAGGCCGTCAACGCCGACCCCGCCCGGCTCGACGCGCTGATTCAGGAGCAGAACTACCGCCTGGCGTCGTGGCGGGTGGCCGCTGAGCAGATCAACTACCGGCGCTTTTTCGACATCAACGATCTGGCGGCGCTGCGGATGGAAGACCCGCGCGTGTTCGCCTGGGCACACGCCAAGCTGCTGGAGCTGGTCCGGGACGGCGTGGTGAAGGGTGTGCGGCTGGACCACACCGACGGCCTGTTCGACCCCGCCGGGTATTTCCAGGCGCTGCAACGCGGCGCGGCGGAGGCGCTGGGGCGCGAGTGGCGGGAGGGCGAACCTCTTCCCCTCTACGTGGTCGCGGAAAAGATTCTGGAACCGGGCGAGCGGCTGCCGGACGGCTGGGCCGTTCACGGCACGACCGGCTATGACTTCCTGGCCCAACTGAACGGCGTGTTCGTGGACGGGACGAACGAGGAGGAGCTGACGGCCATGTACCGCCGCTTCACCGGGGACCGCGAGAGCTACGGCGACCACCTCTACCGGGGCAAACTGCTGATTCAGCGCGTGTCGTTGCCCGGTGAGGTGAACGTGCTGGCCGAGCACCTGGAACGCATCGCCGAGGCGGACCTGCGCTCGCGCGACTTCACCCTGAGTGCGCTGCGCGACGTGATCCGCGAGGTGATCGCCGCCTTCCCGGTGTACCGCACCTACGTCCGCGCGGACGGGTCGCGCGAGCCGGGCGACAACGCCAAGATCGAGCGGGCCATCCGCGACGCGCGGAGCCACAGTCGCCAGGGCCAGCGCGACCTCGACCCCAGCCTCTTCGACTTTCTGGAGGCGGTCCTCAAGCTGGACGCGCCGGACGAGGCCACCCGCGAGCGGTATGCGGGCTTCGCGCTGAAGTTCCAGCAGCTCACCGGTCCGGTGACCGCGAAGGGGGCGGAGGATACGGCCTTTTACCGTTACGCGCGCCTCCTCTCGCTGAACGAGGTGGGCGGCGACCCGGCGCTGTTCGGCACGCCGCTGCGGGCCTTCCACCGGGACGCGGGGCAACGGGCGGAACGCTGGCCCGGCTCCATGCTCGCGGGCAGCACCCACGACACGAAGCGGGGCGAGGACACCCGCGCCCGCATCAGCGTGCTGAGCGAGATGCCGCAGACCTGGGCGGCGTACCTGAGCGGCTGGTCGCCCCTGATCCGCAGCCTGGAGCGCCCGCTCGACCTGGGGCCGGCCCCCACCGCGCTCGACACCTACACCTTTCTCCAGTCCGCCCTGGGGGCCTACCCGCTGGACGGCCAGACGGACGACTTCGCCGACCGCCTGAGCGCGTATGCCCTCAAGGCTGCCCGTGAGGCCAAACTCCGCACGAGCTGGGCCGCCCCCGACCAGGAGTACGAGGAGGCGCTGGATGGCCTGGTGCGCGGGTTGCTGGCAGAGGGACGATTCGCGGAAAGTCTGCGCGAACTGCACACCCGCATCAGCCCCTACGGCGCGCAGAACGGCCTCTCGGCGGCGCTGGTACGCCTGACCGCGCCCGGCATGCCCGACACCTACCAGGGCGGCGAGGGCTGGAACCAGAGCCTGGTGGACCCCGACAACCGCCGCCCGGTGGACTACGCCTGGCGTACCCGGCTCCTTTCCCGCATCGAGAAACGCCACGCGGAAGACGGCCTGAAACTCGCCCACGATCTCCTCGCCCGCTACGAGGACGGCGGCGTGAAACTGCTGGTCACCTGGGCGGCCCTGCGAGCACGCGCCGCCTTCCCCAACCTGTTCCGGCACGGCAGCTACCGCCCCATCGAGGCCGGAAAGTACCTGCTGGCCTTTGCCAGACAGCACGGGGACGAGGTGGCCGTCACGGTCGCGCCGCGCTTCACGTATACCCTCACGCGCGAGGGAACGCCCTGGGCGCGGGGTGAAACCTGGGGCAACCGCCAACTGACCCTCCCCCGCCCCGGCACCTACGAGAACGTGCTGACCGGGCAACGCTTCCGCGCCCGCAGCGAGAAAATCCCGCTGGCGAAGGTGCTGGAGGAGTTCCCGCTGGCGCTGCTGGTGAGAAGGTAGGGGAGCCGCCAGCAGAAGACGGAAAAGCTCTGGCCTGTGCGGGGGCCTTTTTGTTGCTGCAAGCTGAGAGCTGACCCCTGACGGCTCCCCGGGAACCTTTCGCCCCGCCGCCCCGTATCCTCTTCCGTATGCAACTGACTGCTACCCGAACGGAAACTCTGGTCCGCACCTTCATGGCGCGGACGTACTCGTGGATGGCGGCGGGGCTGGCCCTGACCGCTGGGGTCGCCTACCTGACCTGGCAGAACGAGGGGCTGGCGTATCAGGTGATGAGCCTGCGGCTGCCGCTGGTGCTGGCGCAGCTTGCCCTGGTCTTTGTGCTGAGCATGTTCGCGCAGCGCCTCAGCAGCGCTGTGGCGGGTCTGCTGTTTATCGCCTACGCCGCATTGACCGGCCTGACCTTCAGCGCCCTGCTGTTCGCGTACAGCCCCAGTGCGGTGATCTCGGCCTTTCTGACCACGGCGGGCACCTTCGCCGCCATGAGCGTGGCGGGCTTCGTGATCAAGCGTGACCTCAGCGCGATGGGCCGCTTCTTCCTGTTCGCCGTCCTGGGCCTGTTCGTCGCCATGATCGTGAACATGTTCGTGGCGAGCAGCGCCCTGACGTTGGGCATCAGCATCGTCGGCGTGCTGCTGTTCGCGGGCTTGACCGCCTACGACACGCAGATGCTGCGCAACCTGGCCCTCAGCGGCATCAGTGGCGAAACCGCCGAGCGGGCCGCCATCAACGGCGCGCTGGCCCTGTATCTGGACTTCATCAACATGTTCCTGTTCATTCTGCGGCTGTTCGGAATCGGCGGCAGCAGCAACGACTGAGGAAAGCTTCCAGCCAACAAGAATGCCCCAGCGTTTGCCGGGGCATTCTTGTTGTGGCTGCCCGAAGCTTCAGTTCAGCCGCAGCCAGTAATAGTCGTACTTGCCCAGAATCATGGGATACGGCCCTTCCGCGACGGGCGGGAAGGGACTGGCCCCGGCCAGCGTCACCGGCACCCGGCCCATATACGCCGAGAGGTCGAGGTGCGCCGCCTGCGCGTTCCCGGCAAAATTGCTCACGATCAGAAGCGTCTCGTCGGGGGTGGTGCGGACAAAGGCCAGCACGGCGGGATTGCCCGACTCGATAAAGGTCAGGTCGCCGACGGCAAAGGCCGGATGGGCGCGGCGCAGTTCGAGCTGGCGCGACATCCATTTCAGCAGGCTGCTGGGGTCCTGTTCCTGCGCGTTCACGTTCACGCGCTGATAGCCGTACACCGGGTCCTGGTTGGGCGGAAAGAAGCACTGTTCGGGCAGGGCGGTGGAAAAGCCGCCGCTGATGCCCGCGTTCCACTGCATCGGGGTCCGCACGCCGTTGCGGTCGGCCAGCGAGAGGTTGTCGCCCATGCCGATCTCGTCGCCGTAATACAGGATGGGGCTGCCGGGCAGGGCCAGCAGCACGGTGGTCAGCAGCTCGACGCGGCGGCGGTCGTTGTCGAGCAGCGGCGCCAGGCGGCGGCGAATGCCCACGTTAATTTTCATGCGGGTGTCGGGCGCGTAGGCCGCGTACATGAAGGCCCGCTCGTCGTCGGTCACCATCTCCAGCGTCAGTTCGTCGTGGTTGCGCAGGAAGGTCGCCCACTGGCCGAAGCTGGGAATCTGGGGCAGGCGGCCCATGATCTCGCGGATGGAGGAAGTGTCCTCACGCTTCAGGCTCATGTACAGCCGGGGCATCACTGGAAAGTTGAAGCACATGTGGAACTCGGGCGCGGCCTCCGTGCCGAAGTACTCCACGACCTCCTCGGGCCACTGGTTCGCCTCCGCGAGCAGCAGGCGGCCCGGATATTCCTCGTCCACGACGCGGCGGAGATGCTGCAAAATGGCGTGCGTCTCGGGGAGGTTCTCGCAGTTGGTCCCCTCGCGCTCGATCAGGTAGGGCACGGCGTCCACCCGGAAGCCGTCCAACCCCAGGTCCAGCCAGAAGCGCAGAGCGTTCAGCAGTTCCTCCTGTACCTTCGGGTTGTCGTAATTGAGGTCGGGCTGTGAGGCGAAGAAGCGGTGCCAGTAGTACTTCCCGGCCACCTCGTCGTAGGTCCAATTGCTCGTCTCGGTGTCGGTGAAGATGATGCGTGCGCCCGCGTACTCGGTGCCCGTGTCGCTCCAGACGTAGTAGTCGAAGTACTCGTTGGGGCTGCCGTCGGGCAGGGTGGGGCCGCGCCGCGCCGCCTGGAACCACGGGTGATCGGAGGACGTGTGGTTGGTCACCAGGTCGCCGATCACGCGCAGGCCGCGCCCATGCGCCTCCCTTAGGAAGACCTTGAAGTCGTCCAGCGTGCCCAGGTCGGGGTGAATGCCGGTGTAGTCGGCCACGTCGTAGCCGTCGTCGCGCAGGGGGCTGGGGAAGAAGGGCAGGAGCCACAGGCAGTCCACGCCCAGGTTCTTGAGGTAGTCGAGTTTCCCGGTCAGGCCGGGAAAGTCGCCCTTGCCGTCGCCGTTGCCGTCGGCGTAGGTGCGGACCGAGAGTTCGTAGAAGACGGCGCTCTTGTACCATTCGGGGAGGGGGGCAGCCTGGGTCATGGGGCGCAGTGTAAGCCGCCCTGTGGAACCGCTGCCAGGGGGGGCAGGCCGGCCACAGCACACACCGCGAGGATGAGCCGCCATTCATCCGCACCGCTCTACTTTTTGATAAAGATAAATCATTATGCCTCTTCCCCACTTCCCGGCCTCCCTGCGGCTCGCCGTCATCCTCGCCGTCTGCGGCCTGCCCACGGCGAAGGCCGCCGCCCTGCCCGTCAGCGCGACCACCAGCATCATCGGCGACTTCGTGAAGGCGGTGGGAGGCACCCGCGTCCGCGTGAACGTGATCGTGCCGCCGGGCAGCGACGCGCACACCTTCCAGCCGACCACGGGGGCCATTCGCAGTCTGGCGGGAAGCCGGGTGCTGTTCGCCAACGGCGCGGGCCTGGAACCCTGGCTGCCGAAACTGAAGGCCGCCGCGCCCAGAGTCCCGGTGCAGGAACTCACGGCGGGCCTGAAGCTGCGGGCGGCCCCCGGTGGCCGCGCTCCCGACCCACACGCCTGGTGGGACCCGGCCCTCGCCGTGGGCTACGCCCGCAACGCCGCCACTGCGCTGATCAAGCTCGACCCCGCCGGAAAGAAAAGCTACGAGGACAACCTGAACACCTTCGTGGAGCAGGTGATCGGCCTGGACGGCTACGCCAGGAAGCAGTTCGCCACCCTCCCCGCCGCGCGCCGCCAGATCGTCACGAACCATGACAGCCTGCATTACCTCGCGGACCGCTACGGGCTGAAGGTGATCGGGACGGTCATTCCCGGCCTGGGCACCGAGCGCGAACCCAGCGCCCGCGAACTGGCCGGGCTGATCCAGGCCGTGAAGAAAAGCGGCGCGCGCGTGATTTTCACCGAGAACACCGTGAACGCCCGGCTGGCCCAGACCCTCGCCCGCGAAACCGGCACGAAGATCGCCCCGCCGCTCTACACCGACGCCCTCGGCCCCAGCGGCAGCGCGGGCGACACGTACCTGAAGGCGTTCCGGGCGAACGTGGACACGATGGTCAGGGCGCTGAGGTAGGGAGGCGGTGTGCCGGGCGCGGGACGCGGTCAAGAGCTTGTCCCGTCCAGCTTCTTGATTCCGCCCTCGCAATATCAACTCCCCGCGCGCTATGCTGCCCGGATGCTGGGTGTGGAGAACCTGACGGTGCGGTACGGCACCCATCTGGCGCTGGAAGACGCGACGGTGCAGTTCGCGCCGGGCACCTTCAGCGCCGTGATCGGGCCGAACGGGGCGGGCAAAAGCACGCTCCTCAAGACGCTGGTGGGCCTGAATGCGCCCACGGCGGGCGAGGTGGTGTTCACGGAGGGGGGCAGCGCGCGGGACGACGTGGCCTACGTGCCCCAGCAGCAGACCCTGGACTGGGCCTTTCCGGTGACGGTCTGGGACGTGGCGATGATGGGCCGCACCGGGCGGGTGGGCTGGCTGCGCTGGCCGGGCCGCACCGACCGCGAGCGGGTGGCGGACGCCCTGCGGCAGACCGGCGTGTACAAGCTGCGCGGGCGGCACATCGGCGCCCTGAGCGGCGGGCAGCGCCAGCGGGTGCTGCTGGCCCGGATGCTCGCGCGGGACGCCCGCGTGCTGCTGCTGGACGAACCGCTGACCGGGGTGGACGCGGCCACGCAGGAGCAGCTGATGGCCCTGCTGCGCGCCCAGGCCGACGCGGGCCGCGCGGTGGTGATGGTCACCCACGACCTGGAGCAGGCCCGGCGCTGGTGCGATCACCTGGTGCTGGTGAACCGGCGCGTCGTCGCGGACGGCACGCCCGCCGAGGTGTACACGCCGCACAACATCGAGGCCACCTTCAGCTCCAGCCACCTCGGGCACACCCACGCGGAGGCGTGAAGCAGATGGCAGAGCAGACGGCAAACCGCGCGCCGCATCCCGCACCCCACTGTCCCACCGACCACCCGACGCCGAAGGCGACCCCATGCACCTGCTGACCGACCCCCTGCAATTCGACTTCTTCGTGCGGGCGCTGCTGGCGGTCGTGCTGGTGAGCGTGCTGTGCGCGCTGGTGGGCGCGTGGGTGGTGCTGCGCGGCCTGAGCTATATCGGGGACGCGATGAGCCACGCCGTCTTTCCGGGCATCGTGGGGGCGTTTCTGGCGGGCGGGAATCTGCTGGTGGGCGCGCTGGTCGCCGCCGTGCTGACGGCCCTGGGCATCGGGGCCGTTGGGCAGCGCAGCGGGCTGAAGCAGGACAGCGCCATCGGCATCGTGTTCGTGGGGATGTTCGCGCTGGGCGTGGTGATGCTCTCGCGCGCGCCCACCTTCACCACCGACCTCAGCAACTTCCTGATCGGGAACCCGCTGGGGGTCACGCCGGGCGACCTGTGGAGCGCGCTGGGCGTGACGGTGCTCGTGGGTGCCCTGCTGACCGCCGTCCAGAAGGAACTGCTGCTGGCCTCCTTCGACCCCACCGAGGCCCGCGCCACCGGTCTGCCAGTGCGTGGGCTGAACAACCTGTTGCTGATCCTGATCGGGCTGGTGGTGGTGCTGACCGTGCAGCTCGTCGGCACCACCCTCAGCGTGAGCCTGCTGATCACGTCCAGCGCGGCCGCCCGCCTGCTGGCCCGCAGCCTCAAGAAGATGATCGGGCTGGCGGCCCTGCTGGGCACCGTCGGCGGCGTGGTGGGGCTGTACCTCAGCTACTTCCTGAACACCGCGCCGGGCGCAACCATCGTGCTGGTCAACACGGCCATTTTTCTGCTGGCGCTGACGCTGCGCCGGCGGGAGTGATACGACCTTCGGACTGGTCGGAGACGAATCCGGGCTGAGCGAGACGAAGACCGGCGGGCGGCGATAGACCAGGAGCAGGTCTGCTTCCGCCCCTTCCTGCAAGAAGGGCAAAGGGCCGCCCCTGAGCCTGTGGAGAAGATCCGGTGGCTTGCCCGGATGTTCTGGAATCAGAGAGTTGGTCTGACTCGGCCATCTGGCGGAGCCTGTGCGCCCCGCCCGTGCGCTAACCTGACCGCAGCGGTCCGGGTTGCCCGGCGCTCCTGCCTTCCTCCATTCAAAGGATTCCCGGTCTTGCGCCTCCTCCCCCTGCTCTGAAACCGGCTTGAAGCCACGTCCCGCCCGGTCCCGGCGATCCGGGAAAGGTGGGACGGCTCGCCCGCAGGGGGTGACCGTTTGTTGCGGTTGAATGGAGTCGCGCGCGTGTTCGGCGACCGGACGATTTTTGAGGCGGTGGACTTGGAGATCGGTGCGGGCGAGCGGCTCGCGCTGGTCGGAGAAAATGGCGGCGGTAAAACGTCGCTGCTGCGCGTCATGGCGGGCGTGGACCCGCCGGACGCGGGAACGGTGTGGCGAACGGGACGGGTGGCCCTGCTGGCCCAGCACGCCGGCACCGGGACGGGCACGGTGCTGGACGCGGTGACCCCGGAAAACCTGCGGGCGGCGCACCAGGCGTTCAATCTCGCCTCGGCCCGGCTCACCGAGGGCACGGACGAGGCGCTGAGCACCTTTGCCGACGCCGAGGAAACGTACCGCCTGGCCGGTGGCTACGACTTCGGGGCGCGGGCCGCCAGCGTTCTGCATGGCCTGGACCTCGACCCGCAGGCGGTCGCCGCGCGGCTCTCGGGCGGGCAGACCCGGCGCGTGATGCTCTCAAGGCTGCTGCTCTCGCCCGCCGACCTGTACCTGCTGGACGAACCCACCAACCACCTCGACGCCGGCGGCGCGGCCTGGCTGGAAGGCTGGATTCGTGCATCGGACGCGGCCTTCGTGCTGGCGAGCCACGACCGCGCCTTTCTGGACGCGGTGACGACCCGCACGGCGGAGCTGGAACGGGGGCGGCTGACCGTCTATCCCGGTGGGTACACGGCGGCGATGGAGGTGAAAGCTGGGCTGCGGGAGGCCCAGGAGCGGGACCATGCGGCGTACCGGCGCAAACGCGAGGCGCTGATGCAGGAACAGGGCCGCCTGCGTTCGGCGGGCGAGAGTGCCGGGAAGTTCAACCACCGCCGCGCCGGGAATCAGGCCCTGCTGCCCGCGAAGAACAAGGCCGAGAACGTCTCCAACACGCTCGCCGGGCGTGCCCGTGCCCTGGACCGTCAACTGGAACGCCTGGACGCCCAGGCGGGCGACAAGCCCTTTCAGGACCGCCGCACCGTCCGGCTGGACCTGCCGGACGCGCCTCCCGGCCCCGCGGAGGTCCTGACCGTCCGTGACCTGACCGTGACGCGCGACGGGCACGAAGTCCTGTCCGGCGTCCGGCTGGACGTGCGCCGGGGCGACCGGATCGCCCTGACCGGGCCGAACGGCGGTGGCAAAAGTACGTTGCTGGCGGCCCTGCTCGGCACCTTGCCCCACACGGGAGAGGTCCGCTGGGGCCAGGGCCTGGGGGTGTACGCGGCGGGCCAGCACGGCGAGGAACTGGCGGACGTGGCAACGGTCGGGGAGGCACTGCTGGACGCCAACCCCGTCCTCACGCCGCACCAGCTCCACGAGGTCGCCGCGCAAGTGGGCCTTCCCGGCGGCCCCGACTTTCCTGTCCCCGGGCTGTCGGGGGGGCAGCGCACCCGCCTGAGCCTCGCGCGGCTGAGCGTGACGCGGGCGCAGGTGCTCGTGCTGGACGAACCCACCAATCACCTGGACATCCGGGCCATCGAGGCGCTGGAGGGCCTGTTGCTGACTTTCCCCGGCACGGTGCTGCTCGCCAGCCATGACCGCACGCTGGTGGGCCGGGTGGCCACGCGGGTCTGGGAGGTGGGCGGGGGCGGTGTGCGGGAGGGTTAGTCTCCGCCCACCTCTGCGCCGGCCTCCGGCCTCTGTGCGGGCATCCGCCGCAGCACGCTCCAGACCAGCAGTGTCCCGAGAACGGCGAAGGCCGCCCCCATCAGGAACGCCGCGCCGGGCAGGCGGAAGGGTGCGCCGCCGCCGTTGAAGTACGCGAAGACGGCGGTGGCGACGATGGGGCCGACCACGCCCACCAGGCTGTTCAGGCTGGTGATCGCGCCCTGCACGCGCCCCTGCTCGGTTTCGCTGACCTGACGGCTGATCAGGCCTTGTAGGGCGGGACCGGCCAGGCCACCCAGCGCCCCGAAGACCAGCGAGAGGTACAGCAGGGGCGAGGTGCGCGCGAGGCTCAGCACCAGGAATTCCCCGACCGACATCACCAGCCCCAGCAGGATGGTGCGCCGCTCGCCCAGCACCTGAATCGACTTGCCGATCAGCCCGGCCTGCACGCCCGCCGTCAGCAGGCCGAAAAAGGCGAGCGCCACGCCGTTCTGCGCGGGCGACCACCTCAGCACCGCCTCGGTGTATAGCACCCAGGTGCTGAAGATCACCTGCCCCGCCAGCCCCAGCAGCACGAACGTTCCCGCGAGGTTGCGCGTGATGGGGTACTCGGTGAGTGCCTTCAGCGGCGTGAAGGGGTTCAGGGCCTGGCGGCCCAGTGCCCGGCCGCGTGCCGAGGCGGGTAGCGATTCGGGCAGCACGAACAGGCCGTACAGGAAGTTCAGCAGCGTGAGGCCCGCCGCCACCAGGAACGGGAGACGCAGCCCGAAGTCACCCAGCAGGCCGCCCAGCGCCGGCCCCAGGATGAACCCCACGCCGAAGGTCGCCCCCAGCAACCCGAAGTTTTTTGCCCGGGCTTCGGGCGGGGACACGTCGGCGATGTAGGCGTTCGCCACCGTCAGGCTCGCGCCGGTCACCCCGGCCACGATCCGGCCCACCAGCAGCCACCCCAGGCTCGGCGCGAAGAAGAGCAGCAGGTAATCGAGCGCCATTCCCAGCATGCTCAGCAGCAGCACGGGCCGCCGCCCGTAGCGGTCCGAGAGCGTCCCCAGAATCGGCGCGCACAGAAACTGCATCACCGCGTAGGCCGCCGTCAGCCACCCGATAAAGCGCGCGCCCCCCGCCTCCGACCCCGCGAGGTCCTTGACCAGTCCCGGCAGCACCGGAATGATCAGGCCGATGCCCATCACGTCGATCAGGGCGGTCAGCAGAATGAAGATCAGGGCAGCGGGGCGCCGGCGCATAACGGTCCACTCTACCCGCCGGGAATCCGGGGAGGGATAGCGCGACTGGCTTACGGGACGGCGCCAGACGGTCAGCGGCACCCGCCCATTCGTCTCCCCGGCTTGTACTGGGGCGTGTGTTCGCTCGGCACCGGTCAGAGGAGGGGTTCGGAAACCAGCAAAAACCGCCCCCGGTCGGGAGCGGCTGCTGGCTGGACGCCGGGGGCTGAACGCTTCAGTAGAAGGTGGCGATGCGCTCGACGCTGTGGCGGTGGTGCGGGAAGCCTTCTTCCGCGCGCTTGCCGATGGGCAGCATTCCGGCGAACTGCACGTGCGCGGGCAGGCCCAGGAGTTCCCTGACCTTCTCGGGGTCGAAGCCGAGCATGGGCACCGTGTCGTAGCCCAGGCCGCGCGCCGCAACCATCAGGAAACCGAAGGCGATGTTCGCCTGGGTCAGGCCCCACTGGCCGCGCTGGGCCACGTCCTGCTGGACGAAGTTCTGGCGCAGGCCCTCGGCGCGGGTCTTGATCTGCTCCTCGCCCATGCCGGGGTGGACGGTCTCCTCGGCACGCGCCAGCACGTCTTCCATATCGCTGTAGACGACGATGACGGCGGGGGCGCTGGTCACCTGGGCCTGGCCGTAGGCCGCTTCCTGAAGTTTCGCCTGGAGTTCGGGGTTCTGAATCACGGCGAAGCGGGTCGGCTGCACGTTGTTCGCCGTGGGCGCGAGGCTGGCGAGGCGCAGGATTTCGCGCAGGTCCTCCTGGTTCATGGGTTCGGGCACGAACTTGCGGACGCTGCGGCGGGTCTGGATGGCCTCGGTGACGGTCAGCGGACGGGTGAGGGTCGCGGTCATGGCGAAAGGTTATCTCCACCAGTTTAGAATGTCAAGTGATGTGATTTGCGCCGCACTTTATCTGCCCTGAAGGTGTACAGTTGAGGCATGCATCCCGCACCCCCAGCCTTTTGCCCGGTCTACCGGGCCATCGGCGTGTTGCAGGAGAAATGGGTGCTGCACATCGTCCGCGCGCTGCTGGACGGCGAGAAAGGCTTCAACGAACTCGCCCGCGCCGTGGGCGGCTGCAACAGCGCCACCCTCACGCAACGCCTCGAACACCTCGAAGCCCTCGCCCTCATCGCCAAACGCACCGAGGACTCCCAGGGCAAACTTGCCCGCAGCGTCTACAGCCTCACCCCCGCTGGCCGGGAACTCCAGGGTGTGATCGACGCCATCGGCAACTGGGCACGCGAACATCTGGACGAGGCCCCCCACGCTCCCGCTCCTCTGGCGTGAACGCCGCCAGGCGCGTCGTCATCGTTCCGCCTGACCCGGCCTGGCCCGCCCGCTTCCAGGCGGTGGCCCGTGACCTGCGGCGCACACTCGGGGAGCGGGTTTCGGCCATCCACCACATCGGCTCGACCAGCGTGCCCGGCCTCTGGGCCAAGGACGTGCTGGACGTGCAACTCACCGTCCCGGACCTCGGGGCGGCGGAAATGGTCTTCCCGGCGCTCAGGGGCCTGGGCCTCACGCTGCGCCCGGAGGTGACGGCGGACCACCTCCCGCCCGGCCTGGACCTGCCACCGAACGAACTCGCCAAACGGTACGCGCACCGGCCCGGCACCCTGTATATGCATATCCGGGAGGCGGGCCGTTTCAACCAGCGGTATCCCCTGCTGATGCGCGACTTCTTGCGCGCCACGCCCGCCGCGCGGGAGGCCTATGCCGAGATCAAGCGGCAACTGGCCCGGCTGCATCCCACCGACGTGACCGCCTATTACGCCGTCAAGGACCCGGTGATGGATTTGCTGTCCGCAGGCGCGGAACACTGGGCGGCGCGCACAGGCTGGGACCTTCCGCCGTCCGACGCTTAGAGCATTTGTCAAAAAGAGAACTCCTTTTTGACCGAGCGGGCAAGCAGACGCGCAGGGGCCAAAAAGCTCAGAACCCTGACGCCAGCCAAAAGCGCCCCGGTCCAGACCAGGGCGCTGAAAGCTCACCGCTGAAAGCTGCGGGCTTACTCCAGCACCGCCTCGTGCGTGATCTCCACGTTTCCCTTCATCACGCGGCTCAACGGGCACATGTCAGCGGCCTGCTGCACGTGCTTCTCGAACTCGGCGGCGTCGATATTGCCGACCTTGCCGCGCACGGTCAGGCGCATGGTGCTGATCTTGAAGCCGGGGCCGTCCTTGACCATCTCGCAGGTCGCCTCGGTGCGGAGGTCCTGGGGATCGTGGCCGTCGCTGGCCAGCAGCGCCGAGAGCTGCATGGTGAAGCAGCCCGCGTGCGCGGCGGCGAGCAGTTCTTCGGGGTTGGTGCCGTTGCCGTTCTCGAAGCGGGTCTTGAAGGAGTATGGCGCGCCTTCAAGAACGCCGCTCCCGGTGCTGACGGTGCCCTGCCCACTCCGGAGGTCGCCCTTCCACTGGGCGCTGGCCTTGCGTGCGATGTCTGCCATGTCAGGCAGTCTGCGCCGGATGGGGTGACCCGCGCGTTCAGTCTCGCTTCATCTGGGGCGGCCGCTACACTGCGGGGTATGCAATACGCAAGCTGGGAACCGTCCGTCTGGGACCTGTCCACCGGGCAGGGGGCTGCTCCCGTCCGGGGCTACGTCTGGCACGCGAAGCAGCCCCGCGCCGCCGTGCTGCTCACGCACGGGCTGGGCGAGTACGCGGGGCGGTATGTGGACCGCTACAGCCGCCTGATTCCGGCGCTGGTGGAGGCAGGCTTCACGGTGTACGCCTCCGACCTGCGCGGGCACGGACAGTCGGCGGGCCGGCGGGCGGTGGTGGACGCGCGGGAACTGGTGGAAGACCATCTGCGGGCGCGCGAGAGCCTCCGCAGCCAGCCGCTCCCGGTGTTCGCCTTCGGGCACTCGCTGGGCGGCCTGGTCACGGCGGCGAGCGCGGCCCGCGACCCGCGCGGCCTGGGCGGCGTGATTCTGTCCAGCCCCGCCCTGCTGATTGGGGAGGGCGAACCCGCCTGGCTCAAGGCGCTGGCCCCCCTGCTGGCGAAGGTCGCGCCCGCCGCACCCGCCACTGCCCTGGGCACGGAGGGCCTGTCGCGCCTCGCGGGTGAGGTGAGCGCCTACCGCGCCGACCCTCACATTTTCCAGGGGAAGGTGCCCGCGCTGACCGCCGCATCCATGCTGCGCCTGAGCGGCGAGCTGTGGTCTCACTACGCGCGCTGGACGCTGCCCACCCTGGTCGTTCACGGCACCGCCGACCGCCTCACCGACGTGAACGGCTCGCGCCGCTTCGTGGAGGCCATCCCCGCCCCCGACAAGACCCTGCATCTGGTGGAGGGCGGCTACCACGAACTCCTGAACGACGAATCGCGCGAAGATGTCCTGGGCTGGATTCTGGCCTGGCTGCGCGAGCGGACGGAGGGTGCCGGCAGCCGACCCACTGCTCTCCGCTAGCCCTCTCCCCCTTCCCCCTCTGCCCCGTCCCGGACCGCCGGATGCAGCCCGAAGTCCTGCGCGATCAGCCGCGCCGTCATCTTGGCGCTCATCATCACGCTGGGGGTGCCCGCGCCGGGTTGCACGCCCGCACCGACGAGGTAGAGGTTTCGCACGTCCTCCGAGCGGTTGTGGGGGCGAAAGTACGCGCTCTGCACCAGGGTCGGTTCCGGTCCGAAGGCGTTGCCCAGGTAACTGTCCAGCGTGCCCTCAAAGTGGTCGGGCGTGATGGAGTCGAGGTACGTGAGGCGGGCGCGCAGGTCCGGGATATAGCCGCGTTCTTCCAAAAAGGCCAGCACCCGCTCCACCAGCCGCGGCCCCTCCACCTCCCAGTTCAGGCCGCTGCCCTGGTGCGGCACCGGAATCAGCGTATAGGCGGCATGGTGCCCCGGCGGCGCGAGGCTGGGGTCGGTGAGGGTGGGGACATGGAGGTACTGGCTGAAGTCCTGGCCCAGCACCTTCTGCCCGAAGATTTCCCGCAGCAGCTCCTCGTAGCGCGGCCCCAGGATGATGTTGTGGTGGCGCAGGTTCAGCGGGTGGCCGTCATCGCGGAAGCCGAAATAGATCACCAGCAGGCTCATGCTCTGGCGGGCGGCCTTCACACGCAAGTCGCTGTTCACGCGCCTGGCCTGCCGGGGCACCAGCTTGAGGTACGTGTTGGCCCAGTCGGCGTTGCTGACCACGAGGTCGGCGTGCCGTTCCTCGCCGTCCCGGAGCCGCACACCGCGCGCTGTCCGCCGTCCGAACGGCGAACGGACCGGACGCCCCCGGCCGTCCGTCACCAGGATTTCCTCCACCTCTGCGCCGTACTCGATACGCCCGCCGAGTTCCCCGAACTTGCGGACAAAGGCGCGCACGAGTTCGCCGGTCCCCCCCATCACGTAGTGGATGCCCCAGGTCTTCTCGACAAAATGAATCATCGCGTAGATCGCGGGCACGCTGAGGGGATTGCCGCCCACCAGCAGCGTCTCGAAGGAGAAGACCTGACGCAGTTTGGGAGACTGGAAATACCGGCTGGTAAAGGAAAAGAGCGTCCGCACGGCGTCCAGGCGCAGCAGGTCGGGCACGGTGCGCAGCATGGTCGCCATGTCCCCGAAATGCGTGTAGCCGAGGTCCAGAAAGCCGCGCTCGAAAATCGCTTTCGCGTCCTGATGAAACCGCTCGTAGCCGGCCAGATCACCGGGGGCCAGTGCCCGAATCTGGCGGCGGGTGGAGTCGGGGTCGCCGTCGTAGTCGAAGAAGGTGCCGTCGTCGAAGGAGATGCGGTAGAAGGGCAGGATCGGCACCAGCCGCACGTATTCCCGGGTGCGGGGGCCGCCGCTCTCGCCTTCCCGGACGCGCTCTCCCGTCAGCACATGGGCCGGATAGTCGGGCTGATCGAGCCTGCCGCCGTCCCGCTCCAGCGCGAACAGTTCCTCGATGAAGTGCGGCACGGTGATCACGGTCGGCCCCATGTCGAAGACGTAGCCGTCCGGCGTGCGCTTCTGGGAGGCCCGGCCGCCCGGCCCGTCCTGCTTTTCCAGGATGGTCGTGTCGAAGCCCAGGCTCTGGAGCCGGATGCCGAGGCTCAGGCCACCGAAGCCGGAGCCGATGATGAGGGCGGTCTTGCGGGTATGGGGAAGAGGTTGGGACACGGGGATTCCTTGGGGAGAGGCTCTGAGCTGCGAGCGGTGTGGGCCGTGAACCGGCAGCAGAACGCTTCCGCTTCTGCCTGGGCCATTGCCGGAGCGGTCTTTTTCAGGGCTTGCGGCTCACGGCCCCTCGCTCTTTTCATAGCCCACCTGATAGCCCACCGCGCCCTGCCCCCGCAGTTCCCACCACGCCTGCGGCAGCATCAGCAGCTTGCGGGGGCCGCTGACATGCGCCCGGCGGCGGAAATTGTCGAAGCCCGCGCGGGCGAGGTCGTCCAGAATCCCCTCGTAGGAACGGGCCGCCGTCTGCACCGCCAGGCGGGCGCTGCCGTGCAGGCAGGGAATCCCGGCGCGGCCCTCGGCGTACCACGCGCGGGCGAGGCCGGAGAGATGGCGCATCAGCGCGCGGTATTCGGGCGTGACCCTCCCGGCCTCCAGCATGGCGGACGTCACGCCGTACTCGCGCCGCAGCGTCTCGGGCAGGTAGACCCGCCCGCGTTCCAGGTCCTCGCCCACGTCGCGCAGGATGTTGGTGAGCTGCATGGCCTGCCCCAGCAGCAGCGCGTGGTGCAGGGTGCGTGCGCCTCCGCTGTACCCGCAGATCGGCGCGATCATGAACCCCACCACACCCGCCACCCGGCGGCAGTACATCGTCAGGTCGTCCAGATCGTGGTAGCGGTGGCCGCGCAGGTCCATCTGTAACCCCTCGTGCAGTTCCTCGAAGGCCGACAGGGGAACCGGCCAGTGTGCGGCGGCCCAGGCCAGCGCCGTATCGGCGGGGTGCGGTCCCGGCCTGCCCGCGAAGGCGGCCTGTACCCGCGCCCACCACCACCCGAGCTGCTCCCGCGCCTGCGCGCCCGGCCGTTCGTCCACGATGTCGTCCCCGGCGCGGCAGGTGGCGTACACGGCCCACACGGCTTCCCGCTGACGGGGCGGGAAAAAGCGCGACCCCAGGTAAAAGGTCTGGCTGTGCCTGCGCGTCACGTCCCGGCAGTGCATGACCGCCTCCGCCAGGGGGCGCGGGGGGACGGCAGGCGGGGGGGCAGTGTTCAGCACGGTCAGGGTCCTCTGCGTGCGAGTGTAAGCGGGAAGCAGCCGGGGAACGTCACGCTTTCTTACAGAAACAGCCCGCGCTGTCCCGCAGGCGGGTCCCTCAGCCCCTCATCCTGGCGTACCGCTCGAAGACCACGGCACCCACCTTCAGCATATCGGTGCGCGTGCAGCCGGGCAGCTGCCGGGCCACCCAGGCCGGATCGGGAAAGGTCAGGCCACCCAGGAGCGGGACAGACAGGGCGCGTTGGAGGGCCACACCCGCGCGCCCCAGGTACATCAGCCACAGTTGCCCCCCGGGCCGCGTCAGCCGGTCGAGTTCGGCCAGGAGGCGGGCGGGGTCGCGTGTCTCGTTGAGGGTCGCGCCGACCGTCACGCCGTCGAAGCTGGCGTCAGGCAGGCCGCTGTCTTCCAGGTTCGTCAGGAGCCAGCCGATGTCCGCCAGCCCTTCCGGGTGCCCGCCTTCTTTGCGGCGGGCGGCGGCCAGCATCGGGGCGCTGAGGTCGGCGGCCACCACGCGGCACCCGGCCCGCGCCAGCACGCCCGCGTAAAAACCGGTGCTGGTGCCCGCGTCCAGCCAGAGTTCGCCGGGCTGTGGCCGGCACAGGCCCCGGAACAGGGCCGCCTCCCGCCCCGGCGAGAACGGCTCCCCCGCCAGCAGGGTCAGAGACCGCCGCCGCCAGGCGGGATACCCCCAGGCAGTGAGCGGCCAGAGGTTGCTGCGCTGCGCCAGAGTGAGGGCAGGCCGGGGGTTCAGCGTTTCTTGGCTCTGGCGCGGAGTGCTCACGACGTTCATTATGCTGGGCAGGACTGGTCGCCCCGTGCAGGTGCCGGGGCGACCTGCGGAGGCAAGCATGCAAGAAGAACGCAAGAGCATAGGGGGCGCGCTGGTCGATGTGTTCGACGCGGGCGTCACGCTCGTCAAGACCGAGATCCGCGCTGTGGCCCGGCAGGTGGGCAATGTGGCCAAGGCCAAGGGCATCGGCGTGGTGCTGCTGCTGGGCGCCGTCGGCCCGCTGCTGATGGGCCTGATTTTCCTGATTCTGGCGGTGTTCTACGGGTTGATGCGTCTGGGCCTGGGCGCCTGGGCCGCCGCGCTCCTGATCGCCCTGGTGGCCTTCGTGCTGACCGGCGTCCTGATCATGATGGGCCTGAAAAAACTGGGGGCCGAGGTTCCGAACGACGACGCCGACCGCCGGCCCCTGCACCCCGACCACATGACGGAAGACGAGCGCCTCGAAGCCCAGTACCAGGCCGAGCAGGCGGCCAAGGCCCGCGCGGCGGCCGCCCCGACCTCTGGCCAGAGCGAGCGGGTCACGGTTCCGACCGGTGGGACGGTGATCGCCACTGCGGGGACGACCGCTGCGACCACTGCGGGCAGCAGCGCAGCGAGCGACCTGCGCCCCGGCACCGACTACAGTGTGCCGAGCGGCGCGGCAGACCGGGTGGAAGGCAGCGTCACGATTCCCGTGCCGCGCAGCGTGGACGGTCGCACCGAGACGCTGCCGATCTACGGGACCAATCCCGACAACAGTCAGCCCGCCCACGGCGGGGACGTGACCGACTTCGGCGTGCTGGAGACGGAAGACGACCGGGAAGGCGGGGATCACGCCGGGCACGCCCAGCGCCATGACCCGAACATTCAGCACCCCGTCGTGTTGAAAGACGAGCCGGGCATCGAGGTCAGCACCACACCCACCTTCCGCGAGGACATGAAAAAGGAGGGCTACTGATGGCCGGTGACGCCTTTCCCCACGGTTCTGCCCGCACCGAACGCGAGGAAGCCCGGGAACGCCTGAAAGCCAGTGTGGACGCCCTGGCCGAACGCGCCAACCTTCAGGTGCAGATGCAGAAAGAACCCCTCAAGATGCTCGGGGGGGCCTCGGCGGTCGGGGCGCTGCTCGGCATGGTGATCGGGCGGCAGTTCCGCCGCAGCAAGAAGATCTACGTGGACGCGGACAGCCCCGACAGGCACCAGAAGGCGCTGATCAAGGCCCAGAAAAACCAGAAGGGGGGCGGCGTGGGCGGCGCACTGGTCGCGACCCTCAGCACCCTGGCGGTCAAGACGCTCAGCGACCGGGTGATCACCCCCAAACTGGAGGAGATCGCGGGCGGCCTGCTGGACCGGGCCGGGCAGGAGGCGTCCCGGAAACCAGCCGGGCAGAAGACGCAGCCGCCCTCCTCCGGACAGCCGGCGGCCTCCTGGTCCCTCAGAGGCGAGCGGTCCGGCCCCGAGCCGACCAGCACCAGCGCTACGGCCAGCTTCCTGAAGCGCGACGAGGGCGCGGAGGCCAGCGACGCGGCCCGGACCGGGGTGCCCGGTGGCCTGAGTATCCCCGGCACCGGCAGCAGCGTCCCGACCCCCAAAAGCACCGTCGAGGCCAAGGCCAAGGGCAGTCCTATCGGTCCCCAGGAAAAGGCGAACCCGAATATCCGCTGAGCCTGCGCCGTCACCCTCAGTCCCGGTCCATCCGTTCTCGGTGGGCCGGGTTTTGTGTGCTGCTTTTTGATAGGCCGGAATCAGTTCTGCTAGCCTGAAGCCATGACCGCCACCCGCAGCACCCGCCAGCGCGACGTGATCGCCCGCGTTCTTGAGGGTGCGGAAGGCCCGCTGGCGGTGGGCGACGTGCTGGCCCGCGCACAGGCCGACCTGCCGGGCCTGGGGGTCGCCACCGTGTACCGCACCCTCAAGCTGCTGACCGAGCAGGGCCACATCCACCCCGTCACCCTCGACGGCGAAACCCGCTACGAACGGGCCGGACGCGGCCACCACCACCACTTTTCCTGCATCCACTGTGGGCGGGTGTTCACGCTGCACACCTGCCCGGTGGCCCTGCCCAGCGGCACCGTGTATCCCGGCGGGTTCATCGTCGAGGCACACGAGGTCACCCTGTACGGGAAATGCCCCCAGTGTGCTGGAGCGGCCTGAGAAGGACTCCGAAAGGTTGACACGTCAACCTGAAATCCGGGCGGACTTGCAAAGCTGCGCAGCAGAGCGAGAAGGAGAAAGACAGGTTCCGTCTATTTTGTCGACAAACTAGGAAAGCGCCGGTTCCACGCCCGGAATCCGGATCAGCCGCAGCAGGCCGCCCGGAGAGGCCCTCAGCGGGCCAGACGCTCCAGCAGGCGCTGGAGGGTGGCGGCGCTGGCCCCCCCCGCCTCGCGGTAGGGATTCAATTCGGGCGAGGCCGCGACCCGGCGGACCAGGGCGGCTCCACCCGGCAGCATGAAGCCGTAGCGGTACACGTTCAGATTGACCGGACCGTCAGGTGAGGCGAAACGCGAACGCGCCAGCAGCAGACTGGCCCGGCGTTCCAGTTCGGCGCGGGCCTGGTCCAGCGTGTCCTGCTGCTCGCCCGTCAGGACGGCCCGCAGGCGTTCCAGGGTTCGCTGGGCGGCCAAGGGGCCGAGCGTGGGCCGGGTCCCCTGCTCCCGGAGGATGACGGTCAGGGCTGAGCGGGCGGGGGCGTCCAGACCCAACCCGTCCCTGGCCGTCAGGTCGGCCAGCAGGCGCACCGTGACCAGCAGGTCCAGCACCGGGCGCACCCGCGCCAGCTCGGGCGAGGGGTCGGCGGCCGGGGCGGAGTGGGAGGGCGGGGGAGTCATCCGGGGGGAAGTGGCTCCCGCCATGCCCAGTGACAGGCCGGCGAGGAGCAGGGCACGTTTCATCCTCCGAGCGTAGCGGCCACAGATGATGGCGGGCTGATACGGGCCGGGCCGCAGCGGCAGGAAGGCAGGAGGGGCAACCCTCACGCGCTGCCCCTCCTGCCTTCTGGTCCGGCCTCAGGGGGCCAGGCGCAATTCGCGCTGCTCGCGCGTTTCCTCGGGGAAGATGACGGCCCCCGGCTGGGGCGTGAAGGTGTGGCTCACGCGGGGCTTGCGCTTCACCGACTGGGTAGACAGGCCGCTGAGGTGCTCGTACCACTTGTAGGGCTGCACGTTCACCCCGGCGGCCAGCGCGGCGTCCAGCACGGCGCGGTAGCCCTGGTGGGCGAGCTGGGCGGCGTCGAAGTACGCCAGCCCGTCATATTTGCCCTCGGCCTGCGCGAAGAGGCTGTCGGCGCTCTGGGCGGCGGTGCTCACCTTGCTGGCCTGTCCGGCGCGACGCACCACTTCCAGGACAGCGTTGGTGTTGTTCAGGTAGGCCGCCGTCAGGTAACGGTACTGGGCGTCGAGATTGAACTGCCCGAAGGTCTTGGCCAGGTCGTTGTAGGACATGATGCTGGCGCTCTCGTCGCCCACGTTGGTGAAGTAGAAGTCACCGGAGGGGCCGTAGGAGAGGTCCTGCTCGCTGTCGTAGCCGTCGTGGGGGTGCGACAGGCTGAGGTGGTGGCCGACCTCGTGGACGGTGGTGTCGGTGAAGCCGTAGCCAGCCTCCACGGCGCTGGGCGTCAGGAACGAGTACACGAAGCTCTGGGTGCCGGTCTCGCCATCGTCGTAGGCGATGCCCAGCAGTTCTTCCTGGCTGTCGTCGTTGTCGTTGAAGGCGTACACCGGCAGCAGGTAGCGGCCCTCGGGCACCGTCTTGTAGCTCTCGCGCAGTTCCTTCACGCCGAACTGAAAGAGCTTCTCGCCGCTGAAGTCGGCGTATTCCGGCGAGCAGATGTCCTCGGCCTCCACCGGGAAGAAGCATTTGTACACGTCGGCCAGATCGCCGTCCAGCGGCGTCTGCCGGACCACGTTCGAGAACCTGGTGAAGGGCTGGAGCACCGAGACCCGGTCCTGCACCAGCCCGGCGTTCAGCAGCTCCTGGGGGTCGATGGCCCCCTCGCCCTGCTCGACGTGCAGGTCGAGCTGGATGTCCTCGGGCATGCGCGGCGGCGTCAGCGTCACGCGGTAGATGGGGCTGGGCGTGAACAGGAGGTTCAGCGCCGCATAGCGCGTGACGCGGGCGAGGTCGGGGCTGACCTTGCGGCCATAGCCGATGCTGGCCTTGCGGGTGCCGTATTCCCAGATGGGCGGCATCCGGTAATCCGCTTCCTTGTCGCCGTCCACGTCGTCATGGGTCACGTCGTAGGCCTTGGTCCAGGGGTCGGGGTTGGCCGAGAGGTCATAGAACCACACGCGCTGCGCGGCCTGATTGCCCCGGGTGCTGCCGCCCCAGGCGATCAGGCGGCGGCTGCCGCTGGTGCCCGCCCGGTAGCCGGTGTCGCTGTCGGGCACGTCCGCGCGGGTGTACGAGTGGAACTTGAAGTCGGGGCGGTCGTACCAGTTCACCAGATAGACGGTGTACTCGCCGGGCTTCACGCCCACGCGCGCCACATTGTCGGCCAGCCAGTTCTCGGTCTTGGCGGCGTCGATCTCCAGGTTCCCGGTGATCTCGCGGTTGATGTTGGGAGACACGTCCGGGCAGGCGTAGGCCGAGACCAGGGTGTCCGGGTTCAGCGGCGCGGCCAGCTTGGTCAGCTTCTTGACGTCGGTGACCTGGCAGTTGTAAAAGGCCTGCTGCGCCGTCAGGGACTGCTCGCTGCCGCTCGCCTTGAGGAAGCCGAAAAAGTCGTCCTCGAACTTCTGATCCGCGAAAACGTAGTTGTACTGGTAGTCAAAGGCGTTGCCGGTGTATTCCACCGAGCCGTAGGCGCTGGGGCTGCGGGCAATCGTCTCGTAGCTGCGGGGCAGGATGCTCTGGAAATCGCGGGTGTTCACGTCACGGGCCGTGGCGACCTGGCCGGGCAGCGTTTCACGGTAGCCCACGAACACCACGTTGACCTTCAGGGCCGTGCGGATGGTGTCCTGCTCGCCGGGTTTGAGAGTGGTCAGGCGACCGAAGTCCGTCTGTGTTCCAGCGGGCGGGGTGGGGTTGTTCGGCCCACAGGCGGCGAGCAGTGAGGCACTGAGGAGGGTGGCGGCAGCAATGCGAAGTTTCATAGGCCTCCTGGGTCCGGCACCGGACCGTGAGCGGACTGACGGGGAGCCAGCACAGAAGCCACAGAAGAACCCGGCCGGGATGCCAGGGCCGCTCCGCCTCGTGCCTGCTGCCTGTCGGTCAGATATAAGCACAAAAGTTCTTCTCATGCCCATCATTTTCAGCAGGGCAAAGCTGCCCCCAGCTTGCCAAATGCCAGCGCAGCAACTGGCGGGCCGGCCTCCGGCCACCTTCATCTTTCACAGGCGGCAGGTCCCGGGCGGGCAGCCGGGCAGCGGCCGTCCCGGTTGACCCTCCTGCACCGCCCTGCTACCCTCTTTCCTAGCTCCCGCGTGGAGCGACCCTATCCAGAGCGCCCGAGAGACCTGGCTCGTCGACGGCGCGGCAACCGGACCTCATCACGTCACGGTGCCAAGGCCAGCCCGGTGCAGTGTCAACGATGACTGCTGCACCTGGGACCGATCAGGGAAGGTCACGCGGACGAACATTGCCCCGCCCCTTCTCGAATCCCGAGAGGGGGCGCGCGCTTTGGCCCGCTCCCCCACAGGCACCCGAACTTTTTCCTGTGAGGAGGGCCGCTTCATGGCTTCCAACCCCAATCATCTGCACTTCGAGACGCTCCAGGTTCACGCCGGCCAGCACCCCGACCCCGCGACGGGCGCGCAGGCGGTGCCCATCTACGCCACCAACTCCTACGTGTTCGAGTCGCCGGAACACGCCGCGAACCTGTTCGGCCTGCGCGCCTTCGGCAACATCTACAGCCGCATCATGAATCCCACGAACGCGGTGCTGGAGGAACGTATCGCAGCGCTGGAGGGCGGCGTGGGGGCGCTGGCGGTGGCGAGCGGGCACGCGGCGCAGTTCGTGGCGATCACCAACGTCGCGCAGGCCGGGGACAACATCGTCAGCACGCCGAACCTGTACGGCGGCACGGTCAACCAGTTCCGCGTGACCCTGCAACGGCTGGGGATCGAGGTGCGCTTCACGGGCAAGGACGAGCGCCCGGAGGAATTCGCCGCCCTGATCGACGACCGCACGCGGGCGGTGTACCTCGAAACCATCGGGAATCCGGCGCTGAACATTCCCGATTTCGAGGCGATCGCCGAGGTCGCCCACGCGCGCGGGGTGGCCGTGTTCGTGGACAACACCTTCGGGGCCGGGGGGTACTACTGCCAGCCCCTCAAACACGGTGCGGACGTGGTGCTGCACTCGGCCAGCAAGTGGATCGGCGGGCACGGCAACGGCATCGGCGGGATCATCGTGGACGGCGGGACCTTCGACTGGGGCAACGGGCGCTATCCGCTGCTGACCGAACCCAGCCCCAGCTACCACGGCCTGAACTTCTGGGAAGCCTTTGGCGAGGGCAATGCGCTGGGCCTGCCCAACGTGGCCTTTATCACCCGCGCCCGCACCGAGGGGCTGCGTGACCTGGGGCCGACGCTGGCCCCGCAGCAGGCCTGGCAGTTCCTGCAGGGGGTGGAGACGCTCTCCCTGCGCTGCGAGCGGCAGGCGCAGAACGCGTTGAGCCTGGCCTCGTGGTTGAGCACGCACCCGGACGTGTCGCGCGTGACCTACCCCGGCCTGAGCAACCACCCGCACTTCGACCGGGCGCAAACCTACCTGCCGCGCGGGGCGGGCGCGGTGCTGACCTTCGAGCTGCGGGGGGGCCGGGCGGCGGGCGAGGCGTTCATCAAAGCGGTGCAGCTCGCGCAGCACGTCGCCAACGTGGGCGATACCCGCACGCTGGTCATCCATCCCGCCAGCACGACCCACTCGCAACTCGACGATCTGCGGCAGGCGGCGGCGGGCGTCACGCCGGGGCTGGTGCGGGTGTCGCTGGGGATCGAGCACATCGACGACATCCGCGAGGACTTCGCGCAGGCGCTGGCGACCGCCCTGGTGGGGGCGGAGGGAGCATGACCGCCGTGACCTTTCCCGGGCACCTCCCCCCGCCCCCCGAACAGCAGCGATGTTCCGGCCCCCGGACGGCGCTGCTGTTCGGGCGGGAACCGCTGCTGCTGGACTGCGGCCAGCCGGTGCAGGGCGTGCGGGTGGCGTACCACACCTACGGCACGCCGTCGGACCACGCCGTGCTGGTGCTGCATGCCCTGACCGGCACCAGCGCCGTGCATGAGTGGTGGCCGGAGTTTCTGGGCGAGGGCCGGCCCCTGGACCCCAGTCGCGACTACATCATCTGCGCGAACGTGCTGGGCGGCTGCGCGGGCACGACCGGCCCGGCGGAGCTGCCCCAGATCGGCGGCGAGGACGCGCCTCTCACCCTGCGTGACATGGCCCGGGTAGGGCGGGCGCTGCTGGAGGAACTCGGCGTGCGCCGCGTCTCGGTGATCGGCGCGAGCATGGGCGGGATGCTGGCCTATGCCTGGCTGCTGGAATGCCCCGACTTGGTGGACCGGGCGGTGATCATCGGTGCCCCGGCGCGGCACTCGCCCTGGGCCACGGGGCTGAACGCGGCGGCCCGCAGCGCCATCCGCGCGGCCCCCGGCGGCGAGGGGCTGAAGGTCGCGCGGCAGATCGCCATGCTGAGTTACCGCAGCCCCGAGAGTTTCGCGCTGACGCAGGCGGGACCGAGTGCGCGGCGGCCCGGCACGCCCGCCATCACCAGCTACCTGGAGTACCAGGGCGAGAAACTGGCCGCCCGCTTCTGCGAGCGCAGTTACCTCGCCCTGACCGGGGCGATGGACCGCTTTCAACCGTCCGGCGCCGAGCTGCGGAGCATCCGCGTGCCGGTGCTGGCGGTCGGCATCTCCAGCGACGTGCTGTATCCGGCGGCCGAGGTGAGCGCCCACGCGGCCCAGCTTCCCCGGAGCACCTACCGCGAACTCTGTAGCCCCCACGGCCACGACGCCTTTCTGATGGACGCCCAGGAACTGCCGACGTGGGTGAGCGAGTTTCTGCACGGCTGAAGAGTGACGGCTGCCGCTTTCCGCTGAACGGCCAGAGAACCGCCAAGCCTGGGCCGGTTCTCTTTTCATGAAACCCGCCCTCAATCCAGTAGTGTTCTCTTTATCTCCCGTGCATAGTAGGGGGGTGAAGCAGGTCTGGTCAGGCCTGCCGAGGTGAACCTTGACGAACTTCTTCACTGCACTGGACCTGATCGGGCTGCTTCTGCTCTGTTTTTATAGCCTCCAGCTGTTGCTCGCGGCCCTGCTGCCCAGGCCCAGACGTTCCTTTCCGGCGGACCGCCGCCTGCGGTTCACCTTTCTGATTCCCGCCCTGAACGAGGCGCAGGTCATCGAGGCCACGGTCCGGAACCTGCGCCTCGTCGCGCCGGATGGCCGGGTGGCCGTGATCGACGACGGCAGCGACGACGCGACGGCCGTGCTGGTCTCGGCGCTGGCGGCCTCGGACCCGGGCGTGCTGCTGCTGCGGCGCACGGCCCCGGAAGCCCGCCAGGGCAAGGGCAAGGCGCTGAACTGGGCCGTCACGAACCTGCTGCATGGCCTGCACGCCGAGGGGGCCGACCTCTCCCGCGAGGTCTTCGCTGTGATCGACGCCGACGGGCGGCTCGGGCCGGAACTGCTGGAGGAAGCGCGCCAGGTGCTGGGCGACCCGCAGGTGATGGGCGCGCAGGCCCGGGTGCGGATCCGGCAGTCGGTGGAGCGCCTGCGCCCCGGCACCGTGATCGGCCACATGCTGGAGCAGCAGCAGGACGTGGAATTCTTCATCACCCGCCACCTGCAGGTGTTGCGTTCGCACTGGCACACGGTCGCGCTGTGCGGCAACGGCCAGTTCATGCGGGCCAGCTACGTGGCCGAGCAGTTCGCACGCGGCGTGGCCCCCTGGCCGGACGTGCTGCTCGAGGACTTCGCCAGCGGCCTGGAAGTGCGGCTGGCGCGGCCCACCCACCGCCTCGCCTTCCTGGAACACGGGATCACGCAGCAGGGCCTGCCCGACCTGCGCCGCTTTACCCGGCAGCGGGCGCGCTGGACCCAGGGCACGTTGCAGTGTCTACCCTACCTGGGCCGGCTGTGGACCACCCGCGTGCCCTGGCTGGCGCGGCTGGACTTTTCCTACTTCATCCTCGGCCCCTGGCTGAATCTGGTGATCGTGCTGACGCTCCTGACGCAGCCGCTGCGCTGGGCGACCGGCACCCACGGCCTGATCCTGGCCCCCGAGGTGGGCCTGACGGTCAGCCTGCTGAATCTCGCGCTGCAACTGAACTGGCTGGTGCGCTACCAGCTGGAAAACCGCATGACGCCCGGACGCGTGCTGTTCACGGTGGCCAGCTTCCCGGTGTATGGCTTCGCCCTGTTCCTGAGCCTGCCGCTGGCCTTCAAGAACCACTTCACGGGCCGCCGCACCTGGGACAAGACCGCCCGTCACGCTGAACCGGAAGGCCCCGCGCGCGGCCAGGGCGTGAGCGCCGCGCCGTCCGGCGACTGATCCCGGAGGGCAGGCAGGAGGGGGACGTGGGCCAGCCGCCGCGTCCCCCTCCTGCTGCTCTGTTCTCCGCTATTCCACCGGCTCACCGCGCTGCAACTTCACCGCGCGCACGAGGTTCTGATACATCAGGGCGCTGGTGAGGGGGCCGACGCCGCCGGGCACAGGCGTCTGGGCGCGGACGGGCAGGTCCGGCAGGGCGTCCCCGACCACCCCTTCCGGCGTCACATTGATGCCCGCGTCGATCACGAGGTGGTGCGGCTGGACGTGTTCGGGGCGCAGCAGGCCCGCGTGTCCCACGGCGACCACCACCGCGTCCTGCGGGGCCAGCACCGCCGTCAGGTCGCGGGTATGTTCGTTGCAGAGGGTGACAGTCACGCCCCGGTTGTTCAGCATGAAGGTGAGGGGCCGCCCCACCGTGCGGCCCGGCCCGATCACGGCCACGCGCCGGCCACGCAGGTCGTCGCCCAGCACCTCGCGCAGCAGGAAGCGCACCGAGCGGGGCGTCGGCGGCAGCAGCGCCTCGGCCTCGCGTCCGGCAGCGATCAGGGCGAGGTTTGCGGGCGTCAGGCCCTCCACGTCCTTGCGCGGGGCGATATGCAGCAGCGCGGCGTCGGCGTCCAGGCCCGGCGAAAGCGGCAGCTCCAGCACGATGCCGTGAACGTCCGCGTCGGTGGAAAGGGCCTGCAAGGCCGCGTGCAGCTCATCCTGGGCAGCGCCTGGCCCCAGGTCCCGCACGGTAAAGCGCACGCCCAGGCGTCCGGCCTGCCGGGCCTTGCTGTGGACATACACGCGCGACGCCTCGTCCGCCGAGGCCAGCACGCTGACCAGATGGGGCCGGAACTCCGCCCCTGTCCAGACGGCCAGCGCCTCGCGGACGCCGCGCGTCACCTCGTCGGCCAGGGGCTTGCCGGGGAGAGGGCGCATTTGTTGTTCTGTCATCTGTCTCCTGGGCTGACGGCTGAAAGCTTCCCTCAATGCCGGAAATGCCGCGACCCCGTGAACACCATGCTGAGGCCGAGTTCGTTCGCCGCCGCGATCACCTCGGGGTCGCGTTTCGCGCCGCCGGGCTGGAGCACCGCCGTCGCGCCCGCCCCCGCCGCGAGGCGCACCACGTCGTCGAAGGGGAAGAAGGCTTCGGAGGCGAGGACCGCCGCGCGTGCCCGTTCCCCCGCGTTCTGCACGGCCCGCTCGGCGGCCCAGATGCGGCTGACCGCACCCGCGCCCAGGCCGACCGTCACGCCGCCTTTTGCCAGCACCACGGCGTTGCTGCGCGCGTGCTTCACGACCGCCCAGGCAAAGCGCAGGTCCAGCCATTCCTGCTCGGTCGGCTGGCGGTCTGTGACCACCTCGGGGCAGAGGTCGTCCCAGGGGCGGGTGTCGCGGCGCTGCACGGCGAAGCCCCCGGCGAGAGGCCGCACATCCAGCGTGCCGGGATGGGCGGCGCTGTCGGCCACCAGCACGCGCAGGTCGGGTTTCTTCGCGGCGAACCAGTCCACCGCCTCGGGCGTCACGTCGGGCGCGATCAGGACTTCCAGGAAGGTGCCGCGCATGCTCTGCGCCGCCGCGAGGTCCACCGGGCGGCTGACCGCCACCACCCCGCCGAACACGCTGAGGGTGTCGGCATCGCGGGCCTGTTCCCAGGCGGCCTGCACGCTATCCGCCACGGCCACGCCGCAGGGGTTGGCGTGCTTGACGGCCACGCAGACGGCGCGGGTCCCGGCGGGCTGGTCTTCCTGCGCGGCCAGTTCGCGCGCGAGTGCCCAGGCCGCGTCGGCGTCGGCGTAATTGTTGAAGCTCATCGGCTTGCCGGCCACCACGCGGGCGTCCAGCACCGGGCCACGTTCCGCGCCGAGGCGGTACACCGCGCCGGGCTGGTGCGGGTTCTCGCCGTAGCGCACCTGGGCCACGCGGGAGAGGCCCAGGGTGAGGTGGTCGGGGAGCGTCTCCCCCGCCCCGCCTGCACCCTCCAGATAGGCCGTGATGGCCGCGTCGTATTCGCTGGTATGGCGAAACGCCTTGGCGGCGAGGCGGCGGCGGTCGGCGCTGGACACCTCAGCTTGCAGGGCCAGCCCATAGTCGGCGGGGTCCACCAGCACCAGCACGCCCGCGTGGTTCTTGGCGGCGGCGCGGA
>NZ_JHAC01000017.1:0-112500 GCF_000599865.1 Deinococcus phoenicis | reverse complement strand
AACCTTCCGCCACGACCTCCACCCGCCCGTCGAGCAGGTTCTCGGCGCTGCCGGAGAGGCTGAGGTCGCGGGCATGGCGCTGCACGTAGCGGCGGTACCCGACGCCCTGGACGGTACCGGTGACAAGAGCGGTCAGGCGCATGGGGGGCATGGTAGCGGGTCGGGGCGGGGCCGGAGGGTGCGTTTCTGACGGTCGGGTGAGGGCTTGCGGCGGGGCGCTCACCCGCCGGGCTGTAGAGTGGGGAAGATGCCCGCCCGCCCCGTGTCCAGCGCCCTTTTTCCCCCTCCGCCGGTCCGCGCGTGACGGAGACGCCGCGCCCCGACCCGGCCCCGGCACTGCCCGCCCGCCCCGCGCGGCGGCGCTGGCCGTGGGTGCTGCTGGTGGTTGCCGTGCTGCTGGGGCTGGCCGCTTGGTTCGCCCCCGCGCTGCTGGGCCAGTGGGCCTTGAAACAGGTGAGCGGCGGGAACATCCAGGTCACGGCGCAGGGCGTCGGCGGGCCGCTGTGGTCCCCCAGTCTGCAAGGCGCGGAAGTGAAGCTGCCGGGTGTGGACGCCGTGGCGGGTCAGGCGAGCGTGAGCGTGGCGGGCGTGGACCTGCGGAACAAGACCGTGCGCCTGAACGTGGCCGCCCGCGACGCGACCGTGAACCTGAGGCTGAGGGAACTGCTGGCGGGTGAGAAAGGCCAGGGCGGCAAGGCGGGCGGAGGCTGGAAGGTCGTGCTGGGCGGGGTGGACGTGCAGCGCAGCCGGGTCAACGTGGACGGCTCGGGCGTGAACATCCCGGATGGCCGCTTCCGCGTGACGCGGGGTCAGAACGGGGCGCTGGCGGTGCGCGGCCAGACCCCCGACGGCGACCTGAACGCCGACGTGACCGTGAAACCGGGAAATGTCTTCGTGCTGGACCTGAACGCCGACGCACGGGTGCTGAACCACTACTGGCACGGCGTGACGGGCGGGCGCATCACGGGCCGTTACGTGCTGGGGGGCGGCGAGCCGGTGCGCGGCGACCTGAAGGTGACGGGCGCCAGCATCCGCGTGCCCGAAGCCCGCTTCGTGACGGTCCGCGACATTTCCGGCACGGCCCTGCACCGGGGCAACGACATCACCCTCAACCTCGCCGGGCGCGGCTGGGACGGCCCGCTGACCGCAAAGGGCGGCGTGGACCTGAAGGCGAAGCACTGGACGGTCACGGCGGACGCCGCGCCAACGGTTCGCGGCTTGGCACACGCCCTGGGCACCACCGGGGAAGGTGACCTCAGCCTGCGCGTCACGGCGGGCGGCTGGAGCACCGTGCGCGTGAAGGCCTACGGGAAGGGGGCGGGCCGCCTGGCGGGGGTGCCCTTCCGCGACCTGAACGCCGAATACACGTACCTCAACCGCGACGGGGCGGGCGGCTCGGCAGGGCAGACGAACGACCTGGCCTTCAGCGCGAAGACGGCGCTGGCAGGGCAGCAGACCCTGAGCGGGCGCTGGGCCTTTGGCCGCGCGGGCGAGGCGACCTGGGCCGGAACCTTCGCCGGGAAGCCGCTGGACGTGACGGCGGACATCGACGCCCACAACGAGCTGACGCTGGCGGGACAGGGACTAGGCGGGCCGCTGGCCGGCACCCTGAGCCTCAAGACCCAGAACCTGAGCGCCACCCTTCACCCCACCTACGGGGCGGCGCGGGCACAGGTGGCCCTCAGCGGCCAGCCGGGCGACCTGCGCGCCGTGGTGACGGACGGCGCGGCCGGCCCCTTCGCGCTGGGCGGCACCGCGCGGCTGAACAGGGAGGGCCTGAAGGCCGACCTGGGCAGCGTCACGCTGGACCTGGACCGCAACTTCCGGGGGGGCTGGACCGCGCGGAACCTGACCGGCGCGGGCGTCACGCTGAGCGGGCAGGGCCGCCTGGACCTGACGGGTGGGGACGTGGCCGGCACCCTCACGGCGAACGTGCCGGGCGTACCGGGGACACTGAGCGGGCCGCTGAACGTGAACTACCTGGAGCAGCGCGGCACCTTCACGCCGGGGGACCAGCGCCTGACCTGGCGCGGAGACGCCTTCACGCTGGAGGCGCGAAATCTCATGGTGGCGGGCGGCGTGCGCGTGAATGGCACGGCGACGGTGACCAACCGGCTGCGCGCCACGGGCACCCTGACCGCTGCCGGCAACGGCTTCAACCTCACCGCGACCGGGCTGGGCGAGACGGCGCGGCTGCGGGGCACGGCGGGCGGCGTGACCGTGCTGGCCGACACCCGGCTCGCGCAGGGCTTCCGAACGACCGCCCGCGTCCAGGGCGCGGACATCCAGGGCACGCTGAGCATGGAGGACGGCGTGCGCTTCACGCTGACCACGGCGGCCAGCACTGGACAGAGCCGCACGGCGCGCGGCGTCCTGAACGGCCAGGACTGGGACGTGACCGGACGGGTGAACCTCGCCGCGCTGCGTCCGCTGGTCGGCGTGAAGGACCTGGGCGGCACGCTGGACCTCGCGCTGGCCGGGCGAGGGGGGACCGCCCGCGTGGACGGAACAGCCGCAGGGGCGAAGGTGCGCGGCACCCTGACGCGGACAGGCGGGGCCGTCCAGGCCAACCTGAACGCGGCCTTTGCGGACGCCACGGCCCACCTCAGCGGGCAGGTGTATCCGAACGTACAGGCCAGCGGGACCGCCTCCTGGCAGGGGCAGACGCTGAACGCGGCCCTGAGCGGCGAATACGGCAACCTGAGGGCACGGCTGACGGGCCGCACCGGCGAACTCTCCTTCGCGGGCGTGACGATTCCGGGGCAGGCCGTGAACCTCTCGGGTACCCTCACCCCCGCCCTCACCGCCAGCGGCACCTGGGGCGACCTGCGCGCCACCTACGAGGCCCGGACCGGGCTGCTGGCCGTCTCGGGACAGCAGACGCTGACCGCCTTCGGACAGGTGGGGCGGGTGCGGGGGCAGGCAACCTGGGGGCCAGGCCCCAACAAACAGAACTTCCGGGGCACGGTCGACGCCAGTGGCGTGCTGGACCAGTACACCGTCGCCCTGCGCGGCCCCTGGCAGAACCTGAACGTGCTGCTGACCGACGGCGAGGGCCTGCGCGCGACGGGCACGGCGGCGCTTCCGGCGGGCCGCTACGACCTGAACGTGCGCGGCCCGGTCGCGGGCCTGTACGTGGACGGCCACGTCTCCGGGACGGGCACGGAACCGCGCGGCACGGTGGACGTCTTTGACGGCTCGGGCGGCAGCGCCCGCGTGACCCTGCGCGGCTTTTCGGACTTCGACGTGCGCTCGCGGGGCCTGACGCTGGCCGGGCAACGCGTGGGCGGCGACCTGACGGCCCGGAATGGCGTGCTGACGGGCAACCTGACCGCCGGACCGCTGCGCCTCACCGCTGGCAGCGGGCGCGTGAACGCGGCGGGCGAGATCGCGGGCCATACCGTGACCGCCACCGGGCGGCTGACCCTCCCCGCCACCCTGGAAGACCTGCGCGTGAATGTGACCGGCCCGTATGTCACGGCGCAGGCGACCGGCGGCGTGGCGAACCTGCGCGGCACCCTGCGGGTCAATCCCCAGACCTTCGGGGAGGGGGCCACGCGCGTCACCCTGCCCACGCAGACCCTCCCGCTGACCGCCTCGCTGACGGGGGGCCGGGCGACGGTCGGCGGCCTGACCTACCTGGCGGGCAACTGGAGTGGGGCGGCGGACCTCCGCTACGCGCTGGCCGGGCAGCCGGGCACCGTGCGGCTGCTGGGAGAAGGAACGCGGCTGACCGCCGTGCCCTCCGGTCCGGTCGCGGGCCGCGTGACGCTGCTGCCCGCGCTGGGCGGCACGCTGACGGCGAGCCTCTCCCCCCTCCTGCCGCTGCTGCCCACCGAGCTGCGGGCAGAGGTGGTGCCGGGGCAACTGGTGGCGACGCTGGACCGGCAAGGCGCGGCACTCACCACACGGGGCACGCGCTACCTGGGCGACCCGCTGGATCTCACGGCGCGGGTGGGCTGGGCGCGCGGGCTGACCGCCTCGGGCACGCTGACGCACCCCGGCAGCCGCATTCCGGTGCGCTACGACGGGCGGACCCTCAGCGTGAATGGCGCGGTGCTGGATGCGCGCGCCCTGCGCCCCTGGCTGGAGGCGACCGGCAGCGTCACGGCAAACCTGACCATCCCCAGCCTGGCCGCTCCCAGCCTGAACTTTGCGCGGGCCAGCGGGCGGGCGCGCGTGAATCTCGCGGCGGCGGGGCAGCGGGCCATCGGCAGCGTCACGCTGGCGCGGGGGCAACTCGCGGCCGACCTGACCAGCGACCTCGCGGGCCTGAGCGTGCGGGTGCGCGGTCCCCTCTATCCCCGCGCGAACGCCGTGCTGAACGTAGGCGATGTGCGCGGCACGTTGAGCGGGAACGCGGCAGATACGCTCACCCTGCGGGCTGCCGGGACGTATCAGGGCCGCGCCCTCGACCTCACCGCCACCGGGCAGGCCCTCACCGGGCCGGACGCCGCCGCCACGCTGAACGCGGTCGTCGCGGGCGCGAGCGTGAATCTGAAGCTGAACCGGGCGGATACCGACTGGCGGGTGGCGGGCAACTTTGACGCCCCGGACCTCCAGGCACTCGCGGGGACGGCGGGGCACGTCAGCGGCACCGTCACCGGCACGCTGCGCGACCTGCGCGTGAACGCCGACGGAACTGCGGCGGGTGCGGCCTTCCATGCCCCGGCCACCTACGCGGGCGGCGTGCTGCGGGTGCAGGGGGCGACGGCGACGCTGCCCTTCGGCACGCTGCGCGCGAGCGGCCCGGTTTTTCCCACCCTGAACCTCAGCGCGAAGGCGACCCTGACGGACTATATGCCCGGAACGTACACCGTGCAGGCGCGCGGCCCCCTGGGCAAACCCGACGTGCGGGCACAGGGAACCCTGACCGGCGCGGCGGGCGGCCTCCAGGCGAGCGGCACCGGGCTGACGGCGCGGCTGCTGGGCAAAGACTGGAAGGCGACCTTCAGCGGTGAGGCGCTGGCCGGGTTCGCCCGTGGGCAACTGGGGTCGGGGGCGCTGGGGGGCTTGCAGGACAGCCGCCTGAACGTCCACGCACCCTTCGTGAGCGGAGACACGCGCGTGCGGCTGGACGGCGTGACCGGCTGGAACGCCCGCAGTGGGTGGCTGGGGTCGTTGCGGGCCATCGGCAACGTGCCGGGCGGGGCGCTGGACGCGACCTTGAAAGGTGCGGGCACCCTCGCGCTGACCGGCAGCATCGGCCCGGCGAGCGTGGCCGGCACCTTCCCCGCCGACCTCCCGCTGAAGCCGGGGGGCACCGTGGACCTCACTGCGCTGGACGTGGGGGCGCTGTGGGGCCGCGCAGAGCAACTGCGCGCCACGGGCCGCGCGACCCTGGCGGGCGCGAGCTGGAACAGGTTCGAAGCCAGCTTCGCGGGCCGCCTGGCCGACGCGGGCGGCGACCTGACCGGCGACCTGGGCGCGACGTACCGCGCCGGGGACGTGACGGTACGCCTCGCGGGCGAGCGGCTGGCCGGCGGCGCGACCCTGAGCGGGGGGCGCTACGAGGCCACCCTCAAGGCCGAACCCGTCCGCCTCGCCCGGCTGTTGCCACCCGCCTGGGATGTGGATGCGCTGACTTTTGCCGGAACGGTCCACGCCTCGGGCACCCTGGCGGGCGGACCTTCACTGGTGCAGGCCCAGAACCTCGCCTTGCGCGGCGAGCAGGGCACGGCGGGGCCGTTCAGCCTGTATGGCCGCGCGAACTATCTGCGCCGGGCCGGGCAACCCGACGTGCTGGAGGCCGCGCTGGACGGCAGCCTGCGCGGCGGCGTGCTGAAGGCGGCGGGGGCGCTTCCCGCAGGCGTGCGCGTGACGGCGCGGAACGTGAACGCGAACGCCTGGGGCGCGGGCCTGGTCAACGCCGACCTGACCCTCAGCGGCCCACTGGAGGACCTGCTGGTGGCCGGAAATGCCTCCTCCGTCACCCCCAACTTCGACGCGCGGGTCGCCCTCTCCGGCCCGCTGCGGGACGCCCGTGCCAACGCCCGCGTGACCCTCAAGGGCAAAGGACAGGCAGGCATCCTGTACGCCGACGCCACTGACCTTGACCTCGCGGCGGGCACCGTGCAGGCGCGGGTGTACGGCACGGCGCGCCAGGGCGAGAACACCGTGCGGCTGGACCTGAACGGCCAGTGGCCCCGGCTGACGGGCACGGCGACCGCGACGCTGCCCGGTCTGCCCAGTCCCCTCACGTTGACCGGAGACGGCCAGGGCGGCTACGCGCTGAACGCCGGAACGCTCGGCACGGGCCGCCTCACCCTGACGCCCGGCCAGGGCTTCATTCCCGCGCTGGCCGGACAACTCAGCCTCACGCCGCTGGCGCTGGTGAACGGCACGGGCACGGCGGCGGCGGACGTGACGCTGACGGGCACGCTGGTCGCCCCACGCCTCGCCGGAACGCTGACCACGCGCGGGGCGGCCATGTCCGGCGTGCAGCTCGCCGACACCAGTGGGGCCTTCACCGGCACGCTGGACGGACTGCGCGGCACGTTGACGCAGGCCGGGACCACCGTCGCCACGCTGGAGGGGCAGACGCTCACGCTGAACGGGCTGACGGCGAATGCGGCGGGCAGCACCCTGCGGGCCAGCGGGACGGCGCGGCTGAACGGCACCGCCGACCTCACCCTGACCGCGAGCGGCGTGCTGGACGGCAACGTGCACGCCACCTATCAGGCCCGCGCCCTGAGCGTGGACGGCACCCTGGGCGGGCAGGGGCTGCGGGCCGCGCTGGACGTGAACGCCGACCCCTTCACCGGCTGGCACGGCACCGCGCGCGTGACCGGCGGCCCGGACGGGGTGCTGACCGACGCCGCAAACCTGAAGTTCTCCGGCCCCCTGGGTCATCCCCTGGTCACGGGCGAGGCCGGCGTGCTGGGCGCGGGTGCCCGGCTGGTGGCGAATGCCGACGGTGTGCAACTGCGGCTGGTGGACGGTTCGGGGGCCACCGCAAGCGGCGTGCTGGAGGTGCGCCCGGACGCAGGCGGCCAGTGGCGCTGGCGGGGCACGGCGGCCCTGACCCGACCGGAACTCAGCCTGAGCGTCACGCCGACCGGACCGCTGGCCGACCCGCAACTCACGCTGAGCGTGCGGCGGGGCGAGTGGCGCGCGGCGGGCACGGCCAGCCTGAAGGCGGCGGACCTGGACGTGACGGACGGCCTCACCTCGGGGCGCGTGACCTGGAACGGGGAGACGCTGCGGGCGGACCTGCCGGGCCTGGACCTCGCCCGCCTGGAGGTGCCGCGCGTGACTGGCAGGCTCACGGCGAACGGCGCGGTGGGCACCGCCACGCGGGACGGGCGCGTGGACCTGCGCGTCACCAACGTCACGACGGGCTATGAGGTGCCCTACCTGGGCCTCCCGCTGACCGGAGACCTGGCTGCCAGCGTGACCCTGACTGGCGGCCAACCGCGCGTGCAGGCGAGCGCCACCCTCCCCTCCGGCGTGGTGACGGTGAACGCCACCCAGGGCGAGGGAGGCTGGACGGGCAACCTGACGGGAACGCTGGGGCGGGAGAACGGCACCCTCACGGCGAACGTCACCTCCGGCCCGGCAGGGCTGACCGGTGCGGTCACGGCGGCGCAGTATCCCCTCAGCGCGCTGGGGCAGGACGTGCGGCTGGCGGGAACGGTGACGCTGGGCGGACAGACCTTCCAGGCCAACCTGACGGCGGGGAACGACATGGGCGAGGCGGAGCTGACCGGGAACGGCGGTCTGGCGGACCTGCTCCCGGCCCTGAGCGGCCTGACCACCGTGCGCCCCACCGGCGGGGGCTACCGTCTGCGCGCCCTCCTGAACGACGTGGAAGTCGGCAAGCTGAACATCGCGCCGGGCCTCGCGGGCCGCGTGAACGGCGAGGCGAACATTCAGGACGGCGGCGGCACGGTCGTGCTGAGCAGCCCCGCGCTGCAAATCGGGCAAAAGCAGCTCGGCGCGCGCGTGGAAGGCACGCTGGTCGGCGGCGACTGGCGCATTCGCGGCTTCCTGGGCGAGACGGACTTTTTCGCCAGTCTGACCGGCGGCACGCTGAACGGGCGCGCGACCCTACAGGCGCTCCCGCTGGGCGCGGTGGTCGCGGCCTTCACCGGTACCACGGTCGGTGAGGGAGTGGTGACGGGCGTGGCCCGCTTCTCGGTGCCGCTGGCCGACCCGCTCGCGGGCAACGCCACGGTCGTCGCGGAGCGCATCCGGGTCACGGCCACCAGCGGCACGGGCGCGGACGCCGTGACCGAGACGCTGACCGGCACCGGCACACTGGACTATGCGGCGCGCGAACTGCGGAACGTGAACATCCAGCTCGCGGGCGCGGGCACCTGGGACGTGCGCGGCGGGTACACGCGGTCTCGGGTGGACCTCAGCGCGCAGTTCACCGACACCACCTTCACGCCCGTGCTGCGGCTGATTCCGGGGCTGGCCGAACTCACGCCCAGCCTCAAGGGCAGCGTGACGCTCACGGCGGCGGGCACCTACGACCGCCCGCGCGGGCTGCTGCGCGCGCAGAACCTCGTCGGCAGCGTGGCCGGCCTGAGTCTCCAGATTCCCAGCTTCGCCGGTGACCTGCCGGATTCCGGGGCGTTCACGGCGGGTGGGCGCGTCCTGACGGGGGGCACGGTCGGCAGCGACGGCCGCGTGGACCTGGGGGGGCAACTCACGCTCGGGAAGCTTTCGGGGACGCGGGCCACCTTCACGGGCCTGCTGGCCCCGCAGGCGCTCGGCGCGCTGCCCAACACGACCGTCACGCTGGCACAGGGCGAGGGAATGCGCTGGACGCTGAACGCCCAGAGCCGCAGCGCCGCCACCGCGACCACCCCGGCCGGCACCCTCCGCGTGACGGGTACGGTCGCGCCCCGCCCCGACCTCACCCTGACGGCCCGCAACTACAACCTCCCGCTGGCTGCCGTCTACGCGCGCGAGAGCGTGCTGAACGCCGACTTGCGGGCAGCGGACGACGGCACGCTGATTCACGTGAGCGGGGCCGCCAACTTCCTGCGGCTCACGCTGGGGCGCACGAACGCTCCGGCGACCATTCCCGCGCCGGGCCAGAGCCAGCTGGGCGGGCCGGCTTCTGCCGGCGGGCGCACCACCGACAACTACCCCAGCCCGCTGCCCGAGGAATACACGACCTTCCCGAAGCCGCCCACGGACACCCCCGGGGCGCGGCCCGCGCGGCCCTTCCTGGAACGCATCGTCTTCGAGGACATCCCGGTTCAGGCTCCTAACGGCATCCGGGTGGACGAGGCGCTGGCCCGCGCCGAGTTCAGCGGGAACCTGGTGCTGTCGGGCACGGGCGCGCGGCCCCTGCTGCGGGGCGACATCCTGGCGCAGCGCGGCACCCTGTTCCTGCGCGAGAACGAGTTCACGCTCCGCAGTGGGCGGGTGGCCTTTTCCGGCGAGGGGATCTTGCCGACCTTCGCGGTCCTGGCCAGCGGCAGCGTGACCGACAGCAGCAGCGGGCAGCGGGTGCCCGTCACGCTGGACGTGCAGGGCGAGTTCAGGCCCGCGACCAACGGCCAGGACGTGCTGAACCTGCGGACCACCCTGAGCTGCGCGGCCACGGCGGGCACCGCCTGCACCGACCCGGCCACCGGCAATGCCTACACCGAAGCCCAGCTCTATGCGCTGGTCGCCACCGGTGTCCCGAACCTGGAGGCCCTGCCCCAGAACCTGGCCGCGCTCGGCACCAGCGCCCTGCAAACGGCCCTGAACGTGTTCGTGCTGGGCGAGCTGGAGCGCAACGTGGCCCGCGCCCTGGGTCTGGACGTGTTCCGCCTGACGCCCAATCTCGCCACAGCGGACGGCTCGCTGGGCGCAACCCTGACGCTCGGCTCGTACCTGACGCGCGACCTCTACTTGCAATATCAGGTGGACCTCAACGGCGAGGGCCTGCTGGACGCGACCTACAGCACGCCGGACGGCCGCGTGACCTTCAAGGTCAGCACGCCCCTGAGCGGCCTGAACCTCCAGTCGGTCCGCCCCAGTTTCAGTGCCGCCTACAACATCAACCGCCGCGCCAGCATCAGCCTGGGCGTGCAGAACGACGAGGACAGCACCAAGGTGCGCTTCGGGGTGACGTACCGGCTGTTGACCCGGTAGCGGCCCGCTTCCCGCCGCCAGCCAAGAAGAAGGCCCCGGCAAAAGCTGGGGCCTTCTCTTTTTGAACGTCGTAGCGGGAAGCGGGCCGCTCTTAGCGGCTGACGCTGGCGCTCGCGCGGGGTTCCAGGGCGTAGAAGGCGACCACGGCGACCAGCGCGCCGACCCAGCCGGGGGCCGTGCCCAGGGAGAGTTCGAAGGGGCGGCCCAGCACGGTGCTGCCGAGCTGGCCCTGGAGCTGCTCGCCCTGCTGCTGCGCGACGACGTTCCAGCCCACGATGGGTTCGCCCAGGAACCCGGTCACACGGTCCACCCCGCGCAGCACCAGTTTCTGGTTGCCCACGTTGCCGCGCAGCTCGCCCTCTTCCAGTTCCACCCGGACGCTCTCCGTGCCGACGGTGCCCTGCACGCCGCGCTCGGTGATTTCCAGTTCGATGTCCTTGCCGTGCAGCTTGCCGCCCGCGCGGCCCGAGATGCGGTCGCCGTCGATGGCGCAGCGGACGTTGTAACCGTCCGCGCCGCCGAGACGGCCCTTGATCAGGTCTTCACTCATGACGGGGAGTATAGCGGGGCGCCAGGGGTTGGAGGTTGTGGGGTATGGGTTGTGGGAAAGGCTCTTCCCACACCCTACAGCCTGTTCACCACCCCGGCCCGCTCGAAGTACGTCCGCCGCCGCAGCACCGGGCCGCCCTCGCCCAGCCGCACCCGGCCCACGTTCCAGCGTTCAAACAGGATGCGGAGTGCCCCGCCCAGCAAGGCCGCGCCGTACCAGCCGGGCGGCGGGGCGGAAAAGCGCAACGTCTCGCCGTCCCAGGCGAGGTGGGGGCAGGCCTCGTCGCGGGCGGCCCAGAACATGCCTCCCGCCTCCCCGAGTTTTTGCGCGCGGACCGTCAGGGGTGGCTCACGCACCTCGGCGTCGAACTGGGGGGCGGCAAATGCCTGCGCATACAGGTCGTAGAGGTGGGCCTGAAGCTGGTGCGCCTGCGCCCGCAACCGGGCTTCCTCGCGGCCGGTCAGGGTGCCGGGGGGGGCATCGAGTTCACGGCGCAAGTCCGCGAGTTGCGTCTCGACCGGACCGAGGCGCTGGCGGGGCGTGGGCGGCGGCGGCGGTGGAGGCGGGTCGCCCGTGAGGGTCCGGGCCGGGTCGGTAAAGGTGCGCGACCCCCACCCGGCCACCTCGCGCAGCGCTCCGTCCTCGATCACCCACAGGCGGTTGGCGACCTCGCGGGCAAAGCGGCGGTCGTGGGTAACGATCACGACCGCGCCGCCGTAGGCGTGGACGGCCCCTTCCAGCGCCAGCAGCGCTTCCACGTCGAGGTGGTTGGTGGGTTCGTCGAGCAGCAGCAGGTCGGCGCGCAGGGCGCTCACCAGCGCCAGGCCCGCCCGCGCACGCTCACCACCGGACAGGATGTCGGGCGTCTTGGCCCAGTCGGCTTCCACGAATCCGGCACGGCCCAGCAGGGCGTTCGCCCGCCCGCCGAACCTCCGCTCGAACTGCGCTTTCAGCCCCTCGCCGGGCGTCAGGCCGTGCCAGGTCTGGTCCAGGCTGGCGACGGTGACGCCGTTCGCCACACGCAAGACGGGTTCGGGTGGGCCGGGATCGGGGTGCAGTTCTCCGGCCAGCAGGCGCATCAGCGTGGTCTTGCCGGTGCCGTTCGCGCCCATCAGCGCCACGCGGTCGCCCTGCCGCAGCTTGAAGGCCACGCCCCGCAGCACCTCACGCCCCCCATAGGTTTTGGAAAGGTGTTCCCCCCAGGCCACCAGCCGCGCCCGCGCCGTCCCCGCCAGGAGCCGCATCCGGATCTGCCGCTCGGGGAGGGGCGCCTCGGTGACGGGCAGGCGGCCCGCACGGGTTTTGAGCGCTCGCGAGCGGCGGCCCCAGCGGTCCAGTTGCTCGGCACTTCCGGCGAGCCGGGCCACCTCGCGTTCGCCCAGGTGAGCGGCGCGCTCCCGCGTGCGGCGTTCGAGGTCCCGTTGCGCCCGCGCACGCGAATAGCCCCCGGGGTAGTCCGCCGCCTCGCCCGCCTCCAGCCACACGCTGCGGGTCGCCACGGCGTCCAGAAAATCGCGGTCGTGGCTGGTCAGCAGCACGCCCCCCCGGAAGTCCCGCAAATGGTCCTCCAGCCACTCGCGCATGCGGATGTCGAGGTGGTTGGTCGGCTCGTCCAGCAGCAGCAGGCCAGGTTCACGGGCCAGCGCCAGGGCCAGGGCCAGCCGGGTGCGCTCGCCACCGCTGAGGGTGGTGGCCTCGCGGTCCAGAAACCGTGTGAGGTCCAACATCCCCAGCACCCGCGCGGCGCGGGCGGGCCAGGTGTAGGCTTCCGCGTCTTCCAGGCGGGTATGCAGCGCGGTCCACGCCGCCAGCGTCTCCGGATCACCCAGGTTCGCCTCCAGCGTGAGCAGTTCGGTTTCCAGTTCGCGGTAGGGATGGGCGGCGTCCACCAGCTCGCGCACCGTCCGGCCCGGGGGATGGGCATGCTGCTGCGCCAGCACGGCCACCCGCAGCCCCGGCCTCTGCCAGACCGTCCCCTCTTCGGGCCGCAGTTCGCCGGTCAGCACACGCAGCAGGGTGGTCTTCCCCGCCCCGTTGCGCCCCAGCAGGGCGAGGCGCTCACCCGCCGCCACCGACAGCGACACCTCCCGCAATACGGGCCGCTCCCCGAAGGTCACGGAGAGGGACTCGGCGGCAAGGAGGGTCGGCATCAGGGGCGAGGGTAGCAGGCGGGGGCCGGGAGAAAGGAGAGGGGGTGTTTCATTCGCCCAGGCCCGGGGCCGCCGGCTATACTTCAGCCGCAACGGGGCCACCGCCCCTCCCCCTCCACCGGACCTCCCGCCCCATGCCTGAAGACGCCCTGCATCCCGCCGCTCCTGTACCCTCCGCCGAAGCCTGGGTCGTCGCCGCCCTCTATCAGTTTCGCCCGCTGGACGACCCGGCCCGTCTCCGCGAGGACCTGCGGACCCTGGGCCGGCGCCTCGGCCTGAGCGGCACGCTGATCGTCGCGCCGGAAGGCCTCAACGGCACGGTGGCCGGGTCACGGGAAGCGGTCCGCGAGCTGCACGACTTCCTGCGGGCGGCGGGCTTCGACCGGCTGGAATACAAGGAGTCGTTCAGCCGCGAGAACCCCTTCAAGCGCCTCAAGGTGCGCCTGAAACAGGAAATCGTGACGCTGGGCGTGCCGGTCGAACCGCTCGCGCAGGTGGGGCACTACCTGAATCCCCAGGAATGGAACGCCCTGCTCTCGGACCCCGACGTGCTGGTGATCGACACCCGCAACCGCTACGAGGTCAAGGCGGGCACCTTCGAGAACGCCCTCGATCCGCAACTGGACAGCTTCCGCGACTTTCCGGCCTGGGTGGAGCAGCATCTGGCAGACAGCCGGGGGCGCAAAATTGCCATGTTCTGCACGGGCGGCATCCGCTGTGAGAAGTCCACCAGCCTGCTGCTGGGGCTGGGCTTCCAGGACGTGTATCACCTGCGCGGCGGCATCCTGAAGTATCTGGAGAGCGTCCCCGCCGACCAGAGCCGCTGGAACGGCGAGTGCTTCGTGTTCGACGGGCGCGTGACGGTCGGACACGGCGTGCAACCGGGCACCTGCGAGATGTGCCACAGCTGCGGCTGGCCCCTGACGCCGGAGGAAACGCGGCACCCGCACTTCGAGCGCGGCGTGAGCTGCGAACATTGTTTCGCCCACACCACCGAGCGGCAGAAAGTGCAGTTCCGCGAGCGCCAGCGGCTGTACGAGGCGGCGGAATAACGCGGGACGCCCCGGCGTGCGTGTCCGGGGCGTCGTGGCGGAGGAAAGAGGAAAGGAGAGGGCGCGGCTCAGCCCGGCTGGTCCTGCGAACCGATCTGCGGCTGAGGCTCGCCCGGTTGGCCCTGCCCGGCGTCCACCGTCTTCGGCGCGTTCAGTTGCCCGCCGCTGCGGACATTCACGGTGCGCTTCTGGGCCGCCTCACTGCGGGGCACGCGGATGGTCAGGGTGCCATGGTCGAAATCGGCCTCGACCTTGGTGAGGTCGTACTTGGCGGGCACGCTGAAGGTGCGGCTGAAGGTCCCATAGGCCCGCTCGACGCGGTGGGCGGTGCGGCCCTCCTGGCGGTTGTACCGGCGCTGCGCCTGCACGGTCAGCGTCTGGTTCTCGGCCTCGATCTGGATGTCGTCCGGCTGCACGCCGGGCAGGTCGAGGGTCAGTTCCAGCCCCTGCTCATCCTCGTGAACGTCGACCGGGGGCGCGAGACGGGCCGTCTGGCTGTTCACCGCGCCGCCAAAGGCCCGGTCCATTCGCTGGGTCAGTTCTTCAATCTCACGGAAGGGATCAAATCGCATCATCTGGAAACCTCCTGAACGTGGAAGCGCCGCGCACCGAATCTGAGTGCCTCGCGCTCAACTGTCAGAAGTTTAAGACCTGCGTGTGGTCATGTCAAGTTTAGTGCGCGTTAAGGCAGCGGTTTCGGAGACGTGGCCGGCACGTGGGTGTCGGTCGGTCTCTTTCCCTCCGGACCCGGCCGGTGTACACTCCCCCAGGCGCCGGGCAAGCTGCCCCGCCCAAATCCGAGACACCCTCTCTCGGCGGTCCCGTGAGGCCGCGCCCGCCCCGTGAGGCAGGAGAAGGAGCAAACGATGCAACGGAACTTGACGAGCCGACAGCCTGTGCTGGACGGCGTTTTTTTTGGACCGCAGGTGCGTGCATGACGCCCAAGGCCACCATTCTCACCGCCGACGAGGTCCGCCGCGCCCTGACCCGCATCGCGCACGAGATCATCGAGCGCAACAAGGGCGCCGAGCAGCTCGCCCTGATCGGGATTCACACGCGCGGTATTCCGCTGGCGCGGCGGCTGGCCGAGAAACTCAGCGAGCTGGAAGGCGTGACGGTCCCCACCGGGATGCTCGACATCACCCTCTACCGCGACGACCTGTCGGAAGTCGCGCACCAGCCGATCATCCGCGAAACCCACGTGCCCTTTGACCTGGCCCGCCGCCGTGTGGTGCTGGTGGACGACGTGCTGTTCACGGGCCGCACGGTCCGCGCCGCGCTGGACGCCCTGATCGATCTCGGGCGGCCCGACAGCATCCAGCTCGCGGTGCTGGTGGACCGGGGGCACCGCGAGCTGCCCATCCGTGCGGACTATGTCGGCAAGAACCTGCCCACCGCCCGCAGCGAGATGGTGAAAGTGAAGCTCGCGGAGACGGACGGCGTGGACCTGGTGGAACTGCATGACCTGCCGGCCAGTGGGGAGGCGGTGAAATGACGGTCCCCACCCCGCCCCGCCCGCGCACCCTGCTGGACTTTCAGGGTTGGACGCAAGAGCGCCTGACCGCCCTGCTGGACAATGCCGACACCATGAATCAGGTGCTGGACCGCCCGGTGAAGAAGGTTCCGGCGCTGCAAGGGCTGACGGTCTGCACGGCCTTTTTCGAGAACAGCACCCGCACCCGCATCTCCTTCGAGCTGGCCGCCCGGCGCATGAGTGCCGACGTGGTTTCTTTCGCGGCGGGCGCGAGCAGCCTCAGCAAGGGCGAGAGCCTGCGCGACACGGTCGAAGTCCTGACCGCCTATAAGGTGGACGCCTACATCGTGCGGCACCCGGCCAGCGGCGCGGCCCACCTCGTCGCGCGCTACAGCGGCAAACCCGTCATCAACGCGGGCGATGGCCGGCGGGCGCACCCGACGCAGGCCCTGCTCGACGCCTACACCATCCGGCAGGAGTACGGCTCGCTGGAGGGCAAGAAAGTCGCCATCATCGGGGATATCCGCCACTCGCGCGTGGCGCGCAGCAACGCGGAACTCCTGCCGAAACTCGGCGCGCAGGTCGTGCTGTGCGGCCCGGCGACCCTGCTGCCCGCAGGCCTGGCGGGGCAGCCCGGCGTGACCGTCACGAGCGACCCGCGCGAGGCGGTGCGGGGTGCCCACGCCGTCATGGCGCTGCGGCTCCAGCAGGAGCGGATGAACGGCGGCTACCTCGCCAGCCTTCAGGAATACGCCGGGCGGTATCAGGTGAATGAGGCGCTGCTGCGGGAGGCCGAGAGCGGCGCGATCGTCCTGCATCCCGGCCCGATGAACCGCGACCTCGAAATCAGCAGCGAGGTGGCCGACGGCCCGCGCAGCCGCATCCTGAAGCAGGTGGAGAACGGGCAGGCGGTGCGGATGAGCGTGCTGTACCACCTGCTGGTGGGGCGGGCGTAGGCGAAATGCGGCGGGTGCTGCTGCTGGGGCTGCTGGGGCTAAATGCCTGGGCAGGGGCGTGCGACCCGGTCCCCGCTTCCCCGGCCTTCCTCCAGGCAGCGGGCCGACTCGGGCAGGCCACCCACGCAAATCAGGAAGCCTGTCAGGGGAAGCCGAAGCTAGGCTGCACGGCCTATGCTCTTCCCCCGGAGCAGGTCGCCCGACTCATCCTCAAGACGGCTCAGGAGTCGGGCACGTCTGGTGCGGTGGTCGGGGAGAAGGCCAGTATCCGCCTCACGCGCTCGGGCGGGGGCTGGAACGTCACCCAGTCCGTTCAGTTTGGGCGCACGACCCGTATCCGGGCCATTTCAGGCGGAAGCGTGGCCGAAACGGCGGACCTGGAAACCGCCTACGAGCAGCTCTCGGCCCGCCTGAACCGCGCCTCACGCTGGGCAGCCCTCTGGTGGAACTGCACCCTGGCCGGGCTGCGGGGGCCTTCCGCCTTTGCGGTCAAGAACTGCCGCTGGGTTCCGGCCACGGGGAAATGGCCGCGCACCTTCGACTTCACCGTGACCCGCGCGAACGATCGTAGCCTCCCACCCGGCCCCTACTCCTGGTACCCACCCGATGGGGGGAGCTGCCTGGGCGGCAGGCCTTTCAGGAAAACCGACCTGTATTGATTGGAGTCACCTTATGCTCACCATCACCAACATCAAACGCCCTGGCCGTGACCAGCTCGAATCCGTCACCACCGAAAACGGCGTCATCAAAGGCTGGAATCTGCCCGCTGAGGGCGAAGTGCTGGACGGCCAGGGCGGCACCGTCGCCCCCGCCTTGATCGAACTGCACGCCCATCTGCGCGAGCCGGGGCAGACGGAAAAGGAAGACCTGGCCTCGGGCCTGGCGGCGGCGGCGGCGGGCGGGTACGGCACCGTCGTCTCGATGCCGAACACGTCGCCGGTGGTGGATGAACCGGCCACCGTGCGCGCCCTGATCGAGCAGGCGGAGGGCCTGGGGCTGGCCCGCCTGCGCCCGGCGGCGGCCCTCACGAGGGGGCAGAAGGGCGAGCAACTGGCCGAACTCGCCTTCCTGAAGGACGCGGGCGCGGCCATGTTCACCGACGACGGACGCACCAACGAGAATGCGCGCGTGCTGCGGCTGGGGCTGGAGTATGCCCGCAGCCTCGGCATGGTCATCAGCGTCCACGCGGAGGACGCGGGCCTGCGGGCGGACGGCGTGATGAACGAGGGACCGGTCTCCGAGGAACTGGGCCTGCCCGGCAACCCCTGGGCGGCAGAGGCGGCCCGCGTGGCCCGCGACCTGGAACTGGTGGCCCTCACCGGCGCGCGGCTGCACGTCCAGCACCTCAGCACGGCCCGCGCCCTCGACCTGGTGCGGGAGGCGAAGGCCCGCGGCCTGCCCGTCACCTGCGAGGTCTGCCCCCACCACCTCACCCTGACCGAGGAGGCGCTGAGGAGCTTCGACGCCCTCTACAAGGTCGCGCCGCCCCTGCGCACCCAGGCCGACGCCGACCACCTGCTCGGGGGGCTGCTCGACGGCACGGTGGACTGCCTCGCCACCGACCACGCGCCGCATACCCGCGCCGAAAAGGAACGCGACCTGCTGGACGCGCCCTTCGGCATCGCCTACATCGAACTGGCCTTTCCGCTGATGTGGACGCGCTTCGGGGAGCGGCTGGGCCTGGAGAAACTGCTCGACCTGATGACGGCGGCCCCCGCCCGCGTAATGGGCTGGCCCGCGCCGTCGCTGGAGGCGGGCGCCCCCGCCGACCTGGTGGTGCTGGACCTCGGCACCGAGCGCGAGGTGAACCCGGCCGAGTTCAAAAGCAAGGCGAAGTTCTCTCCCTGGGCTGGCGAGCGGCTGAAGGGCTGGCCGCTGCTGACGGTGGTGGGCGGGAAGGTGGCCTTCAGGCGCGGGGATTGATACGAACTTAAGGTGAGTCGAAGACGAGGCGCACCCGGAACAGGGCCGGAGGCCGGGGCGGGGAAAGACTTTCCCCATCCTGGCCTCTCTCCTTACGGGCTACCCTCAGGCGTCCGCGCCCACAGCGTCCGTGACGTTGCGGAAGCCGTCCCGTTCCAGCAGCTTGCCCAGATCACGGTTCAACTGCATCGGCAGGCCCGGCCCCTCGTAGATCAGGGCGGTGTAGACCTCGGTGAGGGCGGCCCCGGCGCGAATCTTGGCGTAGGCGTCCTCGGCGCTGAAGATGCCGCCTACCCCCACAATCGGCACCCGACCGCGGGTGAGGCGGTAGGCGTCCCGCACCAGTTCGGTGCTGCGCCTGCGGAGGGGCCGTCCGCTCAGGCCCCCCGCCTCAGCCCGGTTCGCGTGGCCCAGGCCCTCCCGGCTGAGGGTGGTGTTGCTGACGATCAGGCCGTCCGCGCCCGCTTCCAGCACCGCGTTCACGCCCGCCTCGAAGTCGGCGGGGTGCAGGTCGGGGGCCAGCTTCACGAGGACGGGCGGCCGGTTGAGCGTGCGGACGCGGCCTGCCTCCACCTCCGCCAGCACGGCGCGCACCAGGGCCGCGAGGTCGCCGGCGGCTTGCAGGGCGCGCAGGCCGGGTGTGTTCGGGCTGCTCACGTTCACCACGAAGGCGTCGGCCACGTCCTGAAGCACTCGGACACACTTCAGGTAATCCCCCACGGCCTCCTCGTTGGGCGTGGCCTTGTTCTTGCCGATGTTCACCCAGACGGGCGCGGGGCGGGCGGGCTGCGCCGCGAGCCGCGCGTGCAGGGCCTCTGCTCCCGCGTTGTTGAAGCCCATGCGGTTGATCAGCGCCCCGTCGGGCGGGAGGCGAAAGAGGCGGGGACGCTCATTGCCGGGCTGCGCCAGCGGCGTCACCGTCCCGACCTCCACGAAGCCGAAGCCCAGCGCACTGAAGGCGGGCACGGCCTCGGCGTTCTTGTCCAGCCCGGCGGCCAACCCCAGCGGAGAGGCGAAGGGGCGGCCCCACAACGTCTGCGTGAGACGCGGGTCCGCCGGAGCCGTCAGGCGGCGGGCCAGGCTGGGCCAGGCGGGCAGGCGCGAGGCCAGCCCCAGGGCACGCAGGGTGAGGTGGTGGGCCTCCTCCGCGTCCAGGCGGAACAGGGCAGGCTTGAGCAAGCGGCGGTACATCGGGGAACAGGATACGGGGTCGGGGCCAGACAAACGCCGCCCGGGGAGACGGGCGGCGGGAGAGAGACCGGCAAGAGCGCAGGCTCAGGCGCCGGAACTGGGGAAGGCCGGTTCCAACTGCACCAGCCGCGCGTGGTCCTGCCGCTCGCTGTCCACGATCAGGTCGGCCAGGGTCGTGCCGCCCAACACGTCCCGCAGGGCCGCGTCCACCCGGTGCCACAGGTCCAGCGTGCCGCAGACGTTGCCCTTGTCGCACACGTGGTCGTCTTCCACGCAGGAGACGGGCGCGATGCTGCCTTCCATCGCCGTGACCACGTCGTAGGCGTTGATGGCGGCGGCGGGCCGGGCCAGCCGGTAGCCGCCGTGTGCGCCGCGCACGCTCTTGATGAAGCCCGCGCGGCGCAGGTTGCTGGCGATCTGCTCCAGGTAATGCTGGCTGATGCCCTGCCGCTCGGACACGTCCTTGAGCGGAACCGCGTCGCCGCCGCGCCGCCCGATCTCGATCAGGGCGCGCAGGCCGTACTGTGCTTTGGTCGAGACCCACATGCCCCCAGTCTACCCCCCAAACCCGGACGGGAAGTAGGGATTTGGCCGGGATTGAGGAACAGCCAGGCTGGAGGCAAAAGGGACGTGCCCCCGCCCCTCCTCTAGAATCTGGCGCGTGAAGGTTCCCGCCCCCTCTCCCCTGCCGCCCGCGCTGGCCCAGCTTTCTCCAGCGGACGTGCTGCTGCGGCTGCGGGCCGCGAACGCGCCGGGGGTGGTTTTGCTGGAATCGCTGGGGCCGGTCGTGGCCTACGGACGGTACAGCTTCCTGAGTGCGTGGCCGGTACGCGTGCAGGCAGAGGTGCCCGAAAGGCCGGAGGGCCAGGCCCTCTTTCCCGCCTGGCTCGGCGGCCTGAAGTACGAGGCGGCACGGACCCTGGATACCGGAACAGGCGGCCTGGACACGCACGCCCCCGACGGCCCGGCGGGCTGGTGGGGCCTCTATCCCAGCGGCCTGGTCTGGGACCGGGAGGCGGGGACGTTGACTGTCCTGGGCGAGGCCGGACACGTGGACTGGGCCGGGGTGCTGTCCGGCGCTCCGGCTCCCCTGCCCGCGCTGCACGTGGGCGAGTTCAGCACGGACGACGTGGATTACCCGGCGGGCGTCCGCGCCGTGCAGGAGCTGATCCGCGCGGGCGAGGTCTATCAGGTGAACCTCTCGCGCGGCGTGCGGGCGGCGGCGACGGGTGACCCCCTGGCGGCCTACCTGCGGCTGAGGGAGGTCAACCCCAGTCCTTTCATGGCCTTCCTCGATCTGGGGGACGAGGCCGTGGTGTCGTGCAGCCCCGAGCGGCTGGCGCTGTGGGCGGGCGAGACGCTCAGCGCGCGGCCCATCGCGGGCACGCGGCGGCGCGGGGACACGCCCGGGGAGGATGCCGAGCTGGAAGCCGAACTGCGCGCGAGTCCCAAGGAGGTCAGTGAGCACGTCATGCTGGTGGACCTGGTGCGGCACGATCTGGGGCGCGTCGCGGCGGCAGGCACGGTGACGGTGCCGGACCTGGGGCTGGTCGAGCGCTACAGCCACGTGATGCACCTCGTCTCGGAGGTCACGGCGCGGGCGGGGCCGGGCCTGAGCGTGCGGGGCCTGCTGGCCGCCACCTTTCCCGGCGGCACCATCACCGGTGCGCCCAAGGCCCGCGTGATGACCGCCATCCGCGACCTGGAACCGGGACCGCGCGGCTGGTATACGGGCGGCGCCGGCATCGTGAGCGGGGCGCGGGTGGACCTGAATATCCTGATCCGGACGGCGGGGTTCCGGCGCGCCGGGGAGGGCTGGACCGTGCAGGTCCGCGCCGGGGGCGGCACCGTCATCGACGCCGACCCGCTGCGGGAGGCGCAGGAGACGGCCCACAAGGCCCAGGCGCTGCTGGCGGTGCTGTCGGGGAAACCGGGCCGGCCCGCGCGCGCGCCCGCGTTCCCGGTGCCGGGCCGGGCCTGGTCCCCGCCGCCCGCCCCGTCCCGGACTGGTCTCGGTCTGCGGGTGCTGCTGCTGGACAACCGGGATTCGTTCACCCTGAACCTCGCCCACGATCTGCTGGCCCTCGGGGTGGCGGTGGACCTGCGCGCCCAGGACGAGGACGCCGGGGAGCTGCTGGCCTCCCGCCCGGACGCCGTACTGGTCGGTCCGGGACCGGGGACGCCGGGCACCAGCGGTTGCACCCTGGCCCTGACCCGCCTCTGCCTGGAGCGGGGCGTGCCGCTGCTGGGCGTGTGCCTGGGGCATCAGGCGCTCGGGGAGGTCCTGGGTGGCCGGGTGGAGCGCGCCGTGCCCGTTCACGGTCGCCCGGAGGCCATCCGCCATGACGGCACGGGGCTGTTCGCGGGCATCGCGGCGGGCGCGGCCTTCGGGCGCTATCACTCGCTGGTCGTGCGCGGCCTCCCGCCCGAGTGGCTGGCGCGGGGGGTGGTCACGGCCCGCAGCGCGGACGGCGAGGTGATGGCCCTCCAGGTGCCGGGCCGCCCCGCCTGGGGCGTGCAGTTCCACCCCGAAAGCGTGCTGAGTCCGGCGGGGCGGGCATTGCTGGGCAACTGGCTGGGGCTGGCCGCGACCAGCGGTCCGGGAAAGACGTGAGGCGACTGCCTGCCGGGGTGGACACATCCGCCTGGCTCCACGGCGCGACCGCCTTCACCACCCTCCGTACCCGCCGGGGTGTGCCGCTGCTCTGGAAAGCGCACCTCGCGCGGCTGGCGCACACCTGCGCGTTTCTGGGCCTGCCCGCGCCGGATGGAGCGCCGCCCACCCCTGACCCCCTCCCCTGGGGCCTGCTGCGCCTCACCGCCACCCCGGACGGTGTGTTCTGGTCGCACCGCCCCCTCCAGCCCGGCCCCCGCCCCCGGGACGGCGTAAGTGTGCGTGTGACTGATCTGGAAGTTCACCCGCAACTGGCGGCGCACAAGACCGGCAACCATCTGCCTTATCTGCTCGCCGGGCGGGAGGCGGCGCGGGCGGGCGCGTTCGAGGGCTGGCTGCGCGACCCCGCAGGCCGGGTCGTGGACGGGGGGCGCACCTCTCCGCTGCTGGACCTCGGGGGGCGACTGGTGGTGCCCGCAGGGGGCCTGCCGGGCCTCACCCGCGCCGCCTTCCTGACCGGGCAAGCGTTCGAGCAGCGGCCCGTGACCGTGAAGGACCTGCGGGAGGTGTCCCGCGCCTGGGTCTGTGGCAGCGGTGTGGGTGTCGTGCCGGTGCGGACCCTCCGGGGGGCCGGCTGGAGCGTGACGCTTCCCGCCGCATGGCCGGACCTCAGCGACCCGGCGCTGGTCTGGCCGGAATAGCTGCCAGAAAGGCGAGGGCGGCGAGGTCAACCCCGCCGCCCAGCGCACCTGCCCAGCCGCTAGTGGCCGCCCTGGCCGCTGCGCTCGCTCTGGAGCCGCCCACCGCCCGTCGCCTCGTCGAGCTTGAGGGCACCGTGACGCCGCATCAGGCTGAGGGCCTCGCTGGCCTTGCTGCCGTCCGGGTCGCGGGCGATCACCAGGATGTTGCCCGCCTTGATGCCGTCGTAGAAGCGTTCGGCCTGCCCGGCAGGAACGCCCATCCGGCGCAGCAGCTTCACGTAGTCGCCGTGGTCGCCCCCGGTTAGCGCCCCGAACAGCCCGCCCAGGCTCGCGCCGCCGATCACGCCGTACATGATCGCCAGCAGGCCGCCCTGCTGATAGATCCGGGTTTCGGGGATAATCAGCAGCAGCAGCCAGACCGGAACCGTGAGGGCCAGACCGGCCACCGTGCCCATCAGCACGCCGCGAATCACGTTCCCCGAGCCGCCGGGCGCACCCGCCTCGGGGCTGATGCCGGTCGCCTGGGCCAGGCCGTCCTCGGCCACCGCGTCGGCCAGGGCAAATCCGAGGTGGTCACGGTCAAAGCCGCGCGCCCGCAGGGCGTCCAGGGCACCCTGGGCCTGCTGCGGCTCACGAAAGAGGGCAACGACGCTTTCCATTGCCCCGGTTTTACCACGCGCGCGAACGGTGAGGCGAGGGACAAAGCGGGCAGACCACACAACTTCCACCTTTGCCTTAAAACGCCTTTCATCTCTGCCCCGTGTAGCCGGGTGGGGCGCGGCAGATCCGGGGTGCCGGTACGTTCCGCCCGTCCGTCTTTTCTATACTGGCGGCATGACTGGCGTGGCGGCCCTGACCCTTCCCGGCGCAGCTTTCGAGACGCGGCTGCGCGAGGTGCTGCGCTCCAGGGTGGAGTTCATCGAGTTGATCGGGGAGGACCTGGTGGCGGCGGGCGGCAAACGCGCGCGGCCCACCGTGACCTTTCTGGCCGCGCAGGCGCTGGGCCTGGACCCCCGTGACCCGCGCTGGAGTGCCGTGACCGACCTGGCGGTCTGTGTGGAGCTGCTGCATTCGGCCTCCCTGCTGCACGACGACCTGATCGACGACGCCGATACCCGGCGCGGCCAGGCGGCGGCCTTCCGGCGCTTCGGCAATGTGGTCAGCGTGATGAGCGGCGACTTCATGCTGTCCCGGCTGCTGATCCTGCTCTCGGGCATGCCCCAGGGTGCGGCGCTCACGCGGGCCTTCGGCGGCGCGGCCAGCGTGATCTGCGAGGGCGAGGTGTTGCAGTTCCAGGTGGCCGCCTACGCGGACTACGGCCTGCCGCAGTATCTGGAAGTGATTCACGGCAAGACGGCGGCGCTGGTGGAACTCGCCGCGAGTGCCCCGGCGCTCCTGCTGGACACGCCCGAAGCCCAGCGGGAAGCGCTGCTCACCTTCGGGCGGGAATACGGCCTGGCCTTTCAGATGCAAGACGACCTGCTGGACCTGATGGGCGACGAGGCGGCGCTCGGCAAACCCGTGGGCGGCGACCTGCGCGAGGGGAAGGCCACCCTCCCCGTGCTGGAGCTGCTGAACGGCCCCCACGGCGCGGAGGTCCGCGAGGTGCTGGAGCGCCGCGCCGCAGAGCCGGGCGACGTGACCCGGGTCCGCGAGCTGGCCCTGACCCAGGGCGCCGCCGACCGCACCCGTCAGGAGATTCGCCGCCGTGCCTGCCTCGCCGTGGACGCCCTGTCCGCCCTGCCGCCCTCCGGGGCGCGGGAGGCCCTGGCCGCGCTGCCCCGCCGGGAGATCGAGCGCACCCGCTGAAGCCTGCTGCCGGCGGGCCGGGCTGGCCCACCCCTTCCCCTCCGTCCTGCTCGGCTGGACAGGTCTTCTGCGTTCGCTTTCCCGGTCGACTGCCCCCGTCCTGCCCTCCGACAGCTACCGTTTGAAAGGCGGAAGGGGAAGGCGGCCCGCCCACAGGGGGGTGGAAGCGGTTCAGGTTTTGCGCGTGCCTGTCGGGTCCGGCGGGGGTTGACGCACGCCCACGCGGGCGGCGTATCCTGCGCCGGGCCATCTAGCTGTCTATGCGTGTATGCTCGGCAGAGCCGGCCACACCCCTACCCGTACCGCCCAAAGGAGACCGCGATGAGGGCATCAGGACTCAACTGGCAGGGCCTCATGGAGCAACTCCAGCAGGCGCTGCCTTACAGCGAGGTCAGTGACCAGTCGCTCGCTTACTTCAAATATCCCAAACGCACCCTGAGCGTGAACCTGCCTGTCCGGATGGACGACGGCACGGTGCGCGTCTTCAAGGGCTACCGCACGGTTCACTCGGCGGCCCGAGGCCCCAGCATGGGCGGCGTCCGCTTCAAGGCGGACCTGAACGCCCACGAATGTGAGGTGCTCGCCGCGATCATGACCCTCAAGGCCGCCGTCGCGGACCTGCCGCTGGGCGGCGCGAAGGGCGGCGTGGACGTGGACCCGCAGACCCTCAGCCCGCACGAGCTGGAGGGCCTGACCCGGCGCTACACCAGCGAACTGGTGGAACTGATCGGCCCCAGCGAGGACATCCTGGCGCCGGATGTCGGCTCGGACGCGCAGACCATGGCCTGGATGCTCGACGCCTACGGCGAGAACACCGGTTTGGCGGCGGGCGGCATGGTCGTCGGCAAGCCGCTGCAACTGGGCGGCAGCTACGGCAGCAAGGACGCCCGGGGCCGCAGCGCCGCGCTGGTGACGGCGCGCGTGCTGGAGGACCGTGGCGAGAGCCTGAACCGCGCCCGCGTGGCGGTGTACGGCTTCGGAGATGTGGGCCGCAAGGCCGCGCAGACCCTCGCCGCGCAGGGCGCGCTGGTGGTCGCCGTCTCGGATCAGGACGGCGCGACCTTCGCCAGCAGCGGTCTGGACCTGGAGGCACTCTCCGAGTGGCGCGAGGCGCGCGGCACGGTGCAGGGCTTTGCCACCGACATCACCCCCGACGAGGTGGTCGAACTCGACGTGGACGTGCTGATGCTCGCCTACGACTACGGCAGCGTGAATGCCGGCAACGCCCACGCCGTCCGCGCCCGCTACGTGGTGGAGGCCACCAACCGCGCCGTGCTGCCCGAGGCCGAACGCTTCCTGGTGGGCCAAGGCGTGACCATCCTGCCCGATCTGGTCGCCAGCATCGGCGGCCTGATCGTGAACTATCTGGAGTGGGTGCAGGACGCCAGCAACTTCTTCTGGACCGAAACCGAGATCGAGCGCGCGATCGACCTGCGGGTGGACGCCGCCGTGAACACCGTGACCGCCTTTATGCAGACGCGTGACGTGGACATGCGGACGGCCGCCTACGCCATTGCCCTGACGCGCCTGCACGGGGCCACCGTGATGCGCGGCATCTACCCCTGAGCAGCCCACCCGCAGCGGCACACCGCGCGGCGAAGCCGCAAACCCCGTCCCCTGTCCCGACGCCACTGCCCCAACTCCTCTGCCCAGACTCCCCTTCTACCGGAGGCCCCCATGACCGCCACACAGGACCCGCAAAACCAGACGCCGGAGCAGAAAAAGCTCGGGCAGCACACCATTCCCAGCTACCTCGATCCCAACAACATCGGCCCCTACGAGATCTTTCTGGAGCAGGTCGAGCGCGTCACGCCCTACCTGGGGAAGCTGGCGTACTGGGTCGAGACCCTCAAGCGGCCCAAGCGCATCCTGATCGTGGACGTGCCGATTCACCTCGATGACGGCACCGTCGCGCACTTCGAGGGCTACCGCGTCCAGCACAACACCTCGCGCGGCCCGGCCAAGGGGGGCGTGCGGTATCACCAGGACGTGACCCTCTCGGAAGTCATGGCGCTCTCGGCGTGGATGACCATCAAGAACGCCGCCGTGAACCTGCCCTACGGCGGCGGCAAGGGCGGCATCCGCATCGACCCGCGCAAGTACAGCACCGGTGAACTCGAACGCCTCACGCGGCGCTACACGACCGAGATCGGCCTGATCATCGGGCCGGAAAAGGACATCCCGGCCCCCGACGTGAACACCAACCCGCAGACGATGGCGTGGATGATGGACACCTACTCCATGAACGTGGGCCGCACCGCGACCGGCGTGGTGACCGGCAAGCCCGTCAGCCTGGGCGGCTCGCTGGGGCGCGGCGACGCCACCGGACGCGGCGTCTTCGTGACCGGCGCGGAGGCCCTGAAGAAACTGGGGCTGCCGCTCGAAGGTGCCCGCATCGCCGTGCAGGGCTTCGGCAACGTGGGCAACGCCGCCGCGCGCATCTTCCATGACCACGGCGCGAAGATCGTGGCCATTCAGGACGTGACGGGCACGGTCTACAGCGCCGCCGGGATCGACCCCTACGCCGCCGCCGACCACCTGGCCAAGACCGGCAAGATCATCGGCCTCCCCGGCAGCGAGGAACTGAAGCGCGAGGAGTTCTGGACGGTGGACTGCGACGTGCTGATTCCCGCCGCGCTGGAAAAGCAGATCACCGAAGCCAACGCCGGGCAGATCAAGGCCAGGCTGATCGTGGAGGGCGCCAACGGCCCGACCACCCCCGCCGCCGACGACCTGCTGGCCGAGCGCGGCGTGACCGTCGTGCCCGACGTGCTGGCGAACGCGGGCGGCGTGACCGTGAGCTACTTCGAGTGGGTGCAGGACTTCTCGTCCTTCTTCTGGACGGAAGACGAGATCAACAACCGCCTCGACCGCATCATGAGCGAGGCGTTCCTGAGCCTCTGGGACGTGAAGGAACGCCACGGCGTGACCCTGCGCACCGCCGCCTACATCGTCGCCTGCACCCGCGTGCTCGAAGCGCGGGCTTTGCGCGGCCTGTACCCCTGAACCCGGGCCAGAACAACGGCGGGAGTGCTCCTCGGAGCCTCCCGCGTTGTTCTGCTTCCGGTTGTTCTCGCCCCCGCAGACGGTTTCCGCGACAGACCTGCCGCGCAGGCTACCGGTCGCCCCCGGAGTCCTGCGCGGTGTCCTCATACAGGGCCGGGTCGTTGGCCCCGTAGTGCGAGGCGCTGGTGCCGTCCACAGCGGCGTCGAGCAGGTCGCTTTCCTCGGCGTTCGCGGGGGGCTGGTACACCGGGTCGTCGTGGGGCACGCCGTCACTTTTCGTCTCGGTGTAGGGGCGGTCGGGGACGGCTGGGGTCTTGTCGTCGCTCATGCTTCAGGGTCGCATGGGGCGCGGCGCCGCAGACCGCCTCCAGCTTAACGGCGCTTTAGCCTTGCGCGTTGCCGGACCTCGGTCAGCCTCCGCCTTACAATGCCCCCCATGACCGACCTTCTGAGCGGCTGGCAGCCCGCCCCCGCAGGTTTCAAACACGTCGTGAGTGTGTCGCTGGGGGGCAGCAAGCGCAATGCCCGCGAGGAAATCAACGTGCTGGGCCAGCCCTTCGTGCTGGAGCGCATCGGCACCGACGGCGACGCGAAAAAGGCGGCGGCGCTCTTTCAGGCGCTCGACGGCCGGGTGGACGCCTTCGGGCTGGGCGGCGCGGACCTGTACGTGATCGCGGCGGGGCGGCGCTACACCTTCGGCAATGTCCGCAAGCTGGTGGCGAACGCCAAGCTGACGCCCGTGCTGGACGGCAGCGGCCTGAAAAATACCCTGGAGCGTGACGCCGTGGCCCAGCTCGATCCCCTGCTGAACTGGCGCACGCAGAAGGTGCTGATGGTCAGCGCCGTGGACCGCTTCGGCATGGCGGAGGCCCTGGCGCAGGCCGGAGCCGACGTGGTGTACGGCGACCTCGTGTTCGGCCTGAACGTGGACGTGCCGCTGCGGAGCCTCGCGGCGCTGCGCCGGGTCGCGCACCTCGCGCTGCCCGCGATCACCAAGCTGCCCCAGGACTGGTTCTATCCGACCGGCGACAAGCAGAACAGCAGCGTGCAGGGCAAGGGGACCCGCTACTACGCCTGGGCGGACGTGATCGCCGGGGACACCCATTACGCCAAACGCTACGCGCCGCATGACCTCGCCGGCAAGACGATCCTCACCCAGACCATCACCGAGGCCGACCGCGTCTGGATGAAGGACCACGGGGTGGCCCGGCTGATCACCACCACGCCGCGCATCGGGAGCCGCAACTTTGCGACCAACGTGCTGGAAGCCTTTTTCGTGGCCCTCAGCGGCAAGCGGGAAGCGCTGAGCGAGCAAGAATACCTGCGCTACATCCGCGAGGTGGGGTTCAGGCCCGAGGTGAACGAGCTGTAGGCACCGCACGCCGGAAGTGCAAAGGGGGCCGTGGGGAGTGGGAGCAAGGGCGAAAGCCGGCAGCCCAACTCCTCCTGGTCCACCTTGTCCACCCGCCCAGTTCCCCTGTCCCCATTCCTGGACCCTTCCGCTGGCCCCTCACTGCGCGGGGCGCCCGCTACACTCGCTTTCATGCAGGCACTTGTCGATGCGGTCCGGGAGCAGGGCGTGATTTTGCCCGGCGGGATTCTCAAGGTGGACGGGCTGGTCAACCACCAGCTTCTCCCCCACCTCACGCGGGAGATGGGCGAACGGTTCGCGGCGGGGTTCGGCCCCCTGAAGCCGAACAAGATCGTGACCATCGAGGTCAGCGGCATCGCGCCCGCCCTCGCCACGGCCCTGGTGCTGAATGTGCCGCTGGTGTACGCCCGCAAGAAAAAGCCCATCACCATGCAGGAACCCACCTTCACGGCGCAGTCCCTGAGCCGCACCAAGGGCGGCGTGGTGGACCTGTTCGTCAGCAGCGAATACCTGGGGCCGGAGGACCGCGTGGTCGTGATCGACGACTTTCTGGCCTCGGGCGGCACGCTGCGGTCGCTGGCCGGGATCATCGCGCTCAGTGGGGCCGAGCTGCTGGGGCTGGGCTGCGTGATCGAGAAAGGCTTCGAGGAGGGCCGCGCCAAACTGGCCGACCTGGGCGTGCCGATCCTGACCCTGGCGAACATCGTCCGCATGAGTGAGGCGGAGGGCCTCGTGGTGGAGGCGGGCCGCTGAGGGGGCGACTGGAGCGTGAGGGAACCTGAAGCCGCCATTCAGATGAGGGAGAGGCCCAGTGCCTAGGCTGGAAGCGGAAGGACGTGAAGCCGTGACCCAGCCTGATCCCCGTGCCGCCCTTATCCCCGACCAGAGCGCCCGCGTGGGCGTGGCAACCTACGCCAGCTACCCCGAAGCGCAGCGTGCGGTGGACTATCTCAGCGACCAGCGCTTTCCGGTGGAGCGCACCGCCATCGTGGGCGAGGGCCTCAAGACCATCGAGCAGGTGACGGGCCGCCTCGACTGGGGGCGGGCAGCGGGCCTGGGCTTCGGGCAGGGCCTCTTCATCGGGCTGTTTATCGGGCTGCTGTTCGGGCTGCTGGGCCTGGGTGGGGGCAACCTGCTGTTTGCCGCCGCCTACGGCATGGTGATGGGCGCGGTGACCGGTCTGGTCTGGGGCCTGATCGGCTACGCGATGAGCGGTGGCCGGCGCGACTTTACCTCCATCGGCGGCATGCGGGCCGACCGTTACGTGATCCTGGCCGACGCGGAAGTGGCCGAACAGGCCCGGGCACTGCTGTCCGGCCTGCCCCCCCGCTGAACTCTTCCGCCCGCAGTGTTCCCGCGCCGGGAACGGAGGCCGCGCGAACGAGTGCCCAGGTAGCATGGCCCCATGACGCAACCGGGAGTGGAACTTCAGGAACTGATCGCCGCGATGGAGCAGCGCCGCGCCAGAGTCGAGGCGGGGGGCGGCCCGGCGCGGCAGCAGAAGCAGCGCGAGGGCGGCAAGCTCACGGCCCGCGAACGCATCGAGCGCCTGCTCGACCCCGGCTCCTTTCTGGAGCTGTCGACCTTTGTCGAACACGGCCACAACCGCCTGATGGCGGGCGTCGAGGCCCCCGGCGAGGGCGTGGTGACCGGGCGCGGGACGGTGGACGGGCGGCAGGTCTTCGTCTTCAGCCAGGACTTCACGGTGCTGGGCGGCAGTCTGGGCAAGATGAACGCGTCCAAGATCACCAAGGTGATGGACCTGGCTGCCAAGACGGGTTGCCCGGTGATCGGCCTGAACGACAGCGCGGGGGCACGCATTCAGGAGGGCGTGGACTCGCTGAGCGGCTACGGCGAGATTTTCTACCGCAACGCGATCTACTCCGGAACGGTGCCGCAGATCAGCGCGATCCTGGGGCCGTGCGCGGGCGGCGCGGTGTACTCGCCCGCCCTGACCGACTTCATTTTGATGAGCCGGGGCAGTTCGTACATGTTCATCACCGGGCCGGAAGTCATCAAGTCGGTGACGCGCGAGGACGTGACCTTCGACCAGCTCGGCGGCGCGGACGTGCATACCCGCAAGTCCGGCGTGGCCCACCTGGAATACGACGGCGACGAGGCGGTGATTGACGGCATTCGCGAACTGCTCGCCTACCTGCCGCAGAACGCCCGCGAGCAGCCGCCCGTGCGCGAATGCACGGACCCGGCGGACCGCCCCAACACCCCGCTCCTCGACCTCGTCACGCCCGACCAGCGGAGGCCCTACGCGATGCACGACGTGATCCACGAACTGGTGGACGACGGGACCTTCCTCGAAATCCAGCCGGGCTGGGCCAGGAACATCCTGTGCGGCTTCGCGCGGCTGAACGGGCAGAGCGTGGGTATCGTGGCGAACAACCCCAAGGTGATGGCGGGGACGCTGAACATCGACGCCTCGGACAAGGCTGCCCGCTTTATCCGCACCTGCGACTGCTACAACATCCCGATCCTGACGCTGGTGGACGTGACGGGCTTTTTGCCGGGCGTGGCGCAGGAACACGCCGGGATCATCCGCCACGGCGCGAAGATGCTCTATGCCTACGCCGAGGCGACCGTCCCCAAGATCACGCTGATCACCCGCAAGAGTTACGGCGGCGCGTATCTCGCCATGAACAGCCGCGACATGGGCGCGGACGTGGTGTATGCCTGGCCCACCGCCGCCGTCGCCGTGATGGGTGCGGAGGGCGCAGCCAACATCGTCTACCGCCGCGACATCCAGAACTCGGACAACCCGGAAGCCACCCGCGCCGAGAAGATCGCGCAGTACAAGGAAACCTTCGATAACCCCTATGTGGCCGCCGCCAAGGGCTACATCGACGACGTGATCCCGATGGAGGACACCCGCCGCCGCCTGATCCAGACGTTCGGGATGCTGCGGGACAAGGAGGAGACGCGGCCCTTCAAGAAGCACGGGAATATCCCGCTGTAACGGCAGCGCGCACCCCACAACCAGGAAGGCCACCCAGAGATTCCGGGTGGCCTTCTCAGGTCAGAGGATCTGGGCTTCAGCGCGCGCCGAAGTCCTGCACCCAGTACGAGCCGTAGGCGCCGCCCTGGGCGTAGCCGACCCCGAGTTCCTTGAAGCTGGGGTTCATGATGTTGCGGCAGTGGCCCTCGCTCGCCAACCACCCGGCCACGACACTTTCCGGCGTCGGCTGCCCGGCGGCGATGTTCTCCCCGATGGTGCGCCAGCTGTAGCCGGTGGCCGTGATGCGCTGCGCCATCGTGCGGCCATCCTGGCTGGTGTGGCTGAAGTAGTTTTTCGCGGCCATGTCCGCCGCGTGTCCCTGCGCGGCCTGCTCCAGCTGGGCGCTAGAGGTGAGGGGCGTGGTGGCCGCAAAGCTGGTCGCGCCGCAGCTCCGGGCCTGGGCGCGGGCCTGGTTCGTCAGGGTCAGCACCTGCTGGGCAAAGGCGCTGGAAGACGGACTGGGCGCGGGGGTGGGTGTCGGGGCGGGGGTGCCCGTGGCCGCCGTGACCGACAGTGTGAAGTCCAGGAACGCGCTCCGGTTGTTCGTCAACGCGGCGCGGATCGTCGCGTTGCCCGCTCCCCGCGCCGTCACCAGGCCGCTCTGACTTACGGTGGCGACGCCCGCATTGCTGGTCGTCCAGGTCAGCTCGCCGGGCAGCGGTGCCCGTCCGCCGACCAGCACGTTCAGTTGCCGGGTCTGCCCCACGGTCAGGGTGCCCGCACTGGCCTGGCCAGTCAGGCCGGGGGCCAGCGTCAGCGTGGAGGTGCTGCTGGCAGGAGCCGTGGCCGAGGGGGCCTCAGGAGCAGAACCGCAGGCCGCGAGGGTCAGCAGGCCGCCGACCAGAACCAGTTGCTGGAAAGGACGCATGACCGTCAGTAGACCCGAGGAGTCTGAGGCTGGGCGTGAGGAGAGCATTCTCATGTCTCACAAATGCCAGACGTCGTCTGAGGTGAGGGAAAGCCGTCATATGGTCGTTCCCTTACATTTAGAAAACTGTATCTTTCTCATCTGAAACCACAGCTCAGGATTCCTGCGCGGCGCTGCCGGAAGCGTCCAGCAGGCTGAACCGGACGTGGGCCTCGTTCATGACTTCCAGCGGACTGGTGTCGGGCAGAGAGACGCAGAGCCGCCCGCCCAGAGCGTGCGCGGCATTCAGCAGGGGCGCGTCGGCAGCGGCGTCCAGTGCGCCCCAGAGGTGGGCGGCCCCCCCACCCGCCGCACCGGCCCGCCACAGCAGCGCCCCGATGGCCTCGCCTCCCGCGTAGGCGGTCAGCAGCGTGAAGGCGGAGTCACCTTCCAGCCGGGCCGCGAGGTGACGGGCCAGCGGCCCGGCCCACTCCGGCGTCCCGTGCGCCTCGGTCAGGACAGCGGCCCAGGCGGGCAACGAGAGGCGCGACACCTGTTCCACCGCGATCACACCCGCCTCCGGCTGCGGGTGGTAGGTGCCGACCCGCAGTGCCCCGACCTCTTCCCCGGGCAGGGGCACCGTCGCCGCCACCAGGCCGGGCATCTCCTGCGCGTGGTGCCAAGCGGTGACAAGGGGCAGCCGGTCGGGGTCGGCATCGGGGAGGAACGTCGCGTTCAGGGCCAGCACGTTCACCCCCGGCGTATGTAGCGTCACCGCGCCCCGGAAGTCACGGCGCACGGTCGAGAGCGGCTCGAAGTAGGTGACCAGCTCGGTCAGGGCCGGGGGGAGGGACATGGGGGCAGCTTAGCCCGGCAGCAAAACGCCGCCCCCGGTGCAAAGGAGGCGGCGCGCAGTGGTGACCCCAACGGGACTTGAACCCGTGTCTGCGCCTTGAGAGGGCGCTGTCCTGACCGCTAGACGATGGGGCCGTCCGGGATTGGGTCCGCCCCTGGGAGCGGCGTCAGGCAAGGGGAGATTGTAGGCGGGCGGGCCCAGGAAAGTCAAGCCTCACTCCAGATCGTCGTAGTGGTGGAGCAGGGCCGCGTCCGGGTCGCCGCCCGCGTGGTGGTGCCGGGCGACCAGCCGCGCGACCCGGAGCCGCGCACCGGCACGGGCCAACAATTCCGCCCCCAGTTCCGGGTGATAGGCGCGCACCGAGAGCGGGCCGAGCGGAAGCAGCCGCGACAGGCGGTTCGGGACCAGACCGACCAGCACACGCTCGGTCACGCGGTACGGGCGCAGGCTCTTGCCGCAGTCGTGCAGCAGGGCCGCCGCCACCACCTCCGGCGCGACGTGGGGATGTTCGCGCAGCAGGTGACGGGTGACCCGGCAGGCGTGTTCACGGTCACGGGGGTCCATGCCCAGATAGACGCGGGCTTCGGCAGGCGTGAGCTGCGCGGCCGCCCAGGTGTCGTCCGGGTGGGCGTAGGTGGCCCTCAGGCTGCGCGCGAGTCGCCGCATCTTGCCCACATAGCCGCGCGCCTTGCGGATCAGCCGGGCCGAGGGGGTCAGAGGACGCATACGCCAAGGATACGGGAAGGGCGGCCCGTCTCCCCTTCCCGTATTCTCCTGCGCTCGCCGGGCCAGTTCAGTCCGCCGCCGTCTCGGTTTCCAGTTCCAGCGCCGCCAGGGCACGTTCGGCACTCATCGCGGCGCGGGTGCCCGCCCCGACACTGGTGGCAAGCTGGCGATACACGTAGTCCGAGACGTCGCCCGCCGCGAACAGCAGCGGCACGCTGGTATAGATCTCGTCCGTCACTTCCACGTAGCCGTCGGCGCGCAGGCCCACGGTGCCCTGTACAAACTCGGTGTTCGGCACGTGTCCGATGAAGATGAACACCCCGTCGGTGGGCATATCCCGCGTCTCGCCGGTCTTGAGGTTCTTCAGCCGGACCCCCGTCACGTGCTCCTCGCCCTGAATCTCCTCGACCGCCGTGTCCCAGATGAACTTCATCTTGGGGCTGGCAAAGGCGCGGGCCTGGGCCACCTTGTTGGCGCGCAAGGTGTCACGGCGGTGAATCAACGTGACCTCTTCCGCGAACTTGGTCAGAAACAGCCCTTCCTCGACTGCCGCGTCGCCGCCGCCGATCACCACGACCTTCTTGCCCCGGTAGAAGAAACCGTCGCAGGTGGCGCAGGTGCTGACGCCCTTGCCCCAGAAGTGTTCCTCGCCGGGCACGTTCAGCCGCTTGGGGTTCGCGCCCGTCGCCAGAATCACGCTTCTCGCGCGGTAGGTACCGCCGTAGCCGCGAACGGTGAACACATAGGGATGGCTCTCCGGCGTGGCCTCGATGGCCTGCACCTCTTCCATCTCGATCCGTGCGCCGAACTTCTCGGCTTGCTGCACCATGCGCTGCGCGAGTTCCATGCCGGGAATCGGGTCGGGAAAACCGGGGTAGTTCTCGACCTCCTCGGTCTGGGCGATCTGACCGCCGGGCAGGCCCTTTTCGAGCACTAGGGTGCTGAGGCTGGCGCGGCCCGTATAGATGGCGGCCGTGAGTCCGGCGGGGCCGCCGCCGACGATCACCACGTCAAAGTCCTGAGGGGTGTGAGGGACGCTGGTCATGCAGGAAGCGTACCACCGGGCACATTCGGGGATGGTCAGGCAGGCACTTTGTTTTTTAAAGTATCAGGGCGAAGAGAAGCGGTGGCCCGCGTTCAGGCAGAAGTGCTTGCGGTCACGCGCCCGCACCTCGGTAGGCTGGCCCTGGATAGAAGCGGGAACCACCGTCTCGACCTTGCCAGACTTCCGGGTCACGGCTGGCGGCTCGACAAGTTGCCCATTCACGCGGTAAGGGACACCCGAGAATTGCAGGCAGGCCAGTTGGGCCACATCCGGGGCAAAACCAACCGGAACGAATCGCCCCGAAAAGACAGTCACTGCGCCGCACGCCAACCCCACCACCAGCCAGAACGCCAGAAAGACCTTCAGCCAGGCGGGCGAGTCTTCCCGACTCTCTTTCTTTCCCCGGAGCCAGCCGCGCATCACGGCCAGCATAGGGCGGCGGGCAATAAAAAAACCTCCGCCTTACACGGAGGTTTGATTTGGCTGGGGCACAAGGACTCGAACCTTGATTAACGGTGTCAGAGACCGTCGTCCTGCCATTAGACGATGCCCCAATGCCTTCCTCTGACGGCCCACCTGGGGGGTGAGCGTGAGGGAGTATAGCCGCCTCTCCCGGCCCCGTCAACTGCCGCGCTGGCCGGCGCGCCTGCCCCCCTTCCTGCCACGCCTTGCTGAACGCCGAATGGACCGCGTTCAAACCCCGCTTGCCCCCCCTCAACAGGCGGTGCTACACTGAGGCGTTGCCGCGTTAGAGCGCAGGTTACGTGGTGCCCGCACGACAAGTGCGGCGCATCCAGGAGGACAGGAGTTCATGGAAGACCAGACCCAGACCCCCGCCGCAGAGGGCGGGACCACTCAGCCCATGCCGGGCACCGAGCAGGCCAGCGCCGGGCAGACCCCTGCCCCGCAGCAGGACACCCAGCAGGCCCAGACTGCTCCCGTTGCCGCGAGCAGCGCGGACGAGCGCGATTACCCCGCCATGACCATGGAGGACGTCCTCGCCAGCGAGGCGACCGAGCACCAGTCGGTCAGCCGGGGCGACATCGTGGACGGCACCGTCGTGTTTATCGGCAACGAGGGCATTGCGGTGGACGTCGGCGCGAAGGTGGAGGGCACCATTCCCCTCAACCAGATCGGCGACGAACCCGTCACGCTGGAGCAGGCCCAGGAGATGTACAAGCCCGGTGACAAGATCGAGGCGTATGTCGTGCGGGTGGACCTCGCCAACAGCCAGATCGTTCTTTCCAAGAAGCGCGCCGATCAGGACAAGGGCTGGCGCGTGCTGGAAAAGATGCAGGAGAACGACGAGGCCTTTGAGGTCGAGGTGCTCGAGAAGGTGCGCGGCGGTCTCGTGGCGCAGGTCGAGGGCATCCGGGCGTTCCTGCCCGCTTCGCAGGTCGACACCCGCCGGGTGAACGATCTGGACCCCTACGTGGGCAAGCCCTTGATGGTCAAGCTGATCGAGCTGAACCGCAAGCGCAACCGCGTGATCATCAGCCACCGCGCGATCATGGAAGCCCAGAAGGCCCAGGCGCGCGAGGCGACCGTCGGCAAGCTGGTGCCCGGCGCGCAGTTCGAGGGTGAAGTCGTCGAGATCACCGATTTCGGGGTGTTCGTGAACCTGGGCGGGATCGACGGCCTCGTTCACCGCAGCGAGCTGACCTATGGCCGCTTCAACCACCCCCGCGACGTGGTCAAGGTGGGCGAGAAGGTGCAGGTCCAGGTCATTGACGTGGACGAGGGCCGCGAGCGCATCAACCTCTCCATGAAGTCGCTGACCGAAGATCCCTGGGAAGGTGCGGTCGAGAAGTACCACATCGGCCAGCGGGTCAAGGGCAAGGTCACGAACCTCACCAACTTCGGCGCCTTCGTGGAGCTGGAAAGCGGCCTGGAAGGGCTGGTCCACGTCAGCGAGATGAGCTGGACCAAGCGCGTGCGTCACCCCAACGAGGTGCTCAAGGAAGGCGACGAGGTCGAGGCCGTCATCCTGCGGATCGACCCCAAGGAGCGCCGCATCAGCCTGGGTATTCGTCAGACCACGGACGATCCCTGGAGCGCGCTGCCTGACCGTTACCCGCCCGGCACGCCCGTCAAGGGCAAGATCACCGGCATGACCGACTTCGGCGTCTTTATGGAGATCGAGGAGGGCATCGAGGGCCTGATTCACATCAGCGAACTCGACACGCAGCGCGTGAACAACCCCGCCGACCTCTTCAAGAAGGGCGACGAGATCGAGGCCGTGATCCTGAACATCGACCCCGTGGAGCAGCGCGCGAGCCTCTCGCGTCGCCGTGCCCTCGGCGGCGGCGGCCCGGTGCGCGACTACGTCAGCCAGGGCGGCGGCGCGCGCAGCGACCGTTACAGCGGCGGCCAGGGTGGCGGCAATCGGGGCGGCGGACGTGGTGGACGTGGCGGCGGTGCCGACTACAACTACAACGCCAAGGATGCCAGCCAGGGCGGCAAGATCAGCACCAAGCTGGGCGACGTGTACGCCGACCTGTTTGCGCAGTTCGGCCTGGGCGGCGACAAGAAGGACGACGTGAAGGCCGAAGGCACCGAGAACACGGCAGCCGACGCCGGTACGGAGAAGCAGGGCGAGTAATCCCCCGCTGTCCGGAGGCCCACTGGGAGGAGTCCCAGTGGGCCTCCTCTCTTTTGCCCGCTCCGGGGTACGCTGCGCCCATGACAGCCTTCACCTGGGGGATTCTCGGCGCGGCCCGCATCGCGCGGGCACTCATTCCGGCCATTCGCGCCGCAGGGGGTGAGGTGACGATGGTCGGGGTGCGCGACCCGCATTCGGCCCGGGCGCGCGCCTTTGCCCAGGAATGGGACATTCCGCGCCTAGGCACCTACGACGCCGTCATCGCCTCGGAGGTGCAGGCCGTCTACAACCCGCTGCCCAACGACGCGCACCGGCCCTGGACGCTGGCGGCGTTGCGTGCCGGCAAGCACGCACTGACGGAAAAACCGCTCAGCCTGAATGCGGACGAGGCGCAGGTGCTGGCCGACACGGCGGCAGAGACAGGACGGGTGCTGCTGGAAGCCTTCGCCTACCGTTTTCAGCCCCACGTCGCGCGGCTGCGCGAGATCGTGACGGGCGGCGAACTGGGCGAGGTGCGGGCTTACCGGGGTGCCTTCGGCTTCGAGCTGACCCGTCCGGACGATTTCCGCTGGGACGCGAGTAAGGGGGGCGGCGCGCTGTACGACGTGGGCTGCTATGCGGTGAACCTCGCGCGGCTGCTGCTGGGCGAGCCGGACAGCGTGAGCGCGCAGGCCCGCTGGTCGGCGGAAGGCGTGGACGTGGGCTTGAGCGGCACGCTGCACTATGGACAGGCTCTCGGCAGCCTCGACTGTGCCTTCGACTGGGGGGGGACACCCACCCAGCGCCTCACAGTGGTCGGGACGGCGGGCAGCCTCGACATGGACGGGGTCTTCGGCAGCAAGGCGGACGCTGAGTTATCCTTCCGGGTTCAGACGGCGGGCGGCGGGCGCACCGAAACGTTTCCCCCACACGACGGGTACGCCGCGATGGTCGCGCACTTTCAGCGGGCCGCGCGGGGCGAGGAGGCGGTGCTCTATCCCCCGCAGGACGCGGTGCGGCAGGCGCGAGTGCTGGACGCACTGTTCACGGCGGCGCGGGAAGGGCAGCAGGTCAGGGTCAAGGTCTGAGGACTTCAGGGCAGCGGCCAGCGCATTGTCCCCAGCTCATCGGTGCGCCAGACCTTCGCACCCGCCTCAGCGATCCGCGCCAGAACGTCGGGATGCGGGTGGCCATAGGTGTTGCGCCCGACACTGATCAGCACATCGGCGGGCGTGCTTTCTTTCAGGATCGCCTCGCCCGTGCTGTGGCGGCTGCCGTGGTGGGCGGCCTTGAGCAGATCGAGGTCACCCACCCCGATCAGCGCCTCGGCGGGGTCGGGCAGGTCGCCCAGCAGCGCCGTGCGGAAGCCGCGCGTTTCGACGGTGAGGGCGAGACTGTTGTTGTTGTCCTCCGTGGACCAGACGCGGCCCTGCGGCCACAGCACGGTGAGGGTGACGCCGTCGGCCTGGATGCGGTCGCCGCGCCGGATCTCGCGGACGGGCACGCCTTCCTCGCGGGCGACATCGAGCAGGGCCGTCAGCACCGGATCATCCGTCTTGCGCTGCCCGATCCAGAGTTCCCCGACCGGCAGGGCACGCAGCACACCCGACAGCCCTTCGATATGGTCGGTGTCGGCGTGGGTCGCCACGACCACGTTCAGGGAGCGGACACCCAGGGCGCGCAGGGCCGGGACGACGGTGCGGGTACCCACGTCATAGTCCGAGCCGACCGAGCCGCCGCCATCTACCAGCACGTTCAGATGCCCGGTGCGGATCAGGGTGCTGTCGCCCTGACCCACGTCCAGAAAAACGATCTCGCGGGCCGGGCGCAGCAGGCCGGGGAGCAGGGTCAGGACCGCGCAGGCGAGGAGCGTGCCCAGCGCGACCGGCGCACGCACGCGGCCCAGCAGCCACAGCACCCCGGCGAGCGCCGCCACACCGTAAGCGGCGAAGCCCGCCGCGCCCACAGTGCCCCAGGTCAGCACAGGGGCCTGTCCGAACACTTCCACCACGCCCAGCAGGAGCGAGGCCAGCAGGCCGGTCAGCCAGTTGACGGCCACCGCGAACGGTCCCAGCAATCCCGCCAGAAAGCCCAGCGGCACCAGCGCCACCATCAGCGCCCCCGCGATCAGGTTGGCGGGCAGCCCCACCAGCGGAAGCTGCCCGAAGGTCCCGGCGATGACCGGCAGGGTGGCGAGTTCGGCCAGCACGGTCGCCACCAGCGCCAGCCGCAGCCCCAGGGGCCAGCGGGCCGGCAGGCGTCCGGCCAGTTTCCCCGACAGCGTGAGGCCCAGCACTGCCAGGAACGAGAGCTGAAAGCCCACGTCCAGCAGCCACAGCGGAAAGGGCAGCAGGCAGAGAACGGCGGCCAGGGCAATGACGGCATAAGGGTCCAGCCGCCCGCGCCCGAGGGCGTACCCGGCCAGCACCGCCCCACCCATCAGGACGGCGCGGGTAATGCTGGGCGACACGCCGACCAGCAGCAGGTACGGCGCGAGAAAGAGCAGCGCGCCGCCGTAACGCCACCCCAGCGGCACGCGCAGCCACATCAACAGCCAGATCACCGCGCCCGTGAGCAGGGCGACATTCTGCCCGCTCAGCGCCATCAAGTGCGAGAGGCCCGAACGCGCGAAGGCGTCGCGGACGCTGTAGCCTTCGCCGAAGTCCTCGCGGCCGATGTCGTTCCGGTCCCCGAGTTCGGTGGCCTGCATCAGCGCGGCCTGACGCGGTCCCAGCCCCGCCGTCAGCCCCCGGCGGAACCAGCCGCGCACGCCGCCCTCGGGAGTGTGGTGGCGCACGCGGGCCGCGACCAGGACGGTGGTCGGCGTCGGCACCCACAGGCCGCCCTGCCCCCGCAACCACGCCGCCTGATCGAAGCCGCCCGGCACCCGCCGACCTTCCGGGCGCACCAGCCGCCCGCTGAGGACGACCTGGCCCGGCCCGACGCGCGGTTTAGGCGCAACAGCCACCCGCGCCGGTGGGTCGGAGAGACGCAGAAACTGGCCGTCCCACTCGCCCTTCAGCGTGACCTGAGCGCCCACCCAGGGGGCCATCCGGTCGGGTTTCGCGGCATTCAGGCGCTCTGAGCCGAACCCCAGGCCCGCGCCGACGAGGGCCAGCAACGCGAGGGCGGCGCGACCATCCAGCACGGCGAACACCGCACTGGCCAGCAGCACCAGCGCGCCCCACCACACGCCCAGCCCCAGCAGGATGCCGCCCATTACCCCGAAGGCGAGCGGCACCGGCCAGGCGAGGTGACCGGAGGGCGCGCGCGTCGGGCTGGCCGTGGAGAGAGAAGGCGCCAGGCCGTGTCGCCCGCTCATCAAAAGGTCACGAGGGGGGTGAGGGCCGCCAGGGTCGAGGCCCCGATGCCCTTCACCCGGTCGAGGTCCGCGAGGCTGCGATAGGGCCGACCCGCCACGATGCGTGCGGCGAGCGCCGGACCGACTTTGGGCAGGGCCTCCAGCTGTTCGAGACTGGCCGAGTTCAGATCGACCCGGCCCGAGATCAGGGGCCGGACGCTCGCGGTGGTGGGGTACTCCGGGGCGGCGGCCTGCACCTGTGCGGGCGGGGGCAGGGCCACGCGCGTGACGGTGGGCGTGTGGGCCGTGGGACGAAAAGCCGGGCCGAGGGCCAGGACCGCCACGACCAGCAACCCACCCGCGAGAATCAGCGTCCAGTGGCGTTCGGAGGGGAACACGCGGGCAGTGTACGGTGGGCCGGGACGCGCGGACGCCGCAGATGCGGCATGCCCCGCGAGGAGGCGCGTATGCTCTCCCGGTGACCCCTGCTGCCCGGACCGCCCGCCTGACCCCCGCCGTGCTGCTGGCCCTCGCCCTGGTGTACGTGGTGTGGGGCAGCACGTATTTCGGGATCAAGGTGGCGATCGGGAGCCTGCCGCCCCTGGGGATGCTCGGGGTGCGCTTTCTGCTGGCGGGCGCGCTGCTGTACGGCTTTCTGCGCTGGCGGGGGGCACCGGCACCTTCACCGCGCGAGTGGCGGGCGAGCGCCGTGGTGGGCCTGCTGCTGCTGGGCGGGGGCACCGGTCTGGTCACCCTGGCCGAGCGCGACGCCAGCAGCAGCGTCGCGGCGATGATGATCGCAGTGTCGCCCCTCTTCGCGGCGCTGTTCGCCCGGCTGTGGGGCGAGCGCACGGGCGGGCGCGAGTGGCTGGGGATCGGGGTAGGCCTGGTCGGCATCCTGCTGCTGAATCTGGGGGAGCTGCACGCCACACCGCTGGCCGCCTTCCTGCTGATCCTGGCCCCGCTGTGCTGGACCTTCGGCAGCATGTGGTCCAGGCACCTCCCCCTCCCCGGCGGGCTGATGGGCAGCGCCGCCGAGATGCTGGCGGGCGGGGGCCTGCTGCTGCTGCTGAGCCTGGGGCTGCGCGAACACTGGGCCGCCCCGACCGCCGCGAGCCTGTGGGCGCTCGCGTACCTGACCGTGTTCGGGAGTCTGGTCGCCTACAGCGCCTACATGTACCTGGTGGCGCACACCCGCCCGGCGCTGGCGACCAGCTACGCCTACGTGAACCCGGTGGTGGCCGTGCTGCTCGGCGTCGGTCTGGGGGGCGAGAGCCTGTCGGGGCTGGGGTGGACGGCCCTCGGGGTGATTCTGGCGGGCGTGGTGCTGGTGGCCTGGCCGCGCCCGGTCCCCACCTCCGGCGGACAGGTCGGCGCAGAAGCGGCGCGCTCCGAGGGCTGAGGGCGGGGGTGCGGTTAGCCCCCAGGAAGACTGAACCGACCTGCTGAAACGGGTGTAAGAACCTCCGCCTTATCTCTTGCCCAACAGGTACGCCTTGGGATGGTGGCCGCCGCTGTAGACCTGAAACAGCTCGCGCGCGTGCCAGCGGCTCTGCTCGTTCAGGAGGCGCTCGAACAGCCGGATCTCGTGGGTCAGGACCACCAGGCGGCCCTGGCGGCTGCACAGGCGGTGCATCTCGGTCAGGAAGGCGGGGTACAGCGCCGCGTTGCCGCCGTGCGTGCCGACAGCGTCGCCCCAGGGCAGGTCACTGACGATCAGGTCGAAGGAGCGGTCGGGGAGGCCGGTGTGCAGGGCGTCCACCCGGGCGACCTCCACCTCGCGCTTTGCGGCGCTCACGTTGCGGCGCGCGCACTCGACGGCCTCGGGATTGATATCCACGCCCACCATGGCGTCATACGGCCCCAGTAGGGCGCGTTCGACCAGCAGGGTGCCGCTGCCGCTCATGGGATTGAAGATGCGGTCCTCGTCGCGCTGGCCGGCGAGCTTGTGCACCGCATAGGCGATGGTGGCGTTCAGGCCGCCGCCCATGTTGCACACCCGCCACGCCCGCGCGCTGAGGGGCCGGGGCGTGATGCGGGCCAGCACCTCCCAGCCGAGACCGTCCTCCTGGGGGCGCAGGCGGATCAGGAGTTCGCCCTCCTCGGGGTCGAAGGGGAGGTCCAGGGCCACCTGGAGTTCTTCCGCCAGACGCTGCATCACGCTGGATTCACGGCCCGCCGCCGCCAGCCGGAAGGAGCGGTGCCCGCCGAGGCGCACCACCTCGGCCAGAAACGCCGCGAGTTCACCGAGTTGCTGGTGCCCCAGCAGGCCGCGTGGGCGGGGCACGTCCCAGGCGCGGACGCGGTAGGCGGCCACGGGCGCGCGCAGCCGGGTCAGGCGCTCGGGGTCGCCGGGGTACCAGAAGCGCAGGCCCCGGATGTCGCGGGCCAGCGGCACCGCCCGCAGTTCCGTCTCTGCGACGTCTTCCAGGCCGGGCAGGGCTTCGAGCACGTACTCGTGGGCGGGCTGGCGGGTGCGGTAGTCGCCCTGGGGTTTTTTGGGCCGGGAGAACTGCGGATTTTTCTGGCGGTCGGGGCGCGGCATAGGGACCTCCACGTTTATCACCCGATAAACGGCGAGCAGGGCGGGCGGGAAAGTGTACGTCCGGGGGGCGGGAGCCAGCGGGAACCTCACGCTCCGCGGCCCGGAAAACCGGAAGCCTGAACGTACTTGGCAGAGCAGTATAGCCGGAGGCCGGGGCGGAGGGGGCGGTGGTAGAATCGCGCGTTTCCTATGACGCGCCCCCCCACTCCCCCAGCGTCCGGCAGGCAAGGGCCGGATGCTCCCGTTCCCCGCGTCCGCAAACCCCTCTTCTCGCGCGTCAGCCCGCCGCAACTGATCGCGCTGTCGTTCGCGCTGGCGATTCTGGTGGGCGGCGTGCTGCTGTCGCTGCCGATCACCCACGGGGCGGGGCGGCAGGTGAGCTTTTTGCAGGCCCTGTTCACCGCCACCAGCGCCCTGTGCGTGACGGGCCTGAATGTCGTGGACCCCAGCCGTGACTTCAACCGGCTGGGGCAGGTCATCATCATGCTGCTGATTCAGGTGGGGGGGCTGGGCATCATCACCTTCGGGACGGTGTTCGCGCTGATCACGCGGCGGCGGGTGAACTACAGCGAACGCATCCGGCTGGCGCAGCAGGTCAGCGCCTTCCGGGCGGGCGACGTGGTGCCGCTGATCCGCAACATCTTTCTGTATACCTTCGTGCTGGAACTCGCCGGGGCCGCGTTGCTCGCGTTCCGCTTTGTGCCGCTGGAAGGCTGGGGGCGGGGGCTGTTCTACGCCGTGTTCCATTCGGTCAGCGCCTTCAACAATTCGGGCTTCGCGCTCTACAGCGACAACCTGATGGGCTTCGTGGGTGATCCCCTCGTCAGTCTGGTGATCGCCTTTCTGATCATTCTGGGCGGCATGGGCTTTCTGGTGCAGCTCAATGTGGTGGCGCACCTGCTCAATCCCCGGCGCAACCGCCTGCTGGTCCACTCCAAGCTGGTGCTGACCATGATGGCCGCGCTGCTGCTGATCGGCACCCTCACGTATCTGGGCCTGGAATGGCAGAACCCCAGGACCCTGGCCCCCCTGAACTTCGGGGACAAGCTGCTCGCCAGTTTCTTCCAGAGCGTGACCACCCGCACGGCGGGCTTCAACACGCTGGACTACGGCGCGATGGGCCTGGGGACGCTCTTTATCACGATCATCCTGATGTTCATCGGCGCGAACCCCGGCAGTACCGGCGGCGGCATCAAGACCAGCACCTTCTACGTGATGATGGCCTCGGCCTGGAGCATGGTGCGCGGCCACCGCGACGTCACCCTGTTCGAGCGGCGGATCGACCGGGACACGGTTCTGCGGGCGATGACGGTCGGCCTGCTGAGTATCGGTCTGGTGAACACCATGTTCATTCTGCTGCTGCTGACCAACACCAACCCGCAGGTGCTGTTCGTGCAACTGTTCTTCGAGGCGGTCAGCGCCTTCGGGACGGTCGGCCTGAGCATGAACACCACCCCGCTGCTGAATGCCGATCAGCAACTGGTGATCATCCTGCTGATGTACCTGGGGCGCATCGGGCCGCTGACCTTTGCGGTGGCCTTCGGCAGCCGCGAGCCGAGCGACCCCGTGCGCTATCCCGCCGAAAAGGACATCCTGATCGGGTGATGCGGCGGCCCCTTCCTCCCCGACTCCCCCCTTCCCCGGGCCGGCCCCGGCGAACCCTGTTTGCCCGCTTCACGCCGCCGCAGCTGATCGCCGTGGTGTACCTGATCGGCATCGCCCTGGGGACGGCGCTGCTGCACCTGCCCGGCGTGACCACCCCCGGCGCGGCCCTGGGCAGCATCGACCGCCTGTTTACGGCCACCAGCGCGATCTGCATCACCGGGCTGGTGGTGGCGGACACGGGCGAGGCCTTTACGCGCTTCGGGCAGACGCTGATTATCGGGCTGGCGCAGGTGGGGGGCCTGGGCATCCTGACCTTCGGCACGCTGTTCGCCTTCCTGACGGGCCGCCGGGTGAACTTCAGCGAACGCCAGCACCTCGCGCAGCAGATCAATGCGCTGGACGTGGGGGGCGTGTTGCCTTTGATCCGCATCATCTTTCTGTACACCCTGGCCGCGGAGGTGGCCGGAACGCTGCTGCTCGCGCTGCGCTTCGTGCCGCAGTTCGGCCCCGGCGAGGGGCTGTACCAGGCGGCCTTTCACGCGGTCAGCGCCTACAACAACGCGGGGTTCGTGGTGGTGCCGGGCGGCATGGGGCAGTATGCCCACGATCCGCTGGTCAACCTGACCCTGGGCGGCCTGATTATCCTGGGCGGGCTGGGCTTTCTGGTGCAGCTCAATGTCCTGACGCACCTGCTGTGGCCCCGGCGCAACCGGCTGCTGATCTACTCCAGGCTCACGCTGCTGACCACCGGACTGCTGCTGCTGCTCGGCACGGGGCTGATTCTGGCGCTGGAATGGGGCAACGCGGGCACGCTGGGGCCGCTGGACGCGCCGGGCAAGCTGCTGGCCGCTTTCTTCCAGAGCGTCACGCCGCGCTCGGCGGGCTTTTCGACGGTGGACATCAGCAGCATGTCGAGCGCCAGCCTCTTTCTGCTGATCGCCCTGATGTTCATCGGCGCGAACAGCGGCAGCACCGGCGGCGGCATCAAGACCAGCACGCTGGCGATCCTGGTCGGCAGCGCGTGGAACATGGTGCGCGGGCGCGGCGAACTGATCGCCTTCGGGCGGCGGGTGGAGCCGGAGAACGTGGTGCGGGCCGGAACCGTCACCACCCTCTATGCTCTGCTGGTCGCCAGCGCCTTTTTCGCGCTGCTCGCCACCAACCCCAAACTCGGCTTCACGCACCTGCTGTTCGAGACGGTGAGTGCGGCGGCCACCGTCGGCCTGAGCATGAACACCACCCCCCTGATCAACGACCCCGGCCTGCTGATCCTGACCGTGCTGATGTACCTGGGACGCATCGGCCCAGTCACCTTCGCCGTCGCCTTCAGCCTGCGCAGCCAGCAGAGCCGCGCCGTCAAGTACCCGCCGGAACGCGACATCCTGGTGGGCTGAGGGGTTCCCCTGACTGCGGTTCCCCGTTTCCCCGACCGTGTTTCCCCGAAAGGACATTCCATGAAGACCAAACAATGCCTGGTGATCGGCCTGGGCCGCTTCGGTACCGCCGTCGCCACCACCCTCTACGAGATGGGCCACGAGGTCGTCGCCATCGACCAGAACGAGGAAAATGTCGAGCGGGTGATGAATCTGGTCACCCACGCCGCCATCGTGGACGCCAGCGACGAACGGGCGCTGCGGGCCATCGGGGTCGGGGATTTCGACGTGGTGGTGGTCGCCATCGGCACCGACGTGCAGGCGAACATCCTGGCGACCATGAACGCCAAGAGCCTGGGCGCCCCCTACGTGGTCACCAAGGCGATTGACGAGATGGCCCGCCGGGTGCTGGAACGGATCGGGGCCGACCTGGTGATCCGGCCCGAACACGACATGGGCGTGCGGCTCGCGCGGCAGATCGCCACGCCGAACATCGTGGACACGCTGGACCTGGGCGGCGACTACGCCATCGTGGAGATCGAGGCGAACGAGCGGCTGCGCGGCACCCTGCGCGACCTGAACCTGACCGGGCGATTCGGCGTGCAGGTGATTGCCGTCAGCCGTTCCGGCAAGGTCGAGGTGACGCCGCGCGCCGAGGATGGGCTGCGGCCCCACGACAAGCTGGTGGTGATCGGCACGGGGCACAGCATCGACGAATTGCGGCGGTATCTGGGGGAGTAGCGGGCAGCGTTCTCACGGCGCCCGCCTGAGCGCATCTGGCCCGGATTCCAGAACAGCCCGGCACCCCACCGGCTGTTCTCCAGTGGCCGGAGGCTCCGGGGCGGCCCCGCCCAGGGGCCATTCGCTCTGCCACGCCGCTTGACCGGGCCGCGCCCCCCCATCTTCAGCTCACCTGAAGTCCGGCTATTCCCGTGTCGCGGAGTCCGGATCGTCCGGCAGGGCACGCAGGTTGGGGCAGGTCAGGGTGCCGCGAATGCCCAGCGCCTCCACGACGCTCTGCGGGGGCAGCGCGCCCACGATGTGCGTGTCTTGGCTCAGGGGAACGGGATTCCGGGCGGTCAGGAGTTCGCTGCGGCTGTGCAGGCGCACGGCCCGCTCGACACAGGCGGCGTCACGGGGACTCAGCGTGAGGGTCTGGCGGCCCGCCCCATTGACGATGGTGACCGTGACCGGCTGCGGCGCGTAGGCGGCCAGGGTCCGGGTCGCCCGCACCTGTCCAGTGAGTGCCCCCGCAACCGCCGCCAGCAGGGGCAGCAGCGCCGCCAGGCCCCAGATGACCATAGCCCGTGCCGCGCCAGGCCGCCACAGCAGCGCGAGCAGCGCCCCGGCGAACGCGAGCGTGAACAGCAGGTACAGGGCGGGCCACATGGCGGGCAGTGTACCCCCGGCCTCCCTCCGCCGTCACAACCCCACCTCTTTCCCGTCCTGCGCGCAGGTCCAGCCTGCCGGGAGAGCCAGGCCCCGCACGTCCACCGCGTGCGAGAGGTGGGTGAGCACCACCCGCCGGGCCGCCCGTGCCCAGGGCAGGGCCAGGGCCTCGCGCACGTCGTACACGCTGCGGCCCGCGTGGGGCACGCCGGACTCGTCGGCAAAGGACGTGCCGAGAATCAGCAGGTCGAGGGCGGTGAGCCACGCCCCTGCCACGACCCCGGGGATGTCGATGGCGTCGGTGACATACGCCGCCGCGAATCCGGGGCGGTCCAGGCGAAAGGCGTGGCTGTGCCCGTTCGCCCCATGGGGCACTGGAAAGGCCCGGACGCGCAGGCCCGCGACCGCCAGCCCATCCTCCGGCAAGGGGTGGACGGGGGCACCCTGCCGGAAGGCGTACCGGAAGCGGTCCTGAATGTCCGGGATCACCCCGGAGGGGGCAAACACGCGCAGCCGCCCCCCCGCGTAGCTCACGTAGTCCAGCAGGTCGCCCAGGCCCAACAGGTGATCGTTGTGCGCGTGCGAGATCAGCACCGCGTCCGGCACCAGCGGCCCCGGCAGACGCGCGAGCTGGGCGTGCAGGTCGGGGCCGCAGTCGAGCAGCAGCGTCTCGGCTTTTCCGCCGTGGCCTGCTCCCCGAATCAGCGCGGCGCTGCGGGTGCGGCGGTTCACGCCCCCCGCGCGGGCGTCCGTGCAGACCGGGCAGGCGCACCAGAAGCGCGGCACGCCCTTGCTGTCGGCGGTGCCCAGAAAGGTGAGGGTGGCACCAGCCGGGGGGGAGCCAGTCAGAGGAGAGCCGGTCAGGAGAGAGCCGGTCAAGGGGCCATCAGCTCACGGGCGGCGCGGGTCAGGTCGCCGCTTCCAGCGAGGCTGGTGCCAACCAGCACAGCGTCGGCCAGACCACGCACGCTGCCCAGATCGGCGGAGGTCCGGTAGCCGCTCTCGGCCACCAGCACGCCGGTAAAGCCCGCCCCCCGCGCCCGGCGGATCAGGCGCGGGCTGACATTCAGGTCGGTGGCGAGGGTGGTGAGGTCGCGGTTGTTCACGCCGATGATCTCTGCACCTGTGGCCAGCGCCAGGTCCAGCTCGCGTTCGTCGTGGACTTCCACCAGCGCGTCGAGGCCGAGGTGGTGGGCCGTTTCCAGGTAAGTCCCCACCGCCTCTCCCAGCACGCTGACCATCAGCAGGGCGGCGGAAGCGCCCCACTCGGCGGCCTCACGCAGCATCGCGGGATGCACCACGAAATCTTTCCGCAAAACGGGAAGCTCTACCGCCGCCACCACGGCACGCAGCGCCTCCGGGTCGCCGCCGAAGTGGCGCGGTTCGGTCAGGACGCTGAGGGCCGCCGCGCCCCCTGCCCGGTAGGCGCGGGCCGCCTGGGCCGGGTCCAGGGCGGCGATCGCGCCCTCACTGGGGCTGGCCCGCTTGACCTCGGCGATCAGGGCGAGGGCGGGGCCACAGAGGGCGGTGCGGAACCTCCCGGCACGGGGGCGCGCGGCTCCGGGGCGGGGGTCCGCCTCCGCGTAATCTCCGGCACGCTCACGCACGATGCGGCCCAGTACGCCTGGCACGCGGTCAAAATCGGTCACGGGCAGCCCGGTCATGCGCCGGAGTATACGGGCGGACAGGTCAGGAGCGCTGGAGGCGTGTTAGCCTGGAGCCTATATGAGCCTCGCCCCCGGCAACGGCCCTGTGCAGATCACGCAGGAGCAACTCCAGGCCCGCATCTCCGAACTCGGACACAAGATCCGGGCCGACTACGCGGGCAAGGAACCGCACCTGATCTGTGTGCTGAACGGCGCTTTCCTGTTTCACGCGGACCTCGTGCGGACCCTGCACATGCCCTGCACCATCGACTTTCTCCAGGCCAGCAGTTACGGCGACGCCAAGCAGTCCAGCGGCGAGGTCAAGCTGGTCAAGGACCTGCAATTCCCCATCAGCGACCGGCACGTGATCCTGGTGGAAGACATCGTGGACACCGGCATCACCATGAATTACCTGCTGCACTACCTCCAGGGGCGCGGCCCGGCCAGCCTCAAGGTCGCCGCGCTGCTCAGCAAACCCAGCCGCCGCAAGGTCGAGGTGCCCGTCGAGTACCTGGGCTTTACCATCCCCGACGCTTTCGTGTACGGCTACGGCCTGGACCGCGCGCAGTTCGACCGCAACCTGCCCTTCATCACCAGCCAGGAATAAGGAAAGGGGCCGGGGCCGCCACCCCGAAGCCGCGCTGACGCCGGTCGGCCTGACCGTGCTGGGCCTGCCGTTGGCCGCAGCGTGGGCCTGTTCCGCTGGGCGGCGCGGCTCACGCTCTCCCGCCCGTGCTGCTGGTGGGGGTCTGCTGACCCTGTGGGCCGTGCTGTCGGCGCGCTAGGGTAGGCAGGCATGCGCCGCTTTCCCCTCCTTGTGCTGCCTGTCCTCCTTCTGCTCGCGCTGCTGGCGTGGGGCGTCCGGGAGGCCCGCTGGCGGGGACCGCTGTACTGCATCGGGCAGGCCGGGCAGGTGTGGGGCCTCGCTCCCCTGCCCGCGACGGCCACACCCGGCTGCCCCGAGAGCCGCAGCTACCGCCAGGAGGTGCGGGAGGGCTTCGCGCGGGTCGAGCAGTACACGCTGGACGGCTGGCAGCCCCGCGCGCTGCTCCCGGCCTTCCAGGCGGCGGGCTTCGTGCCGGAGGGCCACGTGGAGGACGACGGGGACGAATACGCCGTCTTCCTCGCGCGGGCAGGCGAGCGGGTGCAGTACGTGGCGGACCTCCAGCCGGGGGGCCGGACGCTGATTACCCTCAGCGGCAAGCCCAGGTAGCGCAGGACACGGGAGCCACTCAGGTTTCGCGTTCGTCGCGCACCAGCGCCAGGTACAGCCCCTCCACCTTCGCCCGCGCCCAGGGCGTCTTGCGCAGAAACTTGAGGCTGGAAGACACGCTGGGATCAAGCTGGAAGCAGCGGACGGGCACCCGCCGCGCCAGGCCGTCCCAGCCGTAATGCTCGGCCAGGCGCACCACGATCTGTTCGAGGGTGACGCCGTGCAGCGGGTCTCTGGAGGGGGCAGCGGTCATCCGCCCATGATGCGGCCCGGGGCGCGGGGTTCACAAGCCAGGGCCGCCGCACCCGGACCCGGCCTGTGCCAACATGCCGGGATGAATGCGCCGCTCCTCCGCTCCCTCCTTCTGACCGGCCTGCTGATTGCCGCCGTGAATGTGATCTTCGCGGGCGTGGAATACGGCTTCGGGAACCTGCCCGCCTGGTTCTGGCTGGCGCAACTGCTGCTGCTCCCGGCCATGCTGGGTCCCCTCCGGCTGTTCCCGCATGTCCTGGCCGTCCGCCCCTACCTGGCCCGGGCGGGGCGGTTCGCGCTGGGCTTCGCGGCCCCCTACGCGGTCATGCAGTTCACCGAGCGCGCCCTGCGCCCGGACTTCAGCGCGGGCCTCACCCTCTTCAACGTGGTGTTTTTCTGCCTGCTGATGGGGCTGTTCTGCGCCGCCATCTACAAGCCGAGAGGAGGCAGCTGACATGCGGCTCGCCCTTCTGGGCGATGTCCACGGCAACCGCTTCGCATTGGAGGCGGTGCTGGCCGACATCCGGGACACTGCCCCGGATCAGGTGCTGAACCTGGGCGACAGTGTGTGGGGCGCGGCGGACCCGGCGGGCGCGTGGGCGCTTCAGGCCGAGCACGCCCCCGTCACCGTGCGCGGGAACACCGACGAGCGGGTGGCGGGGCTGCGGGACGGCAGGGCGGCGATGCGGGGCTGGCTGCTGGCCCAGCTTCCGGCGGACGTGCCCGGCATTCTGGCGACGCGGCCCACCTGCGCCGATGTGGCGGGCGGCGAGGTACGTGTGTGCCACGGCAGCCCACGCAGCCCCTGGGAAGACCTGCTGCTGACGGAGGACGGCGAACACACCCGGCCGGCCCACTTCCACGAGGTGCGCGAGCGGCTGGGGGACTTCACCTACGAGGCAGGCGGGCGCGTCTGCGTCGTGGGACATACCCACCACGAGATGCTGGCGGTGGTGGACGGCGTGACGGTGGTGAACGCGGGGCCAGTCAGCCGCCAGAAAGACGGCCTGCCGCTGGCGCGCTGGGTGCTGCTGACGCGGCGAAACGGGAACTGGGCCGCCGAGTTCCGCCGCACCGTCTACGACACGCAGGCTGCTGCCGCCTGGGCCAGAGCGCACGCACCTGCCAGACAGGGCGACTTCGAAGCGGAGTGGCTGACCCGGGGGCGGGAACCCTGAGCGGCCCGGCTCGGCCCCTGCGGGTCCTGTTCGTGTGCACCCAGAACAAGCTCCGCAGCCCGACGGCGGAAGTCCTCTTCCGGCAGCATCCGGGCTGGCAGGTGGCCTCGTCAGGCACAGCGCGTGACGCGGAAGTCCCCTTGACCCGCGACCTGCTGGAGTGGGCAGATGTGGCCGTGTGCATGGAAAAGCGGCACCGCGACTGGATTCGCTCCAGGCTGCGCGGCGCACTTCCTGGCGCCCGCCTGCTGACCCCGGGCCTCCCCGACGAGTCCGGCTTCATGGACCCGGAATTGATGGCCCTGCTCGAACGGCTGGTGCCCCCACGCCTGGCCGGGACCTCACGCCGGGACAACACATAAGAAGCCGCCCGGACAAAAAACACGGGGCGGCTTCCTGCGGCGGCCTGGGGATCAGCGGCGCTCGACCACCTCGACCAGCACATACCGTTTGCTGCTGGCATCGGCGGGAACGGGACCGGGGCGGTCTTCCTCGCGCACCCGGATGACCTGGGTGACGCCCGGCTGGAAGGTGAAACCCTCGATCTCACCGTAAAAGAGTTCCCAGGGACCGCCGTCCCGCTGAATCCGCAGGCAGGACATCGGGCCGACCCCCATGCAGGGGACGCGCTGGGCGGCCACCGTCCAGGTCTGCACCCGGCCCTGGGCTGGCGCCGCCTGCCGGGAGAAGGCGAGCGTGGTGCCCCCGGCGGTGAGCGTCAGACCGCTGGGCGTGACCGTCAGAGCAGGTCCGGCCCCCAGTACCCGGTGGATGTCCACTTCCTGCGTCTGGTCCGGGCAGGCCATCAGGGTGGAGGCGAGGGGGCCGGTCAGAAGCAGGCGCGTGCCCTCCAGACGGTACTCGCCGCCGAAGCTGTTGCACCCGTCATTCCCGCCGATACGGTTCCCGGTCAGGCTCAGGGTGACGGGCCGGGGCGTTTGTGGCGCAGGCTGGCCGTTCACGGTGGCGAGGGTATACGTCCCGTCCTGCACCGGTCCTGCGGCCTGGGTCCCACCGCCGCCCTGTGACGCGCCCGCACGCCGGAAGACCAGCGTCTGCCCGTTCGCGCCGGTCAGCGTGAGCACCTGCCCCTGCACGCTGGCCCTCAGCGCGGGGCGAGCGAGAAAGGCCAGGAACGTCCCTTCCTGGGCATTCACGGCGGGTGCACAGGCCATCCGGGTGGTGGCGAGCGCCCCGAACGTCAGCGTGTCCCCGCCCGCCTGCACGGTGCCCATCAGGCGGTTGCAGCCACCCGTGCCACTCACCCGTCCGCCGGCAAAGGTCAGGGCGGGCACGCTGCCAGGAACGGGGCGCAGGGCGGTCCCGCCCGTCAGCGTCCAGGTGCCGTCAAGATTCACGTTCGTCTCCGGGCGAGCAGGGGGACGGCTGGGAAGGCTGGCCGCCGCGCCCCCTGAGGTGAAGACCAGGCGGTCCCGGCTGCCGGCAAAAAGCGTCAGCGTGTTGCCGCTGAGCCGGTAGCGGTTGACCTGCCCCATCAGATTCACGAAGCGGGCTTCCAGGCCGTCCATGCGGTCGGGGCAGGCCCGGCGCGTGGCCGCGAGCGTCATGAAGCGCAGAATGTCGCCGCGTGCGGCGTACCCCGCACGGTACACGTTGCAGCCGGTGTTGCCGGAAGCGGTCCGCGCGTCCAGGCGCAGGGTCGGGCGCTGGGCGTTCCGTCCCGGCATGACCAGCCGCCCGCCGTCGGACAACTGGGTGAGGGTCCAGGTGGTGCCGGTCAGGGCCGGGGTCTGGGCGCCCGCGGTCCCCAGCAGGGCCAGGGCGGTCAACGTGAACAGGGAAGGCAAGTGTCGCATTCCTCCCGTTGTACCCGGCGAGCCTGACGGTCAGGTGAGCAAAGCTGACGGAAAGGGGGCTGCGGCGCCAATGCCGCAGCCCCCCGCTCATTTCTCCGTGTTGCGGCTCAGCCGCGCGGCCCCGTCTCGTACACGGCCTGCCAGGGCTTGTAGACGGTGCTGACCTTGTCGGTGCGGGTGCCCTGCGCGTCCTTGATGGTGCGGGTGATGTAGAGGTTATACCCGTCCTGCGCCCAGTCCACCTGCCGCATTGCCCCGGCGGGCAGGTTGGGATTGACCACGTACTGGGCGGGGGGATGCGCCGTGCGGGAAAGGATGGTGGCCGGGCTGACCGTCACGCTGCGCTTGGGCTTCACGCCCCACACCTGCACCTCGAGGGTACTTTTCGCGTCGTTGTTGACGGTGCGGATATAGATCGGCGCGCTGGTATCGTTTTTCATCTTGAGGTCGAGGCCGGGGTCGTACACGGCGGCCTCGAAGCCCACCTGCGGCTCGTAGTACTTCACGCGGTAGGAGTGCTGGTTGCGCTCGACCACCGGCAGCCCCGCCAGGTACAGCGCGCGGAAGGCGGTGGTGGACACCTGGCAGACGCCGCCGCCCAGGCCGTCCACCGTGCGCCCGCCGCTGATGATCAGGCCGCCCACGAAGCCGTTGTCGGGCGTGATGCCGCCCAGCGCGGTCAGGAAGCTGAAGTTCTCGCCAGCGGGCACCACCATGCCGTGAATCTTGGCCGCCGCGTTGGCGACATTGACGCGCCGCTCGCGGCTGCTGCCGTAATAGGTGCTGGTCCCGGTGGCGATCAGCTCCATCTTTGCCGGGTCGGGCAGCCCCGCAGCCGTCAGGGTCGGCTGGCTGACCTTGCCGGGAAACACCACCGTCTGGACGGCGGGGTCCAGCACCGCCTTGCGGAACGCGGCCAGGGCGGCCTGCCGGTCGGTCACGCGTCCGGCGCTCCCGGCCACCTTGACCAGCTTGCCGTCCTGAAGAACATAGCGGGCATTCTGGGCGGGCCGGTCCACGGCCTCGGTCATCCGCCCGAAGGCCGTCAGGATGGTCTTGTCGTCCGGGACGATGCCCGCCTCGCGCACCCAGTACAGGTCGGCCACCTGGAGGGCCGTCAGGGTGCCGGTGCGCCCCGTGCCCTGGAGCTGCACGGTCAGCGGGCGGATCAGGCGGTTGCCCAGCGTCACCTGCGACCGGAATGCCTCCGCCGTGTACTGCGCCTTCCACTCGGTGACGGGCACCGTCAGGGTGGTCAGGGCGGGGTTGGCGGCGTAGGCGTTGGCGGCGGCGGCGGCGTTCGCGCGGCGACCGGGGGTATCGGGGGTCACCACATACTTGCGGGTGGCCCGGTCGAAGGTGATGGCCGCGTTTCTGGGCTGGCTGTTCAGGCCACCGGCCAGGGACTTCAGGGTAGCCAGGGCCGTGCCCACATCCACCCGCGTGACCAGCGGAAAGTCCTGCTCGCTGGGCTGGCCCACCAGCCCCTGCATCCGTTCGAGCAGGCTGCGCCCTGCACTGGCGCGTGCGGCGGCCTCCACGCTGGCCTGCGGATCGGCCTGCCAGCCCAGCCGGTCGGCCCCCACCGTCCACGCGCGGGTGCCCACGTTGACGGTCACCTGGGGCGGCGGCGCCGTGCGGCTGGACAGGGCCGCCAGCGCCTCCTCGCGCGACAGGCCGCCCACGTCCACCCCGGCCACGCGCAGGCCGGGCGCGAGCTTGCCGTCATCCTGCGCCGCGACCCCCATCGCAAGTGCGCCGCCGAGCAGCGCGGCGGCAGACAGAACAGTAACCCAGACCTTCATCAACCGGCAGTGTATGGAAGTTCACCGCCGGGGGAGTGAAGACTGAACACAGTTCAGCCTCATCCACTGCTCATACAGCAATTGTCGAAAAGGGACCTGCTTTTCGAGCGGGCGGACAGGCCCCATACGGCTGCCGTTCTGCCCAAGACAGCGCATGGACGAGGGAGAGCATTTGGAGAATGGAGCCGGAGAAGGCGCTTTTCCTCCTCCGGTGTCCTTCGGACAACGGCTTCAGGTCAGCGCCGCTCGGCTCCCACGCCCAGGTTCTCCACGGCGGCCTCGGCGAGCTGCTTTTGCGAGTCCTGCACCTCCACCTTGACGCGCTCGCCGTCTTCGAGGTCCATCACGAAGTGATCGCCGTCCAGCCGGACACGGCGCAGAATCTGCTCGTCGCCCTGCTCGCGGGTGGTGGCGCGCAGTTCCACATAGGGCCGCATGGGCGACCGGATCACCTTGGGGGCCAGCACCTCCTCCACCTGGAAGATGCCGCCGGAGTTGTTCATGGTCACGCTGATCAGCACCGGCTTGTCCCGCCCGCGCTCGATCACGACCTGATCGACGGCCAGCGCGCTGATGGAGTGGATGTCCACGCTGCCCAGCGCAAAGGCCTTGCGCCCCCGGCCCTTGGTGATGTCGGTGCCGTCCGCGACGGCCGTGATGCCGCCCTCCAGCGTGAGGGGCGGCGGATTGAGGTCGTGGCAGTCGATCTGGCCCAGAATAAAGGACCGGACCTTGGTGCGCTTGAAGGGGTCCGGGTACAGCGGCCCCATGATCCGGTCGAGAATCGGCAGGGCCAGCATGACGCCGTGCTGCTCGTGCGAGGCGCGGTGAATCTGGTTGCCGATGTCGTGCAGCATGGTCCCCAGGATGATGGCCAGGAACACGTCGTCGGCGTCGCCCACCCCGCTTTCCATGATGTCGGGTTTAACCCCGGCCTCCAGCAGCAGCTCGGTGATCGCCAGGCTGGCCGCCCCGGTGATAAAGGCGTGGACGCGCCCGTGGTCGTTGTAGCCCAGTTTGCGCATGGTCACGTAGTTCGCCATGTCCCAGCAGGCCAGCGCCTCGGGGTCCGCGCGCAGGGCCTCGTAGGCCGCGAGCGCCCGGGGATAGGTGGCCAGATCCCCGTGGATCGCGGTGTGCGCCTCCTCGATCAACTTGGCGCGCGGCGTGGTGAATTCCACCGTCCGCGGGGCCTCCAGCAGGGGCGCGGGAGCCTCGGCATCCGGGCGTCGGCCCTCGACCTCCTGAACGTTGCCGTCCGAGACGCTCAGCGTGAACTTGGGTTCGTCCATGCCCTCCGGCACCTCCTCACTCCCCCTGGAACTCGGCGCGGCGCTTGGCGAGGAACGCGGCGGTGCCCTCGCGGAAATCCTTGGTGGCGACCGTCATGCCGAAGAGGTCGGCCTCGACCTCCAGCCCGGCCTCCAGCGTGGTGTCCAGGCCGCGGCGCACCGCCTCCTTGACCAGCGAGAGGGCAATCGGGGCATTTTTCAGCATCTGTTCGGCCACCTCGCGCGCCTTCATCAGCGGATCGTCCGCGACGTAGTTCACCAGGCCGAGGGCCAGGGCCTCCTCCGCGCCCACCTGCCGGGCCGTCAGCATCAGGTCGAGCGCGCGGCCCGGCCCGATCAGGCGCGCCAGCCGCTGCGTGCCGCCGAAGCCGGGAATCAGGCCCAGGGTGACTTCCGGCAACCCGAGTTTGGCCTGCGGGGACGTCACGCGCACGTCACAGGCCAGCGCCAGCTCCAGGCCGCCGCCCAGCGCGAAGCCGTTCACGGCGGCGATCACCGGGATCGGCAGGCTGCTGATCTGGTGCATCACGTCCTGCCCGGCCAGCGAGAGTTCCCGGCCCGCGTACACGTCCCCGAGCTGCGCGAGTTCGCTGATGTCCGCCCCGGCCACAAAGGCCCGGTCGCCGCCCCCGGTCAGGATCAGGGCGCCGATCTCGGGATTCTCGATCACGAGGTCCACGGCCTGCGACAGCTCGCTGAGGGTGTCGGCATTCAGGGCGTTCAGGGCCTTGGGCCGGTTGACGGTCAGGACTGCCAGCGGGCCATGCTGGTCGAGTTGCAGGTTACGGAATTCGAGTTCGTCGAGCATCGTCATGCGTCAATCCTGACATGGAGCGGGAACGGGAAGGGGAAGGCAGGGCGCAGTCACCGGGGGCACAGGCATCGGGGGCACAGTCACCGAGAGCGCAGTCACCGGACGCCGCTCCCTCCCGCTGCCCCTCACTTCCCGTCGAGGGTGACGATGGCGTCGAGGGCGGCCCGGACCATGCGGTCCACACCGGCGGCCAGAACGTCGTCCGGCACGAGTTGCGGGTCCCCGATGTCGTTGCTGCACGCGGTCAGGCAACCGGCGCGCGCCCCATGCAGCGCGGCGACGAGAAAGATCGCGCTCGCCTCCATCTCGAAGCCCAGCACACCGCGCGAGGCCCACAGGCGGGCGTGTTCGGGCGTGCTGGCATAGAAGGCGTCCTCGGTCATGACCAGGCCGACGTGGTGCGGGATTTCCTGGGCGCGCGCCGCCTGGACCGCCGCCTCGACCACCTCGAAGCTGGCGGCGGGGGCATAGGGCGCCCCACCGAGCAGTTGCCGGGTGGTGCCGTCGTTCGGCACGGCGGCGGTGGCGATCACGAGATCGGCGGGCCTCACCTGCGGCGTCGCCCCGCCCAGCGTACCGACACGCAGCAGCGTCCGCGCACCCAGCCGGATCAGCTCCTCGGCCACGATGGCCGCACTCGGGCACCCCATCCCGGTCGTCTGCACGCTGACGCGCACCCCCCGGTAGGTGCCCGTGAAGCCCAGCAGTTGCCGGTGGTCGGTATACAGCGTCGCCCCTTCCAGATAGGTCTGGGCGATATGACGGGCACGGTTGGGATCGCCGGGCAGCAGCACATGCTCGGCCACGTCACCGGGCTGGGCGCGAACGTGAATCTGACTCATGCGGGCGAGTATACGGGGCTGGTCACGTCAGCGGCGCGGTCAGGAAAAGGGGATCAGACACGTCCCCACGCGGCACCGGCTCCCACAGTCCAGCCAGGGAAACCCGTGCGAGGCCCGCTGCCAGAAGACCCGTTTTCTGAAAGCCTTACGGTAAACTGACGCTTGCACCCCCGCACCCGCAGCACTCAGATGACCGCCGCGTTCTGAGGAGGCATGAGCGTTTTCTCATGAACCCGAAGAATGAAGGAATGGGCATCTTTCTCACGAGGAACTGCGATTCGGCGACCCAAACGAACAACGGTCACCACATCAAGTGACAACCGGTTCTCATCTCATTCTTATTTCCAGGGGAGTGTCGTCAGCTTGAGAAAAAACCCACTGTCCCGGATAACGTTCTCTCGTCACGATTCACAGCGCACTCACGTCGGCTGCCTACGGTGTGACCATGCACCAGGGCGGCGAGCCGTGCCTGTGCGAAAAAGGAGAACCTCATGCACAAGTCCCTGATTATCGCGTCTACCCTGGCCCTCAGCCTCGGCGCTGCCAGCGCGCAGACCGCAGCACCCGCCACGCCCATGACCCCCGCCACCACGACGGCCACCCCGGCTGTGACCAGCCAGGTCACGACCTTCAGTGACGTGCCCGCCGGCCACTGGGCCAAGGACGCCGTGGACGTCATCACGCAGCGTGGCCTGATCCAGGGCTTCCCCGACGGCACCTTCCGCGGCAACGAGAACCTGACCCGCTACCAGGCCGCCCTGATCTTCTACCGCCTGCTCCAGACCGGCGCGCTGAGCAACGGCAGCCTGTCCCAGACGGACCTGGCGACCATCACGCGCGGCATGCAGGAAGTCAGCACCGAGCTGGCCGCCATCAGCACCCGCGTCACCGACCTGGAGCGCCTGAGCGCCGAGCAGCAGGCCCGCATCACCGCCCTGGAAGAGCGCATCACCGCCCTGGGCACCGGGAGCGCCAACACCGACGTGACCGCCCTGACGGCCCGTGTCGACGCGCTGGAAGCCGCCGTGCAGAACATCCCGGCTGGCCCCCAGGGTCCTGCCGGCCCCGCCGGCCCCCAGGGTCCTGCCGGCCCCGCGGGTGCTGCCGCTGTCACCCCCGCCCCCGTGGACACCACCACGACCGGCACCGTCACCACCGAGACGCCCTCCACCACCGTGGTGATCGGTGACACCACCCCCGCCCCCGTGGCCACGCGCGGCAACCTGTACGCCGGCGTGAGCGCCAGCGCCAGCAGCGGTGCCTGCTACCTGCCCAACGCCTCCAGCGGCCGCGCCGTGAACTTCTGCACCAGCTTCGGCGGCATGATCGGCAGCACGCAGATCGTCGGCCCCATCGGTGCGCGCGTCGCCGCCGAGTACAAGCCCGGCCGCAACGCCATCTCGGCGGACGTGAACGCCATGTACCACCTGAACACCGGCACCAACATCCAGCCCTACGCCGGCGTGGGCCTGGGCCTGACCAGCAGCACCAGCCGCACCGCCACCAGCAACACGACCGACACCTACGTCAACGCGCTCGTCGGCGTGGACTTCCAGATCACCAACAGCATCTCCGCGTTCGTGGAAGGCAACGGCCGCTACTACCTGAGCAACAAGGGCACCGGCGCGCTGAACACCACGGGCACGGCCGACAAGGGCTTCGCGCCCTCCGTCAAGGCCGGTCTGAAGTTCTTCTTCTAACCCCAAGTCCCTCTTCCGGAAGGCCCCGTCACGGGGTCTTCTTTTTTTGTCGCCGGTTTTCCGCGTTCCTGCCGCAAGGTGGGCGCTAGACTGTGCCCATGCGACTCGTGCAGTTCATTCAGGTGCTTCTCCTGCTGACGCTGGGGGCCTACCTGCTGCTGGTCGCGCTGGAAAATCCCACACTGGTCCGGCTGCCGCTGCCCCTCGGCCGGGGGGAACTGAGCCTGCCGATGGGCTGGGCGGTCGCGCTGTTCATGGGGCTGGGGGCCGCGTATGCTGGCCTGCTGCTGCTGCCCCCGCTGTGGCGGGCCGGCCAGCGCCGCCGCCGGGCCGTGCGCGAACGGGCCGCCCTCGAAGGCCGCCTGACTGCGGCCCTCCAGGCCCGGCTGGGCACGCTGCCCGCGCCGCTCCCCGAGGCAGACGCGCTGGCCCCCACCCCTCTGGAGAAGGCATGAACAAGTCCAGCTTCACCCTCCCGGACGCGCGCTGGTTGCTCGCGCCGCCGGCCAGCCGCGAGGCGCTGCTGGAGAGTATGCGGGCCTGGCGGGTGTCGCCGCCGCTGGCGCAGGTGCTGTATGGGCGCGGGTTGACTCCGGCGCACCTCGATCCTCCCCTGACCCTCACGCCCAATCCGGCGCTACGGGAGGCGGCGCGGCGCCTCGTGCGGGCGGTGCGGGCGGGCAAGCGCATCCGTATCCACGGCGATTACGACGCGGACGGCGTGAGCGCCACCGCCACCCTGGTCCTGGGGCTGCGGGAGGCGGGGGCGGAGGTCCACGGCTTCATCCCCCACCGGCTGAACGAGGGGTACGGCCTGCACCCCGACCGGCTGGAGGAACATGCCGCCGCCTGCGACCTGCTGGTGACGGTGGACTGTGGCGTGACCAATCTGGAGGAGGTGGGGGCGCTGATGGCGCGCGGCGTGGAGGTCATCGTGACCGATCACCACGCGCCCGGCCCCGACTACCCAGGCACCCTGGTCGTCCACCCGCACCTGACCACCGGTTACGACCCGGAGTTGCACAACCTCACCGGGGCGGGGGTCGCGTATCACCTGCTGTGGGCCGTGCGGGAGGAACTGGGCCTGCCCGCCCCCCGTGAACTGGCGGCCCTGGCGACGCTGGGCACGATTGCCGACGTGGCCCCGCTGATCGGGGAGAACCGGGCGCTGGTGCGGGCGGGGCTGGACGCCCTGCCCGACTCGCCGCTGCCCGGCGTGCGTGCCCTGCTGGGCGCGAAGAAGGTGGCGCGGCCCTCGGCCCGCGACGTGGCCTTTTTGCTCGCGCCGCTGATCAACGCCGCCGGACGACTGGGCGAGGCTGATCTGGCGCTGACGCTGCTGACCACCTCCAGCGACCACGAGGCCCGCACCCTCGCCACCTACCTCGAATCGCGCAACCAGGAACGGCGCGTGCTGCAAGACCGGATGTACGAGGAGGCGCTGGCCCTGGCCGACCCCGGGGACCCGGCCATCGTGGTGACGAAGGCGGACTGGCACGCGGGCGTGATGGGCATCGTGGCGAGCAAGCTGGTCGAGGCCTACCACCGGCCCGTGTATATCGTCGCGCAGGGCAAGGGGTCGGTGCGGAGTACGCCCGGCATCAGCGCGGTGGAGGGCCTGCGCTACAGCCACGACCTGCTGAAACGCTACGGCGGGCACCCCGGCGCGGCGGGCTTCGCCGTCGAGGAAGGGAACGTGCCCGCGCTGCGCGAGCGGCTGCACGCCTACGCGCGGCAGTTTCCGCGTCCGGTCCCGACGCACCGCCTCGACGCGCCGCTGCCCATCCTCGGCGCGACGCTCGATCTGGTGACGGAAGCGGCCGCCTTCGAGCCGTACGGAACCGGGCACACGCCCCCTCTCTGGCATGTGCGTGAGGCCCTGACCGGCACCCGGCTGGTCGGCAAACGCGGCGACAGCCTGCAATTCCAGATCGGGGCACTGCGCGGCATCAAACACGGCGAACGGGACGCCACGCCCGGCGAGCGCGACCTCGCCACCCAGCTCGTCAGCAGCGAGTGGCGCGGCCAGACGCGGCTGGAACTGCATGGCCAGGCCCTGCGTGCCCCCACCCGGCTGGGGCTGGACTCGCCCTGGACCGACGCCCCACCCCTGCCCCGCCTGGACCCCAGGGAGGCGATGAGCCACCTGCGCGCCGGGGCGAGCGCCTACGCCGACGGGCCGGTCGCCGCCTATCTCCGCGATCAGGTCCCGGGCCTGACCCTGACCACCTCCGGCGCGCCCCACCCCGGCGGGGAACTGATCCTGTACACCCTGCCCGCCGAGGCCGATCTGGCCCGCTGGCTCGCGGAGGGCCGGGTGGCCTTCGCTTTCGGTCCCAAGACCCTGGCGGAACTGGAAGGCACCCTCTCGCGCCACCACCTCAGCCCCCCGCCCAGCAATCCCCTCACCGACGCGGGCGGGGCGGGGCTGGAAGCGGCCGCCGACGCCTACCGCCGCTGGCAGTGGGCACACCTGTACCGCGTGCTGGACGACGCCGGATGGAACGCCGCCGTGCGGCATCTGCTCGGCCTGGAAGAGGGGCAGACACAGACGCGGGACCTGACGGCCGCAGACGACTGAGGAGAGCCGGCTGGGGAGAGCAAAGGCGGCCCGGCAGGCCAGCTGCTTTCATCAGTGGCCCATCTGACCGTTCAACCTTCACCTTGTTTTGGGCTTCGGCGTGCTGTCAGGCGCTCGTCAGGTCGTCCGGCCCATCATGCCGGCATGTCGACCTCCGCCGAGCACACGCTCCTCGACCTCTTCGATCTGCGCTGTCAGGCCCGGCGGGAAGTGGCCGAGGCGCTGAGCCGGATTCCAGAAGGGTCCCGGTACGCGCAGGCGGGGGCGCGCCTGAGCCGGCAATATCTGGACTCGGTGCATTCCGAGGCTGCCCTGACGGCCATTATCCGGGAGGCCCACGACCTTGAGGCGCTGGTGCGGGGTGCAGCCTGGACAGACCGGGAAGGGCCGCCCTTCCGGGAGGCGGGAGCCGGCCAGGGCTGAGCGAGGAGGTCTCCCCCGCCCCGCTGCCTGCCCCAATCTCAGCGGTCCCCGGGGTCGTCCTCGTCCAGATCCTCGTCGTAGTCCGGCCCGTCCACCTCGTCTGAGGCGTCGTCGGCCCAGTCGCGGACGAGGTCGGTGCGGCGCACGTCCTCGTCACCTTCGGGAGCCGTGAGGGCTTCGGGGTCGGCGTCGCCCGCCAGGACCGCCTGGGCACGGGCCAGCATGGGCGGGTCGCCCACTTCCAGGCCGTAGCGTTCGGCGAGGTAGGCGGCCACCCAGGCCCCGAAGTACCACAGAGAGAGCTGGGCGGCGTATCCGCCGGGCTGTTCGGGATTGACGCCCTCCGGGTAGGGCACGTGCAGCACCTCGTCGATCCGCGATTCGAGCACCTCGCGCACGACCCCCAGCACCGGGTCGGTGTCGCCCAGCAGCAAGGCCACCTTGGCGTCGCCCTTCTCGTGCTGCGCCTCGAAGGCCCCGGTCACGATCACCAGGGGATCACCCAGCAGCGGCACCGCGAGCGTCTTGCCGATGCGCGCCAGCAGCGCCTGCCAGGCATGCGGCAGGGCCTCGGCCCCCTCGGCGGCCAGCAGCAGGGGCGTGCGGCCCCACAGCGTCCAGGCGAGGTCGCGGGCGGGATTGCCTTCCCCGATCTGCGGCGCGCAGCGGTCCCGCAGGTCGGCCAGCAGGCGTTCGGCGTCCTGGGCCTGGTCAGCGTGGCCGCTCGCGTAGGCGAGGTACTGCGCGGCGTGATAGGTGGTGGTTACGCCGCCGGGCACCAGCACGTCCACGTCGGCCACGCTGCCGCCGGTGCTGACGCGCCGCACCGCCGCGCCCGCCACCTCCGCCAGATCGGCATAGTCGCGGGCGGCCTGGGCCGCGTCGGCGCTCGACACCACGAACTGTGTGCCGCTGCGAACCAGCGTGCCGGGCAGCACCGTGGCGGCGAGGTGGGCGGCCAGGGTGCCCTCGCCCACGCCGATCAGGCCGTGGGGACCGGGTTCGGGCTGGGTCGGCCCCGCGTAACTGCCGGGCAGGCGCTCCAGGAGGGAAAGCAGGTTCATGTCCATCAGGGTACAGGGCCGGGGCCACTTCGGCTGGGGGCCGCAGGCCGGGCCATGAGAAGGCCGCAAAAAATGCCGCCCTGGCCGACGTTTCGGGCTTCATGCGCCCTTCAGGGAGCGTGCTAGAATCGCCCGCGTGCGTCTCCAGAGCCGGCCCCCCACGCCCACTTCCGACAGGAAGGGACAGACAGAAAAAACACCACCCGGCTGGGTGGCGTCTTGACTGCCTGTCCTACTGGTGTGTGTGGCGCGCTCGACAGGACTCGAACCTGTGGCCTTTGGCTCCGGAGGCCAACGCTCTATCCACCTGAGCTACGAGCGCAAAGCTCAGGTAACGTAGCACGCACCCGGGAGGAGATCAAGTGAAGAACAAGAAAGTCGTGAACGTCCTGCTGGGCGTTCTCGCACTGCTGCTGGTGGTCGGCATGGCCTACCAGTTCACGCCCAATGTCGGCTCGCTGTTTCGCGGCCAGCAAAAAGGCACGCCCGCCCTCAAGGTCAACGGCCAGACCGTGACCGCCGAGGAACTCGAAGCGCTGCGCCGCAGTGTCCCGGTCCTGAGCAGCGTCGAGTCGGGCGTCCTGGCGGACGATTTCAAGACGCTGGTGGTCGCGCAGAAGGCCCGGCAGGTCCTGCTGACGCAGGCGGCCAAGGACATCGACGTGAGCCGCGCGGACGTGAACGCCGAGGTGAAAAAGGTCCGCGAGGCGAACAACCTCACCGACAACAAGGCCTGGACGGACGCGCTGCAAGGTGCGGGCCTGACCGACGCGTCCTTCCGCCAGCAGACGCGCGACCAGCTCGCCGTGAACCGCAAGGTCGAGGAACTCCAGAAAGCCGTCCAACCCGCCACCGACGCCGAGGCGCGGCTGTACTACGACCTGAACCCGCAACTGTTCCAGTCGGACGCGCGCATCGTGGGCCGCGAGATCGTGGTCGCGGACGAGGCCAAGGCCAGGAGCCTGCTTGCCCAGGTGAAGGGCGGCGCGGACTTCGCGCAGCTCGCCAGCCAGAACAGCACCGAGTTCAAGGACCGGGGCGGTGCGCTCGGCCCCGTCGAGAACGGCAGCCCGCGCGCGGTCGCTCAGGTGGCCCTGCCCAGCGAGGTCGGCGCGGCCGCCTTCGCCCTGACGCAGGGTGGCGTGACGGACGTGATCTCTAGCGGCGGCAAGTTCTACATCGTGAAGGTCGAGAAGTACCTGCCCGCCGCCACGAAGCCCTTCGCGGAAGCCCGCGCGGACGCCGTGACGGCCGTCGACAAGCAGAAGAAGGACGCCGCCCTCGAACAGTGGGTGACGGACCTGGAGCGCACCGCCAAGATCGAACCCATCGACCCCAACTGGAAGACCGAGAACCCGGTGGTCGCCAGCGTCGGCGGGCAGAACATCCCCTACTCGGACGTGATCGGCCAGATCGCGCCCAACCAGCAGTTCACCAGTCTGCTGGGGCAAGTGCCCGCCGAGCAGGTGGCGCAGCTCGTGAACAGCATCCTCAAGCCGCAGGTGGTCGAGGGCCTGATCCAGAGCTACGCCGCACCCAAGATCGTGCAGGCGAAGAAGCTGGCCCTGACCGGCACCCGCCAGGAACTCGCCTCGGCCCTGGCCGCCTACGGCTCCCGGGACGTGCAGGTGACCGACGCCGATATCCAGAAGTTCTACCTCCAGAATCCCAAGGCGTTCGAGACGCCTGCCAGCGCCACGGTCAGCGAGGCCAGCTTCGCGGACAAGAACAAGGCCCTGGCTTTCCGCCAGAGCTGGAACGGACAGGGCGACTTCGCGGCGGCGGCAGGCAAGGCGGGCGGCACCGTCAGCGAGCGCGGCGAGGTCAAGCCGGGCACCCCCGAGGCTCCCGGCACGCTCAGCCCCGAGCTGGACGCCGCCGTCTTCACCGCCAAGGACCTGCGCCCCGCCGGGGAAGGCAGCCTCAGCGACGTGGTGCAGGTCGGCAAGCGGTACTCGGTCGCCTACGTGACGGACCTGAAGCGCGCCTCCGTGCAGCCCCTCGCCGAGGTCCGCGACCAGATCCGCGAGCAGGTGCTGGCCCAGAAGCGCGGGCAGGCCGGGCAGGCTTACCTGGCGAAGGAAGTGGCCGCCCTGAAGCCGGTCAACAACCTCCAGAAGGTGCTGACGGCGCAGGAAAAGCGCGTGGCCGCCCAGGCCCCCAAGACGCCGGCAACCGGGGCAGCGGCCACACCGGGCAGCAGTGAACCGGGCAGCACCGATAAGGCGGCGAGCGGTGCCGCAGGTGGGGCGAACGACAGCAGCGCCCCCGCCGACGCGGCCCCCGGGGGCACCACCGACCGCTGATCTCCTCCTCCTCTGTTCGGGGCGGCCTTCCTACTACGGAGGGCCGCCTCTCCCGTTGGGCCTGAGCCGCTGGCCCGGCCCTCCCCGCGTATACTGCCCCCTCGTGACGCCGGATTCTGCCAACGCGATTTCTCCCCTGGGCGTGCTGCCCCCGCCGGGGCCGGCGTGCGTGCATCTGCCGCTGGACGTGACGCCGCAGGAACTGGCGCGGTATGCGGTGGGCCTGGCCAACGCGCGCGGGGGCACGGTGCTGGTGGGCGCGGACGCCCCCAGAGCTTTGGGCACCGGCGAGCGCGACGCGGGCGAACTGCATCCCCTGATGGTCACGCACGCGATTTTCGAGCTGTCGGGCGGACGGCTGACCGTGAACGTGCAGCACCATCGCCAGCCGGGCGGGGCCAAGGTGCTGGCCGTCTTCGTGCCGCAGGCCCCCTACGTGCTGGCCGCACCCGACGGGGCGGTGCTGGCCTGGGACGGCGCGCACCTCGTCCCCGTCGCCCCCGCCGAGAGTGACCCGGTCCCGCAGCAGGACTACACGGCCGTCGTGCCGCCCGACGCCTCGCTGGCCGACCTTGACCCCCACGAGGTGGCGCGGCTGCGCGGGCTGGGACACCGGGGCGGCATGAGCCACCTGCCGGACCTGGATTTTCTGCGTGAACTGGGCCTGCTGCTGCCTGCGAATGGCGCGCTGCGGCCCACGCTGGCGGGCATCCTGCTGGCCGGGACCCCGGCGGCGCTACGGGCACACGTGCCCCAGGCGGAAGTCTGCTTCTACCACCACGCCACACCCGACGTGGAATTCCAGTTCCGGGAGGACCTGCTGCGGCCCATCCCCGCGCTGCTGACCCGGCTGGCCGAGCTGATTCAGGCGCGCAACCGCTTCACGCCCGTGCAGGTGGGCCTCTTTCGCATCGAGGTCTGGGACCAGGACGAGGTGGTATACCGCGAGGCGCTGCTCAATGCCCTGACGCACCGCGACTACACCTTGCGTGACGCCGTGCATGTCCACCACTACCCCGACCGGCTGGAGATCATGAATCCGGGCGGGCTGCCGGGCGGCATCACGCCGGGGAACATCCTGCGGCATCAGCCCAAGCGCCGCAATCCGCTGCTGGCGGAGGTGCTGGCGCGGCTGGGTCTGGTGGAGCGCGCGGGCGTGGGCGTGGACAAGATGTACGGCCTGATGCTGCGCCACGGCAAGGAACCGCCCGAATACACCACCTACCCGGACGCCGTGACCCTCGCGCTGCACTCGCCGGGCTTCGATGCCGACTTCGTGCGCTTCGTGGCCCGCAAGCAAGAAGAGATGCAGACCCTCTCGCTGGACATGCTGATCGTCCTCTCGCTGCTGGCCCGCGAGGGGGAAGCCACCCGCGCACACCTCGCCCGCGCCCTGCAACTCCCCGAGGACCGCACGCCCCGGCTGCTGCGCGGCATGGAGGACCACGGCTTGATCGCCCGCTCGGGCGTGGGCCGCGGCATCGCCTACACGCTCGCGCAGGAGGTGCGGCGGGCGCTGGGACAGGACACCGGGGTGCTCCCCGGCCCCGGCCCGGCCGCGTTTCCCCCGCCGGTCGCCAGCCTGCCGGTCCCGGACCCGCCCGCGCGCCTTCCCCGCGCCCCCCGGGCCAGCCCCGACCCCAGTGGCCCGACCCCGGCCGAGGTGCGGGCGGTGGCGCTGGCCCTCGCCCGCGAGCGGGGCCGGGTGCGCAACCGCGAATTGCGGGAAGCCTGCGGCCTGAACACCCAGCAGGCGTGGCGGGTCCTGCGCCGCCTGGTGCTGGAAGGACATCTGGTGAAGCGGGGGACGGGGACGCGGGATGCCGCGTATGAACTGCGCTAAATCATCCGGCCGGATCACGCCGTTCCGGGGCAGGCAAGTCCGGCACCGGTCATGCTCCCGGATTCCCGCCTGAGTTCCCCCACCCTGCCCGGCGGCGCACCAGAAAAGGCCGTGCAGGTCGCTGGCCGCTCCCAGCCCCATCTGTGAACAGATTGACAGCCTCCGGGGCGGGGTGTAGCCTGCACTTACCATTTTTAGCTTGTGGTGGAACCGCTTCCGCGAGTCGGCCGGGCCGGACCGCTGCGGACCACCTAGGGGGATGCATGAAGAAAGCCATCGCCATTGTCAGCCTGACCGCCGCCTTTGCCGCCGCCAGCCACAGCGGGGCCGTGACCCTCACCTTCGCCTGTGACAGTGTGGGTTCGGGCTACGACGAGTGCCAGAAGGGGGCCAACGCCTGGGCCAAGCAGACCGGCAACACGGTCAAGCTGCTTCAGGTGCCCAAGGAAACCGACCAGCGCCTCGCGCTGTACCAGCAGCAGCTCGGCGCGAAGTCGGGCGACGTGGACGTGTACATGATCGACGTGGTGTGGCCGGGCCTGATCGGCCAGCACCTCCTCGACCTCAAGAAGTACATTCCGCAGGCCGACGTGAGCCGCCACTTCCCCGCCATCGTGCAGAACAACACCATTGGCGGCAAGCTGGTCGGGATGCCCTTCTTCACCGACGCGGGCGTGCTGTACTACCGCACCGACCTGCTGAAGAAGTACGGCTACACGGCCGCGCCCAAGACCTGGAACGAGCTGGCCACCATGGCCCAGAAGATCCAGGCGGGCGAGCGCAAGACCAATCCCAAGTTCGTGGGCTACGTGTTCCAGGGCAAGAACTACGAGGGCCTGACCTGCGACGCGCTGGAGTGGATCAGCTCCTTCGGCGGCGGCTCCATCGTGGACCCCAGCGGCAAGATCACCGTGAACAACGACAAGGCCGTGGCGGCGCTGCGCACCATCCAGGGTCTGGTGGGCACCATTTCCCCCAGCGCCGTGACCACCTACGGCGAGGAAGAAGCGCGCAACGTGTGGCAGGCCGGGAACTCGGCCTTCATGCGCAACTGGCCCTATGCCTATGCGGCGGGTCAGGAGGAAGGCAGCGCCGTCAAGGGCAAGATCGGCGTGGCCGCGCTGCCCGCCGGCCCCGGCGGCAAGCCCGCCGCGACGCTGGGCGGCTGGCAACTCGCCGTGAACGCCTACAGCAAGAACCCCAAGGAGGCCGCCTCGCTGGTGCAGTACATGACCAGCCTGCAGGAGCAGAAGCGCCGCGCGATCGAGGCCAGCTACAACCCCACCATCGCCACGCTCTACAAGGACCCGGCAGTGCTGAAGGCGGTCCCCTTCTTCGGCAGCCTGTACGACGTGTTCACCAACGCGGTCGCGCGCCCGGCCACGGTCACGGGCAGCAAGTACAACCAGGTCAGTGACGCCTTCAGTACCGCCGTGTACAACGTGCTGACCAAGAAGACGGCCCCTGGCCCGGCCCTCAAGACGCTCGAAGGCCAGCTCTCGCGTATCAAGGGACGCGGCTGGTAAACGCGGGGCTTGCTGCGCCCGCTTCCCCGGAGTGCCCCCAGTCGTGGGGCACTTCTTTTAGCTCTCCCCCTTCCCGGAGGCCCCCGCATGACCACCACTCCCACCTCGACCCGGCCTGCCGCCCGGCGCACGCGCGGCCTCCAGGCCAGCCGCACCCGCATCGCGCTGCTGCTGCTGGTGCCCATGCTGCTGGTGCTGGCCGCCGTCGCCGGGTATCCGCTCCTGCGGACCATCTATCTCTCCTTTACCGAGTACAACATCTTGCAGGACGCCGCGCCAAAGTGGATCGGCCTGGGCAACTACTGGTTCACCACCCCCGAGGGCGTGGGGCTGGGCGTCCTCCAGATTCCCGAGTGGTGGCAGTCGGTGTGGAACACGGTCAAGTTCACCCTGGGCAGCGTGGTCCTGGAAACCGTGCTGGGCCTGGCCTTCGCGCTGATCATCAATTCCAAGATCAGGGGTAAGGGCCTCCTCCGCACCGCGATTCTGGTGCCCTGGGCGATCCCCACGGTGGTCAGCGCGCAGATGTGGAACTGGATGTACAACGATTCCTTCGGGATCATCTCGCAGTGGGGGCAGAAACTGGGCCTGCTTCAGACCGGCGAGTCGTTCCTGAGTAACCCCGACACGGCGCTGGCCGCCCTGATCGCGGTGGACGTGTGGAAGACGACGCCCTTCATGGCGCTGCTGCTGCTGGCGGGCCTCCAGACCATTCCCAGCGACATGTACGAGGCCGCCGACGTGGACGGCGCGGCCCCCTGGACGCAGTTCTGGCGGCTCACGCTGCCGCTGCTGACGCCCGCGCTGCTGGTCGCGCTGATCTTCCGCACGCTGGACGCGCTGCGGGTCTTCGATATGCCGTTCATCGTGAAGGGGAACGCGCCCGAGACCATCACCATGAGCATCTATGCCCGGCAGGAGATGATCCTGAACTCGCAGTTCGGGTTCGGCAGCGCCATCAGCGTGCTGATCTTTTTGATCATCATGGTGTTCACCGCCATCTACGTGACCAGCCTGCGCGTGAAGTTCGACTAGCAAGGGGCGTACCGATGAACTCCAAGAATCCCACCGTTCGCGCCGTCACGCTGATCCTGTTCTGGGTGGTCGTCGCCATCGTCCTTTTCTACGTGCTGTTTCCCTTCTACTGGGCACTGAAAACCAGCTTCACCGGCCCGTCACGCATGTCGAGCGAAGCGCTGCAATGGTTCCCCACCCACGCCACCTGGCAGAACTTCCGCGACGTGTTCGCCGGGCAGCCGTTCGGGCGCAACCTCTTCAACAGCGTGGCCGTGGCCACCGGCACGGTGCTGCTCAGCCTGCTGCTGTCGCTGCTGGCCGCCTACGCGCTGGGCAAGTTCCGCTTCCAGGGCAAGAGCATCCTGATGTACGTCATCCTGGCGGTCAGCGTCTTCCCGCAGATCGCGGTGCTGTCGGGGCTGTACACCATGATTCAGTCCTTCAACCTCTACAACACCTGGGGCGGCCTGATCCTCTCGTACATGATCTTCACGCTGCCTTTCACGGTCTGGACACTGACGGCCTTTGTGCGCGAGATTCCCACCGAGCTGGAGGAAGCGGCCTACGTGGACGGGGCCTCGCCCCTCCAGACGCTCTTTCAGGTGCTGCTGCCGGTGATGACGCCCGCGCTGGTCACGACCGGGCTGCTGGCCTTTATCAACGCCTGGAACGAGTACCTCTTCGCGCTGACCTTTACCTCGGACAACACCGCCAAGACGGTGCCGGTCGCCATCGCTAACTTCACCGGGGCCTCGCAGTACGAGAACCCCTTCGGGCAGATCATGGCCGCCAGCGTGATCGTGACCATTCCGCTGATCATCCTGGTGCTGGTGTTCCAGCGCAACATCGTTTCCGGCCTGACGGCGGGGGCGGTCAAGGGCTGAGGGAGGACGCTGTAAACAAGACTGCTCCTGTAAAAGCGAACGCCCCGTGGTGCTGATTCACAGCCCATGACTCGTTGCCCCCAGCACCAGCCAGGACCGCCCACCCGGAGCGGTCCTTTTTCCTATCGCCCCGCCCTGCGCTGGGCCTCGTCCAGGGCGGCCTTCGCGCTCAGCTTTCCGGTGGTCGCCTGGGTGATGGCGTCTTCCAGATACGCCGTCCACTCGCCGTAGTCGGGGGCGGTGGGGCGGGGCACGGCGCGGTCGAGCTGGGCGTGGGCGGCCCTCAGCTGCGGATTTTTGGCGTACCAGTCCTCCAGCAGGGGCGTCACGCTGCGGCGGGGCGGGGCGTAGGCGGTGGTCTTCACCCAGTCGGCCAGCCGGGCCGGCTCCATCAGGAACTGCCAGAAGGCGACTGCCCCGGCCTGCTGGGCGGGACCCGCGCCGCGCGGCACGGCGAGGGTGGCGCCGCCGAGGGGCACGGTGCAGGCCCCGGCCTTTTCGCACGGGAAAGGCGCGATGCCGAGCTGGAAGAACGGCAGCTTGCGCGCGTCGGTCCAGTTGGCGACACTGGCGGGCACGAACACGTTCTGCCCGCGCGCGAAGTCGAAGGCGCCCCGGACCGCTTCCGACAGACGGCGCGGCTGCGCCAGGCCCGAGGCGCTCATGCGGGCGAGCTGGGTGAGGGCCTCGACCGCTTCCGGGCCGTTGAGGTTGGGCCTGCCGTTCACGACCAGACTGCCCCCACGCGAGGTCACGTTCGCCTCGAAGGTCCAGGCGTCGGCGGCGGCCACCAGGGGACGCCGCCCGTTCACGGCGAGCTTGCGGCTCACGCTTTCCAGGTCCGCCCAGGTCTGCGGCGCGCCCACCCCGGCCTTTCGCAGCACGCCCGCGTTGTACATCAGGACCGGCACGCTGACGTTCCAGGGCAGGCCGTAGCGTTTGCCGCCGACCTCGCCCGCCCGCCAGATCGGGGCGTACAGGTCGCGGGTCAGAGGGTCGGGCAGCGCCTCCGCGAGGCGGGACAGGTCCGTGAGCTGCCCGTCCGCGACCAGCCGGGGAAACTGCGTGAACTCCACCTGGACGAGGGCGGGGGCCGTCCCGGCCTTCAGCGCCGTCTGGAGTTGCGGCAGCAGGTCGCGGTAATTGCCCAGCGAGCGGGGAACCACTTCATACTGCGTCTGCGAACGGTTGAAGTCGCGCACGTACCCGGCGACGGTGTTCTGGACGCCCTCCATCGCGTGCCAGAACTCGATCTTCACGGGCGCGGCCTGGGCCGTGACCAGCAGCAGGGAGAGGGGCAGGAGCAGGCGGCGCATACGCTGAGGATACGGGGCCAGGGGAACCGGAATCTGACGGACGCGCCCGCGCGGCGCTCAGGGCAGCACCGGGTAGAGGTCCACCCGGCCCCCCGGACGCACGTCGTCGCGGGCCGCGATGGTCACGGTGGTGCTGGGGCCGCTGCGGTTACTCAGCTGGGTCAGCAGGTCCACGAACTCGTTCACGTCGAGGCCCTGGTTGGTGATGTATTCGCCCGGCACCCCGCGCGTGGTGAGGTCCACCACCGCGTCCTGCACCAGATTCTGAATCTGGGCCTGGACGGCGCGCGTGTCGGCCCCGAGCGTGATGGTGGCGCGGCGGATCGGCTGGCCGCTGCGGTACAGGACGTTGTTGGGCCGGGCGTCGCAGCTCAGATCGACCGGGAAGCCGACGGCGGTGTTGTTCACGGCGCGGCACTGCACGAAGGTGCTGGCGTTCAGCCCCCGCAGTTTGGTTTCCAGGGCGGCGCGGGCGGCCACACTCAACCGGGCGGCGGGATTGCCCTTGGCGCCCCGGCTGCCCGCCGCCGCCGCCGCACTTTGCAGGAAACTGTCGAGGTTGCGGACACTGGGCACCACGCCCGCGTACACCAGATCGTTCTTGGGAAAGGCGAGGTCGGCGCTGCGGCTGGCACTGAGTTCGGTGCGGGCGCTGGAGTATTCGTCCTGCAACTTGCCCAGGCTGGCGCGGGTCGTGGCGAGGTCGCGGGCCAGCGTCTCGTTGGCCGCGCGCAGGTCCGCCTGCTGGGCACGCAGCGCCGCGAGGTCGGCCCGGACACGGTCGCGCTCGCCCAGGGCCGCGTCACGGTCACGGGCGGCGGCGGCGCGGGCCTGGGCCGCCGCATCCCGTTCGCGCCTCAGGCGGTCCCGGTCAGCCAGCAACCCCTGGCGTTCGGCAGCGAGGCGGTCGCGGTCCTGCTGGGCGGCGAGGCGCTGGGCCTGGGCCTGGGTGCTGGCGGCCACCGCCGCGTCACGTGCGCGGCGGGCCGCGTCACGCTCCTGGGCCAGCCCGTTGCGCTGGGCTTCCACCTGCTGGCGCGAGGCTTCCAGCGTGCGGACCTGCGCGTCGAGCTGCGCCGCGCGGGCCTGGGCCTGTTCGGCGCGCGTCTGGGCCGCCCCCGCCTGCGCCTCGGCCTGGGCGGCGCGGGCATCGAGGGCCGCGACCTGGGTGCCCAGCGCCTGCACGCGGGTATCCAGGGCGCGCGCGCGGTCCCGGCTGGAGGCGAGGGCGGTTTCCGAGGCGCTCAGGCGAACGCGGCTCTCCTCGGCGCGGGTTTCGAGCTGGGCACGCAGGGCCGTGAGGCGCGCCACGCGCTGCTGAAGGGCCTGGGCCTGGGCCTGCGCCGCCTCACGCTGCGCCTGCGCTGTGCGCCGCCCAGTCTGCGCGGCCTCCAGGTCGGTGGTGGCCTGCTTGAGGCTGACCCGCGCCGCCGCCTGTTCCCGGCGCAGGCCCTCGGCCTCCTGGCGGGCGCTGTCACGTTCGCGCTGCACCGCCTGGAGGTCGCCCTGCACCGCCCCCACCTCCTCGCGCAGCGCATTGATCTGCGGGCGGAGCTGGTCGGCCTGCGCGATAGTGTTCACCGCACTCCGGTTGAGCAGCAAAAAGGCCGCCAGGCTCGCCGCGCTGATGCCCATGCCCGACAGCACCGCCACCAGCAGCGCCGTACTCTTGGGCCGCAACCCGAACCAGCGCAGGTGTTTGCGGCCCACCTTCTTGGCGATGGTATCCGCCGCATAGGCCACCACCCCCGACAGAATCACCACGAACGGCAAAAAGAGCCACAGCACCGGGGCCTCATTCCTCCTTACAGCTCGAAGTCGTCGCCGAGGTAGTGGCGGCGCACGTCCTCGTCCCCGGCGAACTCGGCCGGAGTGCCCTGGAACTTCACCTCGCCGTCGAACATCAGGTACACGCGGTCGGTCAGGGCGATCGTCTCGCGGACGTTGTGGTCGGTGATAAAGACCCCGATGCCCCGGCGGTCACGCAGCTCGCGGATCAGGCGCTGAATCTCGCGGATGCTCTTGGGATCTACCCCGGTAAACGGCTCGTCGAGCAGCAGGTAATCGGGGTCGGTGGTGAGCGCGCGGGCCAGTTCCAGACGGCGGCGCTCGCCCCCCGAGAGCTGATAGGCATAGCTGCTTGCCAGATGCGTCAGGCCGAACTCGGCCAGCAGCGCGTCGGCGCGGGCCTCCTGCTCGGCGCGGGGGAGCTGCTGGTATTCGAGGATGGCGAGCAGGTTGTCGCGCGCGGTCAGCTTGCGAAACGCACTCGGTTCCTGCGGCAGGTAGCCCAGCCCCAGCCTCGCCCGCTCGTGCATCGGCAGCCGGGTCACGTCGCGGTCCCCCAGCACGATGCTTCCGCCACCGGGGCGGATAAAGCCCACCAGCATGTAGAAGGTGGTGGTCTTCCCCGCCCCGTTCGGCCCGAACAGCGCCACGATCTCGCCGGGGCGCACCGTGAAGTCCACCCCGCGCACCACCTGCCGCCGCCCGTACGTCTTGCTGAGGCCCTGGGCCGAGAGTTCCGGGCGTTCAGCGACGTGTGTGACGGTGGGGATGGCGGCGGGGGCAGTCACGTCAGCGAGCGTAGCACGGAGCCTCCGGGGGCGGGGGTGAGGGAGGCGACGAAGGGGGCGGCTGGGGCAGTTACTAGCACGGACCTTTTAGGGGGCTGTGAGGAGTGGGGGAAGCCGCTAAAATAGGGTATGTCAACTTCGGCTCCTCGCCATTACACGATGTACCACAACCCGGAAACGATGGGATTTGGGTGCTTCGATATTGAGGATAAAGAAGAGGGGCGAGGTATCGTCGCGACCAACAAAGAGCACGTTGCCAACCAGATCGCTCAAGACGGCGGCGTTATCTGGTGCATCGGCCGGGCTGACGAGGAGGATGACACCTTCTACCTTTTTCAGCGTATTGACAATCCGACGGTAGAGTCGGGGGACGAAGTCTTCTCGGTGCATCTGGTCGGTACGCCAGTGTTCCCACGTAAGGGCAGCGTTGTTCTGAACGACAAACCCTATTTCGGCCGTATAGAGGATGCCCTCCACAAAGGTGTGCAATTGCTGACGGACAGCGAGATTATCGCTGATTTCGAAGGCGAGTTCCGTCGTCTCTGGAGAGAGGATCGGAAGCAGCGTTCAGGCCGCTGACCGGAGCCGCTATCTTATCCCCATGCTCTTGACCATCATCGTGCTGGATTCCGTGGGGGCGGGGGCGCTGCCCGACGCCGCCAAGTTCGGGGACGCGGGCGCGCACACCCTCAACCACACGCTGGAGGCGGCCCCGGTGCCTCTGCCCCATCTCGCCCGCCTGGGCCTCAGCCGGGTGCCGACCCTCCAGACCTCCCCCGAAACGGTTCCGGCGGGGGACGTGCAGGGCGGTTATGGCCGGATGCGCGAAGTCAGCCCCGGCAAGGACACCAGCACCGGGCACTGGGAGTTCATGGGGGTGCAGCTCGAACACGCCTTCCAGATTTTCCCGCAGGGCTTTCCGCCCGCCGTGATGGACCGCTTCGACGCGGCGACCGGGCGCGGGCACCTCTGCAACAAACCCTACAGCGGCACCGACGTGATCCGCGACTACGGTGAGGAGCATCTGCGGACCGGCTTTCCCATCGTGTACACCAGCGGCGACAGCGTGTTCCAGATTGCCGCGCACGAGGACGTGGTGCCCCTGGAAGCGCTGTACGAGTGGTGCCAGGCGGCCCGCGAGATCTTGCAGGGCGAGTACGCGGTGGCGCGGGTGATCGCCCGGCCCTTCCGCGGCGAGCCTCCCTTCGAGCGGGCCAACGAACACCGCCGGGACTTCTCGCTGGTGCCGCCGCGCACGGTGCTGGACGCCGTGAAGGAAAAGGGCCACGCGGTGGTCGGCATCGGCAAGATTCCCGACATCTACGCGCACCGGGGCTTCACCGAGGAGATTCACACCGACGACAACGCCGACGGCATCCGCAAGACCATCGCGCGGATGCGGCAGGCGGCGGCGGAAGGCACGCAGGGCCTGATCTTCACCAACCTGGTGGACTTCGACGCGAAGTTCGGGCATCGCCGCGACCCCGCCGGATACAGCGCGTGCCTCGCGCAGTTCGACGCGGCGCTGCCGGAGATTCTGGCTGCCGTACCGGAAGACGGCGCGCTGCTGGTCATCAGCGACCACGGGAACGATCCCACCTGGCCCGGCACCGACCACACCCGGGAATACGGCCTGCTGCTGGCCTCCCGCCCCGGTCTGACGGCCGCCGTGGACCTGGGCGAGCGGGCCACCTTCGCGGACGTGGGGGCGACCACCGCCGAGGCGCTGGGAGCCGACTGGAAGGGGCCGGGTGAGAGCTTCTGGCCCCGGCTGAAGTGAACGGGACAGACCTCCCCGTGCCGGTTTCCGGCGGCCTGGACTTTCGCACGCAGCCGGAAGCCTTCACCCTGACCCTCACGCTGGGCGGGCGCTACGCGGGCCAGCAGGAGTGGGCCATTCACGCCGAGCGCAGCGCGGTGGTGGCGCGGGTGCAGACCGATTTCGGCGGCGTCCTGCCCGAGCTGCGGCGAGTGCAGAGCAGCCGGATGCACCCCCGCTTTCTGACCAGCCTGCACTACGCCGAGGGCGACGGACGGGGCCGGGCCACCTTCGAGACGACCTTCGACCGCAAGGCCGGACTGGTCACGCTGCGCCAGGGCAAGGAGGAAGCCGCCGTCCCCCTGACCACCGAATACCACGATCCCGTTTCCCTGCTGCTGTGGCTGCGCGGCCTGGAGGACGTGGAGCGGACGCAGGCCCAGCTCACCGGCGGGCGCGTGCTGGTCCAGCGCCTCGCAGAGAGCGAGGTCGGCGGCGTGCCCGCCCACGCCTACTTCCTGCGGCCCGGCGGCGCTTACGTGTATGTGGAACAGGCCCCCCCGCACCGGCTCCTGCGCCTGATCCAGCCCACCGACTTCGGCCCCGTCGAGGCGACGTTGCAGCCGCCGCGCAAGCCGCAGCCCGAACGGCGACGGCGGCGGGCCTCGTAAGGGAGCCGCCTTCGGCCGCCGCCGGTCGGCCCCCCCTCCGCTCCCCCCTTCAACGGCAAGCCGACTTGCCGAAGGCCGACAGTTTCCCGGAGACTTCCATGCAAATCCTCCAAGGTGACGCCGCCCGCGCGGCCCTGACCCGCTCCTTCAGCGAGATTCCCGTGCCCGAAAGCGTCCTGACGCGCATCGAGGCGACCTTCGGTGAGAGGCTGACCCCCGATGAGGTGGTCGCGCGCATCCTCGCGGACGTTCGCGCACGCGGCGACGACGCCCTGCGCGACTGGACCGAGAGGCTGGACGGCACCCGCCCCGCAGCCCTGGAGGTCACGCGGGACGAAATGGGGGCGGCACAGATCGACCCGGCGCTGCATGACGCCATCCGCCTCGCGGTCTCGCGCGTCCGGGCCTTTTACGAGCAGCAGCCCGCGCACGGCTTTCTGGAGCATGGCCCGGACGGGGCGCTGGGACAACTGATCCGCCCACTCTCGCGGGTCGGGGTGTACGTGCCCGGTGGCCTCGCACCGCTCGTCAGCACGCTGATTCACACGGCGGTCCCGGCGCGGGTGGCGGGCGTGCCGGAAATCATCGTGACCACGCCGCCCGCCCGTGACGGCAGCGTGAACCCCGCGATTCTCGTCGCGGCGCGGGAGGTCGGGGTGGACCGGGTGTTCCGGGTGGGCGGCGCGCAGGGGATCGGCGCGCTGGCCTACGGCACCGCCAGCGTGCCCGCCGTGGACAAGATCGCCGGGCCGGGCAACCTCTTCGTGGTGATCGCCAAGCGGATGGTGTACGGGCAGACCGGGATCGAGAGCCTGCCCGGCCCCACCGAGACGCTGGTGGTGGCCGACGACAGCGCCGACCCCCGCTTCGTGGCCGCCGACCTGCTGGCCCAGGCCGAGCACCTGGGGGCCGAACCCGTGCTGGTGTCCACCAGCCGTGACCTGCTGGTAGAGGTACAGAACAAACTGAACGGGCAGCTTGAGGCCCTGCCCGAACCCAACCGCAGCTGGGCACGCGACAGCGTCGTCAGCCGCATGAAGGTGGTGCTGGCCGCCGACCTCGCAGAAGCCCTGGACCTCGCCAACCTGTATGCGCCCGAACACCTCTGCCTGCTGACCCGCGACCCCTGGAGCCTGCTGGGACAGGTGCGCCGGGCGGGCGGCGTCTTCGTGGGCGAGGCGAGCATGGAGGCCCTGGGCGACTACGTGGCCGGCCCCAGCCACGTGATGCCGACCGGCGGCACCGCCCGCTTCATGAGTCCCGTCAACGTCCGCGACTTCCAGAACATCATCAGCGTGGTCGGCGTGAACGAGGAAACCCTGCGCCGCATCGGCCCTCCCGCCGCCCTCCTCGCCCGCGCCGAGGGCCTGGAAGCCCACGCCCGCGCCATCGAGAGCCGCCTGACCCCAGAAGCGCCGGAAGCGCACCCGGAAGCGACGTTGGAGGCCCTGGAGGAGGCTGGGGGGCAAGGGTTATAGAGAGCGTTGCTTGCCACCCCCCTCCCAGCCTCCCCCGCCAGGGGGGAGGAGCAAAACGCTTTCCACACGCCCTCATGTACCGAGTCGCAGCAGCCCTCATCTTTTAAAACCGGGTCAGCCGGGAAATGATCCCCACCTTCCGGCTCCACTTTCCAGGCAACGGAGCCGTTCGGGCCGCAGGCCCGAGGCCTTCCAACGGGCGCGAAGGATGGCGTCGAGGCCAGAACCGGGGCAAGCCAGGCAACCCGGCAAACATCCGGAACGACTCTTGCCCAGCGCAGCGCCGCTCCCCCTACTCGGCGGGGTAGGGGGCTGGGGGGTGGGGAAAACCCGAGCCAAGCTGTCCTGCCCCAACCAAAACCCCGCCTCCCATCTCCGGAAAGCGGGGCCACCTGACCACCCGACCTTTACCCCTTCGCCGCCGGCGGCTGCGTCCCCCCATCCGCCAGCTGAATCAGCCACGCCATCAGCTGCACGAACGCCAGCGCCATCGCCGGCAGCCCCGCCAGCATCATGATCCAGCCGCTGATCTGCTGGTTTTGCAGCGGCGAGAGGTCCCACAGGCACAGCGCCGAGACGTAAGGCGTGTACAGCACCTGCCGGGAGTAGAGCCACACGGCGGCCACGGCCATCATCGGCAGCGCGGCCAGCAGCCCGAACCAGCCCCGCGAGCCGATGTGCGCGGGCTGCACGCTGGGCAGGGGCCGCAGCACGACGCTCCAGACCAGCAGGCTGCTCAGCAGGTACAGCGCCGGGAGCAGCGCGGCGGCGGTGTTCGTGACGACCGAGGCATTGAACCCGGCGGGCACGTTCCAGAAGATGATGACGGCGGTCCACACCGCCAGCGCCACCCAGGGGTCCAGCAGCACGCCCAGCACCCGCCCGAGGGGACAGCGCGGGTCGATCTGGATGCCGCGCGGCAGCCCCAGCACCAGCAGCGGCGGCACGACTTCCGCCAGAACCATCAGGCGGGCCATATACAGCGCCATGCTGTTCAGCGTCCAGGTGGTCGCGGCGGACTGCGTCGCCAGGATCAGAAGCACCATTCCCAGCCCGAACAGCACGAGTTTCCAGACCGGCCAGCGGGCCTGCCCACCGGGCGTGCGCCGGGCCTGGACAGACCGCCACAGGTAAAAGGCGGTGACGGCCAGGACCGGCAGCCACACCAGCGGACTAAAGTGCAGGGCCAGCAGGTCACTCAGGCCGGGATTCAGGTTGGAGGCAGGGACAGTCATGGGGCAGGATTCTCCAGAACGTACCGGATGTCACGCACGACCCGGTCCACCTGTGGAAGCTGGGTGTAGTCCCACAGCACACGCAGGTGCCCCGAAGCGTCGATCAGGTAGGTGGCGGTGGTGTGGTTGATCTGATAGCTGTCTACGCCCTTCACGTCGGCCTTCTGGTACGCGACGCCGAAGGTCCGCGCCACCTCCGTCAGGGCCGGTTCGGGGACACGCACCCCGGTCGCCTGGCCGAAGAACTCCACGTACGCCTTCAGGCGGGCGGGCGTGTCGCGGTCGGGGTCCACGCTGACGAGCACGATGTCGAAGCGGGCACGCTCCTCGGGCGTCAAGGCCTGACGCGCCTTGTCCAGATACGCGAGGCTCAGGGGACAGATGTTGGGGCAGTGGGTGAAGCCGAAAAACAGCGCGGTGGTGCGGCCCCCGATCCCGGGCCGGAAGGTCCAGGGCTGCCCCTCCTGGTCGGTGCCGCTGAAGGTGCGGGCGGCCACCGGGGGCGTATAGGCGGTGCCGTAGAAGGGAAAGGGACTCCTGGCCCGCGCGAACACCCACGCGCCGCCCAGCAGCAGCGCCACCGCCAGCGCGGCCAGCAGGGCCGACACGTACCAGGGCCGCGCGGCGGGGGCGGGAGCAGGGGCAGGCAGATCGGTCACGGGATTCCTTTCGGGCCGGTCAGGGCTTGCGGACCAGCGCGTTCACGGTCAGCGTGCGGCCGTCCCGGGTGGTCAGTGTCAGGCGGACCGTCTCCCCCACCTTCGGCGTGCGGGTCAGGTCCATCAGCATCAGGTGGTCGCCGCTCGCGCTCAGGTTCAGGATACCCCCGGCGGGCACGGTCAGGGTCGGCACCATCGCCATACCCGTGCGGCCCTGCGCGTCCCGGCGGGTGGTCATCAGCATGGCGTGACGGGCCAGGGGGGTGCGCACCCCCGTCAGGATCACCGGTGCCCGGCCCGTGTTCCGCAGGGTCAGAAAGGCGCTCGTCTCGGTCGCGCCGGGCGGCACGGCCACCACGGCCGCGTTCTGGACGCTGAGGGTCAGCGGCGCGGAAGGCGTCTGAGCCGTCGTCTGGGCCGCCATCTGAGGCACCGGCTGGGGCCGGGAGGTGGGGGCGGAGGAATGCGGCCCGGCGTGCAGGGCGGCGGCAGGAATCAGAATGGCGGCCAGCGCCAGGGCGGCAAGCAGCGGGGTGGGTCTGGACATGGGGAGAGGCCTCCTTGGGGCGTGATCTGGCAAGGGAGCTGACAAGGGGAAACTGGCCCGGTCCCCCGGAGTCTAGGCGGGCGGGCGGGGCCGGATTGTCCCCTGCGCCCGGCCCCACCCCCTCCAGTGGAACAGGTTCCACGCGGCGGGGTATGGTGGACGGCGGAAGCTATGAGGAAACCCACGATTCAGGATGTTGCCCGGCAGGCGGGGGTGGGGGTCGGCACAGTTTCGCGGGTGCTGAACAACCACGCCGCCGTGAAGGGCGCGACGCGCGACCTGGTGCTCAAGGCCATCGCGGACCTCGACTACACGCCCAACCCGCATGCCCGGCGGATCGCGGGCGGCAAGAGCTACACCATCAGCGTGCTGCTGCCGGTCGTGACCACCGAGTTCTACGTGCGCCTGCTCGACGGCCTCGAAACGGCCTTTCAGGAAGCGCGCTACGACGTGGCGATCTTTCCGCTGCTGGACCGCTCACGGCTGGAACGCTACCTGGGGTCGCATACGCTGGCTTATCAGGCCGACGGGCTGGTCATGGCGACCTACAACCTCACGCAACTGCTGAGCGAGCGCCGCCTCCGCACGCAGCAGCCGACCGTGCTGGTGGACGCCTACGCCGAGGGCGTGGACTGCGCCTTCATGGACAACCTGACCGGCGGGCGGCTGGCGGGCGAGTACGCGGCCACGCTGCCCGGCGAGCTGTACGCCATCTGGGTGGAGACGGAACTCGACCAGCTGTTCACCACCCGGGTCTTCGAGGAACGCCGGACAGGCTTTCTGGAGGCGGTGCGGGCGGCGGGGCGCGGGGTGAGGACCGAGATCACCGCGAGCTTCGATGCCCTGGCCGCCCGCAACGCCGCCGTGACCCTGCTGGACGGTGCGCAGTTTCCCTGCACCGTCTTTGCCTCCGCCGACCTGCTGGCCGGTGCCCTGCTGGACGAGGCACAGGTGCGCGGCCTGACCCCCGGCCGGGACGTGCGCGTGATCGGCTTCGACGACCAGCCCTGGGCCGCCGCCCGTGGCCTGACCACCCTGCACCAGCCCGTCGAGCAGATGGGGTACGAGGCCGCGCAGCTCCTGCTCACCCGGCTGGGCGGCCACCGGGGTCCCCCCCGCACCCGCCGCTTCGAACCCCGGCTGATCGTGCGCGACACGGCCTGAACCGGGAGAGTCCACCTGGCCCCCGATTTCGCGGTTACCTCAGGGTGCCCAGCACGGGTTCTTCCCGGGTGCGGTGGTGGGTGCGCCTCACGTCGGCGAGGAGCACATCATTGCGGCCCCGGCGCTTCACGGCGTACATGGCATCGTCGGCCCGCGCCAGGACGTCATCCGGGTGTTCGCCCGAACGGGCGGTCGCCACGCCGAAGCAGGCGGTCACCCCGGTCACGGCCCCGTGCCGCTGGCTCAGGAGGTGGGCGCGCAGCGTATCCAGCATCGCCCGCACCTGCCAGTCGGGCAGGGCCGGCAGGATCAGCAGAAACTCTTCCCCACCCCAGCGGGCCGCGGTGCCGCCGCTCGGCAGGACACTCTGGGCGGCGCCCGCGACCCCGCGCAACACCAGGTCCCCCGTGGCGTGGCCGTGCAGATCGTTCACGGCCTTGAAGTGATCGAGGTCGAACAGCACCAGCGTGAAGCGGTCTCTGGCCCGTGCCAGGGCCGCCAGCCGTTCCTCTGCGGCGCGGCGGTTGGCCAGCCCGGTCAGCGCGTCGCGGTAGGCCGCCTCCCGCGCCGCGAGCAGGTGAACACGCTGCACCGCGAAGGTGGCTTCCAGCACGATCATGACCGCACCGACGAGCAGGAACTGCATGACGGCCCCCGCCAGCTGCGGATCATTCGCGCCCAGCCCGGTGAGCAGATGATACAGACACAGCCCGAATGTCAGCAGGTAGGTGCTGCCCGCCAACCACGCTGCCCGCCGGGGCGCATACAGCAAAAACGCGGCGGCGTACAGCACCGGAAACCAGTAGCTGCTCTCGCTGAGCATATGCATCCTGGGCGCGAACACGTGAAACTGATGTTCCAGCGACAGCAGAAAGTACAGGGTGGTCACGCTGTACGCGACGCCCACCGCCGCATGGAGGGTCAGCCAGCCCCTGGAAACCGACAGTTGCAGCCCCAGCAGCAGGGCCGCCACTGCCGGCAGCGCCACCCGGTCCAGCGGATCGAACCGGGGAGCCTGCTGCCAGAGCGCCCCCAGAGCCGCGGCCGTGCCGAGGCAGACCAGCAGGAGAAACATCCGCTTCTGGGACACGACCCAGGCCGTGGGATCGGAAAGCGGGGCCGGACGATACAGGCGGGGAGTCTTCAATGGCCCTCCGGGACACAAACTATTTTCAAATTTTACCCTCTGGGACTGAGCACGGGGCAAGATTTGCGACAAAGTTCATCTCAAGGGATTCTCAGCAGGGAACCCAAATTGAATAAATGTGCTTTCATTTTGTGGCGAATCGCAGGAGCAGCCGGCACCTGACTGTCCGGACAGCCTCTACCAGCCCTCCCGCACCGGCCAGGATCAGAGATCAGCGCCGCAGTTCGTGATGGACGCGGCAGCGGGCCTCGTAGGTTTCCTGGGCACCCACCAGCACCACCGGGTCGTCGAAGCGGGCGGGCTGACCCCCGATCAGCCGTTGCGAGCGGGTGGCCGGTGCCCCGCAGACCGTGCAGATGGCCGTGAGCTTCTCCACGCTCTCCGCGCGGGCCAGCAGGTCGGGAATACACCCGAACGGCTCGGCGCGGAAATCCAGGTCCAGACCCGCCAGAATCACCCGCACGCCCGCTTCCGCGAGGTCCAGCACCAGCGGTCCCAGGTCCGGCCCGAAAAACTGCGCCTCGTCGAGGCCGACCACCTCCGGCAATTCGGTCTCGGGCGAGGAGAGCAGCGGTCCCTGGCCCGCCAGATGCGCGCGAATGGCGGAAGCGTCCCGCACCGCCACCGCCTCGATGGAGCGGCCCGCGTGGCTGGCGACCTGGGTGGCGTGGTAGCGGTCGTCGATGGCGGGCTTGAACACGGCCACCTGTTGGCGCGCGATCACGGCCCGGGTCACGCGGCGAATCAGTTCCTCACTCTTGCCGCTGAACATCGGCCCGACGATCACTTCCAGGTGGCCGCCGTGATAGGGAGACTTCAGCACGGGGGCGATTATGGCAGAGGGCAGCCGGCAGAGCGCCAGGTGGGGGCCGCCTGCCGCTTCCCACACAGGAGAAACCCCCAGGGCAGCCTGGGGGTCTTTTCGCTTTGCTTGGCCCCAGCGGGGCGGCGCTTACTTCTTCTTGGTGCGGTAGCTGTCGCCGAAGCGCTTGTTGAACTTGTCCACGCGGCCCTCGGTGTCCACGAAGCGCTCCTCGCCGGTCCAGAAGGGGTGAACGCCGCTCCACACGTCCACGTGAATCTCGGGACGGGTGCTGAGGGTTTCCATGACGACCTTGCCCTGGTAGATGATCTTGGTGGGCACGGCTTTGGGGTGGATGTCTTTTTTCATATGCTTTCGCCTCCTCCGTCACGTCGGGGTGCGTGACGGGCAACCCTGACAGCATAGCACGTGATCGGGCCAGCAGGTCACCAGACGGTGTGGTCATGCCAGGCGTCCCCGCGCCGGAGCAGCGGCGTGGGTGTTCCGGTCACGCGGTGCCCGCCCTTCACGGCGGCCCGCACCAGCACCCGGGGGTCCAGATCGGGGTAGAGGGTGCGCGCAAAGGCCACCTCCTCCCGCACGTCCAGGCTCTCGCCGCTGGCGACCGAGTCGGTCCCGAGGGCGATGTCCACGCCGGCTGCCGCGAATTGCGCCCAGGGAAAGGTGCCGCACTCCAGATGCTGGTTGGAACGCGGGCAGGTGACGACCGGGCACCCGGCGCGGGCGGTGCGGGCGATGTCATCCGCCGTGACATTGACCATGTGGACCAGCGCCGGGCGGCCCGCCAGCGCGCCCAGTTCGTCCAGATAACGCACGGGGGTCAGCTCGGGTTCGGGTGCGCGGCCAATGACCTCGGCAAAGGTCGGGGGGTAAAGCGCCGGCAGCCGGTTTGCCCACAGCGGTCCGCCGCCGCTGCGGAACAGCTCCACCTCGGCGGGATGCTCTGCGACGTGAATCTGGACCGGCAGGCCCTCCCCCGCCGCGTATTCGGTCAACAGGCGCATCAGGCGGTGGCTGACGGTGAAGGGCGTATGTGGCGAGAGGCCCACGCGGGGGCCGCCGGGCCGCTCCAGCCGCCGCGCGGCCTCCAGGGTCGCCCGCGCCGCACGGAACACGTCATCCGCCCGCTCCGGGAAGGGACTCAGGACCTCGAAATACAGCACGCCAGGGAGGTCAGTCCGCTCCAGCAGCGGCGCGAGGGCGTCCGCCTGCCACACGATGTCGCCCACGGCCCCGACGCCGAGCCGCGTGAGTTTGTCCGCACCGGCCAGCGCCCCCGCCACACCGCGTTTCTCACGTTGTGCGATCACCACTTCGGGAATCCAGCGGAAATAGGGCAACGCCTGGAAGTCGTAGGCGCTCATGTCCAGGTGCGTGTGGGCGTTGACCGGTGGCGGCGCGATCACGGCCCCGGCCCGCCGTTCCCGGGCGTGCGGATAGCTGGCGCGCAGCGTGGCCGGGTCACCCGTCGCCGCGATGACGCCATTTGCCACCACCACCCCGCCCGGCGACTGCCCGCCGCCGATCCCCGTAAACAGCACGTCGCAGGTCAGGAGTTCGGGGATGAGCGGGTCGGCCGGGGTCTGGGGCTGGACGGTCATGGCCCACATTCTGCCGTGCTCGGCCCCAGGCAGCCTGTCAGTGGTCCTGCCCCTGCGCGCGCTGCCCGGCCATCATCGCCGCACCGACGATGCCGGCCTCGTTCTGGAGAGCGGCGGGCACCAGCGGCGTGCGCTCGGGCTTCAGGTGGGGCTGCCACTTGTCGGCCTTCTTGCTCACGCCCCCGCCGATGATGAAGAGGTCGGGGGAAAACAGCAGCTCCAGATGCTGGAGGTACGTGCTGGCGCGTTTGGCCCACTGCTTCCAGTTCAGGTCGTCGCGCTCGCGGGCGCGGTCCGACGCCCACGTCTCGGCTTCCCGGTCGCCCTTCAGCCACAGGTGCCCGAGTTCGGTGTTGGGGACCAGCACCCCATCGTGAATCAGGGCGCTGCCGATGCCCGTGCCGAAGGTCAGCGTCAGCACCACGCCCGCCACCCCGGCCCCGGCGCCGAACTTCGCCTCGGCCAACCCTGCGGCGTCCGCGTCGTTGATCAGGGTCACGTCGCGCCCCGTCGCCTCAGTAAAGAGCGCGTCGGCGTCCAGGCCGATCCAGTCCTGGTCCACGTTCGCGGCGCTCAGCGTCTTGCCGTGCTGCACGATGCCGGGGAAAGTCACGCCGACCGGTCCCTGATGCCCGAAATGCCGCACCAGTTCGCCCACCACGTCCTTCACGGCGTCAGGCCGCGCACCCTCGGGCGTGGGGATGCGGTAGCGCTCGGCCACCAGCTTGCCGGTTTCCGTGTCCACGGGCGCACCCTTGATGCCGCTCCCACCGATGTCGATACCGAGGATCACGCTCATGGGGGATAGCGTAAGGCAAGAACGCCGCCAGCTGCCAGCCGCGAGCCTCTAAAGCTTTGGCAAAAGCTTATGCCAGCCCCACGCTGGCCGCCCAAAAGGAGACGCAAAAGAAAAACCGCCCCCACCTGGGAGCGGCTTTTCAAGCACTGTTCGTTTACCCGTTGCGGGCACCCTTGGCAGCGTCCACCAGCGCCTTGAAGGCTTCGGGTTCACGCGCGGCGATGTCGGCCAGCACCTTGCGGTTGAGGTCGACGCCCGCGAGCTTCAGGCCACCGATGAAGGTGGAGTAGTTCATGCCGTGCAGGCGCGCGCCCGCGTTGATGCGCTGAATCCACAGGCGGCGGAAGTCGCGCTTCTTGTTGCGGCGGTCGCGGTACTCGTAGGTCGCGGCGTTCAGCAGCGTCTGGAAGGCGTTGCGGTACTGCTTGGAGCGGCTGCCCCAGAAGCCCTTGGCGCGCTTGAGCACCTTCTTGTGACGGCGGCGGCGGACGATCCCGGTCTTGGCGCGAGGCATTATTTACCACCCTTGTACGGCAGCGCCAGCTTCATGCGCGCCCACTCGCTCTTGGCGAGAACGAAAGCCTTGCCCTTGCCGCGAATCTCGTCGCCGCTCTTGCCGGTGTTCTGGTGGCGCTTGCCACTCTTGAACGCCATGACCTTGCCGGTGCCCGTGATCTTCACGCGGCGCGTCACGCTCTTCTTGGTCTTCATCTTAGGCATGGAATGCCCTCCTTCGTAGTCCAGTCGCGCCCACGTCTGCGGGGCTTCTGTCTGGGGTGCGGGCCGTTCCCTACGCTTTTCACGGCGCTGAACCGTTGGTCGCCCTGCCCCACTTGACCAAGTGGAAACTATACGCGAGGGCGAGGGGCCAGGGCAAGGGGTCACGGCTGCTTGAAGTACATCTGCGTCACGGTGGGTCGGCTGCCGTTCTTCTCGTAGATGCGGCGCATGGGCAGGTTCTCCGTCCCGGTCGTACCGCCATGATGCGTGAACTGCCCGGCGGCCAGGGCCAGCAGATGCTCATGCAGGCGCGTTCCCAGACCTTTCCCGCGCAGTTGGGGGAGGACGCCGATCAGGTGAATGTTCGCGCAGCCTGTCCGTCCACTGGGGCTGACCGTTCCGAAGGCAGCCAGACGCCCTTCATCTTCGAGCGCGACCATCGTGGCATCTTCGGCCAGCTCGTAGTCGATGTGCCCCTCCGCGTCCAGCAAGGCCCGCACCTCTGGACGGCTCAGCCAGTCCGCGCTGCCTTCCACCGCTCCCGGGTCCAGGCGGTAGGACCGGGCGCGCAGGTCGGTCTCGTACATCACCTGCTGGTCGTCCAGCACCCACCCGGCCGCCTCCAGCGCCAGAGCATTCAGGGGCGCGAGGTCGTCTTGCAGCACCAGTAACCGTTTTGGCTCCACCTTCTCGCGGATAGCCTTAGCGAAAGCGGTCATGGCGTCGGCGGGAACGTCGGGGCGGAAACGGGGGAAGGCGGGCACCCGCACCGGGCCAGGCAGGAGAACCGTCCCCTCCACGCCTCTGGCAGACCGGAGGAACAGGATACGGTCGAGGCTGACCCTGCCCGCCGCGATGTTCTCCCGCAGTGTGGGGAGGCGCTTTGCCACGTCGGCCGGGTCGGAGTACAGGGCGTACAGGTCGGCGAGGGTTTCGGGGGTCGCGGGCTGAACGGTGTAGGGGGTCAACGTGGCCGCAGCTTACCCGCCCACCCTCCCCGCGAGAAGGCAGGCCAGACGGCCTAGACGGGGTTTTCTCCGGCCACCAGCCACAGCGCCCGGTAGCCTTTCAGTCGCACGGTGAGCCGGTCGAGGCTGAAGACACTTTCACTCAGCCGGTCCTGGGCATGGTCCCCCAGCACATCCCGCAGGACATAGGCGGGCAGCATCACCGTCTCCTCGCTGAAGTTGTAGGCCTGCACCATCACGCCGAGGGGATGGTCGCGGCACAGCAGCAGCACACGCGGGTCGGGGCTGGGCAACACCTGACTTTCGATGCTGGCGTGCAGGTGTGGGGTGCCCTTGCGCACGCGCAGGAGGTGGCGCAACCCCGCGTTCACCCGTCCGGCGGGCGAGTACGCCTCCCGCTGCACCCGCTCGGCCAGCGCCCAGTCCATTCGGGGCCGATGCACCCAGCGGTTGTCGGGCGCGTGTTCGGGCACGTCCTCGAAAGCGTAGTCGTTGAGCAGCGCGAGTTCGTCGCCCATGTAGAGCAGCGGCACACCGCCGAAGCCCAGGATGACGGCGTGGAGGAGGAGCAGGCGGCGCACCGCGTCCTCCGTCTGCCCGGCGTCCCCCGTTTCCAGCGCCGCCTCCAGGCCCGCGAGGCTGGCCGCCGAACCGCTGATGCGCCGGTCGCCCGTCGCCGGGTTGTACTGGAAGACCAGCCCGCGCGCGAAAGTGCCGGGAAACTGGCCGCTGTAGAAGTCGCTCAGGAAGTGGCGGTGGCCGGGACCGCTCAGGCCCGCGCGGGCCGCATCCTCGTCGCTGATGGCCCAGCCGATGTCGTCGTGGCAACGGACATACATGCCCCAGGTCGTGTTGGTGGGCTTGGGGGGAAAAGCCTTCAGCGCCTCCTCGAACAGGCGGGTATTCCGGCTGGCGAGGCTGCTCCAGAGCTGCACCATCAGGCTGTTGTGGTAGGCCAGGTCGCTGACCTTGCCGTGGTGGGTACGAGTGCCCAAGTAGTGAATCAGCTCGGCGGGCGCCACAATCGCCTCGGCCTTGAAGGCGACGGCGGGCGCGACGATGCGCACGGCGGCCCGCAGCGCCCGCGTCAGGTGATGCACCTCCGGCTGGTTCTGGCTGTCGGTGCCCAGCCGCTTCCAGATAAAGGCGATGGCGTCCAGCCGGAACACCTCCACCCCCCGGTTCGCCAGGTAGAGGATCAGGTCCACGAACTCCAGAAACACGTCCGGATTCGCCCAGTTCAGGTCCCACTGGTAACTGTTGAAGGTGGTCCAGACCCACCCGCCTGCTTCCTCGTCATAAGAGAAATTGCCCGGCGCGAAGTCGGGGAAGACCTCGGGGAGGGTGGCCTCGAAGACGTCCGGCCCCTGGCGGTCGGGAAAGATGTGGAAGTAGGCGCGGTACTTCGGATCGCCTGCCCGCGCCTTCTCGGCCCACTCGTGTTTGCGCGCCACGTGGTTGAGCACCAGGTCCAGTTCCAGGCTGATGCCCCGGCCCCGGAGCTGCCGGGCCAGTGTGGAGAGGTCGTCCATCGTGCCCAGGTCGGGGCGGACGGCGCGGTAGTCCTGCACGGCGTAGCCGCCGTCGTTCTCGCCCTCGCGGGGCTTCAGGAGGGGCATCAGGTGCAGATATGTCACGCCCAGACCCTCCAGGTAGTCCAGGCGCTCACCCACGCCCTTCAGCGTTCCGGCGAAGCGGTCGGTATAGGCGACGTACCCGACCATCTCCGGCGCTTGCAGCCAGTCGGGGCGCAGCAGCCGGGCCTCATCCAGCCGCTTCAGGTCGGCGGGGCGGGCGTGGTCGGCGTGGAGGAGCACCTCCAGCAGGCGCTCCAGCAGCGCCTCAGCCCGGTCGCCGTACACCGCGTGCAGACTGTCCCGGAGATCGTCCCCGTAGCGTTCCAGCCGCAGCAGAAAGGTATCGGCGTCGCGGTCGTCATCGAAGGCGCTGCGCAGCTGCGCCGCCAGTTCGGTCTTCAGCACGTCTGACAGCATACGGCCCGCACGGACATCATTGGAACCGTTTCCACTCAGAGCAGCCAAAAGGCGGTGAGGTCTTCCCCACCGCCCAGACAACGGAGGTTACTGAATCTGGTCCTGGCCGATGTTCAGGTAAACGGCCACGTCGTCCATGCTCTCGACGCTGGAGAGGGGCACGTAGTGGTGCTGGCCGTCGGCGCTGCCGCTGCGGGTGAGCTTCAGGCGGTCGCCCTCGATATGGTCCACGGTGCCCACGTAGTCGCCGTTCATGTCCTTGACTTGCATGTGGTCGCCCTGCCGCTCCAGACGTTCACGGAGATCCTGCTGGATACGGTTGTCCACCTGGGCGGCGACGTTCTGGTCGTTGTTCTGTCCGTCGTTCTGCGTCATGGGGGTAGCCTACGGGGCTTTCCCTGGGCTGCCGATGACAGGAGCGTGGAGCAAACCGTTACCCAACGTTGGGAGAACGTCCATCTCGACTCGCCACACAGCCTAGGCCGCCTTCCCCCTGGCGGCAGATTCGCTTCCCACCCGGCCCCGCTATGATGCTCCTTATGACGAAGGCGGCCAGTGGAGACAAGCAGGACAAGAAGGCGCAGCAGTACGGGGTGACGCCCCAGAGCGTGGATTTCAACGACTGGTACAACGAGGTCGTCAAGAAGGCCGACCTGGCGGACAACAGCCCCGTGGCGGGCACCATGGTCGTGCGGCCCTACGGCACCGCGCTGTGGGAGAACATCCAGCGCTGGCTGGACGACCGCTTCAAGGCCACCGGGCACGAGTCGCTGATCTTCCCCACCCTGATCCCCATGAGCTTCATCACGAAGGAAGCCGACCACGTGGAGGGCTTCGCGCCGGAACTGTTCACGGTGGATAAGATCGGCACCGAGAAGCTGGCCGAGCCGTACGTGATGCGCCCCACCTCCGAAACCATCATCGGGCACATGTGGAGCGGGTGGCTGAACAGTTACCGCGACCTCCCCTTCCTGCATTACCAGTGGGGCAGCGTGTTCCGCGCCGAGCTGCGCACCAAGGCCTTCTTGCGAACGAGCGAGTTCTACTGGCACGAGGGCCACACCGCGCACGCCAGCGAGGAGGAAGCCCGCGCCGAGGTCCGGCAGATGCTGGACATCTACCACGAGTTCTGCCGCGATGTCCTCGCGCTGCCGGTGGTGCGCGGCGAGAAGACGGCCAGCGAGCGCTTCGCCGGGGCCGTCGCCACCTACTCTATCGAGGGCATGATGCGCGACGGCAAGGCGCTGCAATCGGGGACCTCGCACTACCTGGGGCAGAACTTTTCCAGAGCCTTCGACGTGAAGTTCCAGACCCGCGAGCAGCGCGAGGAGTACGCCTACACCACCAGTTGGGCGATCTCCAGCCGTATCATCGGCGCGATCATCATGACGCACGGCGACGACTTCGGGCTGATCATGCCACCCCGCATCGCGCCCATTCAGGTCGTCGTGATTCCGGTGGGCCGCAAGGAGAACTTCGACGAGATGGTGGCGGAGGGCGAGCGGCTGGCCGCCGAACTGCGCGCGCAGGGCATTCGCGTCAAAGTGGACAAGCGCGAGGGCGTCACCAACGGCTTCAAGTACAACGACTGGGAACTCAAGGGCGTGCCCGTGCGCATCGAGCTTGGCCCCCGCGACCTCGAACAGGGCGTGGTGGTGGTGAAAAACCGCAATGCCCAGGAGAAGGAGACGCTGCCGCGCGCGGAGGCCATCGGCGGCATGGCGGCCCGCCTGGACGGCATCCACGACTGGCTGCTGAACCGCGCCACCGACTTCCTGCTGTCACACACCGTCTCGGTGGACAGCTATGAGGCCCTCAAGAACGCCATCGAACAGGGCAACTGGGTGCGCGCCTTCCACTGCGGCGACGCGGCGTGCGAGGCCAGCATCAAGGAGGACACCAAGGCCACCACGCGCAACATTCCCCTCGATGACGCCGAGTTCTTCAGCGAGCGCGAGGAGGGCGTCTGCGTGAAGTGCGGCCAGCCCAGCCCCTACGGCAAGCGGGTGATTTTCGGGCGGCAGTACTGAACTGAGAGGCGTCAGGAGCTTCCTTCGGCCCCGTTCCCATATCGGAGCGGGGCCGTCTCTATCCTGGCGCCATGCCCATCCGCCCCTACAGCCCCGCCGACCGGGCCGCCTGCCTGGCCCTTTTCGACTCGAACGTGCCGGAGTTCTTTCTGGCGGAGGAACGGGCGGAGTTCGCGGCCTTTCTGGGTCAGCCCTTCGACCCCGGCGAGTCCGGCGAATACTCCGTGCTGGAGGAGGCGGGGCGGGTCGTGGCGTGCGGAGGCGTGTGGCTCGACCCGGAAAGCCCCGAGCGTCCAGCGGGTCTGAGCTGGGGCATGGTCGCGCGGAACGCCCACCGGCGGGGCTACGGCTCGGCGCTGCTGGCCTTCCGGCTGGCGCGGCTGCGGGCGCTGGGAGCGCGGGAGGTCCACCTGGACACCAGCCAGCACAGCGCGCCCTTTTTCGCCCGCTCCGGCTTCCGCGAGGTGCGGCGCGTGCCCGGCGGCTACGGGCCGGGCCTGGACCGCGTGGATAGGGTGGCGGCGCTGGGCGGGTAGGGTCGTGGCCTGCGGGGCACGTTCTATGCTGACCCGGTGACTGTGCCGCGCCGCCTCCCGCCCCCCGCCGCCGTGAGGCTCCTGCTGGGGGCAGCACTGGGCCTGCTGGTGACTGTGCTGGTGCCGCAGACCTGGCCCCTCACCGCGCGTGTTCTGCTGGGCTGGTGTGCGCTTTGCCTCTTCGTGCTGGGCCGCATCTGGCCCACGCTGCTGCACGCCACCTCAGAACGGACGCGGGCACTCGCCACCCGCGAGGACGACACGCGGGCGCTGGCGCTGCTGCTGACGGTGACGGCGGCGCTGGTCAGCCTGCCGGGCGTGGGGTTCGCGCTGGCGCAGGCGCACCGCCACCCGGAATGGGCGGTGGGGCTGACGCTCCTCGCCGTCCTCACGACGGTGCTGTCCTGGCTGCTGCTGCACACCGAATATACGCTGCACTACGCCCGGCTCTACTACGCCGGCGGTGGCGGCGTGCTGTTTCTGGACGGCGAGGGCACCCTGAACGACCCCGATTACCGCGACTTCCTGTACCTGGGCCTGACCATTGGAATGACGTATCAGGTCAGCGACACCAACATCAACTCGCGCCCGATGCGCTGGCTGCTGCTTCAGCACGCGGTCCTCTCCTACGTGTTCGGCACGGTGGTGATCGCGCTGACGGTGGGCGGCGTGGCGAACCTGCTGGGCTGACCCGGCGGTCATGACTCCGCGCGGGAGTGCTGGCCGCGCCGCCCCCGGCGCTGCGCCTTGTCCTCGTACATCCGCGCGTCTGCCAGCCGCACGAGGGCCTCTCCCGCGCCGTCACCCGGAAAGTACGCGGCACCGAAACTGGCGCCGACCTCGGGAAAGCCCCGGGCACGCACGGCGGCGACGCTGCGCGCCACACGCTCCCGCACCGCAGGCTCACCCACCTGGGTAGACTGCGCCAGCAGCACCGCGAACTCGTCGCCGCCCAGACGGTAGGCCCGGTCCTCGGAGCGGAAGGCCGCGGCCAGGGCCTGCCCGAACGCCAGGAGCAGTTCATCTCCGTAGGCGTGGCCCCGGCGGTCGTTCACGGCCTTGAGGCCGTCGAGGTCGACCATCACGACGCCCAGGCAGAGGGCGTGGCGGTTGGCGCGCGCCAGCTCCCGCGTCAGGTCGGCCTCGAAGGCCCGGCGGTTCCCCAGCCCGGTCAGGGCGTCCTCGTTGGCGAGCTGCCGAATGCGGGCGTGTTCCCGGGCGCGGGTGGTCACGTTCCGCGCCACGACCGCCTGACCGACCCGGCCCCCCTGCGCATTGTGCACCGTGGACAGCTGCACCTCCCAGACCTCTTCCCCGGAGGGCCATTCGGCGGGCACCTGCCCGTCCAGGGGGGGCCAGGACGGGAACAGGTCGCCGGGGCGGTGGCCGCGCAGGTCCGCCGCGGGCTGCCCGGCCAGCCGCGAGGCCCGCGCGTTGGCCTCCACGATGCGGCCCCGCGCGTCCAGCACGAACACGGCGTCCGCCAGTTGCTCCACGACCTGCCGGTGTGCCAGGGGCGCGACGCGCAGCAGGCCATACCGGGCCATGCCCCAGGCGACCGGCACGAGGCTGAGCGCAAAACTGACCGGCGTGGGGTTGACGGCGGCCAGCAGCGGCACACCGAGCAGGTGGAACATGTTGGTCACGGCCGGCACGACCACCGCAAGCAGCATCACCGTGATCTGCGCCCGCTCCGTCCCCCGCGACGAGCGCCAGACGGGCAGGAGCCGCAGCGCGCCCCAGACCAGCAGCGCGTTGGGGTACAGCACCACACCCAGCCAGTACACGGCGTTGCGCCTGACCTGCCCCCACTGCGGGACGTCGGCCGTGTACGACCACACCCACTGGTGGGCGCCATTCGTCCATATCAGCAGCAGCGTCACGGCGGGCAGGGCCAGCAGCGCCAACAGCCGCCCCCGGGGCAGCGGCTCCGGATGCGGGCGCAGGTAACGCTCGACCAGCGCCACCCACGCGACCGGCATGGTCAGGATGCCGAAAAACTCTGTCAGCCCCCAGGACCACCGGAGCGTCGGGGAGACGGCCAGGTGCACGAGGATCTCGCCCAGCAGCCACACGCTGTTGCCGAGCAGCAGCGCCAGCAATGCCCGGTGAACCGGCTGCGCGGCCCGCTGCAAGACGTTCCCGATCATCAACAGGGTCACGGCCTGTGCCAGCAGCAGAGGCGTGACGACCGGAGTGAGGACGTAATCGGGCATGGCAGTGGGATCAGGGCAGCCCGCGCAGAAGCGCCGTGGACCGGAGGCAACCTAGCAGGCCCGCCCTTTCGGGAATCTGTCGGGCACGGTCGTCGGGCGCGGTCCCTCAGCGGTCGCTCGCCAGCAGGTACACGCCCGCCAGCAGCACCAGCAGCCCCGCCCAGCCGCGCCAACTGTGCGGCTCGCGCAGGGCCAGCGCACTGAACAGGAAAATGAAGGCCAGGCTGAGGCGGTCCAGCGCCGCCACCCCCGCCGTCGGCCCGACCCGCAGCGCCGCGAAGTAGGCCAGCCACGACCCCGCCCCGCTGAGGCCCGCCAGCGTGATGAAGAGCCAGGCCCGCCCGCTGAGCTGCACCTTTCCACTTGCCAGCGCCCCCAGTTGCCCGGTGCCCAGCGCGACCGCGAGCATCACCAGCGCCATGATGACGGCACGCAGGGTGGTGGCGAGCGTGGAATTCACACCCTCCAGCCCCAGCTTGCCAAAGACCGTGACACCCGCTCCCCCGAGGGCGGTCAGCAGACCGAGGGCGATCCATTGCAGGTTGTTCATGGAGGCATGATGCGCCCGGAGAGGCCCCCCGCCCCTTTCCCCCCACCTCCAACTCCTTTACACTGAGAGGCGTGATCCGCTCTGCGCTTACCACCCGGGGACGCCTCGCCTAGCTCTGAGCTTCGTGCGTGCGTCCCCGGCTGTGTGTGGCCGGGGCGTTTTCTTTGTCAAGGAGTGACGGACATGACCAGACCCGAGATTGCCGAACCGCGCGCCGAGCGCTACAACCCGCACGCCATCGAGCCGAAGTGGCAGGAGACGTGGGAGCGCGAGGGACTGTACACCTTCGTTGAAGACCCCACAAAGACCAAGCACTACGCCCTGACGATGTTCCCGTACCCCTCCGGGAATCTGCACATCGGGCACTGGTACGCCAACGTTGCGCCGGACGCCCACGCGCGCTGGATGCGGATGCGCGGCTTCAACGTCTTCTTTCCGATGGGCTTCGACGCCTTCGGCCTGCCCGCCGAGAACGCGGCGATCAAGAACAACCTGGACCCCGCCCGGTGGACCTACGCCAACATCGAACACATGCTGGGGCAGTTCCGGCGGATGGGCACCATGATCGACTGGAGCCGCCGCTTCGCCACCTGCGACCCCGAGTATTACCGCTGGAACCAGTGGTTTTTCACCGAGTTCTTCCGGCGCGGGCTGGCCTACAAGAAGGGCGGCCTGGTGAACTGGTGCCCGAAAGACCAGACCGTGCTGGCGAATGAGCAGGTGGTGGACGGGCGCTGCGAACGCTGCGGCACCCCGGTCGAGCGCCGCAACCTGAGCCAGTGGTACCTGAAGATCACCGACTACGCCGACGAGCTGCTGGACTTCAGTGACACCGACATGCCCGAGCGCGTCAAGGCGATGCAGACCAACTGGATCGGCAAGAGCGTGGGCGCCGAGATCACCTTCGATACGCCCGCCGGGCCGGAAACTGTCTTCACCACCCGGCCCGACACGCTGATGGGCGCGACCTTCCTGGTGCTGGCCCCCGAACATGCCAAAGTCGCGGAGCTGACTACTCCGGAGCAGGCCGAGGCCGTGCGCGCCTACGTCGAGGCGGCGGGCCGCAAGACCGACGTGGAGCGCCAGCAGGAGAGCGGCGAGAAGACCGGTGTCTTTACCGGGTCCTACGCCACGCACCCCGTCACCGGGCACCAGTTGCCGGTCTGGGTGGCGGATTACGTGCTGGTCACCTACGGCACCGGCTCCATCATGGCCGTGCCCGCCCACGACGAACGCGACTTCGAGTTCGCGCGCAGGTTCGGGCTGGAGATCCGGGAAGTGATTCGGCCGGGGGGCCTGGAGGGCATGGGCGAGAATCCCGAGGCGGCCTACACCGGCGAGGGCGTCATCGTCCATTCCGGCGAATTCGACGGGCTGCCGGGGGGGAAGGCCAGCATCGCGCAGATCACCGAGCGGCTGGAGGCGCTGGGCGTGGCGCAGGCCAAGACCACCTACCGCCTGCGCGACTGGCTGGTGTCGCGGCAACGCTACTGGGGCACGCCCATCCCCATCGTGTACTGCCCGGAACACGGCGCGCAGCCCGTTCCCGCTGACCAGCTGCCCGTGCGGCTGCCCGAAAACGTGGCGTTCACACCCACCGGCCAGAGTCCGCTGAAGCTGGACCGGGAATGGACGGCCACCACCTGCCCCGTCTGCGGCGGCCCCGCCGAGCGCGACACCGACACGATGGACACCTTCGTGGATTCGAGCTGGTACATGTACCGCTACCTGTCGCCGCACGACGACCAGCACCCCTTCGACCCGGCGCACGCCAACCTGCTGCCGGTGGACCTGTACACGGGCGGCATCGAACACGCCATCCTGCACCTGTTGTACAGCCGCTTCTGGACCAAGGTGATGCGCGACATGGGCCTGACCACGCAGAATGAGCCGTTCGCGCACCTGCGCAACCAGGGCATGATCCTGGGGTCGGACGGCGAGAAGATGAGCAAGTCTCGCGGCAATGTGGTGGACCCCGACGACCTGGTGCGCGAGTACGGCGCGGACACGGTGCGCGCGTACCTGATGTTCATCGCCCCCTGGGAACTGGGCGGCCCCTGGGACCCCAGCGGCATCAACGGCCCCGCCAAGTGGCTGAGCCGCGTGTGGGCGCTGTACTTCGACGAGAAGGCCGTTGGTCCCGAGGAGAAGGTCACGGAAGCCGATCTGCGCCACGCCGTCCACTCCACGCTGAAAAAGGTGGGGGGCGACTTCGAGCGCATGAGCTTCAACACCATCATCGCCGCACTGATGGAGCTGACGAACACGCTGGTCAAGGCCAAGCGTTCCCCCGTTTTCGGCACGCCCGCCTGGGAGGAGGCGCTGGACATCTTCAACCGGATGCTGGCCCCCGTCGTGCCCTACATCGCGGAGGAGCTGTATCAGCAAAGGTGGGGCATGGAGCGCGGGGGCACCCAGAGTGTCCACCTGCAACCCTGGCCGGAAGTGGACGAAGCGGCCGCCGTGCGCGATACCGTCACCATCGGCGTGCAGGTCAGCGGGAAGGTGCGTGGGCAGGTGGACATCAGCAAGACCGCGACCCAGGCAGAAGCCCTGGCCGCCGCACGCGCGAATCCCGACGTGGCCCGCTTCGTGGAGGGCAAGGAGACCGTGAAGGAAGTCTACGTGCCGGGGCGGATCATCAATATCGTGGTTCGGTAAGCCCCGGACGAGGAGCGCCCCACTCTTGCCGAACTGGCGAGTGGGGCGCTTTTGCAAAGGCAAAGGGGGAACAGGTCTGCCGGACGCCGCTCAGGTGAGCTGACCCTCACCCTGGGTCAGGGGGCCTTCTTCCCGCGCGAGTTCCCGGTCTTCGCGGGTCAGTGAGAGGAACGCGAGCACCATCATCAGCACGGTGACGGCGGCCATCACGAGAACGACTTCCATGACCCCAGTGTGCGGGGCAGCCCCCTGCGGATGGTGACCAGCCACTTTAGGGAACCCGCAACGGGACTTGAGAGAACCTAGAGACTCATCCTGGCCGCCCGTCCGCCGCAGGACTTGCGGGACCTTCTTCGGAGAAGTGTGGGTCAGCTCCTTCCCGCCCTCCTGCTGCCTCGGGCGTCCCGCCCAGGGCCTCCAGCAGCACCCGGACCTGTTCGGCGTTGGCCTGCGCGTGGGTGTCATCGGTCATGAGGGGGATGGTGACATGCCGGGCGGCCGGGCATTGCCGCATTTGCCGCCGCGCTGCCGGGCGGCTCAGCCGGACTCCGGTGGCACAGTAGGCAATCACTGTAAAACTCGATCAACACTGCGCAACCTGACCAACGGGAGAAGAAAAGCGGACGGACTCCAGAAAGGAGTCGACCTTCAGCGCTTTCCCGGAGGCCAACGGCTGGGGCCGGAATCCGTCTCAGGGGTTCCCGGCCCAAAAGGCGTCGAGAGCGGCCCGCACCTGCGGCAGCTGCTCGAACTGCGGCAGGCCGTCCGTGCCGGGGATGCGGACCGCCTGGACGCCGGGCTGCTGGACGAACAGGGGCAGCAGGTCGAAGGTCACGAAGCCGTCGCGGTCGTACAGGACGGTGGTGGGGACGCGCAGCTTGCTGTAGAGGGTGCGGTAGGCCTCCGGCGTGAAGAGCAGGCCGCTGATGAAGTACAGGGGCGCGTTTTTGGCCCCGGGCTGTCGGCTGGTGTCCAGGCAGTACCCGATCAGGCCCGCATCCACCGGACCACGGAAGGAACGGCTCAGAAAATAGTGGATGCTGGGGCGGGTCCGCAGCAGGGCATACAGCGGGGTGCCCACGCTGCTGAGCGTGCCGTAGAGGCGCTCGCCCTTCTCTGCGGCGTTCGCCTCCTGGCTGCTGCCGCGTGGCTGCCCCAGGCCACTGGGGCTGATCAGGGCCAGGGAGCGGATGCGGCCTTCCTCCAGCGCCGCCCGCGCCGCGAACTCGCTGCCGAGGCTGAGGGCCACCACGTCCACGTCGGTGCCGAGTTCGGTCACCAGGGCGCGCAGGGCCGCCGCCATCAGGTCCGGCGTGTAGCGCACGTCGGGGCGGTCACTGCTGCCGAAGCCGGGCCATTCGAGCGCGTAGAGGGGCCGCCTTCCCGCGTAAGCGTCCCACAGGGGCTTCATCTCGTAGGCGCTCGCGGCGGCATTCACCGAATGGGTCAGGATCAGGGGACGCCCGGTGCCGCCTGGGTGGGCGTAGTACGCGACGCGCCCGAAGCCGGGCAGGTTCAGGGTGCGCCGCTCGCCCTCCACGGCGGGCCGCAGGTCGGAAGACAGGGGGACAGCGGGCGAGGGCGCTGAGAGCGCGGCCCGCGCGAGCGCGGCGGCCCCGAGGGACAGAAGGGCGGTCAGCAGCAGGCGCGCGGCGGTCCGGTTGGTCCTCATAGGGGGATGGTTCCGGTTCCGTGCCCACCGGGCCGTCAGCGGCGACACGTTGTCGGGGAGGATCTCAAGGTTGCATGAACAGTCGCATCGACGCCGGTGGGTTCAGGGATTAGTTCAGGGGCAGCTCCGGGTGGGCACCCGGGTCCCGCCCCGCGTAGGTCGCCTCCAGCTCGCGCAGCAGGCGGCGGGCCAGGGCCGTCAGGTCGTCCTCGGTCACATGCGTCAGGTGGAAGGCGCCGCCCGGCCCGTATTCGCCCACGAAGGCCCCGTCCACCCGGCGCACACGCACCAGCACCTCGCACAGCCCCAGACGCAGCCACGCGGCATACCAGCCGCCCGGCGGTGGGGGGCGCAGGCGGCACAGCGGGTCGGGCGTGGGGTCCAGAATGACGTTGTTCAGCGGACGGCCCGGCCCGCTCGCGGTTCTGAGAGCGTGGTACAGCGCGTTCAGGAACGCCTCGCAGGCCCGGCCCTCGGCCTGCCGCTCGCGCGCATGGCGGCGGATCACGGCTTGCAGGGCGTCGAAGTCGCTCACAGTGTCCCATTCCTACCATGTCCCCCGGCCGGTCTGCTCCTCCCGGTCTGGCCCCCGGTGCTCCGGCCCCCGGTATCCTGCGCGGCGTGAGCGCCCCCCTGTCCCCCGCCCGTCCGGCCTTGCTTCTCTCCAACGGGACGGCGGAAGACCTGATCGGGGCGCGGCTGCTGGGGCACCTGAACGCGGCGGCGCGGGTGCTGCCCCTGGTGGGCGCGGGCCGGGTCTATGCGGGCCTGCCGGAAGTCAGGCGGGTGGGCACGGCGCTGGACCTGCCCAGCGGCGGCTTTCCTTTCGGCAGTCTGGAGAATCTGCGGGCCGATCTGCGCGCCGGGCTGGTGCCGGCCTCGCTGGGGCAGTGGCGGGACGCGGTGCGGGCGGCGCGCGGGGCCGGCGCGGTGGTCGTGGTGGGCGACGCCTACGCGCTGATGATCGGCAGCGTGGCGGCGCGGCGGGCCGGTCTTCCCCTGGTGCACGTGCAGCCGCTGCTCAGCGCGCATTACCTGGAGGGGCTGGGGGGAGCGGGCGCGCTGCGCGAACTGAACGCCCTGGGGGCCAACCTGCCCATGCCCTACGAGCTGCGGCTGGCCAGAGCCGCGCGGGCGGTCTTCGTCCGCGACGCGGCGACCGCCCGCTATTACGCGGCGCGGGGCGTCCCGGCACGCTGGGCGGGCAGCTTTGCCATGGACGTGCTGCCGCCCCCCGAGCGCGACCTGGCCGGCCTGACCGGGGGGCGGCGCGTGCTGGCCCTGCTCCCCGGCTCCCGTGAGGACCACCGCGAGAGCCTGCCCCTGATGCTGGGCGCGGCGGCCCACGTGCCGGAGGTGGCCGCCGTCGTCGCCTGGCCGCACGGGTGGGAGGCCGTGACCCTGCCGGGGGGCTGGACCCTGGAGGTTCTGGACGAGCAGGCCGCCTGGGCGCAGGGCGGGGGCGCGCGGGTCGCCCTGCTGCGGGGAGCTTTCGGGGCCGTCGCGCGGGCGGCGGACGTGGCGGTCGGCACGGCGGGCACGGCGAACGAGCAGCTGGCGGGCCTGGGCGTGCCGGTGGTGGCCTTTCCCACCGGTGGCCCGCAGTTCACCCCCGGCTTTGCCCGGCGTCAGGCCCGCCTGCTGGGGGCGGCGCTGGCCGTGGTGGCCCCCGACCCGCAGGGGATCGCGGCGGAGGTGCGGGCGCTCCTCCGCGACGGCGCTCGGCGGGCCAGGGCCGCCCAGGCGGGCCTGACACGGGTCGGACCGGCCGGGGCGCTGCCCGTGATCGCGGCGGAGGTGCGCTCACTCCTGACGGCCCCAGCCCAGCCCCCACAGACTCAGCCCCCGGAAGCTCAGCGCCCGTAGCTCGCCCGCAGCCGCCGCAGCCCCTCCCCCAGCCCGATGCGGCGCGGGGGCAGGTCACCCAGCAGGACCGGCGTCAGGTTGCGGTCGCGCAGGCCCTCCAACAGCAGGTCCAGCAGCGCCGGCGTGACGGCGGGGCCGTCGTGCAGCAGCAGGACGCTGCCGGGCCGCGTGCGGGCCAGCGCCTGTGCAGCGAGGTCGGCGGCGGGCGCGGCCGTCCAGTCCCGTCCCTCCACGTCCCAGAGGGCCACTTGACGGCGGGCGAGGCGGGCCAGCACCCGCGTCAGGGGACTGTGCCCACCGTAGGGGGGGCGGTACAGCCACGGGCCGGGTTCGGCGGCGCGGGGATGCCAACGTACCTGCGCCCCTTCGTGCCAGGGCGGCAGCAGCAGCGCGTGGGTATGCCAGCGCCCGTGCGCCTCCACCTGATGCCCGGCCGTCCGCAGCGTCCGGAGCAGCTCCGGCCAGCGCGCGGCGGCGGGCGCCGTCACGAAAAAGGTAGCGGGCGCCCCATGCCGCGCGAGGACGGCCAGCAGCGCCGGGGTCTGCCCGCTCGGGCCGTCGTCGAAGGTCAGGGCGACCCGGCGGGCGTGGCGGTCACCGGGACCGAGGGCACCCCAGCCGGCGGCGCGGCCCAGCCCGTCGGCCAGCAGCACGGCCAGCGCCGCCGTGCCCAGGACAAGCCGCCCTGCGCGCCGCACGGAGTCAGGTGGGCTGCGCGTTCCGGTGGTCCCGGAAGGCGCGGCGGAAAACGGTGTAGGCGGCCGCCGTGGTGAGGGCCAGCGCCGCACCCGCCAGGAACGGGCCGGGCACACCCAGGTGGGCATACGCGAAGGTCCCCACCAGCGGGCCGAGCGCAGTTCCGGCGTTCTCGACCGTCATCAACGCGCCCCAGGCGGCGGGGCGCTCGGCCTCGGGCAGGGTGCCGGTCACCAGGGCGGCCCAGCCCGGCATGATGAAGGCGTAGCCCACCCCCGCGAGCGCGGCCAGCGGGTACAGCGTCCACACGGGCGGCGTGGTGGCGAACAGGGCCAGCGCCACCCCCAGCAGCGCGAAGCCCAGCGTGACCGCGAGCCGGGCATGCCCACCATCGGCCACCCGGCCCGTCAGGGGCAGGCCGCCGTAGGCGACCGCGCCGCCGACGGCCAGAATCCCCACCATGCCCCAGTAGTTCACGCCCAGCGAGGGCGCGAGCGTGAACAGCAGCGGCCCCAGCAGCGTCAGCGTGAGCGTCTGCATGAAGGCGGCGGGCAGCAGCGGGGCCAGCGCACGCGCCGCCACGCGCACGCGGGCCTGCGGGGCGGGGGCAGCGGGCGGCGCGGCCTCTGCCTCCACCGGATCTGCCTCCACCGGAGCGGGGGGCCGGGGAGCGCGCAGCGGCACGGCCAGCGCCGCCAGCAGGCCCAGCGCCTGCACGCCCAGCGCCAGCAGGTAGGGCAGCCGGTCGGTGCGGCCCGCCACCGCCCCGAACAGCAGGAACCCGGCCCCCACCAGCGGCATCACCGTCAGGCTGACAAAGGTCAGGGCGCGCCCCTGGTAGCCCTCCCGCGCGGCATCGGCGGTCAGGTTCATGGTGCCGGGCCACATGGCCGAAAAGCCTGCGCCGTGCAGGGCAGCGATCAGGACCAGCAGCCAGAGGCTGTGCGCCAGGGGCAGCAGCGCCAGGGCCGCCAGGCTCAGCAGCGCGCCCCCCAGCATCACGGGCCGCAGGCCGAAGCGGGCGATCAGGGCACCGGCCGGGCCGCGCATCACGGTGTCGGCGGCAAAATGGGCAGTCCAGGCCGCCCCCACGGCGGTGAGGGGCAACCCCAGCTCCCGGGGTCCGGCCTGCGGCAGGTAAGCCGCGTACAGGCCGCTGCGGACAAACTCCGCGCAGGCCAGGGTCAGCGCGGCGGCGGCGACACTGCCGAGGGTGCCGGAACGCAGCGGCAGCGGGGGCAGGCGGCGGGTCACGCGCCCCGCCGCCCGGGGCGCTTCCCGGTGCGCGGGCGGCGGCAGCCTGCTACCCTGGCGCGGTGCCGGACTTCACGGTCGTGATTCCCGCGCGCAACGAGGCGGCCTACCTGCCGCTGACGCTGCGCGCCCTCGAACGCCAGACGCAACCTCCCGCCGCCGTCATCGTGGTGGACAACGCCAGCCACGACGGCACGGCGCAGGTGGCGCGGGCGTGGGGGGCCTGCGTCGTGGCCTGCGAGGTGCGCGGTATCGCCCGGGCGCGGCAGGCGGGGCTGGACGCCGCGCGCACGCCCTGGGTCGCCTCGACCGATGCCGACTCGCTGCCCTCGCCGGAATGGCTGGCCCGGCTGGGCCACGCGGCCACGCAGTCGCCGGGGCGGGTGGCCCTCTACGGCCCGATGCGCTTCTGCGGCGTGTCGCGGCCCGTGGTGACCCTCTCGGAACTGGGCTACGGCACCTTCCTGCGCGCCTGCGAGGTGGCGGGCCGGCCCAATCTCGCGGGCGCGAATATGGCCTTTTCCCGGCAGGCGGCGGTGCTGGCCGGCGGATACCCCGACGTGGAAGCCTACGAGGACGTGCTGCTGGGGCAGGCGCTGGGGCGGCTGGGAGAGGTGGCGTACGTCCCCGGCGCGCTGGTCGAGACGAGCGCGCGCCGGCTGGAGGGGGGCTGGCTGCCCTTCTTGTGGCGGCACGCGCTGAATCTCAGTGGTCATACGCGAGGGTATTTCGGGGACTAGCGGCCTCGGGAAAGGGAATCTCGCGCGGCACGCCCAGCACGCCCGCATACACGTCCAGCACCCGCTCGGCCACCCCGCCCGGCGTCCAGGCCGTCCCGAAGGTCCGTGCCCCCTCCGAGAGCCGCGCCCACAGCTTCCCGTCGGTCAGGATCGCCTGCGCATGTCGGGTCAGGGCCGCCACGTCGCCGGGCGGGACGAGGTAGCCGCTGCGGCCCTGCGCCACGCCGCTCAGGGTCCCCCGCGCCCCGACCGCCACGACCGGCACGCCCATCAGCTGCGCCTCCTGGAGGACCAGGCCCTGCGTCTCGGTGTCGCTGGCGAACAGGAACAGCTCGGCCAGGCGGTAATACGCGCCGATCTCGGTCCAGGGCTTCACGCCCAGGAAGGTCACGCGGTCCCCCACGCCCAGGCGCTCGGCGTGCCGGACCAGCTGCTCACGCTCCGGCCCCTCGCCCAGAATGACCAGGTGGGCGCCGGGCAGCCCCGCCAGCGCGTCCAGCACCAGATCGAAGCGTTTCTCGCGGGCCAGCCGCCCCACCGTCAGCAGGCGGCGCGTCCCGGCGGGCCAGGGACTCTGTACCGGCGGGGCCGAGTGCAGCACCTCCGGCTCGACGCTGGTGGGAATCACGACCGGGTTGCGCACGCCCATCTCGCGGGTCACGTCCAGCATCGCGGCGGTGGGGGTAATCACGGCGTCGGCGCGGCGGTAGTACAGGCCCATCAGCCGGGTGACCACCCGCGTCTGCTTTTGCAGCAGGGTCAGGCCCGGCACGTAATGCGTGTACGCCTCGATATGGGTGTGGTAGGTGGCGACGTGCGGCACGTCCCACTTGCGGGCCAGCCGCGCGCCCGCCAGCCCCAGGGTCAGCGGCGTGTGGGTGTGGATCACGTCGTACTTCTGCTCGAAATCCCTGCGGGTGGGCCAGGCCAGGCGGTAGGTCGGCAAAAACACGTAGCGCACGCTGGGCGCGCGGCGCACGTCCGGGCGGGTGTCCTGCTGCTCCGGGAAGAAGGGGGCGACCACGTCCACGTGATGCCCCCGCGCGCGCAGCTCGTCGCTGAGGAGACCCACGCTGGTCACGATGCCGTTCTGGTCCGGCAGGAACGTGTCCGTGAACAGCCCGATCCTCAGGGGCTTCATGCCGCTCGCCCGCACGGTCTGTCGCCGCACAACCCGTACCCGCACACCGCAGTGGTCAAGGAAAGCTGAAGCATCACTAGACAGGAGCATACGACGCCGGACATGAGAGACGCGCCGGGTCACGGTGGGGGCAGGGGGGGGCACCCGGGTTTGCCGCGCCGCCTTTTGTCTCCTACAGTCGGCCCATGTCCACGCTGCGCTCCCCGGCCCGCTTCCTCTGGCCCGCCCTGACCCGCGCGGGCGTCTTCGGTGCCCTGCACGGAGGGCATCCCGGCGACCCCCGTCTGGGCCTCACCGTCCCGGTCCACACGGCCAGCGACCTGCGAACCGTCCTGACGGCCCTGAGGGGGGCGGAGGTCCGGGCCACGCTGCTGCTTTCCCCCCCGCTCGCGCGGCAGGTGCCCGGGGAAGTGCGGGCGGCCACGCACGCGGGGCATGAGGTCGCCGGCTGGGGAAAACCCACGGCCCTCGCCCTGCTGGAGGTGACGGCGGGCCAGCCCGTAACGACCTGGGCGCTGGACGGCCCGGCGCTGACCCGCCCCCACCTCGCCTTGCTCGCCGCGCGGGGGGTGCGCCCGCTGCCGCTGCCCTCCCCCACCCCGGAACCGGGCCTGACGCTGCGGGTGGCTCCCGGCGACCTCGTCCGCGCCCTGCCGGAGCTGAAGGCGCTCGGTTACCGCCCGGTGCCCGTGCGCGAGCTGCCGGAACTGCGGCCCGCCGCACCCCGCGACCTGCTGATTCACGTCTACCGCCGCCTGGTGGACGACCGTTTCGCCCGCGCGCACGGCGTGACACCCCTCACCGGGCGCGCGGACGCGGTGATGCGGATCGCGGCCCGGCCCGCGCCGTCAGAGCTGCCTTTCCCGCCCGGCACGCCCACCGCCGAGCTGCACCTGCACAGCCCGCGTCTGGTGGGCCTGACCGCCAGAGGCGCGCTGACCGCCTACCGCGCCTACCAGCGTTCGCTGCGCGACGTGGCCCGCGCCCTGCGCGAACGCCCCGAGTTGCAAGGCGCGCGGGCGGTGTTCGCGGTCACGCTCTTTCACGGCCCGCTGGAGAAGAACGGCTTCACGCTGGTCCCGCTGCCGCCCCTCCAGGCACGGGTGTACGGCCTGGGCTTCCGCCTGATGCGGCTGGTGTACGGCACGACCGTTTCACCCTCCGAGACCGAACCGAAACTGGCGTGGATGGAGCGGGAGGCGTTTCTGGCGCGGCATGGGTGATACGAATTCCGGTTGAACAGTTACAAAAACTGTTCAACCCGAGCGGAGCGAGCCGGAAAGAAACGGTTGCCGGGAAAGGAGTTATCGAATCGGCGCTTTCCCGATTTGATAACGGATTGGACGGAAACCGTATGAGGGGGCCACACCGTTAGATCATTTGTCCGAATTACACCATTGGAGGGAAAGCGCCTCCAACGGTTCCATTCTCTGCTTCGCAGCTTTGCAAGTCCCAAACGCTCTCCCTCTTGCACTCGCTGTCTTGGGCAGAACGGACTGTCGGTCAGAACGGACTCGCTTGAGCAAGCCTGCCCTCCCCTTGAGGACGCCTGCCCGCCCGCTCGGTCAAAAAGAAGGTCTCTTTTTGACAAATGCTCTAAGCTGAACAGACCCGGCAAAGGAGGCTCCACCATGACTGCCCCGCCCCGCCCGGTTCCCGCAAGTCCCGTCCTGACGGCTCCCTTTCGGCTGCTGCTGCTCTTGTGGCTGGCGGCGTTGATCGGCATGTACCTCTGGCACGCCAACGACCTGCTGGCCCGTGCCCGGCACGCCGCCGAGCCGCCGCCCGCACCGGCAGCCCCCGCCGCGCCCCCCACCACGGCCAGCGAGGTGCAGGTGGCCCTGTACGCCGAGCAGGTCAAGGTCTACACGCAGCAGGTGGCGGTGTACCAGGCCCAGCTCAGCGCACGCAACACCCCGCCGCTGGTCACGGCCTACGACAAGACGCTCAATGCCTCGCTGGGCGACCAGTTCGGGGCGTTCGCGGCGGCCCTGGTGGGCGTGGTGTTCGCGGGGGCGGGCGCGCGGGCGCTGGAAGCGTTGGCCCGGCCGCAGGCGGCGGGACCATCTGGCCGGAGTTTCCCGGAGAGTCTGCCGGGGACCTCTGGCGAACAGATTCCGCCGCCCCCCGCCACGACCATTCAGAACGTGCTGTGACCCTCAGCCCGGCAACGTGAAGATGAGGGTGGTGCCCCGGCCCGGTTCGCTGTCCACGTCCAGTTCGCCCCCGGCCAGCGTGACCCGCTCGCGCAGGCCGGTCAGCCCCAGGTGCCCGGCCTGCGCGCGGGCCTGCGCCTGAGCGGGCGTGAACCCCTGGCCGTCGTCGGTGATGGCAACGCGCACGCCCGCCGGACCGAAAGCCACCCGGATGGCGGCGCTGCTGGCCCGCGCGTGCTTGTCCACGTTGGTCAGGGCCTCCTGCGCCAGCCGGAACACGGTGAGTTCCAGGGCGGGCGCGAGGCGGCGATCCAAGCCGCTGACCTCCAGCCGGGTGTCGGTCCGGGCCTGCCCCGCCAGCCATTCCAGGGCGGGCAGCAGGCCCAGGTCGTCCAGCACGCTGGGGCGCAGATTGCGGGCAAAGCGGCGCACACTCTCGATGGCCGCATTCAGATCGCCCAGGATGTCGTCGGCGCGGGCACGCTGCGGGCCGTCCAGTTCGCGGGCCAGGCGGGCCACGCGGCGCGAGGTGGCAATCAACACCTGGGCGGTGTCGTCGTGCAGCTCACGGCTGATGCGGCGGCGTTCTTCCTCCTGTGCCTGGGTAAAGAGGGTGAGGTAACTCCGCAGTTCCAGGGTGCGGCTGGTGGCGGCCTCCAGCGCCTGCCCGCGCCGCTGGATCTCGGCGGCCAGGGTCTGGAGTTCCGAGAGGTCGCGGGCCACCGTCAGGACGCTGTGGGGGGTGCCGGACTGCCGCACGGCACTCAGGCGCACCTCCAGGCGGTACGGCCCCACCTCGATCTCGGTGCGGCCCCCGGCGGGGTGGGTGTGCGCGGCGTCCCAGGCGGCGTGCAGGGCGCTGCGGGTGGCCGGGCCGGGGAGGTTCAGCAGGTTCGCGCCCACCAGCGGCCCGGTCAGGGGCGCCAGCAACCGGGTGGCGGCGGGATTGGCGTAGGTGATCTCGCCGCCGGGGTCGGCACTCAGGATCAGGTCGTGCGCGCCCTCCGCAAGCTGGCGGTAGCGGGCCTCCTCGCGGGCCAGGGCCGAGAGCAGACGCTCGCGGGTCAGGGTCAGGGCCATCTGGTCGGCCACGCTGCGCGCGAGTTGCAGCACGCGGTCACCGGGGGCCTCGGTGCCGGGGTCGTCGGCGTACAGGAAGCCGAGGAGGTGGTCCGGACCGTCCCCGCCCGGGTCGCCGCGCAGGGGCACGATCAGCGCGCTTCCGGCCACCGGCAGGGCGTGACGGCGCGCCAGGGGCCGGGGACCGCGCCCCAGTTGCGCGAGCAGCGAGGCGAGTTCGGCGGGGGCGGGCACGTGCAGGTTGAAGGTCGCGCAGCGCGTCACCTCGCCCCCCTCCCCGGTCAGGGCGATCAAACCGCGACCGGCATTCAGGGCCAGCGTGGCGAGCCGGGCCGCCTCCGCCAGCGCCCGGTCGCTCTGGTCCTCGCCCAGCAGCCGCCCGACGTTCAGCAGCACGGCGGCCTCGCGTTCGCGGCGCAGCTCTTCCTCGTACAGCCGCGCGTTCTCGATGGCGAGGCTGGCCTGGGCGGCAAACACTTCCGTCAGGGCGAGGTCGTCGGCGTCGAGGGGCAGCGGTTCCGTCCAGTACAGTGTCAGCGCCCCGAACACCCCGGCGCGGGTGCCCAATGGCAGGCCCACCACTCCCCGGTACGGATAGCGGCCCTGCGCCAGCAGTTGCCGGGTATAGCGGCTGCCCCCGCCCAGATGCTCGGTGGTCATGTCGCGCGCGGCCACGATTTCACGGCGCTCTACCGCGCGCCCGGTCACACCCGCCCCCACCTTGGCCCGCACCCGCAGCACGTACTCACTGGGCAGGCCCACCGCGTTGCGGATGGTGAGGGTGCGCCCGTCGGGTTGCAGCTCGTACACCCCCGCCGCATCTGCGCCGAACAGGGCCGTGGCCTTGTCCAGCAGCCGCGCCAGGGTATCGCGCAGGTGCAGGCTGCCGGCCAGCGCCGCGCCCGCTTCACGCAGCGCCTCGGCGGCCTCGCGTTTGCGGGTTTCGGTGGTGTAGAGCCGCGCGTTGTCGATCGCCAGGGACGCCTGCTCGGCCAGGGCCAGCACCAGCCAGGTGTCGTCCTCGCTGACGCGTGCGCCCGGCGAGCGGCTGTCCACGTACAGCACGCCCAGCGGGCGGCCCCGCGCGCTCAGCGGCGCGATCAGGGCCACCTCGGGGTCCAGCTCGGCCAGGCCCGACGCCAGCGGTGTCCCCGCATCGCGCGCCCGCTCGTAGAGAATCACCTCGCCCCGGTCCACCAGCCGCCCGAACGACACCGGCCCCACCCCGATCCCCCCCGTAAAGGCCGAGTCGAAGCCGTGCGTGAAGACCTCCCCGGTGCGCGCCCCCTGCTCCCCCACCTCGCTGAACAGGCCCACGAAGGCCCGCCCGAAGCCCAGGGCCAGCGCGGCACTCTCGGCGGTGGCGGTCAGCACCTCCGCCAGGTCCAGGCTGCCGCCCAGCCGCCGCACCAGTTGCTCGACCGTCTCGGCCACCCGGCCCCGGCCCCGCCGCACCTCGCGCGCCTGGACGCCCTCCAGCGCCAGCGTCAGCAGCGGCGTCAGGCCCGCCAGCGCCTCCACGCCCTCCGGATCGGCCCCCACGAACTCCAGCACGCCCCCACCGAAGGGCAGACAGGCCAGCATCCCCTCCCCCAGCGGCTGCCCCTGCGCCAGTGCCCGCGCCGCCAGCGTCCCGTCACTCAGGCCCAGCCCCCGCCCCTCCTCGCCCACCACCACCAGCGACCCGCCCACCACCGCCCAGACCTGCACCCCGTGCGCCCGCACGGTCTGACACGCGAACCCCGCCAGCGCCAGGCCGAACGCCCGCACGGTGGGCGCGGCGCTCAGGTCGGGGGGGAAGGGAGGCAGGGTCATGGGGAGATCGGGGAAAGGGCTGAGCAGATGCTAGAGCGTCCGGCGTGCGGGAGCCAGTCACCCGCGTAAGGGAACAGCACCGGCTCAGCCGCCGTGACGCTTGGCCAACCTGACCCCGACCAAAGCCGAGGTGCTCCCTTCTTTTCAAAACTTGATAGCGGTCAAAACCTGATAGCGGGTTGCCCATCGCCAGCTTCCAACGCCGTTTAGGGCCTGGGGCTTGCGGGGCAAAAATAGCGTGCTGAGCGCATAAAAA
>NZ_JHAC01000016.1 GCF_000599865.1 Deinococcus phoenicis | reverse complement strand
CTTGGGAGTACGGCCTCATACCCCACCTTACGCCTCCGGCAACCTTTCTGCGCCCCGCCCTATGACCCCGCGCGGGCCGCGTCGCGCCTCGCGGACTTCCGGCGCGAACAGACCGAGTGGGGCTGGACGAAATGGCGCGTGCAGGAGGCCAGCGGCCGCACGGTGGGGCGCGGCGGCTTCGGCCTGGGCGATGACGGCCAGCACCGTGAACTGGGCTACCTGCTCGCCCCGGAAGTTTGGGGCCAGGGGCTGGCGACCGAACTCGCGCGCGCCCTGACAGACTGGCACTTCGCGCACCCCGACCCGTGCCTGCTACCAAATTGCGATGATTCCTTTGAATCATCCGAGCGGAGCGAGAAGCAAAAAGGACGGGGTTGCGGAGGTGGACGAATATCCGGCGCTTTCCCGGATGTTCGGGAATCGGAGCAACCCCGTATGAGTCCCGACCTCCTCGCCTTCGCACACGTGGAGAACGGGGCCAGCCGCCGCGTGCTGGAGAAGGTGGGCTTCACGCCGACCGGCGAGGGGCACTGGCAGGGACAACCTCACGCCTTCTATCTGTTCCCCGCCGACTAACCCTCACAGCAGCCGCCCTTCCTCCCCCGCGTCGGGCGTCTGCACCGGCACCCCCCGCGCATTCAGCGCCTCGCGCAACATCGGGATGTTCTTGAGGGCATGGCCTTTGGTGGTGTTCTGACCACAGACAGTTTCCGGGGTACGTTCTGCCAGCAACCCCGCCACAGCCCCGACCCTATCCGCGCTCTCTGCCAAGGCAACAGCTAGCGCTATTTCAGGAAGCTTCCCATTTCTCAGCGGTTCGTTGAAGTTGACATAGACCCTGATTCCCAGGCGGTAAAGCAAAGTATTTACCGTCTCCCACTCTTCCATTTCCACTAAACCGCGTATCTTCCCTAGACCTTCCGATAACTCATTCGCAAGGCTCTTTACTGTTTCAGGAAGAATATCTAGAAGTAATCTCTCTTCTATCTTATTCCTTCTATTCCTAACATCATCGCCGCTGTATGATTCTTCTTTTGCAATAGACCTTCTATTTACTTCTATAGATGATAGAAGCTCTTCCGTTACTTTTAATCCTGACATTTCTAGAATCTCGGTTACTGAATTGTAATTACGCTTAAGCTCTGATATATGACTGTTAGACTGTCTTATTTGCTCTTCAATAGACTTTAGGTTTTCGCTGTTCGCCGCAATAAAAGAACTAATATCTACGCCTTCTAGCTCCATCAGTTTGTCTAGCTTCTTAAGAATAGAATCTTTTCTATTGCTCGCATTGTCCCTCAAAGCTACTGCCTTTTTAATTTGAAACTGAATATCCCTTAAGGCTATAAGAACTCTAAGCAACTCTTTAGAGTATTGCTCAGCCGTTCCTAATCTAGAAGCATCATCCAAAAACTGAAGAATGCTTTTAGTAATCTCGCCATACCTGAAAGACTTACCACACTCTTTACCGGAGCCTTTACCCTCAAGGCGGTAAGTTTTCTGCACTTCCTTAGCGTGACTAGGGCAGAAGACTATAAAGCTTGAGTACACCTCACCATTCTTCTTAGGTGTAGCTTTTGATTTATACCTTATGCCTGCTCTTGACCCGCAATGAGAGCAGAAGACTATCCCTAGATAAGGTCTAACCCCGTCAAAGTATTCTCTATCTGCCTTAGATTTAAGCCTAGTAGCCTCTCTAATCTGATAATAGAGTTCATCACTAATAATCTGGGGATAGACGAACTCCCTACTAAAGACTTCTTCAAAGAAACTGTATTCCTGCTTTACGGGCTTACCATTGTAAAGCTCAAGGTTCTTAAGGGTATCCCTAAAGAAGTGGTGTGCAAAAGGATGCCCGCTTCTAGTCTTATAGCCTTTAGAAGCAGCATAGTCTACTGCTTCTTTAATACTTCTAGTTTCTACAAACTTCTTAAGGAAGTCCATCAGTGCTTCAGCCTCAGAAGTAACAATCTTTACCAGTCTAAACTTCCTACTTTTTGAATCATCAAAAGCAGTTATATAACCGTAAGGCTGCTTACCTAGGGCAGAGCCTTTCTTGAATTGGCTAATTCTACCTTCCCAGTTCTTTTCAACAATATTATCCCGCTCAATTTCCGCCACAACACTTTCAAAGCGTATATCGTTGTTACATTCTCTGAAGTTCTTATAGGTTCTACCCTTATCGGCTATGCTTACCTTTCCGCCCAAAGAGTAGACCATCTTGATAATCTCTTTGATAATCGCTGCTTCACGTCCAACTCTATCAACCCGCTTAAATACAACGTGCTTAATGGTTTTAGCCTCTATTAAGTCATAAAGCTCAGCTAACATCTTCCGGTCAATACCTTTTTTTGTACCGCTGATAGTGTCGTGATACCACCCATTCTCCATCAGCTTCCAGCCCTGAGTTTCCCCATACCGCTTACAAGCTTCATACTGTCCTTCTGGAGAGGTGTTATCTTCCTGCCCCCCAGTTGAGACGCGGGTATAAACGGCGTATGTTTCCGCAAATAATTCTAGATTCATCTCTCTCCCTTTCTTTCACCGCTTCCAGACGGTGACAGGAAGAGTATAGCCCGTAACGGCTACAGAACGGCCCTAGACCCTCCGGCAGGCTCGCCAGTGGGTAATTTACCTTCTGCACTTTCCTCGCCCGTTTAAGGCCCGCCTAGAGAAGTTCCCAGAGAAAGTATCGGATAGGTAAACATCCGTACTGCATAACTTTCTGAAGAAAGAATACCCCTGCTATTCTTCTTAGGCTCTGTCTAGACAATTTAAAGAAGGAAGCTTTTAAGCTGAATAAAACTGCTGTATACTGCATATGTAAGGAGTTAGATAATCATATGACTAAGATTTATTCCGCTACTACAGCCGCAGCCGCGCTAGGCGTAAGCAAAGTAAGAATGAGCTATTACATACAGAATGGCTTTATTCCCGCACAGAACATAAGCACGAACAGAAAACCCATCTGGGCAATTCACGAAAAGGACGTGCAGCGCCTCCACCTTTACCTAGCGGGTGAAATAGAGTTCATCTAGATAAAATGACAGGGAAGCCGCCTAAAGCACCCTGTCATATGGTTAAATATGCCCAACTTATTTACTAGAGCAGCGCAGATATTAGAGCGTCTGCCCATTCATTCTAGCACGAAAGACTTAAAGTTTATAATTAGAGAGGACAGATTCTATAAAATAGATAGGAAAGACGCATTAAAGACTCCAGAGAACAGAAATAAGCTTTTATCTGCCATTAAAGAATGTGGATATAAAGGGAAGGTAATGCCTAGGTTCCCGCAGATAGTCAACCGCGCCAAACAGGTATATGAGACAACGGGGTGGAAATACATAGAAGAGTTTATGGATTGCCAGCGTCTAGACGGTGGTACGTTTGCATCCGTTCTGCTGGAATTAGGTACACATCCCCTCAACAGCAAAAGGACCCAGCAACTTGCAAAAGCCGCCGTGGATAAACTCTGCGGCAGCTTCCCCGCCTATTGGAAAATAGAGAGGATGGACTCCGTAGAGTCTTCTATACACGTTCATATTCTTATCCTTATTCCTGAGGGCTACCTATTTCCTAAGCGGGTAAATAACTTCTCGGTGAAATGGGAATTACTAGGTATGCGCCCGCAGTACCATCATAAAAGCACGTATGAGAATGTCAGAGACTTTTTCGTATACCTACTTAAACCATCGGACGCTAGATATAAGGGACGCTATTTTAGAGAGATGTACTTTGAATGGTGGGAAAACGAGTTAAATAAAGAATCAGGCGAGGGTGCTACCTGGGAAAACGTTGCTCTGAGGGGCGCAAAGAATCTGGATATATCCTGGCTTAAGGGAATGAATAGAGCAGAGATAGAGGGGCGTTACTTAGATGTCCCATATAAGTTACATTATGCGCCGCCTATATCACCCCCAAACCCGCTCCCAGACGATGAAAACCCCTTAAATACTGAAACCCCCCCCGACCCTAATCCACCTGCTACTGTTTCCCCTAAAAAGACGGTAGTAATTACATCGAAAGGAATACATACCCGGAGCATAGCGAACGGGTATAGCGGGTTTAAAGGGCTGCTAGGTCCTTTAGCGTCCGTTTCCTGGGAAACGAGACGAAAGAAGGGTCTTTTATTTATTGCCCTAAAAAAGAAGTTAATATCAACACAGTATCAAACTATAAGAGACAGAGAAAGTATAGAAAAACAACGTCTAGCACGACAAAAACAGTAATTAAGCGATGTTGATAAATAGAACTTTCCGGGGGTAAAAACCGCTAAAACTGTAAGTGCAAGTAATTCCCTATAAAAACTGCACTGAAATCTTTTCCCCTGCTACAGCGGGCGGCATCGCGCGAGTCTTCCCCAGTAACATCCCCAGATGAATAATCCGACTGCATAATCCTAGATTTATGCGATGGGTGGCATATCGTAAATTATGACACCTAAGAGAGAACAGAATTAGAAGGTACTGTTATGTTTTCAGCTACTCGGGATAATTCCGCTTCTCCCGACTAACCCTTAAAGGGTCAGGGCTACAGGTTGCCCCGTAGCCCCGCTGGAAGTTGCCGTAAGGCAGGGAAAGAGAAAACCCTACGGCGGGAGTAGTTTACACCCCATCTAGTTCTGCGGCACCTTCAGGGGGCCTATAGCCGTAGCGTTCGGCCATAAGAAGTTGAAAGTAGCGGATGTTCTGAAAGAAGTTCTGCTGAGGGTAACTGGTACTAGGGAAGCTTTCTCCCTCCCTGACGGGTTTTCTCCGTATCGCAGTGCGTGACCCAGAAGCAGTGGTGTTCTGGAAAAATACGTACAGCTCGGACAGGTCGTCCGCCACCAGCGCGATCTTCTCGGCCCACTCGTCCATCTCGGCGCGAGTGTAGAGGTAGTCGTGGCGTTCGGCGGCGCTCTGGCCTTCCCACCAGGACCCCTTGTTGCGGCCGTGCAGGCGCAGGTAGCCCACGTCGGTGGTGACATGCACCTGGGGTTCGGGCATCCCGCCCACCGGGGGGTAATCGGGGCTGACCCAGATCAGGCCGTACTCGGCCATTCCCTCGCGCACCTCCGGCTTATCCCAGGAGGCGTGGCGCAGCTCGACCGCCAGTTCGTGCCCGGCGAAGCGCTCGGCCAGGCCCAGCAGGTACTTGCGGTTGTCGCCCGTGCGGTGGAAGGAATACGGAAACTGCGCCAGATACGGCCCCATCACGCCGGCCTCGCGCAGCGGTTCGGGGCTTTGCAGCATCCGGTCGAAGTCGGCGTCGCCCGGGGCGCGCTCGTGGGTAAAGACCTTGTTCAGCTTCACGGCGAAGCGGGTCCGGCCAGCGGATTTGCGGGCCATGCCCTCGAAGGCCTTCAGGCCGGGAATGGCGTAGAAGGAACTGTTCAGCTCCACGGCGTCGAAGTGCCGCGAGTACGTCTCCAGATAGGCGTCCTTTTTCACGCCCTCGTAGATCAGACCGGGGGCCGTCCAGTCGTCGTTGGTGTAGCCGCCGCAACCGATCCATACGCGCATGGGTTCAGGCTAGCGGCCAGCGGCACCCTGCGGAACACGGGTGAACGCCACCTCAAGACGGGCGGGGCTGACGGAAACAAGGGTGGCGGTTCAGGTGCGCCCAGAAGGCCGTGATGGTGTGCATCGCCTCGCGAAACTGCGTGAAGTCCAGCGGTTTGATGACGTAGGCGCTCGCGCCGTGGGCATAACTTTCCCGGATGTCCCGGGCCTCGTCGCTGGTGCTGAGCATCACCACCGGAATGTCGCGGGTGCTGATTTCGGCGCGGATGGCGTCCAGCACGGCCAGCCCGTCCATGTGGGGCATCTTCAGGTCCAGCAGGATCAGGTCGGGCAGGGGGCCGGAGCCGCGCAGCAGGGACAGCGCCTCCGGGCCGCCCCCGGCCACCGCGACTTCACAACTGGACCTGTCCTCCTGAAAGGCGTTCAGGGCCAGTTCCACGTCGTTCGGATTGTCGTCGACCAGCAGGATCCGTCGGCGCTCCACAAGCTCCCCCCCTTCTCGTTCCCCCAGCTGACTGGATATGAAGATTTTATCAATTGTCCATCATGGGCTGTGATGGCCCTGTGACCTGGTCGAGCTTTGCCGCTCCGGCAGAGCAGCGGGACAGTGGCCTGTCTGTCTGGGGGCACAGCGGCTCCAGCCGGGCGGGCTAGACTGCGCCACGTGTTGACGAAGCGGATCATTCCCTGTCTGGACGTACAAAACGGGCGGGTGGTCAAGAACGTGCGGTTCTTCGAGAACCACCGCGACGCGGGTGATCCCCTGGCGCTCGCCCAGGCGTACGAGGCGCAGCAGGCCGACGAACTGGTCTTCTATGACATCACGGCCACGCATGAAGGCCGGGCACTGATGCTGGACGTGGCCGCCCGCGTGGCCGAGCAGGTGATGATGCCCCTGACGGTGGGCGGTGGCGTGAACGCCGTGTCCGACTTCCGGCAACTGCTGCTGGCCGGCGCCGACAAGATCAGCGTGAACAGCGGCGCGGTGCGGCGGCCGGGGCTGATCCGCGAGGCGTCGGACCATTTCGGCGCGCAGTGCGTGGTGCTGAGCATCGACGCCAAACGGCGCGCTGGGGGCGCGGGCTGGACCGTCCACGTGGGCGGCGGGCGGGTGGACACCGGCCTGGACCTGCTGGACTGGGCCGCCCAGGGGCAGGCGCTCGGCGCGGGCGAGATCTGCCTGAACGTGATGGACGCCGACGGCACCCGCGCAGGCTTCGACCTGGAGGCCACCCGCGCCGTATCTGACGCGGTGGACCTGCCCGTGATCGCCTCGGGCGGGGCCGGGAAACAGGAAGACTTCCGCGACGTGCTGACCGAGGGGCGCGCCGACGCCGCTCTGGCGGCCAGCGTCTTTCACTTCGGGGAGCTGACGGTGCCGCAGGTCAAGACCTATCTGAAGGCGCAGGGGCTGCCCGTGCGCCCGGAATGGCGGGACGCATGAACGCGCCCTCCCTGGACGAGCTGAAGTTCGGCCCCCCCGAAGCCGGGAGCGGCGGCCTGATCCCCGTCGTGACCCAGGACGCCCGCACCGGCGCGGTGCTGATGCAGGCCTATGCCGACCGGGCCGCCGTGCAGCGCACCCTGGATACGCGCGAGGCCACCTACTACAGCCGGTCACGCGGCGAGCCGTGGGTCAAGGGGCAGAGCAGCGGCCACACCCAGCGGGTCGTGTCGGTCCTGCTCGACTGCGACGGTGACAGCCTGCTCTACCGGGTGGAGCAGACCGGCCCGGCGTGCCACACCGGTGAATACACCTGTTTCCACCGGCCATTGCTGGAGGGGGAACCGGCACAGAGCGGGCTGGACGGCACCCTGGAGCGCGTGTACGGGACGATCCGCGAGCGCCTCGCGACCCTGCCCGAGAACAGTTACGTGGCGCGGCTGCACGCCGGGGGCCTCGACCGTGTGCTGAAAAAGATCAGCGAGGAGGCGGGCGAGGTGCTGCTGGCCGCCAAGAATGGGGACCGGGAGGAACTCGCGACCGAGGTGGCCGACCTGCTGTTCCACACCCTCTTCGCGCTGGCGGAAGTGGGCGTTTCCCCCGCCGAGGTGGCTGCCGTCCTGCAAGGGCGCGAGGGCCGCAGCGGGCTGAAGGGACCGAAGGAAGTTGGCTGACGCTGGCAAAGCCGGGGCGCCGCTCCTGCCCCCTCTCCCAGCCGCCGGAAAGGCGGAGTGGCGGGCCTGGGCACGCGAAGTGCGGACGGGCCTGCCTGACCTCTCCGCCGAACTCATCGCCCACCTCGCCGCCTTTCTGCACACGCGGGGCGCGCGGCGCGTCCTGGCTTACCGTACCCTGCCGGGGGAACCGGACGTCTCGGCCCTGTCCGGGCCTTTCGAGCTGCTCACCTCCCGCGCCCGCTTCCGGCCCACGCCGCACCTCACGCTGCATCCCTGGGCCACGGCCACCGAGGTCAGCCGCTTCGGGGCGCTGCAACCCCCGGCAGACGCGCCGCGCCTGACCCTGGAGACGGTGGACGCCGTGCTGCTCCCGGCCCTGGCCTTCGACCGCCGGGGCGTGCGGCTGGGCTACGGGGGCGGCTTCTATGACCGCCTGCTGCCCGACTTCGCGGGCCTGACGGTGGGTGTGGTGTGGGACGCCCTGGTGGTGGACGAACTGCCGTGCGAGCCGCACGATCTGCGGGTGGGGTTTCTGGCGACGGAGGGGGGGGTGCGGGGCCTTCAGCCCTGACCTTCGCCGGTCCCCAGCCGCCACACCTCCTCCGGCACGTACAGCCCGCCGGGTCCGGGTTTGCGCATCACCCACACTTCCCCCGCGGTGAAGGTGAGGGGCCGGGCCGTAAGGTCGGCAAACTCCGCCTGGGCCGCCGTCAGGACCACGCCAGAATCCACCCCACGCCGCCGCAGGGCCAGCGTCAGATGGGGGGTCATCTGCGGCCCCTCGAAGCCGAAGCGCACGGGCAGCGTCAGGGCCTCCAGCAGCCGGACGTGCAGCGCTGCCGCTTCCGGGGAGCGAATGGCCAGGTACACGGCGCGGCCACCACGAAAGGCCCGAGCGCCCCCCACCTGCACCGTGATGGGCGGGGTCTGGGCGATCACCGCCCGCGCCGCCGCCGCCCAGGCGAGGTCCGCATCAAGGCCGCTGCGGGCCTTCACGGTCACGTGTGGGACACTCTCGCGCACGCCCAGCCGGACCCGGAAAGCGTCCACCCGGGCGGCGAGGTCGGCGGGCGGCCGCAGACCCAGCAGGAAGGCGGGGGTCACGCCCCTCGCTCCTGAACACGGGGGAGGCGTTGCTGGCGCGCGTTTCTGCTTCCGGGCACGGCTGACTGTACCCCTGGGGACGTCCGGGCGTGCCGGACGGGGGCGCCGGAACCTCCGGTACAGTTCAGGGGTGACCAGCATTCCCGGCAGTACCCCTGATGGGCCGCTCAGGCGGACACCCCTGCACGCCGCGCACCTGAAGGCGGGTGCCCGTATGGTGCCCTTCGGCGGGTGGGACATGCCCGTGCAGTACGCGGGTGTCAAGGCCGAACACGACGCCGTTCGTACCCGCGCGGGGATGTTCGACGTGTCGCACATGGGCGAGTTCCGCGTGACCGGGCCGGACGCCGAAGCCTTCCTCCAGCGCGTGACCACCAACGACGTCATGAAGCTCAGGCCCGGCCGCGCCCAGTACAACTGGCTCCCCAACGACGCGGGCGGTCTGGTGGACGACATCTACGTCTACCGCATCGGGGAACAGGAGTTCCTGCTGGTCGTGAATGCCAGCAATATCGGGAAGGACTGGGCGCACCTCCAGGCGCACGCCGCGGGCCTCGGCGTCCAGCTCAGCGACGAGTCCGACCAGTGGGGCCTGCTGGCCGTGCAGGGACCGGAGGCGGCGGCACTACTGCAACCGCACCTGGATGTGGACCTCGCCGCGAAGAAGAAGAACGCCTACTTCCCCGCCAGACTTTTCGGCCAGGACGTGTGGCTGGCCCGCACCGGCTACACCGGCGAGGACGGCTTCGAGGTCTTCGTGGCCGCCGAACGGACCGAAGCCCTCTGGGACAACCTGCTGGCCCTGGGTCTGACCCCGGCGGGCCTGGGCGCCCGCGACACCCTGCGCCTGGAAGCGGGCTTTCCCCTCTACGGCCACGAGTTCGCCGACGACCTCCACCCCCTCGCCAGCACCTACACCTGGGTCGTGAAGGACAAGGAACACGTGGGCCGCGCCGGGATTCAGGCCGCGCCACCCGTGAAGCTGATTGGTCTCGCCCTGGAACGGGTGCCCGTCCGTGAGGGCTATCCCGTCCTGCTCGGCGGCGAGCGGGTGGGCCGCGTCACCAGCGGCAGCAGCAGCCCCACCCTGGGTCACCCGATTGCAATGGCGCTGGTCAACGCCGACGCGGCCACCGCCGACGCCTACGAGGTGGAGGTGCGCGGCAAGGCGCATCCGGCGCGGCGGGTGGAGTTGCCCTTCTACAAGAGGTAAGCACGGGGCAGGCAGGCTTTTGCGGCTGCCCCCACCCTGCTCCTGCTCGGCCTCCGCCGTTCCCCACACTTCCCCCGCCCCGATAGAGGAGAATTACACCCATGCAGACGCCCAACGAACTGAAGTACGCCGCCTCCCACGAATGGCTCGCCCCCGACGGCACGGTCGGCATCAGTGACTTCGCGCAGGACCAGCTCGGTGACGTGGTGTATGTGGAACTACCCGAAGTGGGCCGCGTGGTCACGGCGGGCGAGACGGTCGCCGTCGTGGAGAGCGTGAAGACCGCCAGCGACATCTACGCCCCCGCCAGCGGCACCATCGTCGCCGTGAACGACCAGCTTTCCGGCACCCCCGAACTGGTCAACAGCGGCCCCTACAGTGACGGCTGGCTTTTCAAGCTGGACGTGACCGAGGAGAGCGGCGACCTGATGGACGCCGAAGAGTACGTGGCCGCGAACGGCTGAGGGACGCTGGGCCACCAGCCGACCGCTTTGGGCCTTGCCGGAGCTGGGAGCTTATGGATGTTCAGCCATGAAAAACATCTTGATCACTGGCATGTCCGGCACAGGAAAATCCACCGTGATTGAACTTTTACGGGCGCGTGGACTTGAGGCCATGGACACCGATATGGATGAGTGGTCTGAATACGTCGTTTTGCCGGGTGAAACCGAGCCGGGTCGGGTGTGGCGCGAAGATAAGGTTCATGGCCTCCTGGCCGTGCCCCGGACGCGGCCTTTCTTTCTTAGTGGCTGCGTATCCAACCAGGGCAAGTTTTACCCGCAGTTTGACCACGTGGTGCTGTTCGTTGCGCCCACGCCGGTCATTCTGGAGCGGGTCAGGACGCGCACCAACAACCCTTATGGCAAGACTGCCGCCGAACAACGAGAGATTCTGGACTACATCGCAACCGTTGAGCCACTGCTGCGGCGCGGTGCAGACGTGGAAATCAACACCGCCGACCTGAGCGCCAGGGACGTTGCCGACCAGCTCGTCACCCTGGCACAGCGCCCTTCATTCCACCAAGGAGTCACCGCATCATGACCCGCCCCCTCAACGAACTCCTCCAAACCGACGATTTCACCCGCCGCCATATCGGCCCCAGCGAGGCGGAACAGGCCGAGATGCTCGCCGCGCTGGGCGTGAGCAGCCTCGACGAACTGACCGAAACCACCCTGCCGGAAAGCATCCGCTTCGGCGGTGAGCTGAAGGTGGGTGGCCCCGTCACCGAAGCGCAGGCGCTCGCGGACCTGAAGGAAGTGGCCGGGAAAAACAGGGTCTTCCGCTCGTACATCGGCATGGGCTATTCCGGCACGCTGACGCCGAATGTGATTCTGCGGAATATGCTGGAAAACCCCGGCTGGTACACGGCCTATACGCCCTACCAGGCCGAGATCTCGCAGGGCCGCCTGGAGATGCTGCTCAACTTCCAGCAGACGGTGATGGACCTGACCGGCATGCCCGTCTCCAACGCTTCCTTGCTCGACGAGGCCACCGCCGCCGCCGAGGCGATGACCCTCGCCAAACGGCAGGTCAAGAACAAGGGGAACGTCTTCTACGTGGCGGACGACGTTCACCCCCAGACGCTGGACGTGATTCGCACCCGCGCCGAGTACTTCGGCTACGAGGTGGCGACCGGCCCCGCGAACGGCGACTTGCCCGAAGGTACCTTCGCCGCGCTGGTGCAGTCGCCCGGCACCTGGGGCGACCTGCACGACCTCTCCCCCATCGCGGAACGGGTCCACGCGGCGCAGGGGGCCTTGATCGTGGCGACCGACCTGCTGGCCGACGCGCTGGTGACGCCGCCCGGCGAGCAGGGCGCGGACATCGTGATCGGCAGCGCCCAGCGCTTTGGCGTGCCCATGGGCTTCGGCGGGCCGCACGCGGCGTTCCTGGCCTGCCGCAGCGAGTACCAGCGTTCGATGCCGGGCCGCGTGATCGGCGTCAGCAAGGACGCTCGGGGCAAGACCGCCCTCCGCATGGCGATGCAAACGCGCGAACAGCACATCCGCCGCGAGAAGGCCACCTCCAACATCTGCACCGCGCAGGCGCTGCTGGCGAATATGGCCGCCGCGTATGCCGTGTACCACGGCGCGGAAGGCATTCGCACGATTGCCGAGCGCGTCCACCGGCTGACGGGGATTCTGGCGAAGGCGCTGGGCGATGCCGGAATCAAGACCAACGAGACGTTCTTCGACACGCTCACGTTCGAGGGCGACGTGGCCGCCATTCGCGCCCGTGCCGAGGCGCAGGGCATCAACTTCCGTTATGACGGAGCCAGGGTCGGCGTCAGCCTGGACGAGACGGTGACGGTGGCCGACCTGGCCGACGTGATTGAAGCGGTCACCGGGCAGCGGGTGGACGTGCCGGCCCTCGACGGCAGCGCCACCGACGGCATCCCCGCCAACCTCAAGCGCACCTCTCCCTACCTCCAGCACCCCGTCTTCAACACGCATCACAGCGAACACGGGATGCTGCGCTACCTCAAGCTGTTGGAAAACCGGGACTACAGCCTCGTCCACGGCATGATCCCGCTGGGAAGCTGCACGATGAAGCTCAACGCCACCACCGAGATGATTCCGGTGACGTGGCCGGAGTTCGGCAACCTGCACCCCTTCGCGCCCAGGGAACAGACGGAAGGCTACGCGCAGATGCTGGCGGAACTGGAAGCGTGGTTGGCGGACATCACCGGCTACGACGCCGTCAGCCTCCAGCCCAACAGCGGCGCGCAGGGCGAGTACGCAGGCCTCCTTGCCATCCGCAAATACCACGAGAGCCGAGGCGAGGGCCACCGCACCGTCTGCCTGATTCCCGCCAGCGCGCATGGCACCAACCCCGCCAGCGCCGCGATGCTGGGGATGCAGGTGGTGGTCGTGAAGACCGACGAGAACGGCAACATCGACCTGGGCGACCTGAAGGCCAAGGCCGAGCAACATGCCGACAAGCTGGGGGCGCTGATGATCACCTACCCCAGCACCCACGGCGTGTATGAGGAGAACGTCACCGAGGTCTGTGACCTGATCCACCAGCACGGCGGGCAGGTGTACCTGGACGGCGCGAACATGAACGCGATGGTGGGCCTCGCCAAGCCGGGCTTGATCGGGTCGGACGTCTCGCACCTCAACCTGCACAAGACCTTCGCCATCCCCCACGGCGGCGGCGGGCCGGGCATGGGACCGATCGGGGTGAAGGCGCACCTCGCGCCCTTCCTGCCCAACCATGATGTGCGCCCGATCAGCGACAGCAAGACCGGGGCCGTCAGCGCCGCGCCCTACGGCAGCGCCAGCATCCTGCCCATCAGCTACCTCTATATCCGCCTGCTGGGGCCGGAAGGGCTGAAAAAGGCCACACAGGTCGCGCTGCTGAACGCCAACTACATTGCCCGCAGGCTGAGCGGCGCGTACCCCGTCCTGTACACCGGCCGTCATGACCGGGTGGCGCACGAGTGCATCCTCGACATCCGCCCACTCAAGCAGGCCAGCGGTATCAGCGAGGAAGACATCGCCAAGCGGCTGATGGACTACGGCTTCCACGCCCCCACCATGAGCTTTCCGGTGCCCGGCACCCTGATGATCGAACCGACCGAGAGCGAGCCGAAGGCCGAACTCGACCGCTTCATCGACGCGATGCTGAACATCCGCCGCGAGATGAGGGAAGTGGAAGACGGCCTGATGAAGGCCGAGGACAGCCCGCTGCGGCACGCGCCCCACACCCAGGACGACCTCATGGCGGACGAGTGGAACCGCGCCTACAGCCGCGAAACCGCCGCCTTCCCCACCCGCGCGCAGCGGGCCTGGAAGTACTGGCCCGCCGTGAACCGCGTGGACAACGTGTTCGGGGACCGCAACTTCGTCTGCTCGTGCCCGCCTACCCAGGAATACGCGGAGTTCGAGTTCAGCGAGTAAGGGACCAAGAGAGGAGGAGTGGGGCAGCTGCGGAGGCTGCTCCTCTCTTTTTCTCTTTTGGGTTCCACTTCTGGACCGACGCCCAATGGGCCTTACGCCCCTTCTCAAGAACCGGACCCGCGGGGGGTTCACACTATGGAAACACCCCATCCGGAGGAAACCGCACATGACTGACGACCGCAGGGACACCTACAACCCGCCCGTGGAGACCAGCCAGTCACCCGGCGAAGGGGGGAACAGCACGGCCAACGAGCCGGGAAACAACGCTGCCCCGAGCCTCGATACGACGCTGGACACCGCCCGCACCGGTGGCATGGGAGGTATGGCGGGTACGCTGGACGTGAGCGTGGACACCGATAGGGCGGGCAGCGCTCCCGCCGGCGAACTCGAAGACCAGTAGGCGGCCACACCCGCCAAGGCTAAGCCGCCCACCCCTAATCAGCGTCTCTGTCCGGCTCTGGTCTGATCTTCAGCGCCTGCCGGGCCACCAGCAGGACCAGGCCCAGCCCCGCCAGATGCCCCAGCGGATGCTGTGCGCCCAGCGCAAAAGCCACGTCACCCACCCCCAACAGCAGAGCCAGCCCCACGCCTATTCGCGGCACGCGGCCCTGGTGGGGGGTGTCATACATCGGCGTGCGCGGGTGGGGATCGGTCATGGCGTCCCGCGCCTCGGCATAGCGGATCAGGGTCAGGACACCGTACACCAGCATCAGGGCTGCGGCGAGAATCAGCGCCAACCCCTCGTATCGCCCGGCCTGGGCGTAGTCCAGTGCGCCCAGTGTGCCGTGCCACAGCGACGTGATCAGGGCCAGCAGGGCCAGGCCCAGCGTGGCGGGCGTGCTGTAGGTGGGGGGAGCGCCGAGCGAAGGCATAGCACCTGCCCCCACGCTACGCCCTGCCGGCGGCGGCAACTATGGGGACGGCTGCCAAAGGGGCTGAGGGGGACGCGCCCCCATCACGGTTTCTCACGCCATCCAGCTCAGAACGGTCCAACACCCTTCCCGAGCACTGCTCTAGCGATCCGTAGCGGGCGTGTTGACCTCGACGGCCGTCAGCGTCTCGGTGATGCGGAAGGTATGAGGCGTGTTGCGCGGCACGTGATAGCTGTCACCCGGCGCGAGGCTGACCGTCTCGCCGTTCACGATCAGGTCGGCGCGGCCCTCGATCACGTACCCCAGCGTCTCGTAGGTGTGGGTGGACATGGGTTTGTCGGCGTTCGGCTCCTCCCGGTGCCACAGGCGCATGCTGCTGCCCTCGCCCCGGATCAGGTGATGCTCGCCCTCCGCCCCATGGGTGGTGTTTCCCCGACTGACCTTGTACTGGCTCCCGCCGTTCTGTGGTCCATTGTTCTGGGTCATGCCCCAGCCTGCCGGGGCCACGCGAGCAGGGGGTGAGGGGAAGCTTCACGGGCACTTACGGGCCGGGCAGGCGGCGTGCGGTCCGCCCAGCAGCGCCCAAGCGCGTCGGTCCAGAAAATGCCGTGCTGCACGTCTTCCCTGCCACTTGGCACCGGAGACCCGGGAGGCGTACACTGTCGGTCTACCGTTGCGCTTCGCAACGCGGACAAGGGGGTGAGGGGCAAAGGTGGGGACGAAGGAAGACGTGCGTGCGCGGCTGAACATTGCGGACGTGATCGGTGAACACGTGCGCCTCTCGCCTGCCGGAAAGGGCCGCCTGAAGGGCCTGTGCCCCTTCCACAAGGAGAAAAGCCCGTCCTTTCAGGTGGACACCGAACAGGGCTATTTCTACTGCTTCGGCTGCAAGGCGGGCGGCGACGTGTTCAGCTTCGTGCAACGCGTCGAGAACCTGAGTTTCGGGGACGCCCTGCGCCAGCTGGCCGAAAAGGCCGGAATCCAGGTCGAAGCCAAATACGGCGAGCGCAGCAGCCGTGACCTCTACGACGTGAATGCTTTTGCACTCGCGTACTTCCGCGAACACCTGCCCGGTCCCGCCCTGGACTACCTGCGGCGGCGTGGCCTGACCGACGAGACCATCGAAGCCTTCGAGCTGGGTTACGCGCCGGACGGCTGGGACGGCCTCTTGAAACGCGCGCGCGCGCGCAACCTGACCGAGCGGCAACTGCTGGAAGCGGGGCTGCTCACCGAGAATCCCGAGTCAGGCCGCGTGTACGACCGCTTCCGGGGCCGCGTGATGTTCCCGATCCGCGACCACCTCGGAAGACTGGTCGGTTTCGGGGGCCGCGTGCTCGACGACAGCAAACCCAAATATCTGAATACGCCGGAGACGGACGCCTTCAAGAAAGGTGAACTGCTGTACAGCCTCGACAAGGCGCGCGCGGGCCTCAGCAGCGGTGCGGAACTGATCGTGGTCGAGGGGTATATGGACGTGATTACCCTGCACCAGCACGGTTTCACGGGGGCGGTGGCCAGCCTGGGCACGGCCCTGACCGCGGACCACGCCACGCTGCTCGAACGCCTGGGCGCGCAGCACCTCGCGCTGATGTTCGACCGTGACGAGGCAGGCCTCAAAGCCACACTGTCCGGGCTGGATCAGGTGCTGGGGGCCAAGTTCCGTGTGCGGGCCACCAGCGTGCCCAGTGGCAAGGACCCCGCCGATGCCCTGCTGGCTGGGGACGTCCAAGGCATTCATGACGCCCTGACCGGGGGACTGGACGAGGTCCATTACCGGGTCCAGGCCGCTGTCGAAGCACATGGCCTGGACACCAGCGAGGGCAAACGCCGCGTCCTGATGGCGCTGCTTCCCCGCATGCAGAACCTCGACCCCCTGGATGACGGCGCAGAACGCATGCGCACCCTGGCCTGTCATCAGCTCGGCATCCGGCCCGAAGCCCTCCTGGAATGGATCGGCAGCAAGGCCAAACGCCGCACCCTGACCGATACCCACCTCGCGGGTATGAGTGCCCACCGTGCCGAGGAGGACCGCGAGCTGGCCCTGTTGCGGCAGCTGCTGGTGGATCCGAGCCTGCTCGCCAAACTGGACGGCAGCACCCCCTGGCGCAACGAGGCTGTCCGCAAGGTCATGCTGGCCGCCCAGGGTGCCCAGCGCCCCGACGATATTCTGGAAGTCTTCCGGGGCCAACCCGAGGAACAACTCCTGATCCGCCTGCTGTTCGAGGGCCGGGATACCGGAGCCATCTCGCGCGATACCAACCACCTGTACGAGCAGAAGGTCAACGCCTATGCTGCCGCCGCCGTGGACGATATCCAGGTTGGCCTTAGTATCGATTCCATGCGCGCTGAAGTAGACCTGCTGAAAAGGCAGGTGGCCCAGGCCACCCCCGCTGAACAGCTGGGCCTCCTCCGGCAGATTCAGGACTTGCAACGAGCGATCGAGGCCGAGAAACGTGCCCGGCGCGGCAGCGCCTAGGTCCATGCTCAGCAAGGCTCGCGGACCTTTTTGAGCTGAACGAAGGCAGGGCAGACCATGAAGAGGGCGGCGCTTCATTCGTTAGAACAGTACTTCGGTAACTTTATGTAGAGGTGGTGGAGAGGAATTATCTCCACCTGCTGCCTATGCCTATGTCAAACAAAAGCCCCCACCTTCTGAGAAGGTGGGGGGAAGTGGAGCGGGAGACGAGATTCGAACTCGC
>NZ_JHAC01000015.1 GCF_000599865.1 Deinococcus phoenicis | reverse complement strand
AGAGCGTGTTTGAAAAGGCTCAGGGAGCGGGTTCGAGGCGGCGCAACATGAGGCGGATGTTGGCGAGGTAGAACCAGGCTTCGGTAGTTTCAGGCAAGCCCTCATAGTCACGAGTGAGGCGACGTGAACGGGTGAACCAGGCCAAAGTGCGCTCCACGACCCAGCGGCGTGGCAGGACAACGAAGCCTCGTTGTCCTGCCACGCCTTTGACAATTTCGACCACCCAGGACAGGACCTGTTTGGCCCACGCCACCAGTTCACCGGAATAGCCGCCATCGGCCCAGATATATCTGAGCTGGGGGAAACGCTTGGCAAGGCTCCCCAGCAGGATGGGGGCACCGACGCGGTCCTGCACACTGCCTGCGGTCACGAAGACGACCAGCAGCAAGCCCAAGGTATCCACGACGATATGCCGCTTACGTCCGTTGGTTTTCTTGCCCGCATCCACCCCACGAAGACCGGCTTGTGGTGTGCAACGGACGGTTTGGGCATCAAGGATGCCTGCACTCGGTTCTGGATTTCTCCCGGCTTTTTTCCGTGTCCTACGGAGGAGGAAGCGGTTGACCGCTTCCCAGGTCCCATCACGCTGAAACCGCCGGAAGTAGCCGTAGACCGTCTGCCAGGCGGGAAAATCATGAGGAAGATTGCGCCAGGTGCAGCCATTTTGGAGGACATACAGGATGGCGCAGACCACTTCGTACATTTCCACCTTCCGGGGCCTGCCACCTGCTTTGCAGGCGGGCAAAAGGGCCTCGATGCGCTTAAACTGCTGGCGGGTCAGGTCACTGGTATACCGTCTTCTTCTCACAAAGACAGCGGACCAGAACCTGGCCCGCTGCGCTGTTCCCTCTGCACTTTTCAAACACGCTCT
>NZ_JHAC01000014.1 GCF_000599865.1 Deinococcus phoenicis | reverse complement strand
TTTTTTACTTTTTTGCATGTTTACTTTTAAGGGGAGCGCCGTTGGCGCGGCCTTCCATGCGAATGCTGCTCCGCAGCACCGGGCCGCTAGAGACACCCGCCTTCCTCACGTCAGGCGGGACGCGGCCCTTTCGCATTCCAGTCCCCTTCCTCCGCTGGAAGGCGGGTGGTGCAGGGCGTGGCGTGGGAAGGGGCAACCGATCCATTTGTCGCCCGGAACAGCGCCGGGCGATGCTCCGCAAGGCACGTCCGGCCAGAGGCCGGGACTGAAGCGCGGAACAGATGCGCCGAAGGAACGAGGAGCGGCCAGAGGCCGCGCTGTGCCGGTCCCCGGCGTTCCTGACGGGACGGCGGGAGGGCCGCGCCCGCCCTGCGGCCTAGAGGCGGCTCGTCGGCCTAGCCGAGCGCGGCCAGAAGAAAGAAGAAGAGTCCTCGCCGGACGGGCAGCAGCCGGGGAAAAATGTGTCTGGGAAAGCGCCAACACATTTTTCCCCGGCCTGCGGCCTGAAGGGTCAGGGGCGCTTGAACGCCGTCAAGGGCAACCCCCCGCGAGGGGGGGGCGGGCGGTGCCCGCACCCTTGACAGCAGCTTCAGCGGGGCAAGGGGTGTGAGAGAGCGGCGGCGCAGGTGGGCGGCCCAGGACGCCGCCAGGGGCGGCACACCGGACGGCGAGGCCCCCCGGTGTGGGCGTGTGGGCCTGAGAGAGCCAGCAGCGAGCAGGCCAGGGGCAGGAGGGCGGGGCTTGCCCCGCCCGGCACAACCTTCCAAGAGGACCGCGAGCAACACCGGGGAGGAAGGCGCTTTTTATTGTTCTAGTAAGGGAAAACCCTTGATTTTGTACTGCTAAAGTAGTACACTGTCCTTACCCCCGACAGAGGGGAAAGGAGCGTAAGAATGTCAGTGATCTGCTTTGGAGCTTCCGCCATCAAAGCCCTTGAGGTGGCCGCCCGTGACCTGTTCTTTGTGGAACCTGGGCATCCCGTCGAGCCGCGCACCTTCGAGGTGTTGCATGTGGCGAACGCCCGCGCCTACGCGCTCAGCTACGCGGGCGGCGACCTGACGCCGGAGGCGGTGGAGGCACTGCGCCAGGAGTACCGGCAGGCCCAGGCCGACCCCACCCCCTACAGCGCGGGGGAACTGCTGGACATGCTGCATAGCCTCACCTACAACTGCCAGAGCAACGGCGGGACGTTCGCGCTGGAGGGTGATGAGGAGCAGGCCCGCCGCCGCCTGATGCAGTCGGTGGCGTTCGAGGTCATGGTCGAGGGCGGCCCCACCGTGCCTGTGGCCGACTTCGGCAACATTCGCCGCGTGAACTTCGATCTGTACGAGATCACCACCCGCAATCCCCGCGAGGGCAGCCGCGCCCGCATGTACCTGATGGACGGCAACAAGCCGCACCCCCACGAGGGCTTCATCACGGACCAGCCCTGGGAGGCGTTCACGAAGCTCTGGGAGATGCACGACGACTGTGCGGCCCATTGGCTTGAGGGGTACGAGCGTGATCTGGCCGAGCAGGCCCGGAGGTTGGGCATCATCTGAAAAGCAGCGGCCCCAATGGGGCCGTTCTCCTTTCATGACGCAGAAAAACACTTGATTTTGTACTGCTTTAGAAGTACAATTTCGTTACCCCAGACAGAGGGAGAAAGGAGCGTCAGGCATGGCTAGAACGGCAGCGGAGCGCGGGAGCATCGGGGGGAGGACCACCTTCCAGCGGCACGGCAGCGTCCACATGGAGGCCACCCTACGGGCCGGGTTCTGGGTCACTGTTCTGCGGTATTACGGCGGTGACGTGCAAGCCTACATGGACGCGCTGCGCGCTCGCCAGAGTAAGGGCGAACACGACCCCCGGCTGGGGTGCGGGGTGCAGCGCCCTAAACAGACGCACGACCCACTGACCGTGCGCGGGGGCCGCCGTGCTGTTTAGCCTCTCCCCTGCGCCCTCGCTGCCCGACGAGGCGACGGTCACGCGCGCCATTCTGGAGTTGGTTGGACGTGAGCGCGAACGTCACCATGCCCTCGCCCAGGGCAAGCGCCGCGTGCCGGTGCTGACTTCCCGGGCAGTTGCCGGGTTGGTTGCCCTTTCGGAGGATCATCCGTTGGTCGAGAGCCTGCTGGCCCAGATCGTCCACGAGGCTTTTGTCGCCGGTTTCGGCACTCCGACAACCATACAAGCAGCCCAGGCCATCGCCCGCCGCCTCCTCCAGGCAGCCTGACACGCCGGAGGCCAAGTCGGGCGGCCTCTCCAGGGGGCTGCCCTTTCCCAGCGCCAGGAGGCCGAGACGCCATGACCTATCCCCAGACACGCGACGAGTACCGCGCCCGCATCATGGAGGACCTGTTCAGGCTGGTGCAGCACATCGAGGCCGACGACAACGAACACAGCCGCGCCGAGGTGCTGGCGCGGGGCCTGCATTACGACGTGCGCGAGTTTTTCAACCGCGCCCGCTGGAAACCAACTCCGGTGTATGACAGCCTGCGCGCCCGCGTGCCGCTCGGGTCACCCCTCACCCTGTTGATTCAGTCTCACGGCGGTGAGAACGGGCGGCGCACTCTTCAGGGCCGGGTGCAGGCCATCCACCACCCCGGCAGTCCGAACGACGGGGCGGAGTTCCTGATTGTGCCGAAGGGTTGCCGCAACCCCCGCCGCTCCTGGTACAGGGTCGGCGTCGAGTTGGCCCTCACGATCTACCCCGGTTGGGTTGCGGGTCAGGCGCTTGAGCGCACGCGCCCGCTGTACGACCACGCTGCCACGCCCCCTGTGAGGTACGATTCATGAAAAGACCCGCCCCCTGTGGGCGGGCCACTCGCCCCTGACAGAGGGAGAAAGCGAGCGGGGGTGATTCTATGGCAAAGACGCAGGAAAAGAAAACGCTTGCCCAGTGGCGGGAGGAGCGGGGAATCACTGTGCAGACCCTCGCGGACGGCTTGGGCATTTCCAGGGGTTCAATGGGCGACTACCTGCATGGTCGCAAGGAACCGAGCATCACCCGTGCCCTCCTGCTGGCTGAACTGCTGAAGGTGGACGTGCATCAGGTGGACTGGAAGACCAAGCCCCAGAATGAACGGCTGGTCAGCAAGAGCGCCGCCAGTTCGCCAAGCTAGCTAGTTTTACGCAACTTTTTAGAGTTTTACGCAACTTCCCCGTTCTGCACTGAGAACCGAGGTCTGCCAGTCGGAAGAACCCACCGATCTGCACGAGGGCAATCCGGTAACGGGGCCTTTCGTCCAACTTGCGTAAAATATCAATTTTACGCAGGCTCTAGATTTTTGATATCCTTACCACTAGACTATTTTGTAAGGAGGCCAGGATGCGCGTGATTGCTAAGATGACCAGCAAGGGTCAGGTCACGGTGCCCCGCGAGGTGCGGGAGCGGTTGGGCTTGAAACAGGGAGACGGTCTGGTGTTCGAGATCGAGGGCAACACCATCACCCTGGTCCCGCCTGAGGAAGACAACCCCTTCGACGCCTTTATAGGCACCTTGCCCCCCCTGCCCAAGGACGCCAAGACCTTCTGGCGTGAGATGCGCGATGGGGATGCCGACGAGTGACCGCCTGTATTGACACCAACGTGCTCAGTGCGCTGCTTGGCGCTGAACCGAACGCACCTGCGATTTCCAGCACTCTGAACACCCTGCGAACAGCCGGGCCCCTGGTCATTCATGGCAGCGTCTATGCCGAACTGCTGGCTGCTCCCGGCGATACACAGAGCCACCTGAACCTTTTTCTGAAGCGAGGGCAAGTGCGCGTGGACTGGAACACGACCGAGGCGATCTGGCAGATGTGTGGCCGGGCGTACAGCGCCTATGGCCGCCGAAGGGCCAGGTCGGGGGGAGGGCAGCCCCGCCGCATCCTGGCTGACTTCCTGATCGGCGCGCACGCCCTGTCCCTGGGGGCCACCCTGGTCACGCTCGATGACACCCACTACCGCAGCGCCTATCCGACCCTGCCGTTGGTGATGCCATGAACCGCGACGACTCCCCCCATGTTGATCTCTCGCCCTCTCAGGAGGAACGTCCCCATGTCCAAGCCTGACCCGGCCACCCTTGCCATAGCCAAACTGCTTGAAGGTGCAGGTCACAGCCCTGAGGAAGCCCTGGCCCTGGTCGAGGAGGCCGTGCGCCGGAGCCGCACCGTTTCCGAGGGCTGCACCTACGGCGGCTTGCACCCGGAGGGACTGGCCCGACTTTGGAACACGGCTGCCAGGAACGGCAAACGCCGTCTTGTGCTGGAGATCACCGCCGAGGGGATGACCCCTGACGAGTACAGCGGGCAGATCGGAGTGAAGGTGCTGGAAGCAGAGGAGTGGGGCGAGTGGTCCGAGACGGACTATCTGGCTCGCAACCTAGCCGCGCCGCACCTCTGGACGCCGGAGGAGGGCCGCAGCTCGTGGCCTTTTGCGGAACCCCTCGCGGACCTGTTACACCTGGATTCCTGGGAGGCGCAAACGCCCGCCCAGAAGAAGCGCGACTCCGGGGAGATGAACTGAGATGGTCAAGGATCAGGACTTCCTCTCGCCGCTGCCGGTGAGGCCGTGAGCGACTTGCATTTCCTGGGGTTGGGCGGCACCGATGAGGTCGGTGCCAGTTCCTACCTGTATCTGCTGAAGGAGGGCAATCTACTGATTGATGCAGGGGTGCGGCCCGGTCAGGTCGGTGAGGCGGCCCTGCCACACCTGGAACGGCTGGCCGAACATCCCCCCACCGCGATGATCCTCACCCACGCGCACCTGGACCATGTGGGCGCGCTGCCGGTGGTAATTCGGCGTTTCCCGAATCTGCCCATCTACTGCACCGAGGCCACCGCCCGCATCGCGGCCCTGGTGCTGGGCGACACCCTCAAGGTCAGCACCGCCCAGGGCTTCCCCCTCTTCTCCCCCGGCGAGATGAAACGCACGCTGGAACGCCTGCGCCCCGTTCCGTACTTTGAGTGGGTGAAGGATCACGGCTTCGCCTTCAAGCTGCTCCCCAGTGGGCACCTGCTGGGGGCCGCGAGTGTCCTGATCCGCAGCGGGAACCGTCAGGTCCTGCATACCGGCGACGTGAGCAATGTGGCGACGCCGGTGGTGGACGCGGCCTGGCTCCCGCACCCCAACGCCGTGCCTGAAGTGGACGCCGTGGTGTCGGAAAGCACCTACGGCGACACCCTGCTGCCCAGCCGCAAGGAGCAGGTCCGCACCTTCGTCTCCGCCATCGGCGAGACGCTGCGGGGTGGGGGCCGGGTGCTGATTCCCTCCTTTGCCCTGGGCCGCGCGCAGGAGATCACCCAGATTCTCCAGACCGCGATGGCGGGAGGACTGCTCCCCCAGGTGCCCATCCACCTGGACGGTCTGACGCGGGGGATCACCGAGGCTTACGAGGAGATGTTGCCGCTCCTGCCGGAAGCCCTCCAGAACCGCAGCAAGGTCAGCAGGCAGCGGCCTTTCTTGGCAGGAACGGTGAACCTGGTCAAGGACCGCCGCGAGCGGGAAGGCATCCTGGCCTCGGACCGCCCGGCTATCGTGATTGCCTCCTCGGGAATGCTGCACGCCGGGGCCAGTCCCCAGTACGCGCGGGCCTGGTTGCCGCTCCCGGAAAATGCCCTCTTTGTGGTGGGCTACCAGGACGCCGAGAGTCCGGGGCGGCGACTGCTGGAACTCCAGCAAGGTGGCGAGGTGATGTTGCCCGACGGCAAGGGGGGGCTGGAACCTGTCTCTGCCTACTCACGGGTGGAACGCTTCTACCTCTCGGCCCACGCCGACCGGGGCGGGCTGCTGGGGATGATTGCCCGCTACCAGCCGGGCAAGGTGATTCTCACGCACGGCGAGGTCCGGGCGCGGGCGAACATGGCCGGGTATCTGAACACCAAGCACGAGGTCAGCCTGCCGGAAGCAGGGGAGCTGGTGTCCCTTCAAGACAGTGGCCGACGGCGGGGAACGTTTATGAACACCGCGCCGAAGAAGCTCGAAGCCCTCAAGGAGCGCCACGCGCGGGCGACGGTCAGCGTGACCTATGACCGCGACACCCATGAGGTCCGCCTCAAACTGCCTGCTGACCTGGACGGGTCCCTCTTCGGGGAAGGCGACTACACCCTGGAAGTGCTGCGCGGCAAGTTGAGCCGGATCAAGCTGCGGGAACAGGACGCCGAGGCGCTGGCTGGGATGGCCGATAAGGAAGAGCAGGTGACGGTGTGAGTACCCTGCCCTCTCTCATCCCGGCCTTCGAGAGCTACCTGACCCAGGAGGAGGGCCTGAGTCCCGCGACGGCCCGTCAGTACCGGCATGACTGCCTGAAGCTCGCCGGATGGCTTGGGCAGGAGCGGCCCGCGCTGGAGGGGTGGGAGGCCGTTACCGCCCGTGATCTCCGGGCCTACATGGGGCACCACAAGCCCGCCCCGGCCCGCGCCCGCCGCCTGGTCAGCGCGTGGAAGAAGCTGTGGCGCTATCTCTCGGAAGTCGAAGGACTGAAGATGCAGGCCGGGCCAGCCGAACTCAAGACCCCCAAGCTCCCGGCCCGGCTGCCCAAAGCCCTCACGAATGGCGAAGTGTCTCGGCTGCTCATCGCTGCACGCGAGCAGTCGAACGACGCGAAGGGACTGCGCGATTGGGCGGTCCTGGCCTTTCTCTACGGGACGGGGTGTCGGATCAGTGAGGCCCTGTCCCTGACCTTCTCGGCCATTGAACTGGACGCCGACCGGCTGCCAGTGAGTGTGCGGCTGATTGGGAAGGGGAACAAAGAGCGCCAGGTGTTCCTCAGCCCGACGGCGCAGCGTGCCTTGCATCAGTGGTTGCGGGTGCGCCGTACGCAGGGGCACGCCACCAGCTCGTATGTGTTCAGCCATCTGACGGGGAAGAACGCTGGAGAACCGTTCCCGGTGCGGACCATCGAGGCCGCGATGCAGCGCATAGGTAAGCGGGCGGGACTGCGGCCCGAGCAGAGTACGCCGCACAAGTTGCGGCACGCCCATGCCACGGCTCTGGTGGATGCAGGCCGCCGCATTGAGGACGTGAAGGAAGTGCTGGGGCACGCGAGTATCGCTACCACCCAGATTTACACGCGGGTTAACAAGAACCGGCTGGCGGCCACTGCCGCGAGTTTGCCGGATGTGCTGGACAGTGCGTGACAAAGAGGTAGCCCGTTCCTGTCGCAGATGGAAAGCGGGAGCAGTACAGCTTCAACCTCTATCTCTGCTGTAAGTGAGGGTTGGGTTGAGTTGTCTCAGGCGACTTGAGAGGCGGGGGAGGGGGAGGTTGCAGCAGCTTTTGCATCTCCTGCTCAGCTTCCTCCCGTTCACGTTCATAATCTCGTCCCTCATTCAGCTTGTAATACGATGAGACTTTCTCGGAGACACGCACCTCGAACTTCTTCTGGTCCTCTGGAGTTTGACCATTTGCTTCTTTGGTCAAACACTGGCCCATCACTTCGTTAAGGCTGGGTCGTCTGACGGACTCCACACGAGTCCCGGTCTCCGTTAAGACTGGGTGTTTTCCCTCCATGATACCCCTGAGTTTGATGCCCCCGTCCTTGGTGTTCTCAAAAATGAGATGCGTCCTCTGGCCTGGAGACAACTGTTCTTGTACCTGTTCCTTGATGATCTGTACAGTGATCTCACGGCGAAGATGTTCGATTGCAGACTTTTTTTCTTGGAACTGTCTATACTGATAGTGTAGATCAAAAGCAGCACCAGATGGAGTTGCATTTACGAGGCCCCGAGCTGAGGACACAGATGCAGTTCGTGACCTTGGTGGCTCCACAAGCCGTGTAAAGCCGTCCCAGGAACTCATGACCACCCCCCGCTTGCGTTCGCTACAGCCAAGCGCAGATGCAGTTTGAGATCAAGCAGCGGACGGTCTTTGTCTGGTCCCGTGAAGACATCTATTGCTCTCTGATCTTTGTAGGCTATTCTCGGTTCCAACTGCATCCGCCATTTACCACGCGGGTCCACATTCTGAAGGACCGGCCCAGACTCGACGGCCAGAGGACCGCCAACCCCAAAAACAGCGACATTTCCTAAGACAATGGGGGGGCGATGGTAGCGAGGGCCACCTCCAGCCGCCTTCTGCGCTGGCGTGAAGATGGTGGCGCGTAGCCGCGAATAGCTATCGGCCGTCGCGTCACGGTCCACCCCACTGCCCGGAAGGATACTCACGGTATTGCCGAAGGCCAGGCCCACGGCGCGGAGTCTGATCCGCTCAAACCCGACCAACACCCCAGCGAGGTCAAAGGTCAATTCGACGGGGGTGTTGCTCTGCTGGGCCTTGTTGAGTGCTGCCTTGAAGTCGTCAAAGGGCACCAACGCTGAGGCACCCGGCCCCCAGGGTTGGGTGAGCGGAACCGTCAGATCAAAGCTGGCCTCATGCTGCGCCTCGGCTTCGACAAATCGGGTCACTCGGCGTGCCCATATCACCAGTTCATCCAGATAAAGGACAGGATCGGGGGTGGGCAAGGGTGCCTGCTGGTCATACACCACCTCAAGTCCAGCATGGATAGCCTCAGCACGAACAATGGCCTCGGCGAGGTCTTCACACAGCAACCGGTAGAGCCAGTCCCGACGCTCTGCATAGTTATGGGCATTCCCAGACTCGCTGTGTCGAGCCTGGTAAGCATCCTCGTAAGCGCGCTGCTCACGGAACCGTTCCGTAATAGTTTGACGTTCTTCCGTCAGGGCTGTGCGGTCTAGAGTCAGCTCCTCCGCCTGACCCTGAGCCAGCGTGTGAAATCCGTTTGGGAGAGGTCCATCGGTACCGAATGTGCGGGCAGCGGCGCGTTGCGTCCGCTCAGCAACCTCGTGCTGCGGTTCACGCAATTTAAGGAGTTCCTGCTGTCGGTCGAGTTCAGACAACTTCAGATAAAGGTCGTAGTCGGCAGCAGCTTTCACGGCCAGAATCTCCAACTCGCGGGCCTCTTTACGATAGGCCAGACATCGTTCTAGAAGATGCCAGAGGCTTTCGAGGTTGGCTTCGATCAGCAAAGGTTCATAGTTTGGAAGTGAAGGGGGTGCCTGCCAAAGCTTCTGACAGGCGAGGCCGTCCACTGCTTCGAGGAATACCCCTGAAAGCCGCCCCCGCTCCACCAGTTCTTGTTTAAGGACGGAATAGCTAGACATACGTTTCCCCTCCCACTTGGTTGGATGGTGTCAACCGCCTGAAAAAGCCTGCCATAGAAAGTATACTATTACTAATACTGCAATAAAAATTATTATAGACCAAATAGAGAATCGGAGAGGTGAAATTTTATAGTTAAGATCGGGTATTTCGACACTTTCAGCGTTTAAATAGCCTGTATCTCCAATAGAGCCAGTGACCTTGACAGTAAACCCTTCAAAACTAGGTGGCCGCTCCTTGGCAGTAATGCGTACTGGGGTGCGTTTTTCCACTCCTTGATTATTCCGCTGAAGGAGTATGAATTGAACGCTGCTTGAGCTATATGGGGCTACGACAAGATCGAGAAATCCTACTACGCTAAGGGGAAAAGAGCGGCGTGGCCGCTCTTTTCAGGCTAACGCCGTCCCTCCAGCGCCCGGACATAGCTCTCGCCCATACCCCGCGCGCTGGTCTGGGCGTAAATCTGGGTGGTGGCGATGCGCTTGTGCCGCAGGAACTTCTGCACCTGATCCAGCGGCATCCCCGCATCCAGCAGGATCGTCGCCACGCTTGCTCGCAGGCGATGCGGCGTCACCGTCTTCTCGATGCTAGCCCGGCGCGCCGTGTCTTTCACGATGAGCTGGATGGCACGCGCTGTGTACCGCTCATGTCGGTTGCTCTCGAACAGGTAGCCCGTGCGGCGCCCCGCCAGATGGGTTCGCAGTTCCTGGGCTAGGGCGGGCAGGATCGGCACGTAGCCATCGCTCCCGCCCTTGGCATGGGCAATGTAGACCTGCGGTGGGTCCAGGGCCAGGTGCAGATCCTCAACCCGCAGGTTCACGAACTCGGACACTCGCGTCCCGGTGTAGAACAGCGTCTTGACCATCAACCCGTACCTGCTCGCCCGGCGGTAGGCCGCCTCGATCAGCCGCTCGATCTCCTCCCGGTCAAGGCGATCCACTGTGCGCCTGCGTTCCCGGGGTGCAGCGAGTCCGAGTTCCCGGCGCACGTCCTCAACCACGTGCTTGGTCTGGTCGTAGGTCAGGTGGTGCCTGCGCCAGAGCTTGACCGTCTCCCGTACGACCTCGCGTAAGGAGTTCGCTTTTCCACTTTGACCGCGAAGTTCAGCCGCTTCTCCCCTGGGTTCTGCGCGTGACATCCCTCAGCGTAGGTCAGGAATCTTCGGGGTATGGTCATCAGGCGAACTGCCAACGAGACCACGGGGAGGCGCGAGTGCCCACGCGAGTCGCCCCGTCGCCCTTCAGAGCAGCCCGGCCCGCAGCGCCTTGACGGCAGCCTGGGTGCGGTCCGCGGCCTGCAACTTGACCAGAATCTCCTGCACGTGCAGCTTGACGGTGCTCACGCTGACGTCGAGCGCGGTGGCGATGTCCCGGTTGGGGAGACCATCCGCGATCAGCCGCAGCACGTCGAGTTCGCGTTCGGTCAGGGGCGACCCGGCCTCGGGAGCGCGGACGCCGCCCAGCACGTGGTGGGCCACCTGGGGGTCGAGGTAGGCGCTACCCGCCGCCGCCGCCCGCACTGCCAGCAGCAGCAGGTCGGGCCGCGCGCTTTTCAGGCAGTAGGCGTCGGCGCCTGAGGCCAGCGACGCGAAGACTTCCTCGCGCAGGTCGTGGGCGGTGAGCATCACGATTCGCATGTCCGGCCTGCGCCGCTTGAGTTCGCGGGCGGTCTGGATGCCGTCCATGCCGGGCAGGCCGATGTCGACCACCGCCACGTCGGCGGGGTGCTGCCGCAGCACCTCCAGGGCCTCCTCGCCGCTGCGGGCCTCGGCCACAACGCGCAGGTCGCTCTCCAGATTCAGGGTCGCCCGCAGGCCGTCGCGGGTGAAGGCATGGTCCTCAACCAGCAGGATGCGGATGGGATCACTCATGGCGGGTCTCCAGGGGAAGCGCCAGGGTGAAGAGGCTCCTGGCCTGCGCGGTGCGGCTGTAGCGCACGCTGCCCCCGTGCGCCTCGGCAATCCGGCGGGTGAGGTACAGGCCCAGGCCGGTGCCGCCCCCCGCCCCACCGCTGCGGAAGCGCTGGAACAGCCGTCCCTCCCGGCCAGGGGGCACGCCGGAGCCTTCATCCTGCACCGTGAGGACCGCCTCGTCCCCGTCCGCCGCCAGGCTGAGCCCCACCGTCCCGCCGGGCGGGCTGAACTTGATGGCGTTGTCCAGCAAGTTCTGCACTGCCCGCCGCAGGTCGTGGCGGTCCCCGCGGACCTGCGCGCCGTCCAGATGGAGGTCCAGCGTGACCCGCCGGGCCTGGGCGTGGGGGCGCAGGTCGTTCACCACACTCAGGGTCAGGCCGCGTAGGTCCACCCTGTGGCGGTCCTCCCCGGCGGCCTCTCCGCTCTCGTAGCGGGCGACGAGCAGGAGCTGATCGGCCAGGTCGAGCAGCGTCTCGTTGGCCTGCAGGCCATTGGCCAGGGTGGCCCGGTAGTCCTCCGGCAGGGGGCCGTACGCGCCTTTCAGCGCCGCTTGCATGTTCATGGCGTTGGCCAGCAGGGGCGTGCGCAGGTCGTGGGAGAAGGCGTAGACCAGGTCGCGCAGCAGCTCGCCCTGCTCGGCGAGTTGCTCGCGGTTCGCGCGCAGGTCGTCGAGCAGGGTGGTGCGTTCCAGCAGGGGTTGCAGCGCCCGGATGGCCTCGCCCGTCAGGCTGGGCGGGGTCTGGGGTGCGGTCAGGATCACCAGCAGGTCCCCCTGGGTGGGGCGGCGCAAGCGGGCCAGAAACACCTGGCCGCCGTCCGTGGCCCACACGTCCCCGGAGCCCACCGGGTGCGCCAGGAACTCCAGCGGGACGCGGGTGTCCAGGCGGCTGGGGATGGCTGAGTCGGTGCCGGGGGCACGGGCCAGGGCATGCGGGGCGCGCAGCATCGCCCGGTCCACCGCGCCGATCTCCACGCGGCGGGCACCGGTCAGCTTCAGCAGGGCGGCGGCAGCCCGTTCCACGAATTCAGTCTGGCCCAAAGGCCCGCCCATGTCCTCCGCCAGGCCGCGCAGCGCCCGCTCGCGCCGGAGCTGGCGCTCCTCCTCCACCAGGGCGGCAGCCCGCTCGGAGGCCGCGCGCGCGCGGATGGTCAGGTAGCCGACCAGCAGCACGGCCAGGATGCTCACCGCGCGGTTGGCGGCGTCGGGGGTCTCCACGCCGTCACGCACGCCGTTCCAGACGCCCGCGATCAGGTTCGCCAGCACAGCCAGCCCGGTGAGCTGCCAGGCGGTCCGCCGCGAGGCTCCCAGCGCCGCGAAGGCCACCGAGGCGGTAAGCAGCGTGCCCACGGCGAGCGTGGCGGGAGTCAGCACGTCCAGCAGCAGCACCACGGCCATCAGGGACAGCGCCACACCCCACACCGTTCCCTCGCTCAGCGGCAGCCGGGGCGGGGGGAACAGTTGGCGCACCACGTCGCGGGCAGTCGGGACAGCCATGCCCCCAGGGTAGAGGGTTCGTTCCCCACAGGGGATTGGCCAGGTGGCCAGAGTAGGCAGCCACCTGACCGATACGCGGCAAGGGGCCTCTGGGCGAGCATCCTCCCGTATGAATCCCTTCCCTTCTGGAGGACACCCATGACCTCCGCCCCCATCCGCTCTCCCTCCGGGCAGAAACCCGGCATCTTCTCACCCGAACTGGTCAGCAACGCGGTGCGGGCCAGTTTCGCCAAGCTCTCTCCCCGCGCCCAGGCCCGCAATCCGGTGATGTTCGTGGTGTATGTGGGCACGGCGCTGACCCTGTACCTGACCGTGGCGAACCTGGCGACGGGCCGCCCCTGGGGCTACGAACTCGCCATCACGCTGCTGCTGCTGCTGACCGTGCTGTTCGCCAATTTCGCCGAGGGGCTGGCCGAGGCGCGCGGCAAGGCGCAGGCGGCCTCCCTGCGTTCGGCCCGCGAGGACGTGAGGGCCCGCCGCCTGGTGGGGGGCCTGGAGGAGACCGTGCCCGGCACCGCCCTCATGCCCGGCGACCTGGTGGTGGTGGAGGCGGGCGAGTTCATTCCCGCCGACGGCGAGATCGTCGAGGGCCTCGCCAGCGTGGACGAGAGCGCCATCACCGGCGAGAGCGCCCCCGTGATCCGCGAGGCGGGCACCGACCACAGCGGCGTGACGGGCGGCACCAAGGTGCTCTCCGACCGCATCGTCGTGCGGGTCACCAGCGGGGCCGGCGAGAGCTTCCTCGACCGGATGATCGCGCTGGTGGAGGGGGCCAGCCGCCAGAAGACCCCCAACGAGATCGCCCTGAGCATCCTGCTGAGCGGCCTGACGCTGATCTTCCTGCTGGCGGTGGTGACGCTGTATCCCTTCACGGTCTACGCGGGGGCGCCCGCCTCACCCGTCACCCTGATCGCGCTGCTGGTGTGCCTGATTCCCACCACCATCGGCGGCCTGCTCCCGGCCATCGGTATCGCGGGGATGGACCGCGCGCTGCAGGCCAACGTGATCGCCAAGAGCGGCAAGGCGGTGGAGGTGGCGGGCGACGTGGACGTGCTGCTGCTGGACAAGACCGGCACCATCACCATCGGCAACCGCATGGCGACGGCGTTCAGCCCGCTGCCCGGCGTGCCTAAGGCGGAACTGGCCCGCGCGGCGCTGCTGTCGAGCCTCGCGGACCCCACGCCGGAGGGCAAGAGCATCGTGGCCCTCGCCCGCCAGCAGGGGGTGGACGCGCCGGAGCCGGCGGGTGCCGAGTTCGTAGAATTCACCGCCCAGACCCGCATGAGCGGCGTGGACTTCGCGGGAGAGAGCATCCGCAAGGGCGCCTCCGACCGCCTGATCCGCCTCGCCGAGGAACGCGGGGGCCGCGTGCCGCCCGAGCTGCGCCCCCTGGTGGACGAGGTGGCGCGCGCGGGGGGCACGCCGCTGGTGGTGATCGAGAATGACCGGCTGCTGGGCGTGGTGGCCCTCTCCGACATCGTGAAGCCCGGCATTCGCGAACGCTTCGCCGAGCTGCGCCGCATGGGCCTGAAGACCGTGATGATCACCGGCGACAACCCCCTGACCGCCGAGGCGATTGCCAAGGAAGCGGGTGTGGACGGCTTTCTGGCCGAGGCCACCCCGGAGGACAAGCTGGCGATGATCCGCGAGGAGCAGCAGGGCGGCAAGCTGGTCGCCATGATGGGCGACGGCACCAACGACGCCCCCGCCCTCGCCCAGGCCGACGTGGGCCTGGCCATGAATTCCGGCACCCAGGCTGCCAAGGAAGCGGGGAACATGGTGGACCTGGATTCGGACCCCACCAAGCTGCTGGAAGTCGTGGGCATCGGCAAGGGACTGCTGATTACCCGCGGGGCCCTGACCACCTTCTCCATCGCCAACGACGTGGCGAAGTACTTCGCGATCCTGCCCGCCCTCTTCGTGACCGCCTACCCGCAACTGGCGGTGCTGAACGTGATGGGCCTGCACAGCCCCACCAGCGCGGTGCTGAGCGCCGTGATCTTCAACGCCCTGGTCATTCCGCTGCTGATCCCGCTCGCCCTGCGCGGCGTGCCCTACCGCCCCATGAGCGGCGCCGCCATGCTGGGCCGCAACCTACTGGTGTACGGCCTGGGCGGCATCGTGGTGCCCTTTGTGGCCATCAAGCTGATCGACCTCCTGATTACGCCCCTGCTGGGCTGAGGTGCTCCCGTGGACATTCTGCTGATGTTGCTGACCCTGGTGTTTTTCGCCCTGTGCGCCCTGTACCTGAAAGGCATGGAGAAACTGTGATTCCCGCGCTGGCCCTGATTGCCCTGGCCCTTTTCGGCTACCTGCTGTACTCGCTCTTGCGCCCGGAGGATTTCTGATGGCCTGGCTGCAATTCCTCGTGCTACTCGCCGTTATGGCCGCGCTGGTCGTGCCGGTGGGGAACTGGCTGTACAGCGTCTTTGCCAGTGAGCCCCACACCGCGCCCGAACGCCTGACCTACCGCCTGCTGGGCATGAACCCGCAGGAAGGCATGGACTGGAAACGCTACGGCCTGGTGCTGGTGGTGTCCAATCTCTTCCTGCTGCTGGTCGCGTACCTGCTGCTGCGCCTGCAGGGGCTGCTGCCCTGGAACCCGGCGGGCCTGAGTGCCCAGGCCCCCGACCTGGCCTGGAACACCGTCGTCAGCTTCCTGACGAACACCAACTGGCAGGCCTACAGTGGCGAGCAGAGCCTGTCGTACTTCTCGCAGATGGCCGTCATCACCACCTTCATGTTCACCTCGGCGGCCACCGGCCTGGCTGCTGCCGCCGCCTTCATGCGCGGGCTGGTGGGACGGAGCGGCACCAGTCTGGGGAACTTCTGGGTGGACGTCACCCGCATCATCTACCGGGTGCTGCTGCCGCTGAGCTTCCTGCTGGCGCTGGTGTTCGTGTGGCAGGGGATGCCGCAGACGCTCAGCCCTTACGCGACCGCCACCACCCTAGAGGGGGCCACGCAGCGCATCGCGCTGGGCCCGGTAGCCTCGCTGGAGACCATCAAGCACCTGGGCACCAACGGCGGCGGCTTCTTCTCGATGAACGCCGCGCATCCCTTCGAGAACCCCACGCCCCTCACCAACGCGCTGCACATCCTGTCCATGCTGCTGCTGCCCGCGGCCCTCACCTACACCTTCGGGCGGCTGCTGGGGAACCTCAAGCAGGGCTGGGTGATTTTCGGCGGGATGCTGGTGCTGTTCCTGGGCTTCCTCACCACCGTGTACAGCTTCGAGCAGGCCGGGAATCCCATCCTGAGCCGCCTGGGCGCCGACCAGACCATCACGGCGACGCAGGCGGGCGGCAACATGGAGGGCAAGGAGGTGCGCTTCGGCATCGCGCAGACGGCCCTCTTCGCCACCACCACCACCGCGGCGACCACCGGCAGCGTGGACTCCATGCACGACTCCTACACCGGGATGGGCGGCTTTGTACCCATGACGCAGATGATGCTGAACAACGTGTTCGGCGGGGACGGCGTGGGCTTCATCAACTTCGTGCAGTACCTGGTGCTGGGTGTCTTCATCGCGGGCCTGATGGTGGGCCGCACTCCCGAGTTCCTGGGCAAGAAGGTCGAGGCGCGCGAGGTCAAGCTGGTGATGCTGGCCGTCCTGGCGCATCCCCTCAGCATCCTGGGCTTCACCGCGCTGGCGGTGGTGCTGCCGGACGCCCTGAAGAGCCTGAACAACCCCGGCCCGCACGGCTTCTCCGAGATCCTGTACGCCTACACCTCCGGCACCGCCAACAACGGCTCGGCCTTCGCGGGCCTGGGGGCGAACACGCCTTTCTATAACCTCACCATCGGCCTGGCGATGCTGGTCGGGCGTTACCTCACGCTGCTGCCGATGCTGGCGGTCGCGGGGCTGCTGGCCGCCAAGCGGCGGGTGCCGGTCTCCAGCGGCACGTTGCCCACCGATACCGTGCTGTTCGGCGGCCTGACCGTCTTCGTGATCCTGATTGTCGGCGCGCTGACCTTCCTGCCCGCCCTGACCCTCGGCCCGGTGGCCGACCACCTCCAGATGCTGAAAGGCGTGGTGCTGCAATGAATAGTGCTGAAATGACTCCCCCCGACCTCCCCGCGCGGCCCGCGCCGCTCCCCCGCCTCCTGCTGAGCGCCTTCCTCGCCGCCGTGCTGTTCACCCTGATCACCGGCCTGGCCTACCCGCTGCTGACCACCACCGTGGCGGGCGTGCTGTTCCCCCAGCAGGCGGGCGGTAGCCTGATCACGCGCGGGGGCCAGGTGGTCGGCTCGGCAGTGCTGGGCCAGAACTTCACGGCGCCGCAGTACCTGCATGGGCGGCCCTCCATGACCAATAAAACGGACGGCAGCGGGCCGCAGCCCTACAACGCCGAGAACAGCGGCGCGAGCAACTGGGGGCCGACGAACGCGAAGCTCGCCGAGGCCGTGCGGGAGCGCGTCGCTGCCGTGCGCCGCGAGAACGGCCTGGGCGCGGGCACGCCGGTTCCGGTCGACCTGGCGACCGCCTCCGGCAGCGGCCTTGATCCCGACATCACGCTGGCAGGCGCGCTGCTCCAGGTGAACCGCATCGCGCAGGCCCGCAACCTGACCCCGGCGCAGGTGGAAGGGGTCATCCGCGCCCACTTCACGCCCCGGCAGCTCAGCGTGCTGGGCGAGCCGCGGGTGAACGTGCTGGCGGTGAACCTGGCGCTGGATGGGGCGCGGTGATCCTCAGAGACCCTTGGCCTGAATCCAGAGGAACTTGTCAATGTCCCGGATAGAGAAATCGGTCAAGCCATAGCGGTATGCGAACTTCTGGATGATTTCCTTGAACTTGGGATAGTCACGCAAATCGGGGTGCCGGAAATCAGAGAACCCGTCCCGATCCTGCGTTCGGTATCTCCAGAGTTGCTCGTCAACCAGATTGTCGTAGATTGGGTACTCATGCGGCTTATGCCAGGAACAGTACTTGGTTGCAAAGGAGTAGTTGTTTCTCGGTTTTCCCCTAATGGTCATCTGGGCGATGCGGTGGACTACGGAGGGATCAGCCCGACTAAGCGCCTCATCAATTCCCAGGGAGTGAATATGTCTCGCCGCCTCTTCAAACGCAAAAATGTTTGTGCCGTAGATGCTATTGATAGCCACGACTTTCAGAAGAATATCCTCAAGCCGTTCGTTCAGAGGAAACGTGGCCACGAGCTGATGCAGCGCTGCTTCAGTGACAATGCCCTGTTGCTCAAATTTTTCCAGATTGGCTCGGACAAGTTCTGGAGTCGGCGTGGGAAGAGCAGTGTCCATGGACAAAGTTACCGCGTTCTCGCTGGAAGAAGCTTATGCCTGAACCCGTCCGCCTGACCCTGCAGCGCGACCCGGGCCAGCCCCGGCGCGGCACCCACCGCATCTTTATCGGCATGGCGGCGGGCGTAGGCAAGACCTACCGCGCCCTGAACGAGTTGCGCGCGCGGCTGGAACGCGGCGAGGACGCCTTGATCGGTGTGCTGGAAACGCACGGGCGGCGGGAGACGCTGGAGGCGGCCCGGGAGCTGCCGGTCTTTCCCCGGCGGGAGATTGAGCACGGCAACGTCACCCTGTCCGAGCTGGACGTGGACGGCCTGATCACCCGCCACCCGCAGGTGGTGCTGGTGGACGAGCTGGCGCACACGAACGCGCCCGGCAGCCCGCGCGGGAAGCGCTGGCAGGACGTGGAGGCCCTGTTAGACGCGGGCATCGACGTGCTGTCCACCATGAACGTGCAGCACCTGGAGTCCCTGAACGACACCGTGGCCCGCCTCACCGGCGTGCGGGTGCGCGAGCGGGTGCCCGACCACGTGCTGCACGATGCCGACGAGTTGGTGCTGGTGGACCTGCCGCCCGAGGACCTGCGCGAGCGGCTGCGGGCCGGGAAGGTCTACGGCCCGGAGAAGATCGATCAGGCGCTCTCGAACTTCTTCACGGTGCCCAACCTCACTGCCTTGCGCGAGATCGCGCTGCGGCACGTTGCGCAGGCGGTGGAACTGGAGGTCCCGGAAGGGCAGCCCGCCGCCCACGAGGTGATCGTGGTGGCGATGGCCGCCGAGGCGACTGCCGCCCGCCTGATTCGCCGGGGTGGCCAGCTCGCCGAACGGCTGCACGGCGAACTGCATGTGGTGTCGGTCCGCCCGGAACGGCTGTCGCAGGAGCAGGCCCGCCTGCTGGACACCTGCCGCGAGATCACGCAGGCGCTGGGGGGGCATTTCGAGCTGCTGGAGGGCGCGGGCGGCGTGGGAATGGCCCTGGTCGCCTACGCCCGCCGGGTCCACGCCACCCAGATCGTGATGGGCGAGACCAGCCGCAGCCGCTGGGCCGAACTCTTCCGCGGGGACATCATCAAGTACGTGCTGCGCGAGACGCAGGGGATGGACGTGCATGTGATCAGCCGGGACTGAGCCTGAAGTGCCCTCTCCTCCCAGTACGAGTCAAATTGCCGTGCCAACGGGCACCGGGCAGTCACGACAGCCTGGCGACCCTTTGCCCAAGATCGGCCTTCGCCCCTGCGGGTGGTGGTTCAAGGAGTGAAGCATTGTGGTCTCCCCATCGCCACCATTGCTGACAAAGGCCCAACGGGAGCAGTTCATACGCTTCCCCACTCTCGATGAGCGCACCCTCGCCCGGTACTACCTGCTGAGTGAGGACGACCTGCGCTTGGTGCGGGAGCGGCGGCGGGACTTCAACAAGCTGGGTTACGCCGTGCAGCTCACCGTGCTGCGCCATCTCGGGCGTGCGCTGCGTCCCGGTGAAACACCGCCCGAGGCTGTCCTGGCTTATCTCGCCGAGCAACTGCGGGTAGAACCTACGTGCTACGCGCAGTATGCCGCCCGCGAACCGACCCGTTATGAGCACTTCGCCGCCCTGTGCCAGCAGCTCGGGTACGTCGAGCTGTCCCGTCGGCTGAATCACGAGCTGCGCGACTGGCTGGTGCCGCTGGCCGTCGTCACTGACCCACCCTTCGGACTGATGAGCGCCCTGATGGACGAGTTGCGGCGGCGGTGCATCCTGGTGCCGCGTTTCAGCGTCCTCGAACGTCTGGTCCATTCCGCCCGGGTTCGCGCCGGTCAGCATGTCTACAGCCTCTTGAACCTGCCGCTGAAAGGCGACCTGCCCGAACGAGTGGACGCCCTATTATCGCCGCAGGGTGACGAGCCGGTGTCGCGCTTCGCCTGGCTGGGTCGGCCCGTCGGTGTCCCGAAAGCTAAGAATGTCCTGGTCTTGTTGGACAAGCTGGCCTTCGTGCGAACCTTCCCAGTACAGAGTAATCTGCGGGCCTTCCTGTCGCAGAACCGTCTGGATCACCTGGCACAGGAGGCGAGGCGGCTCAGCGCCTCGCATATGGCCGACTTCGAACCGCACAGGCGGCGGGCAACCCTCCTGGCCTATCTTCTCGACCTCTCCGAGACCTTGACCGACGCCGTCCTCGACATGCACGACCGCGTGATGGTGTCGCTGCTGCGGGAAGGTGAACGGGCGGCGGCGGAGGTCTTCGGGCAGCAGGGAACGCCGCTCGTCGAGCAGTTCGGCACGTTCAAGTCGGTGTGCGCGGCGGTGGTCGCCGCACGCGAACAGGGGGCTGACCCCTATCAGGCCATCGAAGCCGTTGTGAACTGGCAACAGCTCGTCGAGACGGTGCGGGAGAAGGAAGTGGTGAGTGCCGAGCAGCTTGATCCGCTGCTTCATGCCATGAAGGGCTATGCGAAGGTCCGAAGCTATGCCCCTCGGTTGCTGGCGGCCTTCACCTTCCAGGCCGAGGGCAAGGCGGCTGCCCTGGTTGAGGCCCTGGACCTCCTCCGAGAGATGTACGCCGCAGGCAAGCGCACCCTACCGGAACACGTTCCCATCGGTTTTGTCCGGCAGAAGTGGGCTGGACAGGTGTTCCGAGCTGGCGCGGTGGACCGACGAGCATACGAGTTGTGTGTACTAGACGAGTTGCGGCTCGCGTTGCGAGCCGGAGATGTCTGGGTCACCGGGAGCCGCAAGTACAAGGACCTCGACGCCTACCTCCTGCCACAGGGCACCTGGCAGAAACGCCTCCCCGAGCTATCCTTGGACCTGCCCGAGACGTTTGACGCCTTCTGGGCAGCCACGGAACCCAGGCTCACAGGGCAGTTGCGTGAGGTGGAAGACCTGCTTGCCAGGGGCGCGCTGTCCTCCGTATCGGTCCAACGCGGCAGGCTCAGGATCGGGAAGGCCACCAAGGCCGTGCCGGACGAGGTGGAGCTTCTGGCGAGGAGACTGAGCGTACGGCTCCCGCGCGTGAAGATCACCGACCTGCTGCTGGAAGTCAATGCCTGGACCCGCTTCACGGAGGCATTCCTGAACCTGCACAGCGGGAAGGAGGTGGAGCGGCATGACCATCTGCTGACCGCCATCCTCGCGGATGGTCTGAATCTGGGATTGACCAAGATGGCTGAGGCCTCGCCCGACCCCGGCATGACTGCGCGCCGCTTGATGTACCTCGCGGACTGGTTCGTTCGCCCCGATTCCTACGCGGCGGGCCTCGCTGAACTGGTCAACTTCCAGTCAAAGTTGCCGCTGGCCGCTCTCTGGGGCGATGGCGCGACGAGCAGTTCCGACGGGCAACGCTTCCCGACAGGTGGGCGGGGGAAGACCTTCGGGCATCTGAACGCGAAGTATGGCCGCGAGCCGGGTGTCCTGTTCTACACCCATGTCAGCGACCAGTACGCGCCCTTCCACACCAAGGTCATCACGGCCAACGTGCGGGATGCCCTGCACGTACTTGACGGATTGCTGTACCACCTGTCGGAGCTGAAGATCAAGGAGCACTACACCGACACGGCAGGCTACACTGAGCAGGTCTTCGCACTGTGTTACCTCCTGGGCTTCCGCTTCGCGCCGCGTATTCGGGATCTGGGCGAGACCCGGCTGTACACACCCGAGATCGGCTCAGCTTATGGTCTGCTGGAGCCGCTGGTAGCCCAGCGGCTCAACCTGCGCCTGATCCGCGAGCACTGGGACGAGTTGCGGCGGCTGACGACCTCGATCAAGGCAGGCACGGTGACGGCCTCGTTGATGCTCGCCAAACTCGCTTCGTATCCGAGGCAGAACGGGCTCGCGCTGGCCCTCCGTGAGCTGGGCCGCGTCCAGCGGACGCTATTCACGCTGGAGTGGCTGCGTGACCCGGAGTTGCGCCGCCGGGTGCTGGCGGGATTGAATAAGGGAGAGGCCCTGCACGCCCTCAAAAGGGCGGTGGCCTTCCACCGCAGCGGCGAGATTCGGGATCAGTCGTTCGAGGCGCAGAGCAACCGCGCCAGTGGCCTCAATCTCGTCGCGACCGCCATCGCTGTCTGGAACGCTGTGTACCTGGGGCGTGCGGTCGAAGTGTTGCGCGCCGAGGGGATAGAGGTGCCGGACGAGCTGCTGGCTCACGTGTCGCCCTTGGGGTGGGAGCACATCGGGCTGACCGGCGACTACGTCTGGCGCCCTGAAGGGGTGCCTGCCGAAGGGGCGTACCGGGCTTTACGTGAGTAAAGCCCGTCCTGCACAAGCTTTTCCCTTAACGTAGTAGGGTTCCTGAATCTTGTCATAGCCCCTATATGATCCTTTGTCGGTATGTTCGTCATTAATTGACACATTCTCCGCTGTCCCTGAGTAAACCTCCATGATTCATACCCCCCATGACATTCGTTGAGCACTGTGTCTTAAAATCAGGGACATGCTGTGACAACTTCAAGCGGTCTGCCTGTCGCAACGTTGCGAAGTGGTTGGGGCGACGTAGTTGCCATTGCGCTGAACTGAAGCTGTCCCGCCGCACTGGTCGTCACCCGACCACACAGGACGGTGCCGTCACTGAGATAGACCATTCTCAACTTGCTGGCTGGAGCCTGCACGCCCGCAGTCCGGCTGTAGAGGGCCGTTGCCAGGAGCAGGCTCACCGCCAGAAATGTGAACCATCGGGAGAAGTTCAGGTTGTAGGCCGCCGTCGCAGACTCCTTTTCAACGTGATCCTGGTAGGCTTCCCCGTTTGTCAGAATGCTGGCGGGGACGGTCTGGGCTGCCAGAGAAGCGAACCAGTACGCGATGAAGCTCAGCAGGGCACCCACGAAGATTCCAGTCCTGACCACGTCCTGAGCATCCCCGGTCAACTTCATCAGGGCGTCACTGCTGGTCCAGGCCGCCAGCCCGGTGACTGCCGCGAGGAGCAGGGGAACATAGGTGACCCAGGTGGCTGTCTTGGCTTTGATGTTGTCCAGCGCCGTGAATTGAAGCTGCTGCGCCTTGACCTCCCACTCGTAGGCCATCGCCTGATCGTTCTTGAGGGTCATCTGCTCCTCCTGACTTGAGGAGGCAGGGGAATACGGCCCCGATAGCCACAGCCTGTTGTGTTGGCACCGGCCCAGATTTCCTTGGCTGGGTCGGTAGGGTCAGGCTTCGCGCTCGCGGAGTGGTCGACCTGGCAATTACAGAACACTAGGAGGCCGTCCTGCCTCAATTCAAACACCCTCCTGTAGTCCCGTGTCATACGATGACCACACCGGGGGCAGGTCCCAACCCAGAGCGGACTTCCTCTATCCATCTGCCATTCACCCACCGGGCTTGACTCTGGCATAGGTTTCCTTTCGCATTCACCGGTCCTGGGCGATGAAGGAAGGCGGAGTCACCGGGGAATGGTGGAATGCTCACTTTCAGCGTACACCTTGAAGCCATGCTGGGCTATATGGCCGGTTCAGGACGGCAAAGTGATGACCGGGCGAGTGAACCACGAAGCCTGCTTGTGCCACTGCTCGCGGAGGCGCTTTCTCAGGTGCGGCCCTTCCTCATCCCACAGCAGCATCACGATGACGGCGGTGGTGACCAGGCAGAGCGCGTCCGTGTCCCGGCTGTCCACGACCAGGCTGCCCAGCACCGCCGCCAGATTGAACAGGAATGCGCCCATGCGCCGCTGTTCGCTGGCCTTGATCTGGGGAGTCAGCACGTAACCAGCCCCAACGCCCAGGACCACCATGCCCAGGGCTGCGGCCCAGCCGAACTTCAGGGCGAACGCCAGACTCTGGGCCAGCAGGCCCGCACCCAGGAGGCCCAGCAGCCAGCGGTTGAGGCTCACGCCCCCAGCATAAGACGGCGGAAGCGCAAACGGTACGCGAGAGTCTGGAACTTCCAATTGCGAAAGCAGGTGGCGCTGCACCGTCAGATCGCCGCTGAGAGGTTGGGCCGTTCCCTCCTCCCCGGCGAGATCGTTCACCACCGGAACGGGGACAGCACCAACAACACTCCTGAAAACCTGCTAGTGCTGCCAAGTCAACGCTTTCATGCCCACGTCGAGTACCACCTGAGATGCGAGAAGCGCGGAATGCCCTTCCTGTTCCCAGAACTGCTTCAGGGGGTTCAGGAGGAGCGCCCCGGCACCTTGTGGGGAGGCATTCTGCCGCAGTAGAAGGGTTGACCTCTCATGGACCAAGGCAGAAGGGGCACCTACCTGAGCCGGTGCCTTGCGCTACGGTGCGGTATGCCGCAGGACAACGCTGAACGCCCGGACGCGACGTGGGTGATTGACGGAATTGAGGGCCACTTCGCCCGCGTGGAACTGGAAGACGGGGAAACCGTGGACATGGCGCTTGCCAGTCTCCCGAGGGGCGTGCGGGAAGGGGACGTGATTCGCGTTCATCTGGCAGACGGAGATTTCACGCTGGAGATCGACCACGCGGAGACGCAGCGGCAGCGTGAGGCCGCGCAGACGCAGCTCGACGCTCTGAACCGCACTGCCCCTGCCGGAGAGATAGACCTGTGAGGCGCTTCTTCGCTCTGGCGACGCTGCTTCTCGCGGGCACGTCCTTGGCCGCGCCCCTGACCCTCCGTTTCCTGAACGTGGGACAGGGGGACGCCGTGCTGATTACCTCCCCTGAAGGCAAGTCCGTCCTGTATGACGGGGGGCGTAGCGAGGCCCGGCTCCAGACTCTCCTCCGGCAGTACCGGGTGCAGAGCCTCGATCTGGTGGCGGCCAGCCACGCGGACGCCGACCACATCACGGGCCTAATTCCCGCCGTGACGCTCTACAAGCCCCGCTTCTTCTTAAATAATGGGCTGGCCGGGACGACGCAGACTTGGCAGAAGTTAGTGGCCGCCGCGCAGCAGGCGGGGACACAGGGGCTGGTGGCGAAGGATCAGGTCCTCAACCTCGGGAGCGTCAAGCTCACGGTCCTGGCTCCTCCAGCAGGAATGCCCAGGAACGAGCAGAACCTCAACAGTGTAGGTCTGCTGGTGGAGTACGGGGGGTTCCGGGCACTGATGACCGGGGACAGCGAGACGGCAGAGACGGCGGCCTGGCTACGGAAGTACCCAGCGAGATTCCTCGGCCCAGTGGACGTGTACAAATCCATCCACCACGGTGCGAAGAATGGTGACAATCTGGCCTGGCTGAAGGCTGTTCGCCCGAAGAACGTGGTGGTGAGTGTGGGGCCGAACAACTACGGGCACCCGACGGCGGAGGCACTGGCGCTATACCGGAAGGTCGGGGCGAGCGTATTTCGCACGGATCAGCAGGGAACTATCACCGTGACCGTGCAGCCGGGGGGCAAGTTCACCATCGCCACCGAGCGTGGAGCCGTGTCGCCAGCGAACCGGCCTTCCGTGTCGCCGCCAGCGGCAGCGCCGCGCCCGGCACCACCCGTGGCAGTCCCCGCAACTCCGGCACCGGCGACGCCCGCCAACGTCTTCTACGCGAATTGTGCGGCGGTCCGCGCTGCCGGAAAGGCCCCCTTGCTCCGGGGACAGCCGGGCTACCGGCCTGCAATGGACCGGGATGGCGATGGGCGAGCGTGCGAATGAGCCGCTGCGCCTTCCAATTGACCTGGAACAGCCTGGAAAGGTGCCGGGCTGAATGGGGGTGGCGGCACGACGAATGCCTGTATAGGACGCGGTTTTTGCGGTAGTGGTAGAATAGGCCAGGGAGGCGCGATGCGGGATATCCGGGAGAAGATCAGGCAGGAAGTCCAGGCGCTCACCGAGCAGGCCAACGCCGCTCAGGAGGCCAGGGCACAGCGCCGCGCCACCGTGAGGAGCGTGCAGCGTTCCGCCCGGATGGAAGGTCAGCCTGTCTCTGCCCAGACGGCGGCCCTGCTGGACAGGTACGCCGAGGGCACCCTCAGCAGTGACGACGTGCTGCGCCAGCTTGACCAGCGGTACAAGCGGTAAGGGGACGCATGACGGGGCGTGACCCCTTCTTACAGGCGAACGGCACCATGAAGAACCTCCTCGGCATCGAAAGTGCCGGGGAGCTTGCTGTGGCCGAGGCCGACTACGCGGCGGCCCGCACCGTGCAAATGCGGGAGGGTAGCGCACCGGCTGCCACGCGGGGAAACTTCGACCTGGCGCACCTCAAGGCCATCCACCGACACCTCTTTGGGGACGTGTACGAGTGGGCGGGAACGACCCGTGCCGAGCCTCTGACCATCGAGGGCCGCACCGTGGGGCAGCCACCGCTGCTGATGAAGGGCACCACCACCTTCGAGGCGGGGAACCGCGTGAATGCCCGGCTGGAGGCCGCGTTTGACCGGCTGAGGGCCGAGAACTCCCTCCAGGGCCTGTCCCGCGAGGAGTTCAGCCAGAGAGCCGCCAATCTGTTCATCCAGATCAACAACGCGCATCCCTTCCGGGAGGGGAACGGGCGAACGCAACGGGAGTTCATGCTCCAGCTTGCCGAACAGGCAGGTCATCCACTGAACTTCGACCCCATCAGCCAGGAGCGCATGATCGTCGCCAGCTACGACGGCATCCAGGGCGAGGGCAGCACCATGCGGCGGCTGTTCGACGAGATCAGCAACCCGGATCGGGTGGCCGTCCTCGAACGGGGAGTGCAGTATCTGGAGGGCGCGCGGCAGCACGGCGCCCGGTGGGAGGAGATGTACGTGGCGACCACGACGCCGGGACGCGAGTACAACGGGCAGCTTGCCGCGAAGGGCGAGGGCTTCTTTGTGATGGCAAGCGAGGGTGACGTGCTCGTGGGCCATCCCCAGGACCTGCCAGAGGGCCACGGGCGGAACGTCACCGTAAAGGCGACTGAGTTTCCCAGCGAGGGCGGCGGCGTGCAGATCGGGTTAGGGCGCGATCTGGACTACTGAAGGACCGGGTGCCCTTCGCAGGCAGGGATGGACTTAGGACTTCGCCAAACCAGGAGGACCAGCAGTGAGCGGGAGAGGAATCAACATGGGGGGGGAAGGCTCGTGGTACGTGAGTCGTGGGCGGCAGCCGAGAAAGGGAGGCGCATCTGATGGCTGCACCCTCTGAGTTCCTGCCCGGCTCCCCACTCGGGAACCTGGACGACATGCGCGAAGGAACGCTCTACCACCAGCTCACCTCGTCCGGCGTGGCGATCACCGTTCAGAGGGAGGGGTCACTGTTCAAGTGGCGAACCTTGCGTTATGCCGACGAGGACGGCTACGGCGAGGGCAGCCGCGAGCAGTTCAAGGCATGGTTGCGGAAGCGGTAAGGTGGCCCGGCGGTTCACCGTGGGGTGAGCCGCTTGTCTCTGATCCTTCTGCTTTTTTACTTTTTTGCATGTTTACTTTTAAGGGGAGCGCCGTTGGCGCGGCCTTCCATGCGA
>NZ_JHAC01000013.1 GCF_000599865.1 Deinococcus phoenicis | reverse complement strand
CGCTTTTGAAAAGCTCCCTGGTTATAGTACAAAGGTTGCACATACTCCTCCCAGAATAAAAAGACCCCGCAGGAGCGGGGGCTACATAATTTCAAAATTTCTGCCAATCATCTTTTCAAAATGCTCTTTGTAGTCTTCGGCTCCTCTATCAGGAGTACCAATTCGGCCCATGTAGCTGACATACCTTGCTGGTAGTGCCTCTAAATATTCTGAGTTTAATTGTGCTACTACTTCAAGACTGGACATCTCCTCTGTAGTGACAGAGGTGACTAACTGAAAGTCGGCTACATAACCATCCCCTCCAGGAATCCATGGATCAAACCAATGGTATCGTGGCTCCCTTTGAGAGAAGAGGCTCCTAAACTTTTTTTCGAGACTCTCGGATTGTTTCTTAGTTAGTTGGGGTCTTCGCTTATCACCCTCATAAGCCACATCTCTCCATGGTCCCGCCAGGAACTGCTCTGCCATTTCTGGAAATGGTCTCAGCGCTACGCACGTAAAGAAGTTAACCTTATGCTGTTCAATGTCACATGTGGGGGTGAGGATAACGGCAGGATATTCGTCATCAAGCGCGTCAAAGTAAACGGCTTGGACAACACTTCCCTGGGTTGGAGAGGTTGGAGCTTGTCTATACATTAAGCAAGCTCGCCACTGCGTTTCGCTTTTTTGGCTGCCCGCCGTGCCTCCCGGCCCGCCTTGATCTTATTCAGATCCACAGTCATCGCCAGGGGTGCGGTCGCGAGCGCCACGTCCTCTTCAACTACCTGGGCGGGGCCAGAAGCGAGTGGGCCGCTAAGGAAACGCTCTCGGATAGCACCGAGATCTAGCCCATGCGTCTGCCGTAGGCGTTGAGCCCTCGCAGCTCTACCTCGCCTCCCTTCGACTCTCTGGAAGCCGTAATTGTTGCCCTGCATTGTCTGGCCTCCTTCGAGGAGAGAGGAGCGTATTTCTAGGCCCATTCGGGCTGAAGGCAGAACTGCACTCGGTTGGGCGATGAGGACGCTACTTGCAGTGAGAGCCAGTGCACGGGTCCAGGTGACACGAGTTGGCTTTGGTTGGGTGACCGCAACTGCAAAATCGTTCGCCGTGACCCTCTGGCCGATCACGGCCGAAAAATCGTACTGAACGTCATTGGGATGGAGTGTGGTCATGTCGTAGCTCCTCGTAGAAATCTGGGTTGAGGGCCCCCACAAATGTTGCCCATATACAGCTATGTGCTTGTCCGACCCATTTCTCCAAAGCTGCCACATCCGGGCTGGCTAGTTCCCCCAAGTCGGTGAAGTGATCGATATCGAGAACTATCCCCTGGCGATCCCCCACCAACTGGGGGGCGCCAACAACAATCCTCTGAAAGCCGAGATCGCCGAAGCGGACCAGCAGCTGCTGGAAGCTCTCGCGGATGCCTAGCATAAGGCCTGGCACTTCGATCGTTGGTGCTGGCAGCGCCCATGTGAACATCTGTCGAGGATCTCCCAACGGAGCAAGGTTGATATAGCGGAGGCCGATGCGGAGGTACCCTTCCGGACGTGCCAGCTCACCGTGAACCCCAAGTATTCGCATTGCTTCGGAGAAGAATAGGCTAAACCCCTGATAGGCGGTGCAGTTAATGGTCACGATCCCCTCCCCCAACTGCACGACCATCCCCTCACTATTCTTGAGCCGAACCTTCGGAAAATGAGGCTCTTCCTGAACCTGGGCCACGCTTGGGAGCTCTCCTGCAGCCAGCTGATCAGAATTTGGGAGGGTAAACTCCACCCCGGAATAGGAGGCCCACTCCATGTGGGGGTACTTATCGCCAATACGGTCCCTGAGGGCATTCAGATAGTCGTCGAGGGGGTGGCGAGGGGCAAACCGGAGCTCCAGCACAACTTCCACGACAAGAGGTCGCGCCAATTTGTCGTGTGATTCCACTACCCTCGCCTCCCATATACTCTCATACGCCGAAACATGGCATGGGGTTGCATGAGCCGTTTCATGTTTCTCCAAGCGATTCTGCCCATGTCAGGCAAAGTTAACCACATTCCAATTGGGGGACGAGTCTTAACGCTGCGAGGGGGGCGGCGTCAACTAGGGTGGGATCGCGTGGGCGCATGGGGAGAGAGTAAACGACAAAGCGCCCCACCCCGCCAGAACGGCAAGGGTGGGGCGCACCGTTTGGCGCAAGTTGTCCGTTATCCCCGCCCCACCCCCACCAGCTCCGGCACGTCCAGCCACTGCACCGTCGTGCGCCCCTCGTGCCCGTGCAGGCTCACCACGTCCTGCACCGAGTCATACGTGCCGGTGCTGCACGGCGAACGGCACCAGCGCATTGCCACGCGGCCGTCCCCAAACTCCACGCCCTCGGCAACGATCCCGGTGCCGCTGCACCCGGATACGTCCTCGCTGCGGACGAGGCGAAAGCGTCTCACCGGTAGGTGTCCAGGCCAGATACGGGGGGCCAGTCCGTCCGAGTCCTAGCGAGGTCCTCGGGCGTGATGGGTGACAGGGCTTCCCCGGTGCTGGAAGTTGTGGGCGGGATGGGAGCGGCAGGGGGCGGCACCTGCACCGTCACGTTGGGCGCGGCCTGCTGTGCCTGGGCCAGGATGCCGGCGAGGATGTCCGGTGTGATTTGCCCGCGCTGTTTCTGTGCCGCCCGCTGTTCCTGGTAGCTTACCAGCCCGCTCACCGTGGCTGCCAGCACCAGCCCAGCCACGATGCCGCCCCACGGCTCAGGCAGGGTGATGTCGAGGACCGTCGCCGCCCGGCTCAGCATTACGGCCCCCAGCAACGCCCCCACCGCCAGCGAGAGCAGCAGCACCGCGCTCCCCTGAACAGTTGCGCCAAAGCGGCGGAGAGTGGTCTTGAAGAACTGGGTCAGACCCAGGTGCAGCAGGCCGATCAGCACCACGAAGACGGTGCCCGCCAGGCCGAGCTGCGCGAGATAGGGAAAGGCCATGTCCATCACTCCAGTCCTTTCGTAGCAGCCAGGGCCGCCGTGACGTAGTAGGCGCGGGGCTGGCGGTCGGCCCCGACCATCAGGCGGCCCGTGCTGTCCACGGGCACGCTCACCCAGTCGGGCCGCAGGGTGCCGTCCGGGTTCCGGAGCTGCACATAGAGCTTGGTGGGTGGGGCGGGAGCCGGTGCTGGGGCGACAGGTGCAGACGGGGTAGGCGGCGAGGGGGCGACCTGGGCCACCGCATCCTGCCAGGTAGGCACGTCCGTACCCGGCAGCGGGTCCGTGAACTGGAAGTGCATGCCGTCCGACTCAGACCACCGCCCGCCCCAGGTCCAGCCGCATTCCTCGAACACGCGCACCACGTCCCGGTCAATCTGCATCCGGTCATGGGGAATCCCGTAGGCGTTCCAGGCCGCGTCGAGATCCAGCGCGAGGCCCCAGGCGTGAACGCTCAGGGCGTTCGCCGGATTCCAGAGCATATGCCTCGGCACAAAGGCCCCGTCGTAGCTGCGCAGCCTGGTGTGCAGGCCACGGCGGCAGACCTCTGCCCAGGTGGCGACCAGATGGTCGGCGGCGATGCGGTGCAGGGTCACCGCACTCACGGGACGGCCCCCATAGCGGGGCCAGCCGGGAAGCTGGTCGGTGGAGACGCGGACCAGGTGGCTGCGCGCCCAGGCCGGATCGGCGATGAATGCGCCCCGCCGGTCGCCGCGCACCTCACGCGGGCCGCGGGGGTCCCCCAGCACCCGCATCAGTTCCGACTGCGCGGGGCGGGCCTTGATGGCGTTGGCGAAATCGTAGGTCATGGTGTCCCTCCCCCGCCGAAGCGGTCCAGCAGGTCGCGCGCCCGGCCCTTTACCCAGTCGCTGTCGAACCGGCCAGAGCAGATGTCGCGCAGGAAGTCGAGCAGGGTCTTGTGGTCGAGGCGCAGCGCTTCCAGCTCGGCTTCCACGCGGTCGAGCCGCGCCCGGTCTTCCTCACGGCCCTTTTCGAGTTCGCCCACGCGCTTGTCCAGGCGGTCGCGTTCACCCACGACCCGGGCGAACGTCGTGTCCTTGCTGCGGCCTACCAGGGTCCAGAGACCCACCACCAGGGTGCCGATGCCCGTAATCCACGCGAGCACCTGCCCCGCGTCAATCCCGCCCACGGCGCTCCTCGGCACGGGCGCGGGCCTTCAGGTCAATCGCGGTCCATACGGCGTGCAGACCGGCAATAGCGGACACCACCGCGAAGGCGTTCCAGCCGATGGTGAGATAACTCGCCCCGGCAATCGTCCAGTACAGGACGGCCGCCACCATCATGCCCGCCATCCCTACCCGGCTGCGGCGGGTCAGCAGCAGCAGTGCCCCGACCGTGGCAAAGATGCCGGGCCACAGCCACGCGGGCAGGCTGAGATTCCCCCAGATTTCCAGAATCCAGAGGGTGGGCTTGGCGACCGGCAGCGCCATAAACACGGCCAGCGCCAGCATGGTCTGCCCGGTCTGCACCTGCGTGCGCAGTCGGCGGGGGATCACAGGGTCCACGGCATCCCCCTGAAGAAGGTCCACGGGGCACGCTGAATGGGCACCGCCCGCCAGTCGTTGGGCGCGAAGCGGTCCTTGACGTAGGCGGGGCTGAGCACCCAGTACCGGAGGGCGCGCGGGTAGCCAGCCCCGAGCCGGAAGTAGCCGATGGGCGGGAGGATGCCGCCCTGGCGGGTGACGATGCGGGCAAGGCGGCCCGCGTCTCTGGGGCAGTCGGGCGGCAGGCGAATCTCGATGAGGTACTGGCCGAAGGAGGAGCGGTGTCCCGTCCACCGCGCCTCGACCTGACAGGTGGGGGGCGAGAGGGCGGGCACGGGGGGCGTGGATTGCGCTCCGGCTGGCATGAGCAGCAGCGCGGCGAGAAGAAGGAGGCGGGGGGCCATGCCTTCAGGGTGGCAAGGGGCGTGACACCCGACAGACAAAAGGAACCCCCTCGAGTTCGAGGGGGTTGGCCGGTGCATGTGGGGACGGAGGAACGTGGATCAGGTGGGTTCAGGCGACACGCCACTCGGGTCCAGCACGCCCGGCCTGTACGTCAGCACGCCGCTCAGATTCGCGCCCAGCGTGACAGCCCGCGTCCCCGCCTGAAGCAGCGGTTGCGGCCCCTGGAGGCCCAGCCGCACATCCAGCCCGCCCACCGTCACGCTCCATACGCCCGGCGTGGCGTCGATCACCAGTGTCTGCCCCGCGTTCAGTGTCCCGAGCCAGCGCGTCACCCCCGCGTCCGTCGTGATCTGCGGATTCGTCACCGTCTGCGAGGCCGTCAGGCTCAGGCGAGGCGAGACGGGGCCGTCCCCCTCCACCTTGACCGTGTTCGCACCCGCGACCAGCGGCACCGTCACTACCGGAAGGAGCCAGTACGGCGAGGAGGCCTCGAAGGCCACGTCCACCGCGCTGCCCACCTGCCAGTTCCCGCGCCACTTGCGGCTGATGCGGGAAAATCGGGCAATCGGCAGCTCTGCACCGCCCCGACGAACGAAGCGGGTCAGGGTCGCCGCCCGCACGACCTCATGCTGAAGCCGTAGAGCCAGGGCAGGCGTGCGGCCATGCGCGGCCACCGTGACCGTGTACGTCCCGGCCCGCAGGCCCTCCCCGCCCACATACAGCCGCAGGCCCGTCCCCGGCACGTCCTGCACTGTGCCGACCGGGGCCAGGTCGGGCAGGCCCTCGTCCGTGAGTTGCAACGCCTCGTCCACCGTCCAGCGCTGGAGGTCGAGCCGCACGTTCCGCTCCCCATCCAGCCATTGCCACAGGCCATTACCCATTTGTTCCCCCCGGTTTTCTCAAGGTGCGCTCCACACTCAAAAAAGCGTTGCCCAGGGCCTCGGCATCGTCCAGCGCCTGCGGCGTCCCGGCCTCGATGCTGCTGCGCAGGCTGGTGAGGTCGTAGACCCCCCGGGTGACCTGCAAATCGGTGTCCCCCTGCGGTGTGTCGAAGCGGGCCATGCCGGACACCTCCAGCGGACGGAGGTCCGGGTAGCGCCCCACCCAGGACCGCACCACGTCCGTCCGCCAGCGCAGCAGGCCATAGGCGTAGGCCGCGAGGCCCGCCTCGTCGGTCAGGTTGATGCCGATCCAGCCGATCTGGGCCGGGTCGCCCGCGAGTTGTAGGCCGCTGAGCTGGAAATCGGCCGGGAGTGCCCAGCGGCGGCGGCCGGTGTCGGGGTCATCGACCAGGCGCGTAAGGGGCTGCATGGTCGCCGGGGTGGTGTTCAGCACCGCTGTCACACCCGTCACGGCGGCGTTGGTGTTGACCGTGTCGCCCGAGCGCCACTGATACGAGATCGGAAACGTCATGGACGCCCCCGGTTGCACGGTGAGGGGGGTGATGGTGGGCGCGTAGCGTGGGTAGCTGGCCGTACCGGGGACCAGCGCGACCGGCGCTGTCAGGCGCACTGTCCGGACGGGGTCGGCGGTGGGGGCTGCCGTCAATTCCACCTGTACGTTCTCGCCAGAAAAGCGGATGTCGAACCCCTCTGGCAGCCGTCCAGTGGCGTTGCGAAACGCGGTCACGCTCGCGGCGGTGTACCGCAGCGTGAAGGTGCCGGAGTTGGAGGCGAGGGCAACCCAGCCGGGATACCTGTCGTCGTTGGGACTCACGTACACGGAAGAAACTACGCCCCCCTTCACGGTCTCCAGGGCCAGCCCTGGCAGCGGGCGCGTGATGTACGGGGTGGTGATTCCGCTGGAAACGAGGACCGTCACCGCCTCCTCGCCCAGTTGCCGGAGCTGCCGCGCCGTCCCCCATGCCAGCGATGTGTTCACGCCGTCCGCGAGTTTGCCCGCCCAGACCGGCGAGGTGGCTGGCTGGTTCAGGTACTGCGGGGTCGTCCATCCCGGTGCCTGCGTGGTCCCCAGCGTGAGCTGCACGCCCTGCAAGGTCCCCGCGTAGGGATTGGTCTGCGTGGTGGTCACGCTGGCCGGCAACGTTTCCTCCGCCCACGCCTCCCCGAACAGCGCGATTTCCAGCGGCAGGCGCAGCTCAAAAAAGGCGCGCGTCGCGTCGGGCCGGGCGTACTCGAAGCGCACGCAGTTGGCATAGTCCCCGACTTTGGCAGCGGGTCGGTCGGACACCTCGCGGGTAAAACGGTGGGTCAGGGCATCGGTGAGTTGATGCACCTTGACCTGGGCCGCCGCGTTCACGCCCCAGGTACCCCCGGAGAGAGCCGGCAGAGCAGCGGCCAAGGTGTCCCCGACCTGCTCGAAGAGCGTCAGGGCCTGCAAGGTGGCATTCACCTCGGGAATCTCTCCCACCGTCACGCCGGGAGGCAGCACGGCCCGCGCGAGAACGCCCTGAAGGTAGGGCCTGAACTTCGCGCGGAAGGGAAGGACGGTCTTTCCGTCGGGGGCCAGGTCGCCGCGCCAGGCGGCCTTCGCCACCCGGTCCTTCAGGGGGGTGAGCTGCACGTCCCCCTGACCCTCCTCCCAGGGGGCGGAGGCCACTTCCCCCAGATAGACAGCGGCGGCAGCGTCCCCCAGGTAGACGCGCACCCAGTCACCGGGGCGCAGGCGCTGCCCTCCCCGGTCCGGGACACGGTTCAGGGTGAGGTGGCCTGAACCGGAGAGGTTCCCCGGCAGGACCTCCAGCGTGCCGCCCAGGGGGACCAGTTCAGCCAGCGCGTGGAACCCCGCACCCCGCCAGTAGGCGATCTCGTAGGGCAGGGCCGCACCGGGGCGGGAGAAGGTGACGCGGTACATCAGGTAAACCTCGCAAAGCGGGCACGCAGCAGGCTGTCGGTGGGCACGCTGGACGCGGCCTCGACGATGGTGGTCTGGCTGTACTGGATGTCCTTCACGGCGGCGGTGTTGCCGTTCACGGCCCGCGTGAGATCGGGAATCGCACTGTTCAACAGGGCCAGCAGCGGCCCCAGTTCGGTGGTCATCTGCACGCTGAGACCCGGCAGGGCCGCGCCGAGCTGCCGGATGATCGCCCCAGGGTCCAGCCCCTTGCCCAGGGCACTGTCCAGTTGGGCGAAGAGCGGATCCAATTGGCTCAGGATCCGCTTCACCACGAAGCCCTCCTGAATCGCCTGCGCGAGGCGGTCCCGGACACCCTTGTACATGGCGTCCAGCGGGGAATCCCCAGAGAGCAGGGCCTGCACCCCGCTGGCCAGAGCCTGCCGCCAGCTCTGCGCGGTCTGCTCGGCCTGCTGGCGCTGGCGTTCGGCTTCCTGACGGACTTCCTCGGCCTTCTGGCGGGCCTGCTCCGCGAGCTGCGCGGCGTGTTCACGTTCCATGACGGTCAGGTCGGCTCCAGCGGCCTCCCGTGCCATACGGTATTTCTCGCGGATGGCAATCAGCATCGCGTCGGCCCCGGCCAGAGACGCATCTACCCCGGCCTCTTCGACAGCCTCTTCGACAGCCAGGCGGTCCAGGGTGAGCTGCTGACGCCTGCGGGCATAGGCGAGCTGGACCTGGTACTTCTCTTCCTCGGTGCCCGCGAGGCTCAGCGCCAGCCGCTCCTCAATGCCCAGCGCGGTTTCCGCGTTGTTCATCTGAAGGCCGGAAAGGTCCTTGGCGAACTGGTCGGCCCGGCGACGGCTGGCGGCGTCGAACTCAGCCTGGGCCAGCCCGGCCTGGAGGTCGTACTGTTCTCGGATCAGCGCGATCTGCTCAGCGGTGAGACCCTCAGCGGCAAGGGCGGCCTCCATCTCGGCGCGGATGCGGGCCAGCGCCAGGTCGAGCTTGCGGCGCTCGTAGTCCTCGGTGCTGACCAGACCGGCGGTGTGCTGGATTTCCAGCGCGGTCTGTTCGTTGTTCAGGCGGCGGGAAGTGAGATCGCGGGCAAGGTCGGCCAGCCGCCGCAGCTTCTCTTCCGGGTCAGCCAGGGCGTCGTCGATCACCTGACCGACTGCCGTGATCTGGCCCAGCTCATCTTTCAGGCCGGAGACGCCTACTTTGAAGTCGTTCACGGCCTGGGCAATCATGTCTGCGTTGCCGCTCTTGAACGCTTCCATGAGTTTCTGGACCAGCGGCCCCATCAGGGCGGCCACCGACGCGCTGCCCATGAAGGCATCGATCAGGCCCTTTATGGCCGCGTCCTTCATCGCAGAGTTGATGGACTTTTCGAGGAAGGACACGTCCCCGGTGTCAACGGCTTTCTGAAGGCCGTTCTGAACCCCAGATGCCACGGCCCCCTCGAAGCTGAGGGCCAGCGCCTTCCCCACCTCATCGATCTTCTCGGTGTAGACGGTCTTCTGCCAGAAAAGGAAGCCGGTGGTCGTGGCGGTCACGTCGCGCGTACCGTAGCCGCCCTTGTCGAACTTGAACTGGTTGTTGTAGTCAGCGGTGCGCTTCAGCTCAGCGCGGGCTTCTGCGGCCTTCCGGGCAAAGAAGGTGAAGATCGAGGTGAGCGCCTGAATCGCCGCCCCGATGTAGTCACCCTTGGCAATCGCGGTGGCGAAGTTCACCACGTCGTTCACCATGCTGGAGAGCGATTCGCCCCAGGCCCCGGCGACCTCCTCAGACGCGCCACCCAGCGCCTGCATGGCCGCCGTAATGCCGGGGATGGCCTGCTGGACGTAGCCCGCGAAGGTGTTGATTTCCTGCTCGGCCAGCGATTGCCGGGCCGAGGCCCCGTCCTGCGCTGCGGCGAACCGCGCGTTCTCCAGGCGCTGCTGGGCCAGCCGGTACTGGGGCGTCCCCTCTTCCAGCCCCTCGGTTTCGCGCTCGAAGACCCGCTGCGCCCCTTCCAGAGCCAGCCGCTCGCGCTCGTCGATGTAGCGCCGCTCGCTGATGGTGCGGGTGCGGTGCTGGGCTTCCAGGCGCTGGCCCTGCCCCTCGGCAATGGCGTCTTCAAGCTGGTAGGTGGCCTGCGCGGTGTCGTCGAAGGAACGAATCAGGGCCTGGGCCGTCTCGTCCCCCGCATCGGCCAGGGCCTGCAACTCGGTCTTGACCCGCGCCAGACCCTCGCGCAGTTCCCCAGTGCCGACCGTCCCCTGCGCGAACCCGTCATAGAGGGCCGAAGCCGCTTCCACCGAGGGGGCCAGCATCTGCCCCATTGCCAGGGTGCGTTCGATTTCCTTGCCCGCTTCCTGAATCTGGACCGTCACGTCCAGCACGCGCAGGAGGTTGCTGGCCTGCTGCGCGCTGATGCCGCCCGCCTTCTGCTCGCCGTCGAGGATGTCGCGCCAGAGGTCGGCTTGCTGCCCCAGGTTCTCAGTCTGCTCCATGAGAGTCTGGAGGCGGGCGGCCTCGGCCTGCTGCGCTTCGAAGCTGGGTACAGGCGCGGGCTTGTTCTTTGGGTTCAGGTCTCCCCGCCCGCCGTCGGCAACGTTCAGATACTCGCTGAAGTCGTCGCCTGGATTGCCCTTCAGGGTGTCCAGAACGCGCTTCAGTTCTTTGAACTGCTCAGCCGTGATGCCGCCCGACTGGGCCGCGTTGTCCAGCATGTCGCTGTAGACCTGCATGGCGTCGGCGTTTTGCAGGGTGGCGTCATCCAGCGCGAGGAAGGTATCCCTCAGGCTTTCCGCCGTCTGGCGCTGCGCCGCCTGGGCCGCGACCTGAGCCGCCTGCCGGTCGCGCCCGCTGTCGCCGTACTCGCTGGGGTTGGCCAGCACCAGGTCGAGCGCGTCATCCCCAGCCCGCTCGCCCTCTTTGAGGCCCAGGCGGGCAGCTATCGCTTCATTCAGCCCCTGCATGGCCCCGGTCGCCAGCAGGCCCTGACGTTCCAGGTCGGCAATCGCGACCACGAAGGTGCGGGTTTCCTCCTCGCCCTCGGGCAGAATCGCCAGCAGGTCATCCAGGCTCACCCGCACGTCATTCACGGCCTTCCGCGCCTCGCTGCTGCCGTCTGCCACAGCCTTCGCCCCGTTCAGGCCGAACAGGATAGAAGCCGCGTTCAGGTCGGTGGCGCTGCTGGCGAATTGCCGCGCTGCCGCGTGGGCCGCCAGGATTTCGGGCCGCGCCTTGATGCCTGCCTTCCCAGCTTCCTGCCAGTACCCGGCCAGCGTGCGGGCGTAGTCAGCCATATCCTCAGCGGTGAGGGTGCCCGCGTCGGCCTTTTTCTGAAGGGCATCCTGGGCTTGGCGGTACTTGTCGGTCAGCGCGGTGACGGCTTCCCGTTCCTTGCTCACCCCTTCCGTTACGGCCTTCTGCGCCGTCTGCACCGCGTTCAGGCGGGCGATGCGGGCCGTCTCCACCGCTGTCCGGTAGGTTTCGTTCGCCGTATCTACCAGGGCGGACTCATTCGGCTTGCCTTTGGCGTCGGCAATCGCCTTGTTGCGAATGGCACGCGCGATCTGCTCTGCACGCTCGAACTGGGCCTGAGAGTATTTGCGGGTGAGTTCGAGCTGCTGCTGAAGGCTGCCTTCGTGCGCCTTCACGTCGGCGTCTTCAATGGTCTTGAGACGGGTGGAGGTCTGCTGGGCTTTCTCCACCCTCAGGCCGGAAAGCTCTTGCTGAAGCTGCTTTTCCTCCTGTTGGCGCTGGGCGCTGACCTGCTGCACGGCCTGAAGCTGTTCACGCTGTGCCTTGACGTTTGCTTGCCGTTCATTTTCCCGGTTTACCCCGAGACGGCGGTTCATCTCGGCGTCGGCGGCGACAGCGCCGAGCGCTTTCGCTTCCGCACTCTTGCGCCACACGGTGACCTGCTCATCGGCCTGACGCTTGATTTCCGCGTTCAGCGCGTAGGTGGCTGACAGGATGCGGGGATTCGTCTCTTTGGCGATGCGCTCCCGGTCGGTGGCGGTTTTGCCTTCCAGGGCGAGGCGGGCCGTTTGCTGGTCCTTGAGGTCGGCCAGGGCGTCCTGGGCGCGTTTCATGTCCTGCTGACGGATGGCCTGCTGAACGGCGGTGTAGGCGGCAGCAGCACGCTGGGTGTGCTGCGTGTCGGCATCACGGTTCTTGACGCGGATTTGGTAGGCGGCGCTTTCAGCAGTAAAAACAGCTTTTCTCGCCTTGTCCTCACCCTGCCACGTGGCGATAGCGCGTTCAGCGGCGTTGATCTGGGCCGTGCTGCCCGTTTTCTGCGCCGTCTCCAGGTCTTTGTAGAGGCGCAGGGCGTCTGTGCCGTATTTTCTCAGTTCGGCAGAGCTGGCGATACACGTGCCGCTGGTCTTGGCCCCTTCCTTCTGAATGGCCTTCAGGGCTTCGGCGTTGCCGCTGCTGGCCTTCTGAAACTTCTCCAACTCGCGTGTGGCGGTGATGACGGCCTGCGTGAGAGGGACACTCTTGGGGTCTTTCTTGAGGGCCGCCTGAGCCGCTTCCAGCGCGGCGGTGAGCTGCTGGGCGCGGACGATCTGGGCGGCGGTGACGGGGGTGTCTTTATCGCCCCCCCCGCCTGGACCGCCCGCGCCATCTCTCCTGCCGTACCCGCTATCTGCAAATGCACCTTCTCCTGCCCCACCACGGAACTGAATGCTGGTGGGGTTGATGGGCTTCGCGCTTCCTGCGGCGTACCCCATCAGGTGCAGGTGGGGGGCACTACCCGCCGTACTGCCGGTGTTCCCCACGGTGCCAATACGCGCGCCCTGGGCAACCTCAATAGCCTTCCTGCCACCCGCTGTCAGCGCCTTGACCACCTCAGCGTCAAAAGCGTTCAAGTGTAGGCCAACAAGCTTGTTACCAGCGGCGTCGACCAACTCAAAGATTTTCCCGTTCTTGGCATCCTCTCGGAAAGACAGCGTGCCAGAGAAGGGGGCCAGGATGGGCGTGCCGCGTGGGGCACCGTAGTCAATGCCGTTATGGGTGGCGTCTGCCCGCACGGCGCCGTCATGGTGGTAATCCTTGCCGCTGACGCCGAAGTCATTCAGGACTCGGCGTCCCCCCATGCCCAGGAGGGAGGCGAGTGCCTGACCGGAGACAATAACAGCCTCCGCAGGAGCGGCTAGTACCCCACCAAAGTTCGGCCCCTGCACCCCACTGGGAAGTCGGGCAGTGCCGTGAGCGGCTGCATAGATTGCATTCTCTGCCCGAATCTGCGCTACCGCCGTTCTCGCTTCAGTAATGCGCCGCTCCAGGTCTGCAATCTCACGCAGGGTGTTGGGCAAACGGCGGTCTATCCAGTCTTGGCGCAGGCGCGGGTCAGCCACCGGGCTTTCCCCGCTGATGAACTTGCGCCCACCGGCCAGGTACTCTCGCTTGGCTTGCAGTTCACTTTCCAGATTGGCGACGTTCTCAGCGGCCCGGCTCTCATTCCGGCCCCGGTTAAACTTTTCCAACAGCTCATTGACACTGTTGAGCATGTCGCCAATGTCTTTCATAAAGCCGGCTTTAAAGGGGGCAAAAGCCTCCCCTATATTGGCCCATAGCGTTTTCCAATTGGCAGCTACACGGTCGCTTTCTTTTTGGATCGTCCCAGCCATCTTGTTGTAGGCCGCCTCTGTGGAACCTGCGGCCTTTGCCTGGTTTTCCAGGTTAGTTTTCATCCGGTCAAAATTGCCGGAAGCAATAGACGTGACCGCTGACAGCGCCTCCACGCCGCCAAACAGAATTGCCATCTGCTCCTTGTTGCCTTTAGTGGCGACAATCACGTCTTGGAGGAACTTGACCAGTCCTTTGGAGGCCAGCGCCTGAGCATCAAACTTCAGATTGAGATTGTCTGCCAGGGTAGCCGCTTCACTACTTGGCTTCTGGATCGAACTCAACGCTGAGCGCAGGTAATCCACTGCGCTGCTGGTCTTGATACCGTTGGCAGTCATCGTCGCCAGGGCAGCATTTACCACCTGAAGCGGCACGCCCAGGTCGGCAGACATGGCAGTCACGAGACCCATGCTCTGCGTCAGTTCGTTGACTTCCATCTTGCCGTCACGGATAGCGGCAAACAGGCCGTCCGAGACCGACCGCGTGTCAGACGCACTCAATTTGTAGGCATTCATGACGCTGGACAAAAGATCGACACTGGCCGCTGTCGTCGTATTCCCAGCAACAGCAAGCTTCGCCGCTTCCCGCGTGAAGCTCAGTGCTTGACTCATCTCTTCTGTTCCGCGCACGGAGGCTCCAATGGCCCCCCGGACACCTTCGGCCAGGTCCTCGTAACTCATACCAATTTCCCGGCTGAGACTGAGGATTTCCGTCTTAACTGCTCCCAGTTGCGCCGGGGTCTTATCGGTCAGCGTGCTGATCTTGGCAAGGGCGTATTCCAGCTTGGCGTACTCGTTAACGGCCCTATTCACTACCCCGATTCCGACGCCAATCGCCGCCGTGACCCCACCAATGGCAATTCCGACCGGCCCAGCAGCCGCAGCCACGCTGCCCAGTCTTCCCTCAATACCTCCCAGCCCACCGCCCAGGTCGCCCAACATCCCTAGCAGGCCACTGGAACGGATGCCCTGGGACAGACCGCCAAACAGCCCCTGAAGGCGTCCAGGGGTGGTCATGGCCCGGTCCATCCGGCCCAGCTCCCGCGTGACCTCGCCCAGGTAGCCCACGTACTCGTCATACGCGGCACCGCCCCGCGCCACACCCTGAATCAGGCCCTGCAACTCCGTCCGCTGTCCTCTCAGCGCGGCACTCAGGCGGTCGCTTCCAACGATCCCGGCCCGGACTTCGGCCTGAATCCGCTCAAGGGCCTGCTCCATCGCGCGGGTCGTGACGACGTACTGTTGGTTTTCCTGCGCGGCCTTACGGGTGGCCGCCGCCTGCCGTTCCGTCTCGGTAGCCACTTGGCGCTCGGCACGGGTGACGGCGTTGAGTTGGACCTGTACCTGCCCAGCGGCGCGGGCGAGGCTCAGTGCCTCCTGGCTTCCAGCAGTAAAGCCGCGTGAGGCTTGCAAGAGCTGGTCGCGGAGAGCCTGGAGAGTCTGCCCGCTGATGCCCAGGGCGTTGTCCGTCGCGCGCATCTCGGTCGTCAGTTGGGAGACGCTGCTGGTCAGCCCCTTCACGCTGTCGGCACCGACGGTCTGAACGTTCAGCTTGAGAAGAATCTCGTCGGCCAAGGACATGTCCCTAGGCTGACGTGGGGGGTGACACCCGGTGAAAGAAGAAGGCCGCCCCGGTAAGGGGGCGGGGGAGGCTAGTCACTCAAACACAACTGTTGGAGAAGCAGCAGGACCTGAACATCTGAAGTCCGTGCGGATGTTTGCCCCGAAGCTATTCTCGGCATCCACGTAGCCATTCCAAGCGAAGCCACTTACAGTTGTCAGTACCTGGTCAGGCCAGGGGCTACTGATCTTGGCAGTCTTGGGGGCTTTCAAGCTCGCTTGTATTTGATTCTCACAATTGACTACAAACTCAACCTGAGCATCTTTCTGCGCCTGGCGTGGGTCATCCGGCGTCACGGCATTAAAGACCTTCACCAGCCCCCAAAAGGCGAAAAAAAGAACGATAGGGGCGACCAGCAGACCACATCCCCACCTCCAGCATCCTACACGCCGTTTCTGCGTACGAAGCTGGATACGATAGGCTTCCTCAGCTTGAATGCGTGCCTGGTCGTCGGGAGTGAGGGTCACGGCCCCAGCTTAAACCGCCCCCTGTGAAAGCGGGGCGGCAAATGAGGAGCGGTTCAGTTCAGGGCGTCTATGGTGATGGTCTTGGCATCCTGCTCGCTGTGGTCGTCCAGCCACTCGTCCAGCATCTCGCGGGCGTGGCGCCCAGACCGCCCTTTCCCCCCGCCCTTTAACCTTTGCCCAGCAAGCAAACCGCCGTATACCGGGGCTGTGCCCGGTGGTATACTCCGGACCCTAGGAGGTGTCCGTATGTCCAAGCCTACAAACTTTAAGCCCAATGGCAAGGTCGCCCTGGCGGCCCCTCAGACGAAGAAGGAAGCCAAGCAGCAGATCAGCAACCTGCTCCGCAAGAACGCGGAAGCCATGAAGGCCCTTGCTTAAAATAGGTCGGTACAACTACAGGTACAGAGGGAGGAGCTATCCGACCTCTGTATTCGTTTTTGAGCTTCACGACGAGATTCTTGAGGAGTTCGGTGGACAGCCGGGGTTTAAAGACAAGGGGCAGGTCCTCAGCGCTCTGGAGGCTCCAACCCGGAGTGCTGGGGGCCAGGACGCCTACTTGACCTTCTTCTGGAAGGTCGCCGCGCTCGGCTACCTCATTATCCAGAATCACGGCTTCTCGGATGCCAACAAGCGCACAGCCCTCCTGGCTATGGAAACCACACTCCAGTGGAACGGCCAGTACCCGAAGTGGTCCCAGGAGACCAAGACCCTCACCATGAAGCTGGTCGGGGCCGGGCACCTGAGCCTGGAGGGACTGCGCTTCGCACTGCTGGCCGCGTGTGGGTACAACGTAGATCAGTACGATGATCTGAAAGAGTTGTAGGACAGACGGCAACAAGAACCCCCGCTCAGGCGGGGGCCTTGTTTATCTTCCATACCGTGACAACTGGGCGAGGAGTCGAGGCAACTCTGCGCGCCGTTGCGCCTCCCGTTGGGCTGCTAGTACCTCTTCCTGTACTGCCATCAGGCGTTCGGAGGTGATTCCCCAGGCTTCTGCCCATGCTTGCGCCTGCTCAAGGGCGGCCTGGCCCTGACGGCGGGCTTGTTCGAGCTGCTTTTGCAGCTTCTCAAAGTCGAAATCCATGCTTACCCTCCTTGTTGTTGCTGTGCCCACCAATACTGGAGGGCCTCATCGGCTCTGGCCCACGCCAGCACACACTCGTCAAAGGCCAGCCGGTCCTCTTCTGTGGCTCCAACCAAGCGCATAACTTCACTGGGCCGCTTGCTGTACTTACTGGCGAGGGCGTCGAGGATTCCTGCTTGCTGCCACAGAAAGGCTTTTGGTTTGCTCCCGCTCGGCATCACCTACCTTGGCAAAGGTCACGATACTCAAGAGCAGCACTTCAAAATCATCAGCCATCCCGAGATCGGGGTCCTCAAGAGACCCACCGAATTCTTCGACGAGATCTTCAAGCGGAGGGCGCAGGAGTGCCCCGCGCACCAGCGCCCGCTGCGCCTCCCGCTCGACCTCAAGCTGGACTTCGGGCGGCAGGTCTCCACGGGGCATCTTGGGCTTCCCATCGTCGAGCTTCTCGGCCACGCTGGCACTCCAGGCCACAGCAGCCTCGCGCATGGCCGGGATGCTCAGGACCACACGCCTGCTGTCTGCCAGGTAGGCCTCCATACTTAGCCGTCCAATAATCACTTCCTGGCCGAGCAGCGGCAGGTAAAGGGCCTTGGTCATGCCCTTTAGCTTTTCGCGCCTGTGCGGCTCGTACCTGCTGATCAGGGCTGTCGTGTCTGCTGCCTGCGTTTCGTCGCTCATGCCCCCAGTCTCAGAGGTGTCGTGACACCCAACAGCAAAAAGCCCCGCGTGGGGCGGGGCCATACCTGAACCAGACAGGTCAGGGGGTCGGCACCGGCACCTTGACCAGCACCGGCGGCGCGCCCACGTTCGTGCTTTCCGCCTCGTAGCTCGCCACGATCTTGCCCAGCCCGGTCGGGAACTGTTGACCGCGAAGATTCGCATTGGGGAAGGTAAATTCCACCTGCTTTCCCGCGCCCAGGTCGAAGCCGAACTTCACGTCGAAGATCGCGCGCTCGCCCGTGGCAAGGTCCGGCTGGGACATGGCGTGCAGGCCTTTCAACGTGCCGCCGTACTTCGCGGCACCGGACTCGTTGATCGAGAAGGCCAGCTTGGCCGTCAGCGGACCATTCAGCGTGTACCCCAGAACGAACATGCGCCCCTGGGGGTCCGTGCCCTGCGCCCCGTCTTCCGGTTCCATACCCTGAGCGAGGGTGATGGTGGCCGTCTCAGGCGCGAGTTTCACGCCGTTCACGATGATCCAGAAGTTCAGGAACTTCAGGTAGTCGCTGGCCGCAGCGGCGGGCCAGGTCGTGACTGCGGGCATCTCGTCCACGCGGGTGGTGTTCAGCGTGACGCTGACCGTGCTGGTGTCCCGCTGCGTCACGTTGATGACCAGTTCGGACATCATCGCGCCGGGGAACAGGGCGTCCTGCAAGGGGTGCTTCTGGAACACCGCCAGCGGCTGCACGGGCATCAGCGCCGCGTAGGCGTCGGGCCGGGGCGTGATGAGGCCCGTCCCGTCGGGCGCGCCGAGAATCGGCTGAAGCAGGAACGGCAGGTCGCGCAGCATCCCCGTGGCCTGAATCTGCTTGCTGTTGGCCTGGACCCCCTGGAGCACCCGCATCTGCCCGTAGCGGTTCCCGATGGCGACAGGGTCATCAGTTTCGGTAAAGGTCGGGGTCGGGTCGGCAAGCTGGCGCGCACGAAGCGTGACCGTGGGCGCGTCGGGGAGGGTGGCGAGGTTCGTCATCAGGGCCAGGCCCAGCTTGGCAGTCGAGGCGTCCATCATTTCTCCTTGGCGGCGGGTGTGGGCTTCTTGGTTTCGGTTTCCGCCTTGCTGCCCACTTTGGCCTCTTCGGTGACACCCGGTTCCCGGTACACCTTGAAGCGCGGGTCGGCCTTGAGGGCCTCTTCCTGCGCGGGGTAGGCGGGCGTCACGACCTGCCCGTGCAGAATCACGCCCAGGCCATCAAACAGGCCGTCAAGGATCGGCTCACCGTTCAGCTCGGTCTTGAGAACGTACTTCATGCTTCCTCCTCTGCGGGGATGCTGAACCTGAGTTCAACGCCAGTGAGAGAGACGTAAAAGGTGTCGATGAGCTGGGGGGCTTCGCCCAGAAACGCCAGCTCCACCACGTCATGCCGGGCGGTGAAGTCGCGCATCACGCGGCGAACCGCCTGCACCAGCGTGCGGCGGCGCTGACGGGTGCCCACAGCCAGCACCTCAGTGGAGGGCCGTTTCATGACGCAGCCGACCATGACCGCCGTGGTGATGTTGATGAAATCGCCGCCGTCCGCATCCTGGGCCTCGGCACCGTCAAAGCCCTCCTGGGTCACGAAAATCTGCTTGGTGGTGCTGTTTGCCGCCAGTTCCCCTTCCGCAGGCTCCCGTGCTTCCACGGTGTAGCCACTTGGTTCAAAGCGGCGCTTCAGTTCGGCCACCAGCTCCGTAATGAACAGTTCCAGGTAGTCCGGGAAGCTCATCCGGGCCTCGTGGCGCGTTCCAGGGCGCGGTGCAGGTAGCGGGGGAACTGCTTGCGGGTGTCGTCGAGCGCGTCCCGCGCCCAGCGCCGTTCAGGGAGCACGACCTGCCGGACTTGATGCCAGCTCCCATCTGGCGTGCGGAAGCGCAGGTAGCCGCCGTTCTTCCCCCGGATGGTCATGCCGGTGTCATGAACCCACCCGTAGAACACCATGCCGAGGCTCAGTTCCCCCCCGTTCGGCTTCGCCTTCAGGTAGGTGCGGATAGAGCGCAGCAGCCGCCCGGAACGAACGCGCAGCCCCCGCGCGCCGCCCTTGGTGGCGTTGTGCCGGGCCGCGTCACGCAGGTAATCGCGGCTCTCGGCGAGGGCCTCCTGGGTGATCTGTTCGGGGAGCTGGCCCAGCCGCTTGACCCAACTGGGCACTTTCAACGTTGCGGACGGCTTGGTCATGGCTGGTAGCCCTCCTCAGCACCACCGGACGCGGGCGAGACGTACCCGTCTTCCACCCGCACATACAGCTTCCAGACGCCTGCACCCTTGTCGATCCCGTTCCGCAGCACCCGAAAGGGAGTCCACGTACCAGGTTCCACGTCCACCGTCACCACCACGTTGTCCGCGAGATCAGCGGGCGGGGTAGTGATCGCCACGGGAACGGGGATGGTGTGCGTCGGCTGATCCTGTGCGACGGTGCCCGCCTGCCCGGTGACGCCCAGGGCCAGGGGCCGCAACTTGGGCCGCTGGCAGCGGCACGACCCTCCCGGCGTGTGGAGGGTCAGGAAGGGGCGGGCGTCGACGGGCACGGATTCAGTCTGCGGGGGGCAGTGACACCCGGCCCAAAAGGAAACCGCCCCGGGGGGCGGTACTGAAAGTGCCCCGCGGGGCAGGATGGTCCCGGCCGGGACAGAATCACTTGATCACGAAGGCACCAGGGAGAGCGGCAAGGCGCGCCCGAAGATCATGGTCAATCTCGTGACTGGTGCCACGCAGGGCGAACGTCTCCTCAATTCGGGTGGTGGCCTGCTCGCTCTCGAAGCCAAAGTCCGGATACATGACCTGCTGGCCGCTGTCCTCGATGGAACGCACGTCCTTCTCAGTTACCGTCATGACTTCTCACCTGCCCTTCGGAGCGCCTGCTGGACGAGCTGAACCCAGCTTCCAGGCGTGTGCCCATTGTAACTGCTGATGACAGCAATATCATCACCGGGCACACCGAGTTCCTTGAGCTGCGCGGCAAACCACGCCCCTACGTCTGCCTGCTCTCGGGAAGCGAGAACCCAGGCCAGGGCATTTCCCGGACCCCTGGCCGCCTCCCCGAGAAGCTCAGCACCAGACGCCAGACCCGCATACTCCTGAATTCGCCGCAACTCGCCAGGCACACCGGTCAGAACGCGAGTCACGCGGTCGGCGAACAATTCCGCGCCCCCCTCCTCCAGGCCATACACCCGCTGGCGATCCACCCGCATCACATGCCACCACTCATGTGCCATGTACCTCAAACCGGCCAAGCGGTAACGATCATCAGGATGGTCTAGCAGGTCGCGGAGTTGGGGGCTGATCACCACCGCATGGGCGTCGTAGGCATACAAGGCTGCTGCCTTACGGGCCTCATTGGGATCAAGGCGCAGGACGTTGATGAATTGGCCCAGCTCGTCGGCAGACCGCGCGATGAAGAACTGGGGGCGGCCTCGCGTGGGCGGATGGTCTGTATGTAACCTGTCCAACACTCGCGCTAACCGCCGTTCGAGCGGGCCATCCACGTACGTTCGGATGTTGGGCCGGGGGAGGGACTCGGGAGGGGTGGTGGAGGGATGAGCAGCTTCCGTCATGGGGAGGAGGGTCGCGTCAGTATCGGGCACGGCAGCCCTAACAAGGGGCACAGCCCGGCACCGACAGCGAATGGCAAAGCCTGGATACTCCCCCCCGTCCGCCCACCGGTACCGCGCACCGTTCCTGAGCTGGTGTTCCCGCCGCACACGGTTATCGCCAACGGTCCGCCAGAGGTATTCCTTGATGCCCATGTCGCGCTGCCGCTGCCGATCCGCGTTGGCCGCTGCGGTGAGCATCTGGTCGGTCGCCACAAGCACCGCCCGGCTCCGGCTCACCCCCAGCCGTTTCTCCAGCAGGTCCGCCGCCTTTTCGGGCGGCAGGCCCTGCCGGATGGCCTGGCGAATGGTGCGGCTCACGTCGTTGCGGAAGCGGCGCTGTTCCTTCTCCCAGTAGGTGTTCATGTCCCGCCGCGCTGTGCCCACCGCGCGGGCCTGCACCTCGGCGGGATCGTTGAAGGTCAGGGCCGGATTCTGGAGGCGCAGCAGCTCGTCATGCGTCTGCACCCGGTCCCGCACGGCGCGGCGCACGATCTGCTCGGCCCGTTGCGGCGGCAGGCCCAGTTCCTTCACGGCGATGTCCAGCGCCTTCAGGGTGAGATCGGTTCGGGCGCGGGCACTGTTGGGGTTGGGGGCGTCCAAGGCGGCGCGAAGCTGGCGGGCGGCCTCGTCAAGCGAGATGACACGGTACTGGCGCACCACCGCGCGGCGCATGTCGTCCAGATCGCGCTTCTCGCGCAGGGCGGCCAGGTCGAGGACCCGCAGCAGCTCGGTGAGGCGCAGGTCTGCCACGTCACGCCGCCGGGTCGGTCAGGTCGTCCGGGTTGCCGGTCAGGTCGTTCAGCGGTTCGCCCTCGCCCCCCGCATCAGCCAGGTCGAGGGCACGCTGCGCCTCCACGTCCTGCTCGGTGATGACGGTCATGCCGGCCTGGCGCAGCAGGTCGAGTGCGATATACGTGGGCGCACCCGCGTTCAGCAACGCCACCGCCCGTGCGAAGTCACCCGACTCTGCCGCCGCCCGCTTCAGCTCGTCGGCGCTGATGGTCAGGCCACTGTCCTGAAGACGCAGCAGCAGTTCCCCGCGGCTGATGCCCTTGTCGCGGTACAGCGCGCCCAGGTTCGCCTGCTCGGCCGCGCGCTTCGCCACGAAGAGGGGGCGGCAGGTGAACTCGATGGGCTTCGGCGTGACGCCCATCCCGGCGAGCAGCGCGGCGGCATCGGTCAGCAGCGCCGCGCCCTTGTCGCCCAGGTCATCACAGGTCTGCTCGTGCATCTGGCCCGCGATGGCCCGCGCCTCGCCAGATTCACCGGCCCCGTGCTGGGCCTCCGGTGCCCCTGCCGACGCCCATACACTGCGCCCGGCTGCCTCGCGCGCGTCGGTCATTTGCTTGATCAGGGCCGTGTCCGCGCCGTGTTCCTCATACTTCGCCTCGCTGTCGAGTTCCAGCAGCTTGAAGGGGCCAAGGGCCGGGACCGGGCCGTTGTTCCCGTAGATGACCTTCTGCTTGTACGCGCCGCTGTGGTAGGTGACGTTCTCCTGCACGAGTCGGTGCAGGAAGCGCCGGAAGGCGGAGTAGCACACGTCACCGGGGCTGTAAGGCTGACCTTCGCCGTCCTCGTCGAAGGCGACGAAGGCCAGTGGCAGCCGCCCCGCCGCGTAGGGCAGCTCGATCTCCTCCCCCGGCGTGAGCGCGTACCGCGTCGGGTCGTCGAGGTCGCGGTGGATGGTCACGCGCCCGGCCTCGAAGGCCCAGACCGTGTAGCGGATGCCCGCCGGACCGCCATCCGACGTGGTGACGCTCAGCACACGCTCCAACTGGTCGGGGTCGCTGCTGCTGTAGACCGGGTGCAGATAACCGCGCAGGGCGGTCACGCGCACCTGCCCGTCCGGCCCTTTCCACGGCAGCACGGCGGCCTTGCCGGTCAGAGCCAGGGTGGTGACGACCTTCCCGAAGAGGCCCGCCAGCCCCTTCAGATACGCCTTGCGGTCGTCCGTCCAGGTGTCGTCGCCGGTCCACTGCGCGCCGCCCGCCCGCACGGGCACCACCAGGCGCTGCACGGCCTCACGGAAGGGGTTCTCACCCTGCAAGGCCATATCCAGCGTCTCCGGGGAGAAGTTGGCGGCCATGTCCCCCAGCAGGTCACTGCCGAAGCGGTCCGCGTACAGCTCGCGCATGGCCGTCTCGCGGGTCATGCGGGTGCGGACGTCCGCCAGCCGTGCCTGCATCCGCTGAAGCTGGAGGAGTTGCGCCGTATCCATCAACGCTCTTCCCCGACCGCCCGCCGGAGGGCTTCCTTCAGCTCCGCCAGTTCCTGCCCCGCCGCCTGAAGCTGGGCGAGGCGTTCCGAGAGAAAGCTGAAGGGGGTGTGCCAGGTGTTCAGGGCCACGCAGGCTTCACCCCGCTCATCGGCCAGGATGTACGCCGTGCGTTTCTTCCCGTCAGCGTAGGCGGTGAAGCTGCTCAACACGGTGAAGGTGCCGGGGAAGCCTTGCAGGCTCACCACCGTGCCGGGCGGCGTCGGCGTGTGCGGATAGACGGCGAGACGCTGCGTTTCCATGTCCCCAGCGTGCCGCCCGGGGTGACACCCGGCAGAAGAAAACCGCCCACGGGGGGCGGCAAAAAGAGCGGCTAGACGCGGGCCTACAGGTCTCCCCAGGTGACGCCACCGAAAGCAGGTCTCCCAGATCGCCCGGCTGCCGCGTCCGCCCCGCGCTGGGTGTCTGCCAGCTCGGCCAGCTTGCGGTCCACACGGGCCTTCAGCCCCTCGTCGACCTCGTACTCGGTATTGAACTTGATCAGCCGCGCCGCCGTCGCCCAGGGCCGCAGCCGCCCGCCCGCCGCGTCCACCCACAGGGCACGGGTGAGGGTGGCCTCATCGGTGGCCCCGGCGTAGTTCTCGCCCAGGGCGTCCCGCAGGTGTTGCAGGGCGTCGGCCTCGGACATGGCGGGCGGCTGGGTCATTCCGTGGCCTTCGCGGGTCGGGGACGACGGGGAGCCTTGGGCTTCTCGTCTGCCCCTTCAGGCTGGGCAGGCCGGGATTCCTGGGCGGATGTGGGCTGCACCTCGGGGATGCTGTCCGGGGTGGGCACACCCTCAGACGCCCCGCCCGGGATGCTGCCGCCGTCCGCCCCATCTGCCTTTCCCGCGGTGCCGTTCGGTGCACCGGTGTCTTTCGGCGCGGGCACCCTGTCCAGCACTTTCGCACGCCGGATGGGGTCAGTGGGCGGGAGCTGGACGGCCTGCGTCTTCTCGAACGCCTGCCGCTCCAGTTCCCGCGCGTACTCGGCTGCCTTGCCGCCCACGATCAGACCTGCGGCTGCACGCGCACGTCACGCAGGACGTAGGCGGCCTTGGTGTCCTTGAGGGCGACAGTGCCGACCATCTCGCACTCCACACGCTTGGTGACGCCGGGCTTGGTGTCGCCCAGGTTGCTGTAGTACGTCACGCCGCTGTCCCCAGTGAGGGTGACGCCATGGAAGCCGCTCAGACCCAGGCCGACGATGTAGATGTCGGTCAGGCCGCCCGAGGCCCCCGCGCCGGTCGTGGTGGGAATCACGCTGTCGGCGGCGCTGTCGCCAGTGGTGCCGACACGCGCCCCCAGGTCGATGATCGGGGCACCGGCGAAGTTCACGATGTCCTGCCCGAACCCGGAGGGCTTGCGGTCGGTGTAGCCCAGCTTGATGGCCGCCATCTCCAGGCGCAGGGCGCTGTCCTCGTTGGTGAAGATGACAGGCGCGAGGCCTCGCGCCTTGATGCGGTTGATGAACTTCTTCATGGCCGTGGTCGCCGTGGTGTAGTTGTCCACCGTGGCGCCCTCGGCGATGGTCAGGCCGGAGCCGTTGAACTCGCTGGTGGTGCCGTCGAGGATGGTGCTCAGCCCGTCGAAGGCCAGGTTATTCACCTTCTTGTCCCCGTTCACCGCCGTGTTGGCGAACAGGCCCACCGTGGCGCGGGCCAGCGCGTCCACGTTCTCGTTCACGAAGCTGCCCAGGCCCGGCGTGCTGGGGCTGATGCTGCCGTCCGCCTGGACGAACACGCGGTCGATCTCGAACGCGCCGCCCAGGGGGCGCAGGTACGTGACCACGGGCTCGGTGTCCTGGTAGTCGGCAGGGTAATCCTGGTACCAGTCGCGGAACTGCGCCCCGCGCGGCTGCTTGTCGCGCTCGTAGGCGTAGGCGAGGCTGCGGCCACCGCCGCCGCTCAGGCTGGGCACGACGGAGTTGTCGAAAGGCAGGAGTTGCATCAGCAGGCTGAGCTGCTGGTAGCGGCGCACGATGCTACGCTTGGCCTGGCCGCTGTTGCGGGTGATGACTTCAAGGGTGGGTCTCGGCATGGATTAGCTCCTGGCAGCGCCGCCGGTGTCGAACATGGCGGCGAAGAAGTCGGGTTCGTCCTGTTGCTGATCTGCCGCCCCGCCCTGGCCCTGGCCGTTCCCGCGCGCACCGGGCACGCCCGGCAGAGAGACGGGGTCCTGCTTCTTGTCCCCTTCGGGCCACAGCACCGCCTTGAAGGGCGCGTACTCGCGTTCGACGTAGCCCTTCAGCGGCTCCCACACGCCGTTCACCTTGACCATCGGCGTCTCGCGGGTGGTCTCGGCGTCGTTGACGATGACCTTCTCGCGCTCCACCTTGGTTTCCAGATCACGGATGCCGGAGAGCTTCTTCAGCGCACCAGCGTCGGCCCCCAGCACGCGGGCCAGGTCGCCCAGGCGGTCATCCACGCGGCGGGACTGGCCGAACTGGGCGTCCTCACGCAGCCGCTTGAGGTCGTCGGCGCTGGTGACGCCGGCCGCCTCGCGGAACTCGCGCAGGGTCTTCAGCTCGCCCCGCTCGGCGTCGGTGAGGTTGCTGCTGCCTTCCAGGGTCGAGATGCGGGCCTGAGCCGCTTCCAACTTCGCGGTGAGTTCACCGGTCTTGGTGCGGTGTCCTGCCGACTCGGTTCGCAGCCCGTCAATAACGCCCTTGACCTTCTTCAGGTCGGGGTCAGAGGCGAAGGCGGCGAGATCGACGGTGCCGTCGTCATTCACGGTGATGGTCACTTGCTTCTGCTCAGGCATGTTCTGTCCTTTCGCGCACCTGGCGCTGCCGCTACCAGAGCGGTGTAAGGACAGGATGGGCTGGGGGGTGACACCCGGCAGGCTGATATTCTCAGCGCATGGAATACGCTGAGAACTATCGTAAAAATCTCCTGATGGCAAAAGAGGGGATTTTAAAGTCATTTGAGAGAAGGCTTTCCTTAATAGACTTTATTTTAGCTAAAAAAGTGATTAACAAGATAGTGGAAGAGGAGTTAAAAGATTTTGATGATTTTGAGGAAGAAATTAAAAGTGGAAATCACTTATTTGTAAGTGATCTCATTACTGAAGACAAACTAGCCTTCTCAATTCGTGGCACCCTGCACATAGAGAGGGTTTTAGATAAGATAATTGTATTTACTAAGCTAAAGCCGAAAGATAAGCGACTAGTTAGCAAAATAGATGCGCTAGCTTCCAGTGACATATCCTTGGCCCGCTTAGGAGACGTTCTACACAAAATAAGAGACTTTAGAAATAACCCGGCACATGAATTAGACGCAGGGAGGGAGGTTACCAAAAAAGAGGCTCAAGAAATGTATTTGTCTTTAGACAAAGAGGCTCAAGAGAGGATTGTCAAAGAATTAGAACCTAGCCCTCTTAGTCTTAAGCCGGATCAGATTGTAAAACTGTGCATGGTCGTTGTACTTACTGAACTTGAAGTAGGTTTAATGACTATGAAGTGGACAGCTCAATTGGCTGATGTACTTCTACCACCTGGCGCGAATCGTCCCTTTTAAGGCTTACATTACGCCACCCACCCCGAACTCCGCGCGGGCATCTTGTCGTTCAGGCAGATACAGGCTATGGATACGCCGTCCACCTGATCATCGTGCGCCCCCAGCGGAAACGCCTCCAGCTCCGTGAACCACTCGCGGTTCCACTCCGCTTCCACCACGTCGACCTGCCCGGCCTGGGCCTGAGCGGCGGCGGGGCGGGCGCGGGTTTCCTTGTCACCGATGCTGCGTTCCAGCAGCCAGCGCACGTCATGGCCGCCCAGCAACCGGGCGTAGCTCATGCGCTCGTACTTCCCCGCCTGGCCGGGGTCCTGGGTCAGCACGGTGATCACGCCACCCTTGCGTGGGTCGGTGCCGTAGCGGATGGCGTCGGCGGCGCAGGTCTGCTTGATCTTGTGCTCGACGAAGTGCGGCCCCTTGCGGAAGCGCTGCACGTTTTCCACGATCAGGCGACCTGAGCGCGTCTTGCCGACCAGCGTGCCCACCGTCCAGTCGGGGTCTTTGTTCGTCTCGCTGGGTTCGGTGGCCGCGCGGTCCCAGACGCGCACGCGGGTGACCACCGGGTCCGTCTCCAGTTGCGCCAGATACTGCTCCGCCCCCAGCACCCGGAACATGGACCGCTTGAAGTACATGCCCTCCCCGAGCACCGCCGTCCAGTCGCCGTTCAGCAGGCGCAGGCGCTCCAGCTCGGGGAGGCTGTTGAGGTTGGCGAGGTACTCGTCGTCGTGGGTGAGGCTGGGGTTGTCGCTGAGGCGGGCGGGGATGAAGGTGCGGGAACGGGCGAGGGGCGTGCCTTCGGGCACTTCCTGTTCCACGCCGTCCGCGCCGCGCAGGTACCAGCGGACCTCACCGGGCGCAGCGGGGTTGGGGTGCTGGGGGTCGAGCCAGGCGGCCCAGCGTTTCAGCACCCACTCGTGACCGGGGCCGCCGGGGTTGGCGCTGGCCCGCATCAGCGGCACCACACCGGGGATGGTGCTGCGGAGGCGGGAGAAGAGGTAGAGGTATTCCTCTTCGGTGTACTGGGTCAGCTCGTCGAAGCCCGCGAGTTGGAACGCCTGCCCCTGATAGTCGAGATAGGCGGTGCGGTCGGAGAGGTGGCGCAGCACCACGTTCGCGGCGGTGGGGGCCGTGAACTTGTACTCGTCGGCGCGGTACTTCATGCCGATGGGTAGGTACATGGCGAGCGCCTTGGAGAGCAGGCCGTCACTGCCCTCGATCTGCTTGTAGGTCTTACGGAAGAGAATGGCCTGGTGGCCGGGGATGGCGGACCGCACCAGGGCCAGGCCCATCAGCGCGTGGCTCTTGCCGCCGCCGGCCGCGCCGCCGTACAAGACTTCGTGAGTCGTGCGGTCCTCGAAGAACTGCTGCTGGGGGCCGGGGTGCGGAGTGAAGGCTTCGGTCGCCCGTTCGGCGAAGTCACCTGCTCGGGCTGAGCGTGTCTCCTGCTGGGTCCGCTCGGTGACCTCACTGAGGTTGAGGCCGCGGGCCTTGGCACGGTCAGCCGCTGCCGCGAACACGGAAACCCGTGCGAACCTTCTCGGCATGGTCAGCCGCCCGCGTGTTTGGCGAGGGCAGCGAGCACCTTCTCGTATTCCTCGGGGGTGAGTTCAGCTTCCAGGGCGTCCAGGGCCGTGTCGAGTTCTTGCCGCACCAGGACATTCACCTTGGTGGACTGGCCGTACCGCTCGGGGTGGCGGGCGGCGAGAATCCACTTCGCCCCGTCCGGCCCGGCCTTGCTGACGGTGTGGAGGTGAACGACCTCGCCCTGGGCCTCGGCTTCTTCGAGGTCCGCCAGAAACTCGGCGTAGATGCTGCCGGGTTCCTCACGGCCGCGCTGTTTCCAACTGCGGAAGGTGCTGCCAGCAACCCCCGCTGCCACGGCCGCCACCTCGTAGGTGCAGCCCAGCCTCACCATCTCGCAGATCATGAAGCTGACCTCAGGGGTGAGTTCGGTCGGGCGGCCCGGGCGGCGCTGCTGTTCCCGGAACCGCTGCACGCGAACGGGCAGGGAAGCGCGGCGGGTCATTCATCGTCCCAGGGGAGGTCGGGAATGGGCGTGGCCTCGCGTTCCCGAAGTTCGGCGATCAGGCCCGCCTGGTTGCGGTTGAGCCTGCCGCCGGACTCACGCAAGGTGGTGCGGGCGCGGCCAGCCTTGAAGCGGTTGTAGCAGGTGCCGTGGCTGATGCCGCTGGCCCGGGAAAGCCAACGGGTGAAGTCGAGGCCCAGGTGCCCGGCGGCGATGAAGTCCAGGTAGAGACGGTAAGCCTCGTCTGCCTGGCGCAGGGCGCGGGCCGTCCCGACGCCGCCAATCTGCCCCCAGGCTTTGGCCCGGCGCTCCAAATCCGTGTTCAGAAGTTGAACATCTTGTACCTGCTTCGTCACCGCTTGATTCACCCCTCCCCAGATGCTGCGGGAGCGGGTGACACCTTGACCGGGTGCCTGGTCTTGACGGCGCGGCGCGCCTTCTTGTTGTGGGTGCTCCAGAAGCGCTGCTCGAAGTGGCGCAGGAGGATGCACCACTCGGCGTTGGTTCGGGCACCGGCGCGGATGGCCGAGTCGACCGTGGAATGGCCCGTGCCCCTGAGGAAGGCGCGGGCTGCCAGGTGGGCGTAGTGGGCGGACTTTCGAGGCAAGGGCAGCTCCGTTTCAGGTGAGGGTGCCGAGGGCGTGGTGGGCGCGGGCATGGGTGGAGGGGGGCAGGCAGGTGACCAGCAGGCGGCTGTCGTTGTCCCAGATGGCGGTGATGTGGCGCCGGGCGTAGCGGAAGCGGATCAGCACGCGGCGGCCTTCCGGGTAGCCGTCCAGCAGGACACTGGGGCAGTGGCCGGTGGCAAGGGCGTGGCAGAGCTGGTGGTACTCGTCGAGCTTCAGGCGCAGGCGGTAGCGCTGCCAGAGGCGCTTGCGAACGTGACGGTAGGGGGAGGGGCGGGGAATCACGGCGCGGCCTGGTGCAACTCGTACAGCCGGGCGTTGGCATAGTCCCCGGCCTGCTCGAACGCCTGCTGCCAGTTGTCCGTGCCGCATCCGGACCAACGGTGCAGCCGGGCGCGGCCCTCGGGGGTCTGGGCGAGCTGACGGATGTGGGTGTGGAGGCTCATCGGTGACCCTTCAGCAGACCCACTACCCGGATGCCGAGGACGGCCAGGGCTTCCTCGGGGCTGGTGACGACGTGGACGGGCAGGCCGCAGATGGTCAGCTCGTGGTGGCGCTCGCGCTGGGCAGGGCTGAGCTTGCCGGTGCGGGGGCGCTTGACCTCCAGCCAAACGGCGCGGCCTGACCGGAAGACGTACAGGTCAGGGATACCCTTGGTGGCCCAGACCTGGCCGCCGCGAGCGCTGCCCTTGAACATCTCCCAGACGATGAAGTCCTGGGCTTTCAGGGCCTGCACGATCTGGGCCTGGATGGTGGACTCCAGGGCCTCGCCGTCCTGCTTGCTGACGCAGCGGGTCACCGTGATCCTCTCCGGGTAGCGTGAATCCGCACGCCCCGCGCGGCCCGCTGGCGATGAACGGGGCGAGCGTTGGCGGCGAGGGCGCTGTGCAGCGTCCGGGGCTGGGGCTGCTGGCGGCCGGGGCGGGTATGGGGACGGGTACGCGGCGGCTCCGGCGTCAGGGCGCTGTGGGCTTCCAGCCACTCCCTCACCTTTCCAGCCAAGACGGCGAGCTGTTGAGAGAAGCGTCTGAAGGCTTCTACGGCTTCCGTGGTCATCCCTCCCCCCCTTCCACTGTCTTCCGGTACGCCGCGACAATCCCGGCGAGCGTTTCATCTGAAACCGTCAGAAACGCGCGGAACACCAGCTCGTCACGTTCGGCGGGCGGCAGGTGCTCCAGACCCAGCGTGCCCAGGCGCTGCTGCACCTGCTGGCGGAGCTGGGCGGCCTCGGCGGTCATCCGGCGGCCCACGCTGCCCGTGTCGAGCTGCTGCGCGAGGTCGCGGATGGTGTGGCTGCCCAGTGCGGCGTTGACCTCTTCGAGCGTGGCGCCGTTGTCCAGAGCGCGGGCCGCGTCCACGAGGTCGCCCTGATCGGTGGCGGCGGTGCTGCCGAGGTGCAGGGCGTACCCAGCCCGCCAAGCACGCCAGGCGGTAGTGCGGGAGAGGCCCGCGTGCCGGGCGAGGATGCTGCTGAAGTCGCCCTGCTGACCGGCGACGCTCCAGCGCAGGAAGAGGTGGTAGGCGGCGAGGGCGCGGACGTTCAGGTCGCGCTGGGCGGCCCGGTAGGACTCGCCCCAGGCGGCCATGTCCTGTTCGAGGGTGGGAGCGCGGGCTTGGAGCTGCTGGCCGGTCACACGAACCTCGCCAGATTCGAGAAGCGCGTGAAGGGCGCGTGGTACTGGACCTTCACCATGCCGGTCGGCCCGTTGCGCTGCTTGCCGATGCCGAACTCGGCCACGCCCTGCTGGTCGGTTTCCTTGTTGTAGACCTCGTCGCGGTAGATGAACATCACCACGTCGGCATCCTGTTCCACGCTGCCCGACTCGCGCAGGTCGCTGAGCTGCGGGCGCTTGTTCGGACGGTCTTCCACGCCCCGGTTCAGTTGCGAGAGAGCCAGCACAGGAATCTGGAGTTCCAGCGCCAGGTTCTTCAACTCGCGGCTGATCTCACCGACTTCTTGGGTCCGGTTGCCACCGCCGCGCCCCGCCACCTTGACCAGTTGCAGGTAGTCCAGCACGAACATGCTCAGCGGGTCACGCTGGTGCTCGCGGCGCACCATATCGGTGAGCTGGTGCAGGTACAGGTTCTGCTTGCGCACGATGTCCAGCGGCAGGCGGTTCAGGAACTCCTGCGCGGGGATGAGGCGGCCCCAGTCCCGTTCACTGAGCTGCGCCTTGCCGCGCTGCGCGTCGGTGAAGCGGCTGAGGTCTACCCGTCCCTCACTGCACAGCAGGCGGGTCATGATCTCCTCGGCGGGCATCTCCAGGCTGAAGCCCAGCACGCGGCCCGTGGTGGCCGCAACGTTCACCGCCATCTGGAAGGCAGCGGCCGTCTTCCCCATCCCAGGCCGCGCGCCGAGCACGTACAGTCGGGTGCCCTCGAAGCCGCCCACCGCGTCATCCAGGTCGGTCAGGCCGGTGGGTGCGCCGCGCCGCCCGGTGCCGCTGCTGGCCTGTTCCAGCACGCCTGCCAGCAGACTGCCCCCGCGCACGATCTCCGCCTCGCCGAACTCCATGCGGGGGGCGCTGGCGGCCAGCGCGTCGATGTCTTCCAGGGGCATCTGCTGTTCGTAGGCGGCCTGCATGGTCTTCCCGGCGTGACTGATGACCTGACGCAGGTGGGCCTTTTCCAGCACGATGCGTGCGAAGTGCTCAGCGTAAACGGCGGTGCTGGTCTGGTCGGACAGGCCGATGAGGTACGTCAGGCCCCCCACCTCGTCGAGCTGCCCACGCCGGATGAGTTCCTCGGCGAGGGTGGCGAGTTCGACCGGGCCGGGGCTGCCGTCGCTACCGCGCTTCTCGCGCAGGGTCGGGATGCAGGCCCAGATTTTCCGGTGGCTTTCACGGTAGAAGTCCACCGGGACGACCTGGCCGACGACAGCGTTGGTGAGGGCGTCGTTGTCCAGCAGGACGCTGCCCAGCAGGCTGATTTCCGCCTCGTTGCTGTGCGGGGGGACGCGGGGGGTGAAGTCGGTCATGCCAACACCTCCCAGGCCGCCGCCACGCGGTCCGGCACGTCCAGCGGCGCGCCGCTCTCAGCGAAGAACACCAGACCGTACTCGACAGCTTCCACCGTCCAGACACGGCCATCCGGGGCGCGGCGGCGCTCGCCGGGCGTGCAGGTGGCCTCGCCGAACACGCGGCGGGTCTCGTCGAGGTTCTGTCGCCGTGCGTGCTGGACGGCTTCCGCGCGCTCCATGCGCTTCACCAGCGCGGGGAAGGGGTGAGCGAAACTGCCCGCCACCACGATGTCGCGGGCATTCTGGCGCAGGTCTTCGACGAGGCCATCGGCGACCCAGGCGGCGAACTGGGCGATCTGCGCGTCCTGGGCGGCGCGGTTACGGCTCAGGCCGGGCACGCCGGGCACCCAGCCCTGCCAGATATCCCACGCTTTGGCGTTGCTGAGCGCCTCCTGGGCGGCGCGGTAGCTCAGCGGCGCGGCGGCGGGCGGCGGAACTTGTTCAAGGTCAGTCACGTTCTCGGTTTCCTCGTGCTGGTGAGCTGTTTTGGGCTGTGAAGGCGAAGGCAGGTCAGCTCTGGCCCCGCCAGGGGCCGCGCCCTGCGCCTCCTGTGCGGCCCCTGGCTGCTGTTCGGAAGTTCCCCCAGCAACAACACCCGTCCTTGGCGTGGGTGCGCCATACAGGTCAGAGACGTAGGTGTTGTTGATCTTTAAATTCCTTCTAAGTCCTTCTACTTCCTTCAGGGAAGCGGATTTGCCGTGCAGAACGGCATTTCCGGCCCCTTTCTGCGTACAACTGTTCGCACGACCGTTCGCACGGTGGTTCGCACCGCCGTTCGCTCCGGGCTGGGTGTACCGCCAGGCCCGGCCCACCTGGGTGCAGAAGCCTGCGGCGGCCAGGGCAGCCAGGGCCTTCTCCACGGCCCGCTGCCCCAGGTCGGTCTGCGCCATCAGTTCGGGGATGGTCAGGGTCTTCTGGCGGTAGTTCGCCTGCTGCGCGAGGGCGGCCAGCACGCGCGTGTCGGCCCGCCCATTGCGCTTCTGGTACTCGATCACGGCGTTGTCGGTGATGCCGTAGGTGCCCTTCTCCCGGCGCGTGCCGGGCTTGACGGGCTTGCCGGGGAAGAGCTGGAGGTTTCGGGCTGGTGTCATGCGCCCACCGCCTTCTTGATCTCGTCCGCAGCGGCCTGGCCGTAGCGGTGGACGAGGCTGGTCAGCATGGCCGCCTGGTGAGGTGCAGACAGCCCCCGCAGCTCCCTGACCCAGAACGCCCGGAGGTCATCCGTCAGCTCCGGGCGGACCTCCACCTCGGTGGGAGGAAGGGGCCGCAGCCCCCCCGCTTCAGTCGGCGGCTGCCGCATGGCCCTCTCCCTCCACCTGCTGGCGCACCTGCTCGAACGTCTCAGTGCCCTGAAGCTGCGCCCAGTGGTGACGGATGATCTCGCGCCACTCGGCCATGTCCTCGTCGTCGGTGCGCTTCGGGTCATCCCAGCTCGTGGGGTCGTAGCCCGCCTCTTCCAGCAGGTCCGCCAGATGCTTCATCGAGCAGCGGGCCAGGAATGCGGCGATGGCTTCCACCTCAGCTTGCACGCTCTTCAACAGTGCGGTGCCGTCCAGGACGTGCAGGACCTTGAGCAGCCTGCGGCGGGCCTCTTCCTGCTCTTCGCCGATTGCCGCAGCGGGCAGCGCGGGCAGGCCCAGGGCCGCGAGCAATTCCGCGAGCTGTGCAGGACCACAGGCCGCCAGCAGCGCCCGGGCGGTCGTCTCCCAGTCCTGAAACTCGGCGTCCTCGACCTCCGGCGCGGGCAGGGCCAGCACTTCCTTCGGCGCGTTCAGCACGCCCGCCGCCACCGCTTCCGGCTGCTCTTCCTCGAAGAGGCCAGGGCCTTCCTGCAACTCGCGGACCTGCACGATCAGGGCCAGCTCGTAGGTCACGTGGTCGAACAGCTCAGTCAGGTTGTCGTGCGAGTTGTGCCACTTCTCCAGCGTGGCGACGGGCACGAAGTCCTTCATCTTGCTGCCCTTGCTGGTGAAGGCCAGCTTGCGGAACTCGCCGTCCTCGCGGTCCGTCACTTGCACGGTGAAGGTCACGTCCTTGCTGTCCTGGGCGTTGTGGGCCGCGCGCAGAAACTCCAGTGCATCGGCGGGTACCTGCACGTCGAGCAGGCTGATCAGGTCGTCCTTGGCGTTGTACTTGGTCTCGGTGCGGTAGGCGCGGACGGTGTAGAGCTGGGTCTGTTTCATCTGGAACCTCGCGGGGAAGGGGAAGTGGCCCGCCCCGGGTGGGGTGCGGGCCAGGCGGGTCAGAACGGCAGAATCTTCTTCTGGGCTTCGACGAACACGGCAGCGGCTTCGTGGTTATCCCAGCCGCTGAACATGTCGAGGATGGTCTGTGCCTGCCCCTCGTTCAGGTCCTTGGTGCCGACGGGCCGGTCGCTGCTGGTCAGGTAGCCCCACAGCACCGCCCGGTCATCGCTGGTGGTTGCCCCGGCCCGGGCCGCGCACTGTGCGAGGGCCTGGCGCTGGGCACTGCTGGCGAGCACCTCGGCCTCGACCGGGGCGGAGTCCTGCGGCCCCGCTTCCTGGGCGGGCCGGGCGTGCTTCAGGCCCAGCTCTCGCAGGGCCTCGTAGCAGGCCCGCGCGCCGTCAATGCCGGTGCGCCACTCGTAGGTGTCGAGGACGCTCTGCACCGCGTCGGCGGGGGCGACGTTGCGAACGCGTGTGGCGAGCAGGCCGATGCTGCTGGCCCACTTCTGGAGCGCCTCTTCCTGCTGCGGGTCAGGCAGGGTCTGCGGCTGCACGCCCGCCTGCTGCGCCACCTCGCGCGTCACGTCAGTGCGGCGGGCCTGGGGCGCGGCAGGGGCAGGGTTGTCGGCCTGCGCCATCTCCTCGCTGGTGTACAGCCCGCTCATGTCCTGCGGGAATGCCTTGCGCAGCGCCAGCGCCTCAGCCACTTTGGCGAGCATCAGGTCGGGCATCTTGGCCCACATCGGGCCGGGCTTCCCTTCCTTGTTCGTCTGCACGTAGCTGTCCCAGCGTGCCGTTGCCCACAGCGGCTCCCGGAAGTCCGAGCGCAGCACGCCCACCTTTGCCGCTGCGGGCGGCGTGCTTTCCAGCCACACCTCGCGCCACACCCCGTCTTTCGCGCACCACATCGGGCCGACCTGCCCGGCGTATTTGCCACTGCGTTCGGCGACCAGGCGCAGGCCGTCGATGCTGACCTGCACACCCATCACCTCGCGGCGCTCTTTGTTGTCCCAGCGCTTGATGGCGTAAATCTGCCGGGCGAAGGGGTCAAGACCCGTGCGGTTGCACTGCTGCACGAAGAGGCTCAGCTCATCGTCGGTGGCCCCCTTGGCGATGGTGCGCTTCACGAGGTCGATCTGTTCGCGGCTTAGCCCCTGCTGGGCCTGCTGGAGGGCGAGAGGGGGGTAGGTCGTGCTGGCGTGTTCAATGGCCGTCATGGGTTCCTCCAGGTGGGGTGGGTGAGACGGGTCAGCAGCGCGGTCAGCGTGAGCAGGAACAGCACGAGGTCGGCGACGCAGGCCAGCCGCAGCCAGGCACTCGCGTCAGGGCTGAGGCGGTCGATGATCGGGAACATCGCGACGTAGGCCAGGACACACAGCAGGGCGAGGCGGATCACACGCTCACCGCCCGCATCTGCCCGCAGCCGCACCGCTCGACCCGGGCCTCGGCCGCGCGCAGCAGGACCACCAGTCGGCGGGTGCGCGCTTCGAGACGGGCGCGTTCGGCGGTGTAGGGTTCCTCAGCCAGCTCGGCAGCGAAGGCGTCCCAGCGGCGGGCGGCAAGACTCTGAACGTAGGTGGGGCAGACGCGCTTCATGCCTCACCCCCCACGCCCACCGGCACGCCGACCAGTCCCGTGACGGGGTTGCTCAGCACGACGGTGGGCGTGAACTCGATGCGGCCCCCGAACCGGCGCTGGGCGTCGAGCCGCTGCTCGATCTCGCGGATGACGCGGCTCGCATAGGACACGAGGTCGGCGGTGGGCACCGGGGTGGTGCCGTCGTCCAGGCGCACGAGGGTGCCGTGGCAGAACTGCGCGAGCATGGGCGTGCTGGGGCCATAGACCTGCACGCGTTCCCACTGGTAGATGCCGTCCTGTATCATGGTGGTGCTCCTTTCGAGTGCGCGCCTGGGTTGCAGTCCCTGTAGGCGCGCGTTTTCGTTTCAGCCGGGCAACGCGCCAGGCCGCCGAACGCCCAGTTGGGCGGGGTCGGAATGGTTGAACCGAGTGCAGATGTAAGAAATCTCACATCGGAGGTATGGGGCGGGTGTACGGTACATGGGACTCCCCTTCAGCCGGGTGCCCTGCACTGAATCCTCGGTTTCTCAGGCCTTGGATGGATTCAGTCAGGTCGAGTGGTCGTGGCTAGCTGGCGCGCGCGCTGGACGGCTCTTCGGTGGGAACAAGTGGCGTGCTGATGGGGCGCAGCAGCGCGGCGTGGCATCGGGCGATCAGGTCGGGGTTCTTCCATTCCGGCTCGCCGTTCTCCTCGTGCCGGTAGACCTCCGTGCCGCGCACGCTCGCGCTCACGACGCGGATGTCGAGGGGCTGGCGGGAGCGGGTCATGCGGCACTTCCCTGAGCAGCAGCCGGGTAGGCTGACCGCAAAAGGAGGTGATCTTGTTGACGTTTCCGAACTTGCCTGCTCAGCTCGCGAAGTCGCAGAAGGAAGCCGCTGAACATCAGGCAAAGCTGCTGATTGCCTACGATCTGGCGCTGCGCGTTGAAGGCCTTCATCAGCAACCCCAACTCACCGAGGACCAGATCGCTCGGGTGTGGACTCGGGCAAAGGCGCTACTTGTCCGTCTGACGTGAACTGAACGCCCAGCCCACCAGCCAGCAGGTCCCGAATCTGCCTCAGCAAGCCGATAGCCTCTGACATCTGCGCCCCGGTAGCCGCCGGGGTGTCTTGCTGTTCCATGTGTGCCTGCCTTCGCGAGCGGGTCATACGCCGACTCCGTTTTCGGAATAACCTATTTTCTCGGATTTATTTATATCCGAAGGAAAAAAGAGAGCGTGTACCGGCACACCCAGCGCATGGGCGATGGCTTCGGCGGTCTTCGTCTCGGTGCCATTTACGGTAGCCAGCTCATGAGCGCGGATCGTCAGCGACGAAATGCCACTTAGAGCGGCTAGCTCGTCGCGGGACAGCCCGCGCTCTTGGCGCAGTCGCTTGATCTCGCTCATTCGCATGGTCAGAGAATATAAGTAAATCCGTACATTGTCAATGTACATCCTCGGACCAGGCCTGCCTACACGGATTTGTCTTTGGACCTCATGCAACTAAATCCGTACATTGAGCGTAGTACGGGCAACATGTACGGACTGACGCATATGGCGACCCCCAAGGCCAAACCCACGAAGACAGCTCCGCCCGCTTGGGCGTTGAAGCTGAAGATGCGTCGCCTAGAACTCGGCAAGGGCCAAGAGGACATCGTTGCTGCTACAGGAGACCTGATGACCCAGGCATGGGTCAGCGACGTTGAGCGAGGCAAAACTGATTTGAGACAAGCAGGCTTTGCCAAAGTCGTCGCCCTCGCGCGCGCACTCAATTGGACCTTAGGCGAAATGCAGCGCGCCACCGGGATTGATCTTGGCGTGGCGGATGCTGTCGCCATCGGCAACGAGGCCACACCGGTCTTCAAGCTGCAAGACCTGCTGAAGCCCGAGCCACAGCCGGACGCTTTCAGCTTCATTGCGCCGAACCCCCATGTGCGCAACCCCGACAACTACGGGGTGTTCTTCGCTGACAGCGACGAGATGACCACCGCCCAGGCCCGCAGCATCCACCCGGACGATCTGGTCTTCCTCGACCTGGCCGCCACTACGCCCCAGGAACAGCGCGTCTATGCCGTCGAGAGCGGCGGGCGCGTGTTCCTGCGCCGCTACAGTTCCACGCCGTTCGGGCACGCCTGGACGGCGGACAATCCGTCCTACGCCGCCCACCTCATTCCCGCCGATCAGGCCCGTGTTCTGGGTCGCCTGTACCGCATCGTCAGCGACCGCCACGAAGGCCCGCTCAACTAAGGAGAGTCCATGCCCGTCGCCCCCAGCGGGGTTTTTTTACCCTCGCGTTACGCTAAGAACACAAGAGTGCTCCCTGTTTCCGGCATCGTGCAAGCGAGCCGCCCGGACGCCCCGGTCGACGACTACTACGCCGACCTGCGCCAGGTGGTCGTGACCCTCACCGCCAGCCAGTACCGCCCGGGTGCGCGGGCCATGCTGATCACCGGCGACAGCATGGACGACGGGACCGAGTGCGCGATCCGGAGTGGCGACATCGTGCTGGTCGACACCAACATTACGTACAGCATCTACAGCCCCCACAAGATCACCGTCTTCGAGACGCCGAACGGGTACGTGGCGAAGCTGCGGACAGTGCTGAACGGCAAGCATGTGCTGGCCAGCCTGAATCCGAACGTGCCGCCGATCCGGAACATGACGGGGTACAAGATCGTGGGCAGCGTGTACGCGAAGTACGTGGGTGCGCGCCAGGTCGAGTCGGTCTGAGCGATGGGGTACTACACGGTTCTGATTCCTGATTGCAGGGACGTACACGACCTCCGGCGCACGGTATGGCGGCTGGAAGTGGAGCCGGAGTGCAGCCAGCATGGAGAGGAAGGCGGCACCTGGTGCCTAACGTGGCCGGACGACATGGTGCCGCTCGCCTATGTGGAGGGCGTGGCGGCCCACGTCAGCCTCTTTAACCGGGACGTGCAGCTGTACAAGGACGTGGTCGAACGGCCCTACCGGTTCCAGCCGCAGCTGCTTGACCACGGCACGCGAGTGAAGGTCTTCAATGAGGGCGTGTGCCGCGGCTTCCTGGAAGCGGAAGAGGATTCCCTGCCATTGCCCGAGGCGGCAGTGAAGGTAATCCGGGCATTGCAGCGGGAGGGGAGCCTCTCCCGTCGGCTACAGATGACCATCACTGAACAGGACGGGCAGCAGGTAGCAGAGATCACGATAGGTATGCCCCCCATCCTCTTCAGGAGTCGGTCCTACTGTGACCGCCTATACGAGGCCGTCGAAGGGACCAGCACGGAGGAGTTTCTGATCACGCTCAAGATCGTTCCCCAGGACATGCAGCGGGGGCCTATTCCAGGAGTTGCTCCGTGACGCTCAGCTCCTATCCGCTCTGGAAACTGCTACTCGTCGAGGCGTTGATCCTCTTCATCGCGGGCCTGCATGCCATTCTGCTCAGCCACCAGGGAACAAAGCGTACCCGACAGGCCATGGATAGGTTCATGAAAACAAGTGGCTCTCTGACCACGGTGCTGCTCGTATTGAGTGGAATTGCTCTCCTGTCCATCCCTGTAACTGTCGGTTTGCTGACCGTTCTTGCGAAGCAGACGGTGCTGAGTGCCAAAGTTATCCTTGAGGTCACCGTTCAGCTCTTTGGCCTTTCGTCGCTCGCCAACATCCTGCTTCCCGCTCTGGTGAAGGACCTGCGCGCGAGCATGGCGCTCAATCTCTTAGCGGCCATCCTCCTTGTGATTGGGGCCGTCTGTGGCAATCTGTTCAAGTTATACGTTGCTGAGAACGCCTTTTCAGGGATGGGGCCTATGTACAGTGCTGTAGGGTTCGTGACCTCGCTTCTCACCATATTTGCCCTGCTGGGGTACGCGCTTTGGCTTGCTTGGCGGGAGCGCAGCCAACGCCCTGTTGGAAACCCAGCATGATCTGTCCCGCCTCTCTCCATATTTCGTGACCCCCCCTTAGTTACCTTTCGCCTCTTGTGAATACATGGACGCAACCAATGAGCTTATCTGAAGAACTGGACAACCAAGTTGCCTGCGCAAAGCTCCTTGCTTTACGCGAGTCATATGAGTTTGAAGCCAAAGATGCTCAGGGCCGTGATGGTAACGGTGCTGTTCCCAACGCCCTGTGGGCAAGTTATTCCGCTATGGCAAACTCGGATGGCGGGTACATCCTCCTGGGTGCGGCAGAAAACTCGGACGGAAGTCTAAAGTTCACGGGAATCAAAAACGCCGGCAGGGTCGTGGATGATTTCTGGAACACCATCAACAATCCAGATGCCGTCAGCAGGAACATCCTGCATCAGGGTTCTGTTGAGGTCATCGAGTGTGATGATGTCAATCTGGTCTTGATTCGGGTAGAACGGGCTAGCAGAAAAGAACGCCCTATCTACATTGGAAAAAACCCTTTTGGCAATACCTATAAGCGCTTAAATCAAGGCGATTATCGTTGCCGTCGGGATGAAGTCAGCCAGATGATTGCTGACGCAGTGGCTGATGCACGCGACAGTGATATCCTAGACGATTTCACCATTGATGACATTGATGGCGATAGCCTTCGGGCCTTCAGAAATGACTTTGCCTCAAGCAAGCCCAGGCATCCCTATCTGACCTTTGACGACAAGGATCTGCTTGAGCACTTGGGCGGCTGGCGTGTTGACAGAAAAACTCAGCGAGAGGGGCTTACTCTCGCTGGACTTCTAATGTTCGGAAAGTGGAAGAGCATCCGGGAAGCCCTCCCCCACTACTCCATTGATTATCAGGATCGAACCCATCTGGTCGATGACCAGAGATGGTCCGACCGAGTCCTCCCCGACGGCACCTGGTCCGGGAACCTATACGACTTTTATCGAAGGGTATATAGCAAGTTGGTCGCCGATCTGGCCGTGCCTTTTCAGATGCTGGAGGGGGCTAAGCGTGTCGATGAGACGGACGTGCACATTGCAATCCGCGAGGCACTCATCAATGCGCTTGTTCACGCGGACTATTCCTTGACCACCGGGATTCTGATCGTGAAGCACCCCAGCGGCTTCATCTTCAGAAACCCCGGCGTATCTCGTGTCCCTATCGACTTGGTGTACCAGGGAGGGGTCAGCGATTGCCGGAACCCTTCCCTGCAACTGATGTTCCAGATGGTCGGCGGTGCGGAGAAAGCTGGCTCTGGCTTCCCGAAAATTAGGCACGCTTGGGAAAGACAGCATTGGCGTCGGCCGGCTCTCTCCGAGAAGCCATCTCCCGAAGTGGTTGAACTTGAACTCTTCACGGTGGGGCTCTACCCGGAATGGGTGACTTCCCGGTTGATCACGCTGTTCGGCGACCGCTTCAAGCAGCTGTCTCCTCAGGAGCGCTCCATCCTCGCAACCGCAGTCTATGAGAGGAGGGTTTCCAACCAGCGTTTGCAACTCCTGTTGGACCTCCATCCCACCGATGTGACTCGCTTGCTCAGCAACCTGGTGGATCTAGGCATGCTTGTACGGCAGCGCATTTCCCGCTGGTACGAGTACGAGGTCGCTCAAGGGGACATGGCTCGAGCGGATCCATACCAGAGCCAGCAGCAAACGTTGTTCCCCCTACTGCTCGGAGATGAAGATGTTGCTGCGAGCAAACCCACCGGAACTCGCAAGCCCTCCAAGGGCTCGCAAGGTCGTAAGGACTCGCAAGGACTCGCAAGGTCGCAAGGTCGCAAGGACTCGCAAGGTCACCTTGCGAGCCAGAGGCATGCCACGATAGAGGAGGTCCCAAGGAGAATCGTGGCGGGGTTCTCAACTGTCACAAGAAAGCCCATCCCGACGACAATTTTGGAGTTGTGCCTTGAGCCCAAATCGACGGCGGAACTGGCCAGTATCTTGGACCTCGATCCGACCTACTTACGGCAGAGATACACCAGCCGCCTGATCAAAACGAACCATCTGGAGTACACGGCTGCTGCCACGTCCCCAGACGTGCAGTACCGGACCACTGAGCTAGGGAGGCAAATGCTAGGGCTGGTAGAGGATTAATGCCTCGCCCCGCTGCCCTCTACCTCCGCACGTCTGACCCCAACGGCGCGACCCGCGAGGACAAGCACGGCCTGACTGCCCAGGAGGCGGAGTGCCGCCAGTACGCCGGGCGCGCGGGCCTGACCGTCGTGGCCGTCTACTCCGACGCCATCAGCGGCACCACCGAGGCCCGCACCGGCTTCGGGCAACTGCTCGCGGACGCCCACCGCTTTACCGACCTGGTGGTGTACGCCGTTGACCGCCTCGCGCGGCACCCCCGCGCGGGGTACGCCCTGATCGAGACGGCCCACCTCGCGGGCTTGACCATCCACACTGCCATCGAGGGCATGGTGGACCTGGACGATGACGCCGGGGCGATGAACACCGGGATGCGCCTGGTCTTCGCGGATGCCGAGCGTCGCCGGGTCGTGAAGCGCCTGGCCGCCGGGAAGGTCGCCAAGATGCGTGCGGGCAAGACGGTGTTCAAGCTGCGGAAGTACGGCTGGAAGGACGACCAGGTGCAGCCGGCAGAAGCGGCCTGGGTGACGTGGATGTTCGAGCGGGCGTTGGAGGTCGGGGCGCACACCATCCAGCAGGAGCTGCACGCGCAGGGTGTCCCCTCCCCTACTGGCGAGGCCGCCTGGGACACTTCACTGATTCAGGCCATACTGCGTGACCCGGCCTACCGGGGCGAGTGGCTGTGGGGCCGCAGCAAACCTGGCCGCCCCTCCAGTTTCCAGGCTCCTATCAGCGCCCCCTGCCCTCGCATCGTGAGCGACGAACTGTGGTGGGCGGTGCAGCGCGCAATGCAGGCGCGGCGCAAAGGCCAGGGCCGACGCAGCAGCCGGGCGGACCTGTTCGCCCTCCAGGGGCGCATCACCTGCGCGGAATGCGGGCGGGCGATGATCGGGCACCGCCGCGATGAGCGCAATGCCTACTACACCTGCGGGGACAGCCGCCACCCGCTCGCCAAGCGGCATGGCTGCACCCACCGGGTCTACTACCCGGCTGAGCGCATCCACACGGAGGTGCGCGGCTGGCTGGAGGGCCTGCTGGGGCAGGACGTGGACCTCACGCCCTACCTGCCCAACGCAGCGCCCGAGGCGCGCGACGTGACGCCGCTCCTCTCCGACATCGATGTGCGTCTGCGCCGGGTGAAGGAAGCGTACGAGGCGGGGATCGACTCGCTTCAGGAGTACGGCGAGAAGAAGGCGCGGCTGGAAGCGCAGCGGCAGGCGATCCTCAACGCGCCTGCGCCTGCTGCTCCTACGGTCTCCCCGGACGCGGCGCGGCAGGTGCTCAGGGACGCGCTGGGGTTGGAGTTCCGGGGAGCCGCGCTGAAGCTGGGATTGCGCGTGCAGGTGCGGAACGGCGGGGGGCTGAGCGTGTCGCTGGACCCGGTGATATAGCTGAGTAGTCGCTTTT
>NZ_JHAC01000012.1 GCF_000599865.1 Deinococcus phoenicis | reverse complement strand
ACGCTCTTCGTTTGTCATGCTGCTCGCCTCAACCGAGGCTCAGAAAAGATACAGGCACCCGCTCCACCTGTCAACCCCCCATACGCCACGGCACCTTATAGATGGGATGGACTGCCAGAAGACGCCCTCTCAGACGAGCTTTCCAGACGAAACTTCCCCGGCTAGGCAGGTCGGGGAGGTCGGCCGCCGAGGGCCTCTGACGTTTCAGCGTTGCAGCAGAATCGTTTCCTGCACCTTGAGGCCCTGACTCAGAGCGTCACGGGCATGCTGACGGGCCGCGTCAAGGTCATGGTCACGGTAGTTGCCGCACTCCAGTTCGCTGACACCGGGAATGGGCCGGTCGTGGGCCTCGGTATCCCGCAGGGCGGCCTCGAAGGCGCGCAGGACACCCTCTTCATCCGGCGCACCGATGACGGCCATATACATGCCGGTTCGGCAGCCCATCGGGGAAACGTCCACCACGTTCTGAAGATGGTCGCGCAGGTAGCCGGCCAGCAGATGTTCGAGGGTGTGGATGGCCGCCGGATCAATCGCGCCCCGGTTGGGCTGAAGCAGGCGCAGATCGTATTTACTGATCTGGTCGCCGCGCGGGGTGGTCTTGACGCCCGCCAGCCGGATGTAAGGAGCCTGAACCTTGGTGTGGTCGAGATCGAAGGATTCCACGTTCGCCATGCCGTTCATTGTCGGTGGGCTGGGCCTGGACAATGTAACGCGGCGCCCGCCCCCCCTTCCCCACGGCTGCCGGGTCCGCCCGCTCCCTATACTGCGCGGCGTGCCCACCCTGCTCGACCGCCAGCGCTCCTTTCCCGCCTGGGTGCCGCTGCTTATCGCTGCCCTGCTGATCGCCGCCGACCAGGCCCTCAAGGCGTGGGCGCTGGCCCACCTCACCTACGGGGCCGCGCCCATTCCCTTTATTCCGGGGGTGCTGGACTGGGTGCTGACTTTTAACACCGGAGCGGCGTGGAGTCTCTTTTCGGGGTCGGCGGTCCCGCTGGCTGCGGCGCGGTTGCTGGTTGGGCTGGGGATTCTCACGTATGTGGTGGTTCGGCCCCCGGGCCGGTTTCTGTCCGTGGTGCTGAGCATGATCGCGGCGGGGGCCATCGGCAACACCATCGACGGCCTGCGCCTGGGGCGGGTGACCGACATGCTGCATGCGCCGCCGCTGAGTGCCGTCACGCGGGCGCTGAACGCCGGGGACTTCCCGATTTTCAACATCGCCGACGCCTGCGTGGTGGGAGGCACGCTGCTGCTCCTGATCGCCAGCTTCATCGGTGACCGGAAGCCGAAGGTCTGAGCGGCAAGCGGGCACACGGCCACTTGACCCTTCACAGAAAGCGCCCCTCTCCGGTCAGGACAGGGGCGCGCTCGGTTCAGCGAGAGGTGGGGCTGGGGTCAGATGAGGCTCTTGCGGCACTTGGTGCAGACGCGCATCCGCACGGCCACGCCGCCCCGGTTGACGGTGAGGGGCTGGAGGTTGGGCTTCTGGACCCGCTTGGTGATGCCGGTGACCTTGCGGCCGACGCCGCCCGCAGCCCGGGCCTTACCACGGCGAATAACCGAGTTCACCACGATCGGTCCCTTCCCGCATACTTCGCACACTTTCGACATGTTCGTACTCCTTCTTGAGCCTGGCCCGCTGTTGTGCCGGGGGCGGTGGCCTGAAAAAGGCCAGTGCCGCGCCGGGCAGGGTCAGGCAAGCCTTCCAACTGTAGCACACCGCGAGAAGACAGGAGGAGCTGGCGCACAAAAAAACCGGACCCCTCAGGGAGTCCGGCGGCAAGGCGCGGGAGCTTAACGCAGAACGCGCAGCGCCTTGAGAATCGCGATCAGAATAACGCTGCCCACGATGCCCCAGATGATGCTCCAGAAGCTGAAGCCGCTGCCGGCCACCTGGGCACCGCCGATGCCGAGCAGGTTCCCGAAGATCCACTGCGCGAGTAGCGCGCCGACAATACCGATCAAGATGTTCGCGACCGCACCTTGCTGGGCATCGGTCTTCATGATGAGGCTCGCGAGCCAGCCGCACAGGGCACCAACCAGAATCAGGATAATCCAACTCATCTTCTTCCCTCCAGGACGTTGAGATTCGAACGTCGTTCGTTCGTTGTGATCGCACAATGAGACCCGCTGCCCCCCCCTAGTGTGCCTACGCTTACCTTCTCAAGGCTGAGCAAAGGTGGGATGGATGTCCCGCTAATCCCACTTAAGCTCCGGGTACAGAAAGCGGCTGAAACGTCCTCATCTCTGACCGGAAACTGACGTGGGAACGGGGCTGGAGGTGGGCCGGCCCGCCTGTCTTACCTCCCCGGAATCTGGCAGGGGCCTGGGCCGTTAGCATGGGCGGACTGACCGCCCCCGGCCTGAAGAGGGCGGCACGGAGGAGCTGCCCCATGCCCGGACTGATCGAACGCTACCGCGAATACCTGCCTGTGACAGAACAGACGCCCCTGCTCAGCCTGCACGAAGGCAACACGCCCCTGATTCCCGCACCGAAGCTGAGCCGGCACCTGGGCGTGGACCTGTACCTGAAATACGAGGGGCTGAACCCGACCGGCAGTTTCAAGGACCGGGGCATGGTGATGGCGGTCGCCAAGGCGCTGGAGGACGGCGCGGACACGATCATCTGCGCCAGCACCGGGAACACCAGCGCCGCCGCCGCCGCCTACGCCGCCCGCGCGGGGCTGAAGTGCATCGTGCTGATTCCCGACGGGAACATCGCGCTGGGCAAGCTCGCGCAGGCGCTGGCCTACGGCGCACGCATCGTGGCCATCGACGGAAACTTCGACGCCGCCCTGCGGCTGGTGCGGCAGATCAGCGCCGAGCATCCCATCGCGCTGGTGAACTCCGTCAATCCCTACCGCCTGCAAGGCCAGAAGACGGGCGCCTTTGAGATCGTGGACGAACTGGGCCAGGCCCCGGACCTCCTCGCCATTCCGGTCGGCAACGCCGGGAATATCAGCGCGTACTGGATGGGCTTCCGCGAGTATCAGCAGGCCGGAAAAAGCAGCTCGCTGCCCCGGATGTGGGGCTTTCAGGCCGAGGGTGCGGCGCCCTTTGTCCGAAACGCCATTGTGGACGAGCCGCAGACCCTCGCCACGGCCATCCGCATCGGCAACCCGGCGAGTGCCGACCTGGCGCGTGCGGCGGTGCGGGAGAGTGGCGGCCTTTTCGATATGGCCTCCGACGAGGAGATCATGCACGCCTATAACCTCGTGGCGCAGGAGGGCGTGTTCTGCGAACCGGCCAGCGCGACCCCGGTCGCGGGATTGCTGAAGCTGCACGCGGCCGGAAAACTCGCGCCGGGCCAGACCGTCGTGGCGGTGCTGACCGGCAACGGCCTGAAGGACCCCGACGCGGCCCTGCGCGCGGTGGAAGCCCCGCAGGCGGTGGAGGCCAGCATGGAGCGGGTGCTGGAGAGCATCCTTTGAGGAACGGGGCGTGGGGTGTGGGCTTTGGGCTGCGGGGGGTGGCGGCCCGTGACCTGTGGCCTGTGGAGAAGGGGCCACCTTCTGCGGTCTGCCGCCTGCCTTCGGCCCCTGGATCTCTAGACGGGTTGACCCCCAGACACCCCAGACCCGCAGAGCCGCGCAGCGGAGACGGCGCATGACCTTTACTATCCGCGCCCCCGCCTCCAGCGCGAACCTGGGGCCGGGCTTCGACAGCCTGGGGCTGAGTGTGCCGCTCTTTACCACGCTGCGGGTAACAAAGCAGGCGGTGACAGAGGTGGTTCCGCTGGGGCCGGAGCTGGCGGACACACCCGCCGACGAGAGCAACTATGTCTACCGGGCGATGAGGCTGGCGGCGAAGCGGGCCGGGCGGCCCCTCCCACCTGCCCGTGTGGAGATCGAGACGGAGGTGCCGCTGGCGCGTGGCCTGGGCAGCAGCGCCGCTGCGCTGGTCGCGGGCATCGTGGCAGGAAATGAGTTGCTGGGAAGGCCCTTGGACGACGAGACGCTGCTGGACGTGGCGGCCCGCGAGGAAGGCCACCCGGACAACGTGGCCCCGGCGCTGTTCGGGGGCATCGTGGTTGCCACGCTGGACAAGCTGGGCACGCACTATGTCCGGCTGGACCCGCCCGCGCACCTGGGGGTCACGGTGCTGATTCCGGACTTCGAACTCAGCACCAGCAAGGCCCGCGCCGTGCTGCCAAAGGAATACAGCCGCGCCGACGCCGTGCATGCCCTCTCGCACGCCGCGCTGCTGGCCGCCGCGCTGGCACAGGGGCGGCTGGACCTGCTGCGGCACGCCATGCAGGACTATGTCCACCAGATCTGGCGCGCGCCGCTGGTGCCCGGCCTCAGCGACATTCTGGAGGAGGCGCACCGGCACGGGGCACTGGGGGCGGCCCTCAGCGGCGCGGGGCCGACGGTGCTGTGCTTTCACGATGTCCGCGAAAACACCGAGCGGCTGCACCGCTATCTGCACGGCGTGATGAACAAGAACGGGCTGACGGGGCGGGTGCTGGATCTGCCGATAGACACGGCGGGGACGGTGGTGGAACGGGGGCGCTGAAGGCGGAAGGGTCCCTCAGCGGTCCCCCTGGTCGCGGCACAGGAAGGTGCCCAGCAAGTACGTCTCGCCCCCACCGGTCCGGCCCAGATAGGGCGTGATGACCTGGGCCAACTGGCGCTGAAGGGCGCGGGCCTCCTGCGGCGTCAGGGTCAGCAGGTTCCAGCCCGAGAGCAGCACGGGCGAGGAGAGGTCGAGTGGGTCGAAGCGCTCGCCCTGCGCGGAGGCAATCTCGTAGTACGCCTCGCCGGAAGGGGTGAAGCAGGTCAGGGTGCCCCAGCCGGGCGGCCAACCCTCCCGCATGGCCGCCGCGAGGCTGCGCTCGAAGCGGTCGAGGTGAACGCGGCGGTTCTGAAGGCCGATCTGGCCGAGCGGCATCACCTCGAACGGCACGAAGAAGGCGGGGGCCGCCCGGTAGTGCCGGATGGCCCGGCCCGCCCGCGCCTCACGCCGGGTTTCTTGCAGCAGCCCCAGCGCCACGAAGCGGGTGACGAGCTTGTACATCGCCGGAATGCCCAGGCCCAGCCGCGCCGCCGCCTGCGCCACGGTCCGCTCTGCCCCCATGAAAGGGGCCAGCCGCCGCAACTGGTTCCGGTCGGTGACGACCTGCGCCCGCCGGACATCCCCGATCACCACCGGCCCGGCCACGGCGGGCAGGCTGCTTTCCTCCGGGGCTTTCATGGCAAGCAGCCTACCTTCTAGAGTGCGCGCATGAACAGCAAAGCGTTGCTCCTGGCGGGCCTGCTCGCCCTGGGACTGAGTTCCGCCCACGCGGGGGGCGTGGGTCAGGCCACGGCCTCCCAGGCCACCGTGACCCGCAGCCTCACGCTGAATCTGGGCGGCGTTCCCAGCCGCGCCGAGCTGACGCTGCCCGCCGGTCAGGGGAAAGCCCCGCTGGTGCTGCTGATCCAGGGCACCGGGCTGGAGGACCTGAACGGCAGCTACGCCACCTTCGGGGGTGGACGGGTGCCGGGGTCGCTGGGTGAACTGGCCCACGCCCTGACCCGCGCGGGCTTCGCGGTCATGCGCTTCGACAAGCGGCACGCGGCGGCGAGTTTCGACCCGCAGACGGCCCCCGCCGCCTCCGCGGCCTACGGAAAACTGAAGATGACCGACCTGCTGGCCGATGCCCGCACCGCGCTGAACACGGCGAAGGCGCAGCCGGGCGTGGACCCGGGCCGGGTCTTCGTCTACGGGTGGAGTGAGGGCAGCGTCCTGGCGGCCCACCTGGCGCTGGAGACGGGAGCCGGCGGGCTGATCGTGCAGGGGCCGGTGGTGGAGGGCTACGGGGAGACGTTCGCCCACCAGTTCGAGCGGGTGGGCCTGACCTACCTAGCCCCGTATGCGCCCGGGGGCAGCGTGGACCTCCAGGGCGTGCTGGCGGCCCTGACCGGCCCCGGCTCCGGGCTGGCAAAGATGCAGGCGCAACTCCTGCTGTCGCTGGATAGCACACCCCAGGCCCCCAAGCTCAGTACCGTGCTGGATACCGACGGCGACGGGCGCATCAACCTGCGCGGCGAGGCGTTGCCGCTGATTCAGACCTTCTACCGCAGCCTGGACACGCAGCCCGGCTTCTACGGCCCCGGCAGCGCCCTGCCCACCCTGGGCGCGCTGGCCCCGCGCCTGAAGCTCCCGGTACTGATTCTTCAGGGTGCGAATGACGGCAATATCGACCCGGCTTCTGCCCAGAAGCTGGACGCGGCGCTCGGGGCGGGTGGCAACACTGACCATACCCTGCGGCTGTATCCGGGCCTGGGCCACTCGCTCGGCCCCGCGCCCAGCTTCACCCAGGACACCTTCGCGCCGATGGCGCAGGGACCGATGAACGACATGGCAAGCTGGCTGCGGGCACACACCCGGTAGACAGACCTGACCCTCAGTGTTCGACCCGCACCCTGGGCAACAGCCGGTCCAGCCACCCCGGCAACCACCAGTTCCAGCGCCCCGCGAGCTTGAGGAAGGCGGGCACCAGCACCAGCCGGACCAGCGTGGCGTCCAGCGCCACCGCGACCGCCAGCCCCAGCCCGATGCTCTTGTTGGCGACGACGCGCCCGGCGATAAAGGCGCAGAAGACGATGAACATGATCAGCGCCGCCGAGGTGATGATGCGGGCCGTGCGGCCCACCGCCAGGACCACCGCCTCGTCGTTGGGGTGGCCGCGCAGGACTTCTTCCTGCACGCGGGAGAGCAGGAAAATCTCATAGTCCATGCTGAGGCCGAACAGCACCGCGAACAGCAGCAGCGGCAGGCTGGAATCCAGCACGCCCACATCACCTGGAATGCCCAGCGGCCCGGCCAGGAAGCCTTCCTGCACCACCAGCGTGACCACGCCGTAGGCCGCACCGACCGTCAGCGTGTTCATCAGGATGCTTTTGAGGGGCACCAGCAGGCTGCGAAAGGCCACCATCAGGAGCAGGAAGGTCGCGGCGAAGACGGTCAGGACGGCCGCGGGCAGCGCATCCGTGATCGCGTGGCTGAACTCGCGCTCGCCGATGGGAGCACCCCCCAGCAGGAAGCGGAAGCCGCTAGCGGAAAGTGTTTCCCGCAGCCGCGCCTCGAAGGGTTCGATCTGGTCGGCGCGCAGATACCGGTCGGGAATGACGGTCACCCGCAGCCACTCGCGGTCGGCGCTGAAGGAACGGCGGGTGAGCAGGCTGACCGCCCCCAGCGCGTCCGTTCCCCCACTTGCCGCCTCTCCCGCGAGGTCGGCAGGCGTGAGAAAGGGGCTGATGACAGTCTGCACGCCGGGCAGGGCGCGCAGGTCGGCCACCACCTGCCCGAAGCGGGCGCGGTCCGCCGGGCCGTACCTCTGCCCACCGAGGTCCAGAATCACCTCGAACTGGCTGAGCAGGCCGCCTGCGCCGAGGTCGCGCACGTCGGCCAGGGCGTCGCGGCTCTCCACGCCGGGCGTGAGGCCCCAGGCCCCCGCGTAGCCGGTCCGCATGTCGCGGGCGGGCAGGGCCAGCCCCAGCAGAAAGAGGGTGCTGAGGACCACGGCCAGCCAGGGCCGGGCAGTCACGCGGCGGGCGAAGGCGGTCCAGGCCCCCGACGCCGCCCCGCTCTGGCTCCAGCTCAGGCGCAGCCGGCGCGGGCTGTTCACGCGCTCGCCCAGCAGGGCCAGCAGCGCGGGCAGCGCCGTCACACTGGCGAGGACCGTCAGCAGGACGACCAGCACGCCGCCCAGCCCCATCGAGCGCACGAAGGCGATGGGCGGCAGAATCAGCGCGGCCATTGCGATCGCCACGGTCAGGCCGCTGAACAGCACGCTACGGCCGGCGGTCAGGACGGTGCGGGCCGCCGCCGCCCGCGCATCGCCCCCGCGGGTCAGTTCCTCGCGGAAGCGGTTGACCATCAAGAGGGCGTAGTCGATCCCCGCGCCCAGGCCCAGCATCGTAATCACGCTCTGGGCGAAGGTGGACACCTCGGTGAAGTGGGTCAGACTGGACAGCCCCGCCATCGCCACGGTGATGCTCAGCACGCCCACCAGCAGCGGCAACCCGGTGGCGACCAGCGCCCCGAACACGCCCAGCAGCACCAGCGCCGTGAGGGGCAGCGCGGCAAACTCGCTGCGCTTGGTATCCCCCTCCGCGAAGGCGGTGAAGTCGTCGGCAATCGCCTGCCCGCCGGTCACGCGCACGTTCAGCGCCGGGGATTCGGCGGCAGCAGCGTAAGCGCGCACGCGGGCGAGGGCCTGGGTCGCGCCTTCTCTCAGCGGAATCTGGGCCACCGTCAGGGCCATCGCGCCGTCCGGGCTGACGGTCGGCACGGCCCCCTGTGCCCCGGCCCGCAGCACGCGCGTCACCCCCGGCACCCCCTCCAGCCCGGCCACGAAGCGGTCGTAGGCGGCGCGGCCCTGCGGGGTGGTCAGCGGCGGCACCGAGCGGGTGACCAGCAGCGCCGTATTCGTGTCCTTTTCCCCGAAGCGTTCCCGCAGCAGGGCCGTGACGCGGGTGCTCTCGGCGTGTTGCAGCTCGCCGGGGTTGGCGCTGAGGTGGCGGGGGGCCAGCGAGGCCGGGTAGGCACTCAGGGCCGCCAGCAGCGCCCACAGCAGCAGCACCAGCCAGGGGCGACGGGTCACGAGCAGCGACAGGGCACGCACGGGGCAAGTAGAGCATGGCCCCTCGGCCAGTTGGCGGAGCGTGCCTGATACGAATTCCGGTTGAACAGTGACAAAAACTGTTCAACCCGAGCGGAGCGAGCCAGAAGGAAACGGTTGCCGGGAAAGGAGTTATTGAATCGGCGCTTTCCCGATTTGAGAACGGATTGGACGGCAACCGTATGAGCCATATTCGGGATGCGCTGGCCCGCTGGGAGCGCGTACGGTCAGGCTGTCCACTGGCGGTCCGCCGCGCGCCGTTCACGGCCCAACAAGGCCCGGCTTCCCCGGAAGCCCACGAGGAAGGTGAAGTCCATGCGGTACGAGTACGACGCCCGCCACGACGGAGCAGCGTTCCACCTGGAGGACCTGCACACGGAAGGTGCCTGCGAGCGCCTCTGGCGGGCCGGGGCAGGCGGCTTCCATGCGCTGAAGCGCCTGCGGGACTTGCTGGCCCGTCAGCAGCCGGAGTAACGGCTCAGAACAACTCGTCCAGCAGGCGGTAATACGCCAGCTTGCCCTCGTCTACCAGCGCGCGCCCGTAGAGGTCGAGGAAGCGTTCGGCGTGTTCCGGGCCGAAGTCGGCGGTCAGGTCACGGTGCGCCAGCGCGAGGTCGGCGTGGCGGTCGGCCAGCCCCGCGCGGCCCAGGTCCACGAAGCCCTCCACGTACTCGCCGTTCAGGATGACGTTCGGCAGGCAGGGGTCACCGTGCGTGACCACGATGTCCTCCCGCGCGGGCCGGGTGCGGATGAGTTCGTTAAACACATCTGCCGCGCTTCTGCCCTGCCGTTCGGCGTCGAAGTTGGTTTCGTCCACCTGTCCGGCCTGCACCTGTTCGCGGGCCAAGCGCAGGGTGACGGGCAAGGACATGTTGAAGGGGCATTCGCGGGCGGGCAGGGCGTGCAGTTCACGCAGGGCGCGGGCCAGCAGGTCGGTGACGCGCTCGGGGTGCAGCGCGGCATCGGGGTCGCTCATGGGGATGCCGGGCAGGCGGGTCATGGCGAGGTACTCGTGCGTGGGGGTCGTTTCGAAGCCCACCACGGCGGGCACCGGCACGCGGCGCCACAGCCAGCGCAGCCGCTCGCGCTCCTGCTGCAAGGTGCTGACGGGCAGCCCCCCGCGTTCCTGCACCTTCACCACGTACTTCTGGGAGCGCCACACGCCCGCGCCGCTGCACCCCTCCGTCACGGCCTCCCAGCGGGCGGCGGGCAGCACGCGGCGCAGCGGTTCGGGCAGGGTCAGGCGCTCGGCGGTCATGGGGAGCAGGATACGGGAGAACGCGGGCTGCTCAATCCCCGTGCAGGAAGGCGAGAAGGGCCGCCGCGAGTTCGGCGGGGGCTTCCTCGGCCATGTGGTGCCCGGAGTCGATGCCGTGGCCGCGCAGGTTTGCCGCCCAGGGCCGCCAGACCGCGAGGACATCGCCGTACAGGTCTTCCAGGTCGTCCTTCAGGGACCACAGCAGCAGGGTCGGGCAGCGCACCTGCCGCCCGGCCTGCCTGTCGGCCTCGTCGTGTGCGCGGTCGAGGCCCAGGCCCGCGCGGTAGTCCTCCACCATGCCGTGAACCACAGCGGGGTCGTGGATGGCGGCGCGGTAGTCGGCGTAGTTCTCCGCGCCCATCTGCGTGGCCTTGCCGGGCGTGTTCCCATACCAGGCGTCGGGGTCGGCCAGAATCGCCCGCTCGGGTTTCTCGGGCTGGCCGAAAAAGAACCAGTGCCACCACGCCCCGGCAAAACGGGCGTCGCATCTCTGGAGGGCTTCCGCGATGGGCACGGCGTCCAGCACCGCGAGCTTCGTGACGACCCCGGGGTGGTCCAGCGCGGCCCGGAAGGCCGTGTAGGCCCCCCGGTCATGGCCCACGACGGCGAACTGCTCGAAGCCCAGATGCGCCATCAGCTCCACGCAGTCGCGCGCCTTGGCCCGCTTGGAGGACCCGGCGTGATCCGGCGTGTCCTGCGGCTGCGAGGACTGCCCGAAGCCGCGCAGGTCGGGGCAGACGACCGTATGCTGTTCGGCCAGCCGGGGGGCCACCCGGTGCCAGGTCGTGTGCGTGCGCGGGTGCCCGTGCAGCAGCAGGACCGGCGGGCCGGAACCGCCGTGGCGGACACGCAAGGTGGCTTCCGAAAGCTCGACCCTCTCCAGCCTGAAGTCCTGGAACATGGGGAGACTTTATTCTCTCGCGGGTGCCTGTAGACTGCCGGGAATGAAGGTCGGACTGCTGGATACGCTGGGCGCGCGGCACGGGCGGTACTGGGCCGCGTTCCTGAAAGAACTCGGGCTGGAGGTCGCGGTGCCGGCCCTGCCCGCTGCGGAGGCCCTGGCGCTGGGCCGCTCGAGCCTGCCGGACGAGCCGGTGCAGGTGCAGCTCACGCTGGGGCGGGTGCTGGAACTCGGGCGGGTGGACGCGGTGCTGATTCCCCAGACCCCGGCGGTGGCGAGTGACGCCTGGGGCGAGGCCCTGACGGACCTGCTGCCCCGGCGCATCAGCGGCCTGCCGCAACTGATCGCCATTCCCGACGGCGGGGAGGCAATGCCCGCGGCGGCGACGGAGCTGGGCCAGCGCTTCACGCGCAATCCGGCCAGGGTGCGGCTGGCGCTGGAACGCGTCAAGCCGCTGGGGGCGGAGAAGCGCGCGGAGATGCCCCGCCTGAGCCTGGGGTCGCGGGTGACGGTCGCGGTGATCGGCCCACGTTCGCTGCTGGCCGACCCGGACCTGAGTGGCGGGCTGAAGGCGGCCCTGGACGCGCTGGGCCTGCACGGCGTCTATTCGCCGGAGCTGCCCGCCTCGCAGGTGGCGGAGCGGGGCGAGCGCATGGACAACGCGGCCCGCGCCCCCTCGGGCGAGAAGGAACTGTTCGGCGCGCTGAAGCTGCTGGAGGGCAAGAGCGCCGTGCGCGGCGTCCTGCTGGCCTCGCCCGCGCGGGACGGGGCGCACCGGGCCGCGCTGAACCGGCTGGCGGCCATGACCCACAAGCCCGCGCTCATCATCGACGTGGACGCCGGGCAGACCGAATGGCCCGAGCTGGAAACCTTCCGCGACCGGGTGACGCTGGGGGCCACGGCCCGCGCCGCCGCCTCGGACGATCCCGGGGAGGCCTCTTGAACCCCTGGCGCTGGCTGACCACCCCCGACCCGGACCCCGGCTTCACGCCCCGCAAGCTGCTGAAGCTGTTCGTGCGGGTGCTGCTGTTCGCGCTGCTGGCGTCGCTGCTCTCGGCGGCGGTGCGGGCGGCGGGGCTGGGGAAGTATCTGGACACCTGGTGGGGCACGCTGCTGTTCGTGCTGGTGCTGTACGTGCCGCTGGCGCGCTTTCTGACGGTGGACACCTTCGTGCCCCGGCGGCTGGCCCAGCAGCGGGGAAGCGCGGGCCGCACCGGCACCGGCAGGAGCACCCTGACCAGCGCCGAACGCCGCAAGGAGCGCAACCGCTACGCCGGCGTCCGCAAGGGACCGCCGCGCGGCAGTGGTGGCAGGCGCTGAGATTCAGCTCGGGAGGGCCTGGCGTGACGCCCGCACATGACGCACGCTAAGACCCGCCCCGCCCGCGAGTGGGCCGCCGAGAGCCTGTTCCGGCCCCTGGCCGGGCGGCTCCTGCCCCCCCTCGCCCGCCGGAAGGTGAATCCCGCAGCGGTCGTGCTGACCCATACGGCGCTGGGTGTGCTGGCCGGGGTGCTGCTGCGCCGGGGTCATCACCTCACGCCCGCCGCGCTCCTCCAGGTCAAGACGCTGCTGGACAACCTGGACGGGCAGCTCGCCCGCGCCACCGGACAGACCACCGAGACGGGCCGCTACCTGGACTCCGAGATGGACGTGGTGGTCAATGCCGCCGTGCTGGTCAGCCTGGCCGGGCGCTGGGGCCTGCCCCTGACCCTGCTGCAAAGCCTGATCCTGAGCGTGGATTACCTGTGGGAACGCGACCACCGCGCGGCGCGGGGCGAAGTGTTCCGCGAGCCGCCCGCCCAGGCCGGGGATCATCCGCAGGTGCTGGCGGCCCTGAAACTCGGCTACGCCCTGTACTTCACGCCGCAGGAGCGGATGCTGGGGGCGCTGTTCGAGCGCAGGCTGCGGGCGGCTGCGGGCGGCGCCCCCTCCCCCGCCGACCGCCTCGCCTACACGCCCCACGCCATCAACCGGGTCGCCGTGAACCTCGGCCTGAGTACGCAACTGCTCGCGCTGGGGGTCTGCCTGCTGCTCCGGCGGCCCCGCGCCTACCTGTGGAGCCTGCCCGCTCAGTCGGCGCTGCTGGCAGGGGTGCAGGTGTGGCGGGAAAGAAGGGTTGTGGGTCGTAGGAAGGCCTTTTCCCACATCCCACCGCCCATAACCTCCTATCCCTCTTCCAGCGGATAGGTCCGCGCCGCCCGCACCGCCAGAACGACGAGGTGGCCGTAGAACACGAACACGCCCAGAAAGACCAGCCAGCCGGGAAAGTTCCCGATATCGGCCAGGGAGAGCGCTTCCGGGAACTGCAACACCCAGCCTTTGGGCTGCTGAAGGTCGAGTTTGGCGAACCAGGCGAACAGGACCGCCGCATAGATCCACAGGTAGTTGCGGTTGAGCCGCCAGCCCAGCGCGTCGGCGCGGGTCATGGGGCTGCGGGGTTTGGCGAGTTCGGCCAGGATCAGCTGATGCCAGCCGGGGTCCACCTTCTCGCCCAGCATGGCCGGGAAGAAGAAACGTTCCATGATCCGCACGCGGTGGTTGGCGATCTCGAAGATGCGGAAGCGCCGGGCCTCCAGCCGCAGGAAAAAGTAGTTCATGAACATGGCGAACAGGAAGGTGGCGTGGCTGTTGTTGGGGTCGCCCAGCGCAAAGGAGGCCAGGCCCGCCGTCGTCACGACCGACCAGTTGGTGGTCATGTCCAGCCGCTGACGGTAGGCCGTGACCTTGCCGACTTCCGCCCGGTACAGGTGAATCAGGGCGTTGGCGGTGTTCGTGCTGTAGCTCAGGTCCGTCAGGGTCCGGTCGAGCACGGCGCCCGGCCCGCCGCCTGCCCCGGGCATCAGGCCACCCCTGCGCGCGTCATGGCTTCAGGGTAACCCTTCACCGCCTTACCGCAGGCCGGATCATCTCAGAAAAAGGTTCGTGCGCCGCTCGGCCCCGACCGTGGTGGCGCGGCCATGCCCCGGGTAGACCGCCGTCTCGTCGGGCAGGCTCAGCAGTTCGCGCCCGATGCCCTCGATCAGTTGCGGGTGGTTGCCGCCCGGCAGGTCGGTGCGCCCGATGCTGCCCTGAAAGAGCGTGTCGCCCGCCACCACGAACCCCGGGGCCTCTCCGGTGTCGGCCACGAACACCACGTGCCCCGGCGCGTGCCCCGGCAGTTCGCGCGCGGTCAGGGTCAGGTCGCCCGCCGTGAAGGTCTGTCCCTGTTCGATCCCGTGGTCGGGGTCTGCGGGCTGCGTGAAGGGCAGGCTCCAGCGGGCCGCCGACGCCGCGCCCAGGCGGTAGAGCGGCAGGTCGGCGGGGTGCAGGTACACCGGCACGCCCAGCGCCTCCCGCAGCGGCTGCACCGCCCCGATATGGTCGAAATGCCCGTGCGTCAGCAGGATGCCGCGCACCGTCACGCCCGCCCCGCGCACCAGGGCCAGCACCTCCTCCGCATCGTCGCCGGGGTCGAACAGGAAGCCCTCGCCGCCCTGCCCGGCCACCAGCACCGCATTTTCCTGAAGCGGCCCGGTCGGAAGCGTCCAGACTCGCGCCGCGCCGTGTTCCCTCGCCTTGATCATGGGAGGAGTGTAGGACGGAAAGGGGAAGGGGACGGGCTGACCACGCCTTCTACGTCCCACCCTTTCTCCGTCAAGGAGTGGTCAGACGGGATTGCTCCGATTCCCGAACATCCGGCGCTCTCCCGGATGTTCGTCCACCTCCGCAAGCCCGTCCTTTTTGCTTCTCGCCTCGCTCGGATGATTCAAAGGAATCATCGCAATTTGGTATCAGCGCGCACCCTCAGCTTTCCCCGAAGGCTTCGCGCAGGTTCAGGCCGAACACCTGAAAGCTCAGGCTGGGGCTGGCATAGGCTTCCAGCGCGTCTTGCAGGGCGTCCAGGGCCGCGTCGGCACGGGCGCGGGCCTGGGGCGCGTGCGTCCGCCAGGTGAAGCGCAGGGCCTCGGGATGCCAGGTCGCGTCCCAGCGTTTTTCCAGGCGCTCGGCGGCCTCCAGGGCAGTCAGCAGGCCGGTTGCCAGCGCGTCGGTGAACTCCGCCGCGTCCGTGAGGGCCGCCCGCACGGCTTCCCGCCCCTCCAGCACGCCCGCGCGTCCGGCGGCAAAGGCGACCAGCTCGGCGTCGGGGGCCTCGCCGGTCAGCGCCAGGGTGCGCTCGATGGCGCGGTCGGGGGCCGGGGACACGCTCAGGCGGGCGCTGCGGCTCTGAATGGTGGGGATCACCGAGCGCCGGTCCTCGGCCAGAAACACGAACAGCGCGCCGTGCGGGGGTTCCTCGACCAGCTTCAGCAGGGCGTTGGCGGCTTCCGGCCCCAGGTGTTCCGCGCCGTCCACGACCACCACGCGGCGGCGAAAGGTGGGCCGGACCTCCAGAAACTCGAAGACATGCGTCTCGTACTCGCGGGCCTTGTCCCGGGCCGCAAGAATCGCGCCGATGGGAATGATCTTGCGCCGCGCCGCCTTGCCGGTGGAGGTGGTGGCGCGCGGCTCGATCAGCAGCAGATCGGGGTGCGCGCCCGCCGCGAGGGCCAGGCAGGAGGGGCAGCCCCCGCACGCCTCGCCGTACATGCCGCGTGTGCCGGTGCAGTTGTGCTGCGCGGCGACCGCCAGCGCCACATCCCGCTTGCCCACCCGCGCCGGACCGGTCAGGAGCAGGGCATTACCCCGGAAGACGCCCGTCTGCTCAAGCAGCGGGCCGTGGAGGAGGGCAGTGGCGGCGGTGGTCATGGGAGGTTGGGGGCTGTGGGGTGGAGAGTGCGGGAGCAGGCCTTTTTTCCCCCCACAACCTACACCCTACTTCCCGATGGCCAGCCGCGCGGCCAGCACCGGGGGCAGCCCGGCGGCCAACACCGCCTCCTGCGTGCGGCCCACGTCGTAGGGCACCCGGAAGACCTCGAAGTGACCGCGCCTGCTGTCGAAGATGGCGTAGCTGGCGTGGGGGTTGCCGTCGCGCGGCTGGCCCACGCTGCCGGGATTGAGGATCAGGCGGGCACCGGGCGGCACCGGGTAGCTGCCGCCTTCGGGGAACGCCTGATGCTTGATCCACTCGCCCACCGGGGCATTCAGGGTGGCGTACACGGCGGGCACGTGGGTATGCCCCACGAAGCCCAGGCGGCCCTGCCACTGCGCGAACGCCTCGCGGGCCGCCGTGACGGAATCGGTATAGGCGTCCAGGCTGACGGGCGTGCCGTGCCGGTAGCGCGCGCCCACGTCGGGGTCGTCGGTGCCGTCGCGCCAGGTGCGGACCCAGGCCAGATCCCGCTCGGACAGGCGCTCCAGTTGCCACAGCAGCGCGGCAGAGACCACGCTCTCGCGCTTCTCGCGCCTGCCGTCGGCGTAGTCCAGCAGCATCTGTTCGTGGTTCCCCAGCAGGCACAGGGCGTCCAGGTCGCGCAGGGTGGTCAGCACCTCGCGCGGGTGCGGGCCGTAGCCCAGCGCGTCGCCCAGGTGGACCACCTGATCGAAACGCCTGGCCTCGGCGTCCCGCAGCACCGCCTCCAGCGCTGTGTGGTTCGCGTGAATGTCAGACAGCAGCAGGAGCCGCACCCCGCCATGATAGCGGGCCGTTGAGGAATGGACCGGGGGCGGCGGGGGCGAGAACAGCCGTGCTCCCCGGAGCCTGCCCCGCCGCCCCTCCGGTCAGGGCGTGACCGTCACGCGCCCCGCCCGCGGATCGAGCCGTGCCCGGCCCCCCAGCGGCAGCGTGAGTTGCGGGCTGGTGTGCCCGAAATCCACGCCCGCGACCACCGGCAGGTCAGGGCGGCCCGCCTCGGCCAGCACGCGGCGCACCCAGCGGAAGAGGGCCTCGACCATCTCAGGCGTGTAGTCGCGCGGGCGGGCCAGGAGCAGGCCAGCGGCCCGGCCCAGGATGCCCTGCGCGGCGTAATTTCTCAGCCAGTAGCCCACCTGATGAGGCGGCGGCACGTCATTACTGGTTTCCAGCGCCAGCACCGCGCCGTCCCACAGCGCCGGGGCGGGCCAGCCGGGCGTGCCGTTCAGCATGTCCAGCACCTCCAGGCAGCCGCCGATCAGGTGCCCCTCGGCGGCCTGCTCGCCCTGGAGCCAGGTCCAGCCGTCGCCGGGCGTGAACGGACGGCGAACCTCCTGCAAGCTTTCATCCTCCCAGTCCTGCCGGAACTGCGTCCACTCGGGGGCCGGGGACAGGTCGAAGGGGCTGGGGTCGTCCACCAGCGCGCGGCAAATCCCCTGCGCGACAAAAGGGTGAATCCCGCCGTTTTCCGCCAGATCGGTCAGCAGGGACGGGCCGTGGTAGGCCATCACGCCCGCGCGCAGAAACTGCATCAGGGTGACGGTGCTGTCGCTGTAGCCCAGGAACGCCTTGGGGTGCTGGCGGATCAGACCGGGGTCCAGATACGGCAGCAGCCGCACGCTGTCGTCCCCACCGATGATGCTGACCAGGCCGTGAATCTCGGGATTCCGGAGCGCCCAGTGCAGGTCGTCGGTGCGGGCCTGGGGGTTGGCGTCCAGGAAGTCCGGGCCGCGCAGCGCGTTGGGGGCAGGCACCACCTCCCACCCGAAGGTGTCCGCGACCTGCCGCACGCCCGCGCGGTAGCGGTTCATCACCTCGGTCACGAACCCGCTGGACAGGCTCAGGGCCGCCACACGCGAGCCGGGCGTCAGGCGGGGCGGGCGGATGAAGTGGGGCGTCATGCCGCAGCCTAGCGGAGGGTTCCGGAGGAGGCTATGGGCCGGATGGCGGAGCGCCCGGAGGTAGGACCTGGGCCAAACCTGGGCCAATCAACTCGGGGCATAAAAAAGCCGCCTCTTGGGCGGTGATAGAAATAAGATAGCGTGGGATGCAGGGGAAGTCAAATTATGCAGCCGGATTTTTCCCTGCCCGACTGGCCCCATCGCCCGACTGGCCCAGCCTCACAACCGCAGGCTCAGATGATGCTCGGCCAGCCCGCGCCCTTCGTGCCGCACCGCGTCGGGCTGGGTGCCCCACACCTGGAAGCCATGCCGCTCGTACAGGCGGCGGGCCGCGTGCTGCGTTTCGGTCACGCCTAGATGCAGCGAGGTCACGGCCCAGGTGCGGGCGTGGGCCACGCCGGCCCGCAGCAGGGCGTCTCCGCAGCCCTGGCCCCGCGCGGCGGGCAGGACCGACACGCCGAACACGTTACCCCGGTGCCGCAGCGCGGGCCGCTCCTCCCGCGCCACAGTCAGGATGCCGACGAGTTTCCCCGCCACGAACGCGCCGAATGTGACGGCCTCCGGCGTGGGGTCCAGCCGGGCGGCAATGTCCGCGAGGGGCCGCGCCGCGAACTCGGCGGCGGTGGTGATAAAGGCGAGCGGGTCCGTTTGCAGCGCGGTCAGGCGCACCTCCCGGTAGGCGGGCGCATCGGCGGCGGTCAGGGCACGGACGGAGGGCGGCTCAGCCATGCACGGCGGCTCCCAGCGGCACGACCTCGGCGGTGGTAGGGCGGTCCTGGGCCGCGTGGCGGTCGCGCCAGTTCAGGACGTGGCCTTGCTCCCGCACCCGGCGAATCAGGCTCAGGTCGAGGTCGGTGACCAGCCAGCCGGGCACGTTCCAGCCCCCTTCCGCGACCAGGCCGGTGTCCGGCAGGCCATCGTCGGCGGGGGCGTACACGGCGGCGCGGCCCACGGCCTGCTCGACGGCGTAGGTCCAGTCGGCCTGGGCCACCAGGGGCGCGTGGAGGGCGTAGCACTGGTTTTCCAGCGCGCGGGCCATGCCCCCGACCCGGACGCGGGTGTACCCGGCCCGCGCGCCCGTGAAGGACGGCACGGCCAGCACCTCGGCCCCGGCCTCCGCCATCCGGCGGGCCAGCGCGGGAAACTCGCTGTCGTAACAGATGGCGACACCGAAGCGCAGCGGCTCCTCTCCCGCACCCTCCGGCGGCAGCTCGAAGACGCGCACGCCCCCGCCCGCCGAGATGTCCCATTCCTCGGCCTCGAAGCGCGTCATCAGCAGCTTGTCCTGACAGGACCGGGTGCCGTCCGGGCCGAACACGAACGCCCGGTTCACGAACCCCCCCGCCTCCGCCACCGGCAGACTTCCCGCCACGAGGCCCACGCCGTACTGGCGGGCCAGCCCCGCGTGTAGCGCCACGAAACCGGGCACGAACGCCTGAAGCGCGGGCCGCAGCCCCAGGATGTCGTGGTGCAGGTCCGGCGGCAGCAGGCCGATCAGCTCCAGCGCCGCGTACTCCGGAAAGACCAGCAGCCGCCCCCCCTGCCCCGCCGCGTCCGCGACCCAGGCCGTCACCTTCGCCTCGTACGCGGCCCAGTCCGGGTGAAAGTCCACCGGATAGGCCGCCGCCGCCACACGCCAGACGCTCATGCGGCGAGTGTAGCGGGCCGGGCGGGGCGCTAGGCCACAAGGCGCAGGCGCCTCACCTTTCCCAGCACGCGCCCGATCTGTCCTTGACTCCCCCGCTTACTTACCGTACGGTAGGTCAGGAAGTTTGACCCCCGAGGAGACCGCTATGGATGAAATGATCGTTCAACCCCAACTGCACCTGATGGTCGGCGTGCTGGTGCTGCTGACCTCACTCGCGGCGGTGGTGACCACTGGCCGCGGAGCCTTCCGCCTGAAGCGGTTCGGGCGGACGGAACACGGCGTCTTTATCGCGGCCCAGATCGTGCTGATGCTTCAGGTGATGATCGGCATCAAGTTGCTGGATCAGGGCATGGGGACCCTTCAGAAGTACGTGCATTACATCGGTGGGGCCGGGGCGCTGGGCCTGCTGGTGCTGTACTACTGGCTCCCCAAAACCTCGGAGCAAAGCAGCGCCCGCCAGGCCCTGGGGGTATCGGTCGCCTCGCTGGTGTTCGTGGCGCTGGCCTTTTTTGTCGGTGGCCTGTACGCCCGGCAATGAGCCGGGGCGCGGCCTGAATCTCCCGTCTCGCCTACACTGCCCACATGACCGGACTCGTGTGGCTCGCGCTGGATGGCCTGGGCTATCCCGGGGACGCGCCGGACGGGTCGGTCTGGGAGGCGGCGTTGCCCACCCTGCGCCCGCTGATAGAGGCGGGCCGCGCGCTGGACGCGACGCTGGGCGTGCCGGGTCTGCCGCAGTCGGGCACCGGACAGGCGTGCTGGCTGACTGGCCTGGACGCCGTGCGGGCTATGGGCGAACCCGGAAAAGGGGAACACTTCGGCCCCCATCCGGGACCCACCCTGCAACGGCTGTTGCGGGCGGAAGCCCTGCCGGCGCGGCTGGCACAGGCCGGGGCACGGCTGGCGCTGGCCAACCATTACCCACCCGCGTACTTCGCTGCCCAGGTGGGGGGACAGACGGGCGGCCAGACAGGGGGCCAGTCCGGGAGAACGGGGGCGCAGCGGCCCCGCCTGGGCTGCTTTCCCTTCTCGTTCCTGGCCGCCGGGCTGCCGCTGAATCCGCCTGGCGTGCCCCCCGTTCCCGCGACACTGGGCCTGGGCTACGCGGACCCCTGGCCCGAGCAGACACCGCTGACCGAGGTGACGCGGCTGGGAACGGCCCTGGCGCTGGCCGCACGCACGCATGACCTGATCGTGTGTGACCTGTGGTTCGGTGACCACCTGGGCCACCGGGGCCGCACCCCCACACCGCCGCCGGTGCTGCGCGCGGGGCGGGCCTATCTGGAACGGGTGGACGCCCTGCTGACGGGGCTGCTCGACGCGGGCGCACGGGTAGTCCTGAGCAGCGACCACGGCAATCTGGAAGACCTGCGCGTGAAGGCCCACACTCTCGCCCGGGTTCCCTTTGCCGGGGTGGGCCTGGCGCTCGGCACTCCCCGGACGGTGGTGGAGGGGGGACAGGCCATCGCCGCCGCGTTCGGCCTGAAGCTCGACCTTGGCAGCGACGCGAAAAAGTGAGGCACGCCCGTTTCGATGCCAAAAGTTATCCACAGGGTTATCCACACCCCTTGTGGACAACCTGCGGGCAGACTGGAACAGCCCAATCGACACCGGAAGGCACTTTTCCCCTCCAGCACACGCTTTGAGGCGACTCGAATCGAGTTTGGCACCTTCAGCCGGGTTATCCACAGTGAAACGCAGCCCTGTGGATAACTCGGTTTTTACGCTCCTCGTGCGGCCTGCACGAACGCGCGCACCTGTTCGGGCGACTTCACCCCTGGCCCCTGCTCCAGACGGCTCACAGCGTCCACGCCGGCGGGCCGCAAAGCCCGGATCGCCTCCACCACGTTCGCGGGTCCCAGGCCCCCCGCCAGCCACGCCCCCGCCGGGAACACCTCCCGCAGGGCCGCCCAATCGAGCGGCACACCACCGCCCGGCTCGGGCGCGTCCAGCATGGGGGTGACGCCGGGGAAACTCAGGACTTCCAGCATGTCCGGCTGACCCAGATCCGTGGGCCGCAGAACACGCAGAACGGGATGATAGCGGGCGACTTCGCGCACGTAAAGACTTGACACCGGGCCGTGAAGCTGCACGGCACTCACCCGCGCGGCCTCGGCGGTCCGCAGCACGTCCATCAGCCCCTGGTTCAGGAAGACGCCCACCCGCGCCACCACCGGCCCGGCCGCCAGTCCGGCCTCCCGCGCCACCTCCGGCGACACCCGGCGTTTGCTGCCCGGCGCGAAGATGAAGCCCAGCGCGTCGGCCCCGGCCTCGGCCGAAAGCAGGGCGTCGTGGAGGGAGGTGGTCCCGCAGACCTTGACACGGACCGTCATTCGCGCGCTTCCAGGGCCGCCACACGGGCCTCCAGGGTGCGGACCTGGCGGGTCAGGGCCAGCAGCAGCAGGGCGTAGTGGTCGTAGAGCTTGGGGCGCTCCATGCGAAGCTCGCCGGACAGCCAGCCCTCCAGCAGGCGTTCGGCCCCCTCCAGCACGGCCTCGTCGGGCACGTCGCGGTAGGAGCGGCTCCCCAGAATCTCGCGGGCGAAATTGAGTTCACGGTCGGGGTCGGCCATACCTTCCCCATTCTGGGCCAAAGGGCGGATGTCTGCCCCGCGCGGCCCATGTCACCCTGAGGGTATGGCCTTCCCGCGCCGTGAGACGGCCCTGCACCTGCTGTTCCTCCATCCGGACGGTGCCCGGGTGGCCCTCCAGACCGTGACCGTCACCACGCCCACCTACTACGGCCAGCATGTGCTGGAGGCCGCGCCACCGGGAACACGCCTGCTGCGCCGCCTGCACTTCCGGGCGCTGGGCGAGGCAGAGGGCGTGCTGCGTGCCGAAACCGTCTGGCAGCTTCACACCGACGCGCCGGAAGGGCTGGATTGGCAACCCCTGGACGCCCTGACTGGACCCGGGCGGGACTGGGCCGGGGCCGCCCGCCTGCCCGCCACCCCCCGCCGCGCCCCCTGGATGCACCCGGACTGGCAGGCCGGGGCGCTGGCCTGGCTGGACGCCGAACTCGGCGCGCAGGGCCGCACCCGGCTGGGCGAGCCGACCGTGCTGAAGCACTGGCAAATCAGCCTGCTGTGGCAGGTGGAGACGACCGGGGGGCGGGTGTACTTCAAGGCGGTGCCCGACTTCTTTGGGCGGGAGGTGCAGGTGACGCCCCGGCTCGCCGCCGAACTCCCCGGCGCGGCCCCGCCCGTGCTGGCCGCCGACGAGGAACGCGGCTTTCTGCTGCTGCGGGAGGCCGGGCAGACGCAGGAAGCCCCGGACCTGCCCGCGCTGATGCGGCATCTGGCGTGGGTGCAGCGCCGGAGCCTGCCCCTGCTGCCGCGCCTGCCGCTGCAAGACCGCAGCCCCGGGCTTCTGCTCGCCCGGCTGGATGACCTCTTCTCGGATGCCTGTCTGCGGCCAGGCGAGGAAGGCGGGCTGACGGCAGACGAGGCGGCGGCCCTGCGTGCCCGGCGGCCCGAACTGGAAGCAGCACTCAAACACCTGGACGCCAGTCCCCTGCCCCTGACGCTGGGCCACGGCGACCTGCACGGCGGGAACGTGGTGGTAGACGGGGCGGGCCGCTTCACCGTGCTGGACTGGTCGGACGCCTGCCGCATCCATCCCTTTCTGGACGCGAACGCGGCCTATCTCTCCGCAGCGCCCGCCGGGGCGGTGGAGGAGGCCCACACCGCCTACCTGAGTGCCTGGACCGACCTCCTGCCGCTGGAAAACCTGCGGGCGCTGCACGCCGACGCGCTGCAAGTGGGGGAACTGCTGCGCGCCCTGGGCTATGTGGACGGTATCCAGCCCCACGTGGAGGACCCGGCGGAGTGGCACGGTGCCCACCTGTATCACCTGCGGAAGCTGCTGGAAGGTTAGCCCCCGCCCGGCACCCCCGCCTCGGCAAAGGTCCGCATCTCGCGCAGGGTGGCCGCCGCCGAGAGCAGCAGCGGCGCGGCCAGCACGCCCCCGGTGCCCTCGCCCAGCCTCAACCCCAGGCGGAACATCGGCTTCAGGTTCAGGTGGGCCAGTTGCGCCGCGTGCCCGATTTCGGCGCACTCGCCTGCCGGGAACAGGAAGTCGCGCAGGGCGGGGGCGAGGGCCACCCCGACCAGCGCGGCGCTGCCCTCCACGAAGCCGTCCAGAATCACGGCGCGGCGAGACGCGGCGGCCTGGAGCATCATGCCCAGCATCGCGGCGATTTCAAAGCCGCCCAGGTCGGCCAGCACACCCAGGGGGTCGGCGGGGTCGCTGGCGTGGCGGTCCAGTGCGCCCCGCACGGCTTCCACCTTCCGCGCGAGCGTGGCGTCGTCCACGCCCGTTCCCCGGCCCGTCACGGCTTCGGGGCCGAGGTTCAGCAGCCGGGCGGTGAGGGCGGCGGCGGGCGTGGTGTTGCCGATACCCATCTCGCCGGGAATCAGCAGGTCCGCGCCCTCCTCGATGGCGCGGCGGGCCAGGGCCGCTCCGGCCAGCACCAGGGCTTCCGTTTCCCCCCGGGTCATGGCGGCCTCGCGGCGCAGGTCGCGGGTGCCCCGGCGCACCGCCGCCCGCACCAGGGCTGGGTGCCCCGGCAGGTCGGCATTCACACCCGCGTCCATCACGTACACCCGCGCGCCGACGGTGCGGGCGATGGCATTCACGGCGGCCCCGCCCGGCCCGGCGGGGGTGTCGGCCAGGAAGTTCGCCACCATCGCGGGCGTGACCTCGGGGGGATAGGCGCTGACGCCGCCCCCCTCACTGTCCGGCTGCGCCACACCGTGGTCCCCGGCGGCCACCAGCACCGCCACGCCGCGCGGCTGGGGCTTCTCGGTGCCGAACACCCCGGCCAGCCGCACGGCCAGGCTTTCGAGGTCGCCCAGTGCCCCGGCGGGCTTGGTCAGCTGGGCCTGCCGCTCACGGGCGGCCTGCATGGCGGCGGGGTCGGCGGGGTGGACGGCAGAAATCAGGGCAGTGAGGTCGGGGTGCATGGGACTCCTGGGGGAAAGGAATGAGGGACGGGGCGCGGGCTTGAGGGGCAGGGGCAGGCCGCTCACCAGCAGCCACGCCTCGTCGCTGGCGGCGGCGGCGCGCTGGTTGACCCAGCCCAGCACGTCACGGTAGCGGCGGGCCAGGGCGTTGTCGGGAACGATGCCGAAACCCACCTCATTGGTCACGAGGACCGTCAGGCCGGGGCGGGCACGGGCGGCGGCGAGCAAGGCGTCCGCCTGCTCCAGAATCGCCCCGTCGGTGTGGTCGGCCAGCAGCAGGTTGCTGACCCAGAGGCTGAGGCAGTCGAGGAGGGCCGTGGGGGTCACGGCGGCCCGCAAGGCTCCCGGCACGTTCAGGGGTTCCTCCACCGTGGCCCAGCCCACCGGGCGGTCTGCGCGGTGGCGGCGGATGCGGTCTTCCATCTCCGCGTCGAACGCCTGCGCGGTGGCGAGGTAGGTCACGGCCTCGCCGGAAGCGGCGGCGAGACGCTCGGCAAAGCTGCTCTTGCCGCTGCGGGCACCTCCCGTCACGAAGACCAGTCGGGAGGAGGGCATTACAGCTGCCCCCGGCCAGCGAGCTTCTGGATGAGGGGCCAGTCCAGGCTGGCCTTGACCCGTGCGGCGACGGCGTCGAGGCGGGCGTCCAGGCTGTCCAGTTCTGCTGGCGGCGCCAGGCCCGCCCAGTCCAGAAAGCGTTCCAGATACGCGGGGTTTTCCAGCAGGCCGTGCAGGTAGGTGCCGCGCACGTTGCCCGAACGCCACAGCAGGCCCGGCGCGAGTTCCTGCACGCTGCCGCCCGCCTCGGTGCGTCCGTGGTGGATCTCGTAGCCGCTCAGATGCAGGCCCGTTTCCGCGTCGGTGAAGGTGGTCAGCCGGGTGGTCTTGTCGGGCGCGAACTCGGTCGAGAGGTCGAGGAGGCCCAGGCCCGGAACCTCTTCCCCCTGAGTACAGCCCCCACCCTCGATGCCGTGCCGGTCGGTGAGGGCCGTGCCCAGCATCTGCAACCCGCCGCACACGCCCAGCACCGGCACGCCCGCCTGCGCCGCCCGCGTGACCGCGCCCGCCAGCCCGGTCGCCCGCAGCCACGCGAGGTCGGCGGCGGTGCTCTTGCTGCCGGGCAGAATGATGGCCCGCGCGCCTGCCAGCTCGGCGGGCGAGGCCACCCAGCGCGCGAGCGGCCCCAGCGGCGCGAACTCGTCCAGATTGGACACGCGGGGCAGGCGGGCGATGGCGACGAAGCCATCTGAGGCATCCGCCTGTCCCCTTTGATCCTCAGCCCAGACCCCATCTTCTTCCGGCAACGGGATATCCAGCATCGGCACCACGCCCACCGTCGGCACGCCCGTCTGCTGTTCCAGCCACTCGGGGGCGGGGGCCAGCAGGCGCGGGTCACCCCGGAAGCGGTTGAGGATGAAGCCCTTCAGGAGCGCACGTTCTTCGGGGGTCAGGCAATGCCAGGTGCCCAGCAGGTGCGCGAAGGCCCCGCCCCGGTCGATGTCGCAGGCGAGCAGGACCGACGCCTGGGCTTCCAGCGCCACCCGCATGTTCACGATGTCGGAGGAGCGCAGGTTCACCTCGGCGGGGCTGCCCGCGCCCTCGATGACCACCACGTCGTACTCGGCCATGAGGCTGCGCAAGGCTCCCTGCACATGGGGCCACAGGTGCGCCTTGCGTTCGCGCCAGCCCAGGGCGGTCAGGTCCGGGTTCGCGCGGCCCAGCAGCACGACCGCTGAGCGGGTGTCGGCCTCGGGCTTGAGCAGCACCGGATTCATTCGCACGTCGGGCGCCACCCGCGCCGCCTGCGCCTGCACGAGCTGGGCGCGGCCCATTTCCAGGCCCGCCGGGGTCACGCCCGCGTTGTTGCTCATGTTCTGGGCCTTGAAGGGGGCGACCCGGTAGCCCTCGTCCGAGAGCGCGCGGCACAGCGCGGCGCACAGGTAGCTCTTGCCCGCATTGCTGGTGCAGCCCTGAATCATGATGGCTTTACCCATAGTGTCCTCCGTTCAGGGCGGCCCGCACAGCCTCCACCAGCCGCGCATTCTCCTCCGGCAGACGGGTCGAAACACGGAGGCGGCCCGGAAAACTGTAGCTGGTGCAGTCGCGCACCTTCACGCCGCGTTCGAGCAGGGCGGCGGTCAGGCGCGCCGCGTCCCCGACCTCCAGCGTCAGGTACGGCGTGCCGTGGTGCTCCACCGCCCCGAAGGGGCGCAGAGCGGCGGCCAGACCTTCCGCATTCTGGCGCACCCAGGGCAGCGTCTCGGCCAGAAACGCCCCCGCCTCCGGCAACGCCGCCAGTACCGCCGCCGTCCCGGCAGGAAGATGCCACGCGGGTGCGAGGTTGTCCATCCGCGCGACGACCTCGCGTGCGGCCAGGGCATAGGCGGGCCGCGCGCCGACCAGACCGTGTGCCTTGCCGGGCGACAGCAGGCGGACGACGGACACAGAGCGCGGGACCCAGGAAGCGGGCAGGAAGGGCGCATACGCCTCGTCCACGATGAGGAGGGCCTGTGCGGCGGCGCAGGTATCCGAGAGGGCTTGCAATTCTTCCGGCGTGTGCCGGTGGCCGGTCGGATTGTGCGGGTGGCCCACGTACACCAGGGCCGTGCCGGGGGGAAGCCGCGCCGGAACGGCCTTGATGACCTCCACCCGGCCCCAGGCGAGGGCCACCGCGCGGGCGAGTTCGCCGAAGGGGGCCTGTACGCTCAGCAACGTTCCACCGGGGGGAAGAAAGGCGCGGACGAGGCGGTGCAGCAGGTCGGACGCGCCCACGGACAGGGCCACCTCGTCCGCCTCGACACCGTGCCACGCGGCCAGCCGGGCGCGGACCCCGGCATAGCTGGGGTCGGGGTAATGCGCGTGGTCGGCGGCGCGCAGTGCCCGCATCAGCATGGGATTCGGCCCATAGGGATTCGCGTTCACGCTGAAATCCAGGCCGGTGAAGGGCGCGGCGGTCGGCCCGCCGTGCGGCGCGCGGGGCAGCAGGGGGGGCAGGTCAGGCACGGCGGCTCCGGGGAGGAGCAAAAAGCAGGGCAAGGACCCCCAGCCCCAGCGTCAGGCGGGCGAGGCGCAGGGCGCGGGGGATGTCCGCCGCCTGCGGAACACGTCCATCCGCGTTCAGCACGTACACGCCGCGCTTGTCCAGCCGCACGCCGAGCGCCCCGGCAAAGGCGCTCATGGGGTGCCCGGCATTCGGGCTGGCCGTCTTTCGCGCGTCCTGCCGCCAGGCCCGCCACGCGCCGGAGGTGTCCAGGCCGGCGGGCAGGCTCGCCAGCAGCGCGCACACGGCGGTCAGCCGCGCGGGGGCCAGGTTCAGCAGGTCGTCGGCGCGGGCGGCGACCTTGCCCGCGTCTTCCAGTTCGGGGGTGCGGTAGCCCCACATGGCGTCGGCGGTGTTGGCGTAGCGGTACAGGGCGGCCAGGGGCAGGCCACCGGCCCGGCAGCACAGCAGCGGCGCAACCACGCTGTCGGACAGGTTCTCCGCGAGGCTCTCGATGGCCGCGCCCGCGACCTCCGCCGCCGTCAGTTCCGCCGTATCCCGGCTGACGAGGTGCCACGCGAGCAGCCGCCGCGCTTCCGGCACCGCGCCCGCCGCCAGGGCCGCGTGGACCTCCGCGACCGCCGCGAACAGGGCACGCCGGGCCAGCAGCGGCTTGAGGAGGACGCCCCGCGTGACCCAGCCGCCCGGCAGCCGCCCGGCCAGCAGGCCCGCTCCGGCCACCAGACCCGCCCCGAGTGCCCAGCCCGCCGCACCCTCGCGCAACTGCGCGGCCGGCGTGGTGCCCCGCCAGCGCCCACGCGCCCCCTTCAGAAAATGCCCCATCCACACGACGGGATGCCACCGCGCCGGAGGTTCGCCCAGGCTGTCCAGCACAAGGGCCAGCAGCAGCGCGCGCCGCGTTCCCCTCACGAACACGCCTCCACCAGCCGTGCCGCCAGTTCCCCCGCCGCGCCGTAATGCACGTGCAGGTAACTGGCGAGGACGTTGCCGCGCGCGTAGCCCTCCTCCACCCGCACACCCCCCGCGCCGGCCCAGGTGTAAGCGGGGTGGGTGGGCGCGTGGGTCAGGACGCTGTGGTGGAACTCGTGCCCGCGCAGCACCGCGCCGGCCGGCACCAGGGGGGAGGGGCTGAGCGCGGTCGCGTCGCGGTAGCCCAGGGTGAGGCGCGGGGCCATCCGCGTGCGGTAGGGAATGACGCCGCACATCCCGAACATCTGCCCGGACTGGTCCTCCAGCGTCTCGCCCAGGTACATCAGGCCGCCGCATTCCCCGATGATGGGGCGGCCGGAGACGGCAAAGGTGCGGAGAGCGGCCCGCATGGACACGTTTGCGGTCAACCCGGCGGCGTGCGCCTCGGGATACCCACCGCCCAGCAGGACGCCGCCCACATCCGGCGGCAAGCCGGCGTCCCGCAGCGGGCTGAAGGGGAGCAGTTCGGCCCCCGCGTCCCGCAGGGCGTCGAGCGCGTCGGGGTAGTAGAAGTGAAAGGCCTCGTCCAGCGCGTAGGCGATGCGGGCGCGGGGCGTGGGGCGGCGCGGCGCGGGCGCGGGCAGAGGCAACGCGGGCGCGTCCGCCGCCGCCAGCAGGGCGTCCAGACGCAGGGTCGCGGCGGCCCGCAGCGCGTCGGCCTCGTCCCAGCTCGCCTGCTCGGCGCTGAGCAGTCCCAGGTGCCGGGCGGGGAGGTGCAGGGCCGGGTCACGCGAGACGTGGCCCAGCACCGGCAGTCCGATGTGCGTCAAGGCCACCTCGCACAGGGCCGCGTGCCGCTCGCCCGCCACGCGGTTCAGGATGACGCCGACCACGTTCAGGTCGGGTCCAAAGGAGCGCAGCCCGTGGGCCACCGCCGCCACCGTCCGGGCGCTGCCTCCCGCGTCGATGACCAGCACCACCGGGGCCTCCAGCAGGCGGGCGAGGTCGGCGGTGGAGTGCGCGTCGCTGGAGGGGTCGCGGCCATCGTAGAGGCCCATGACGCCTTCCAGAATGCTGATGTCCGCGTGTTCGGCGGCGCGGGCGAACAGGTCACGCAGCCGCCCGGGCGGCAGCAGGAACGAATCCAGGTTGCGGGCGGGCTGCCCGGCGGCGCGGCTCAGGTGCGTGGGGTCGAGGTAGTCCGGCCCCAGTTTGAAGGGCGCGACCTTCAGGCCCCGGCGGCGCAGCGCGAGGCACAGCAGCGAGGCCACCGTGGTCTTGCCGCTGCCCGAGTGCGGGGCGGCCAGGACGAGACGTTTCATGCCCGGCCCCCCAGCGTGGTCAAGTCGGCCCCCAGCGCCTCCGCGAGGGCGGCGGCGCGGTTCAGGCGGACGTGTCCGGTCTCGGTGTCCACGACCAGGGCGGGCACACCACGCAGGGCGCGGGCCGCGTTCAGGGCGTCGGCCCAGGCGTCCCCGCCAGGCGCGAGGGGCACGTTCGCGCGGCCATCGGTGAACAGCACGAGCTGCGCCGGCCGCTCGCCCGCCAGCACGTCGGCGGCCAGCCTCAGCGCGTGCGCGAGCGGCGTGCGGCCCCCGGTCGGCGCGGCGGTGATGGCGGCCTCGGCAGCGGCGGCGTCCGTGGTGAAGTCCAGGGCCAGGGTCGCCCCTGCCCCCCGGAAGGGCAGCAGCGCCACCCGGTCCCGCCGCCCCTGCTGCCCCAGCACCTCCAGCATCGCGCCCTTGACGGCCCCCATGCGTTCGCGGGTGCCCATACTGCCGCTGGCGTCCGCGACGAACAGCACGCGGCGGCCCGCGACCTCCTCCCGAACCGGAGACTGGAAGTCCTCACGCGTGAGGGTGACGCTGCCGCTCCCTTGCCTTGCGGTCCGGGTCAGGGCGGCGCGCAGGGTCGCGGGCACGGCCAGCACGGAGGGGTGGGGGTCGGGGACGCTCCGCACCACGCGGCCCGGCCCGCCCTCGCCCCGGCGGGAACCGGGGGCAGGCGCGGGGGGCAGGGTCAGGGGCGAGACGTTCGCGGTGGGCGCGAAGACCTCCTCCGGCGTGTCCTGCGGGGCGGGAGGGCGGTCCCCTTCGGGCGGGGGGGGCGTTTCCTCGGGTGGAGGCGGGGACGCTTCGGGCGGCGGGGCGGGTGGTGGCGGCGGGGGCGGCAGCCGGGGGTCACGGCGGTGCGCGAGGACCAGCGGCGCGGCGCGGTGCAGGTCGGCTTCCCGCACCTCCCCCCGGCCTTCCAGCGCGGCCAGGGCGCGGGCGGCGCGGTACAGCACCAGGTCGGCGCGCAGGCTCCGCACGCCCGCCCCGGCGCTCAGGGCGGCGATGGTAGCCAGCAGGGCGTCGGGCACCCGCACATGCGGCAGTTGTTCGCGGGCGGCGGCGAGGCGGGCGGCCAGCGCGGTTTCCTCGGTTTCCCAGACGGCAACAAACCGCACCGGGTCGGCCTCGAAGGCCATGCGGCGGCGCACGATTTCGGCACGCTCGGCGGGCGCAGCCGGGGCCTGCACGTCCACACACAGCCCGAAACGGTCGAGGAACTGCGGGCGCAATCCGCCCTCTTCGGGGTTCATGCTGCCCACCAGGGCGAGGCGGGCGGGGTGCTCGGCACTCAGGCCGTCGCGCTGCACGCGGTTCACGCCCATCGCGGCCACGTCCAGCAGCACGTCCACGAGGTGGTCGGCCAGCAGATTCACCTCGTCGATGTACAGCACGCCGCCGTCCGCCCCGGCCATCAGGCCGGGCTTGAGGCGCACCTCGCCCCGCAGCGCCGCGTCGAGGTCGAGGGTGCCCACCACCCGGTCTTCCGTCGCGCCCAGCGGCAGGTTCACGAAGGGGGCGGGCGTGCCGTCCGCAGTGGGCGGGAGCAGGGCGGCCAGCCCCCGCGCCGCCGTACTCTTGGCCGCGCCCCGGTCGCCGCGAATCAGCACGCCGCCGATGTCGGGTGACACGGCCAGCAGCGACAGGGCCAGCACTAGCCCCGGCTGGTGGGCGACGGCGGAGAGGGGGTAGAGGGGGGTCATGGACGCTCCCGCACAGGGACATGCAGCACATGCACGTCGAAGGTCCAGCGGTAGCGCCAGCCCCCGCCCTCCGGCGTGAGGTAAGGAAGCAGGAAAGCCAGCGCCTCCGCGTCCGGGAGGGGCAGGCGAGTCTGGGCGAGCAGGGCCGCCGTGTCGGGAAAGGTCAATTCGCGCTCCTCGGTGATGGGCCGGTGCTCCGGCGACTCGCCCAGCGCGTGCAGGGCGCGGCGCAGGCTGGAGGCCCGCTGCGCCCTGGGCTGCCCGGCAAGCTGGCGGCGCAGGGTGACGTGCGGGCTGCCCAGGCCGTCGTCCTCCAGCAGGTAGAGGTCACGGCGGGCGAGGCGCAGCAGGCCCGTCAGGGCCGCGCGCAGGTCGGGCAGGTAGGCCAGCGACCACGCACTCAGCACGGCGTCGTGGGGGGCGAGGGTGGGGTCTTGCAGGGCGTCCGCGAGTTCCTGACAGCGCATGTCCAGGTGCGCGGGCGGCCCCTTGCCGCGCAGCACGGCGAGCATGTCGGGCGAGTGGTCCAGCGCCGTCACCCGCGCCGCCGCGTCCGCGAGGGGCAGGGTCAGGCGGCCTGTCCCCGCGCCCACGTCGAGCAGCGAGTCTGCGCCCGTCAGCCGTTCCCGCAACCACGCCACCGTGTTGGGAAGCGGCGGCTGGCCCGCGTCGTAGTGGGCGGCCTTCTCGTGCCAGAAGGCCCGGTCGCGTTCCGGCTGCCAGCGCCCGGAGCGCACGGCGAGAACCTGGGCGGCCCACTCGGCAAAAATGTCCGTCTGGACCGTCATCCCCCCACCCGCCCCACTTCGCCCCGGTCTTCCAGCAGCCCCTCGCTCTCCGCGAGCAGGTTCTGGAGGGCATTCAACGTCTGCGGCTGGGGCGTCCAGAGGTCACGGGCATGCGCTTCCAGCAGCCGCCCCGCGATGGCATTGAGCGCCCAGGGGTTCGACTCACGCAGGAACGCCTGATTCTCCGGGTCGAGCGCGTAGGCCTGCGCCACCCCCTCATACATGAAGTCGTGGGCAATCTGGGCCGTGGCGTCGAAGCCGAAGAGGTAATCCACCGTCGCCGTCTGCTCCAGCCCGCCCTTGTAGCCGTGGCGGCGGATGCCCTCCAGCCACTTGGGATTGACCACCCGCGAGCGGTACACCCGCAGGGCCTCCTCACCCAGGTCGCGGACGCGGGCGCGCTCGGGGTTGGCCGTGTCCCCGAAATAGTGCCGGGGCTGGGTGCCGCTGAGGCTGCGGACGGAGGCAATCATGCCGCCGAAGAATTGCAGGTAGTCGTCACTGTCGAAGAGGTCGTGCTCGCGGTTGTCCTGGTTGTGCAGCACCAGTTGCGTCTGCGAGAGGCGGGCGCGGAAGTCCTCGCGGGCGTCGGTCCCGGCCTCGGCAGCGGTGTAGGCGTAGCCGCCCCAGTTGATGAAGGTGCGCGCGAAGTCGGCCTCGTCTTTCCAGTTCCCCTCGTGAATCAGGTCGAGGATGCCCGCGCCGTAGGTGCCGGGGGCGCTGCCGAAGAGGCGGTAACTGGCCCGGGCCTGCGCCTCCTCGGGCGGGAGGTCGGCCAGCCGCTCCGCGAGGTCGGCCAGGTAATGCTTGCGGGGGAAGTTCTGGTCTTCCGGTTCGTCGGCGTGCATGGCGAGGTTGACGGCTTCGTCGAGCAGGGTGATCAGGTGAGGGAAGGCGTCACGGAAAAAGCCGCTGAGCCGCACCGTCACGTCGATGCGGGGGCGGCCCAGCTCGGCCAGCGGGATGAGGTCCACGCCGGTCAGGCGGCGGCTCTGCGGGTGCCAAAGCGGACGCGCCCCCAGCAGCGCCAGAATCTGCGCCACGTCGTCCCCCTGCGTCCGCATGTTGGAGGTGCCCCACACGCTGATGGCGACGTGCTCAGGGTACGCGCCCGCTTCCCTCAGGTGGCGGTCGAGCACCTCCCGCGCGAGGCTGCTGCCCACCGTCCACGCGGCCTGCGAGGGCAGCGCGCGGGGGTCCACCGCGTAGAAATTCCGCCCGGTGGGGAGGATGTGCGCCAGCCCGCGTGAGGGGGCACCGCTCGGCCCGGCGGGAACGTAGCGCCCGGCGAGGCCCGCGAGCAGGTGCGTGATTTCGTCGCTGGTCGCGTCCAGATTCGGTTTCAGGACGCGGCAGACGTAGCCCAGCGTCTGCGGCAGCGTCCCGTAATGCTCCCGCACCCCCAGCGTGAGGGCCAGCGCGTCGGGGATGGCGGCGGGGTCGAAGTTCCGCGCCTGCAAGGTCTGATAGAGGTGCAGGGCGAGTTCGTCGAGGAGTTCGAGGGCGTCGCCGTTTGTCTGGATGGGGCGGCCCGCGAGGTCGGTGAGTTCCGGGTGGGCGTCCAGCCGTGCGCCGAGATTGTCCAGGAGTGCCCCCAAATCCAGCCCCAGCACCTCGGCCAGCCCCGCGTGTAGCCCCGGAACCTCCGCATTCGCCAGCCGGGTCAGGGCGCGCAGCATCTCGGGAAGCTGCTCGCCCTGTGGAGCCTGTCCGAAGATATGCAAGCCGTCCCGAATCTGCGCCGCGCCCAGTTCGCACAGGTAGCCGTCGATGTCTTCGAGCAGGTGCGCCACGTCCGCGCCGTTCATCTCGCTCAGCGTCACGGGCACGCCTTCCTCGGTGAACTCGTCGTCCCACTCGTGGACATGGTCGCCGTGGTCGCGGCGGAGCACCGTTCCCAAATCCAGGCCGAGGTCGGTCCCCAGGTTCGCCTGCTGCACCAGCTCCCAGATTTGCCCTTGCAACAGCGGCAGCTTGGCCGGGTCGAGCAGTTCGAGCTGGTAATACTCGTCCACCAGGGCGGCGAGTTCGGCCAGCGGGCCGTAAGTGTCCGCGCGGGTCAGCGGCGGCGGCAGGTGGTCGAGGATGGTCGCGTGGGCGCGGCGCTTGGCCTGGGTACCCTCGCCGGGGTCGTTGATGACGAAGGGGTAAAACAGCGGCAGGTCGCCCAGCAGCGAGTCGGGGAAGCACCCCGCGCTGAGGCCCACGCCCTTGCCGGGCAACCATTCCAACGTGCCGTGCTTGCCGACGTGAATCAGGGCGTCCGCGCCGAAGCCGCCGCAGTCCGGCGGCTCGCGCAGCCAGCGGTAGAGCGCGTGGTAGTGGTGCGTGGGCGGCAGGTCGGGCGTGTGGTAGATGGCGTCGGGGTCCATGCCGTAGCCGCGCGGGGGTTGCAGCGCCACGAAGACCTGCCCGAAGTGCAGCCCGGCCAGCGCCAGCGCCCCGTCATGCACATACGCCTCGCCGGGTGGATCGCCCCACTGCTCGCGCATCCGGCGCTGCTGACTGTCCGGCAGGTCGGCGAACCAGCGCGCGTAGAGGTCGGCGGGCACCCTCGCGGCGGCCTGCGCGAGCTGGGCGGGCATGAGCTGCGTGGTGTCGTAACTGGTGCGCTCAATCAGCGCGTGCATCAGCTCGTCACTCGTGGCGGGCAATTCGCCCACGTCGTACCCGTCCGCCTTCAGCGCGTGGAGGATCCGCAGCAGCGACGCCGCCGAGTCCAGCCCCACCGCGTTGCCCACCTGTGACGCCTTGGCGGTGGAGTTGGTGAAGACGAAGGCCAGCCGCTTTTCCGTGTTGGGCAGCCGCCGCAGTCGGGCCAGCCGCACGGTGATTCCGGCCAGCCGCGCGGTGCGCTCGGGGTCGGCGGCCAGGCGGCGGGCCTCCCCCGCTTCCTGCTCCTTGAACGCGAAGGGCACGCCGATGATGCGCCCGTCGAACTCCGGCAGGGCCACATTCATCGCGGTGTCGAGGGGATTCAGCCCGCGCGCGCTCGTCTCCCACGGCCCCCGCGCCCCGCCGCTCGTCAGGCCCTGCACGACGGGCACGCCCAGGCGCTCCAGCGCGCCGACATTCGCGCCCGCCGCCGTCACGTCCCCGGCTTGCACCTCGGCCATAGCGAAGGAGAGGGTGGAAATCAGGGCGTCCACCTCGCCGCGTAGGAGGGCGAAGGCTTTGGGGTCGCCGTTCTCGTCCACATCCTTCAGGCTGGTCGTGAACACCGGCAGGGCATCCGCTCCCACCTCGTCCAGCGCAGTCACCAGCGCGTCGATAAAGGCCGTGTTGCCGCTCAGCGCGTGGGCGCGGTACAGCAGCACGCCCACGGCGGGACGGTTCGGCGTGCGGAGGCGCTGCCAGTCGGCCAGTGTGGCGTTCTCGGGCAGGTCGGGGTGGTAAATCCCGTGTTCGGGCAGGGCCAGCGGGGGCTGCGCGCCGTAGCCGGTCAGGCGCAGCGTGTCGCTGAGGGACAGCAGCAGTTCGCGGGTGTTCTGCCAGCCGCTCGCGGCGAGGTAGGCGCGGGCGGTGTCGAGAACACCCGTCAAAAAGGCTTGCCGCTGCACGGGCGCGAGGCTGAGGGCCGCCAGTTCCGCGTCGGGTTCGTTCGTGCCGCTGACCAGCAGCAGGTGTTGCCCAGCTTTCCGGGCATGCGAGAGCAGCAGTTCGGCCCCCGGCACCGCCGAGAACTTCCCGTGAATCCGCACCAGCACGACCTCGGCCTGCCCCACCGCCCCCGACAGCAGCGTGCTCATCTGCGCCTCGGAACGCACACCGCCCAGGGCCACACCCGTCACGGGGCCGAAGCCCTGCGGCAGCGTTTCCTGTGCGGCCCGGAGGTTGAGCAGATCGGTGTCCGCATGCGTCAGAACCGCGAAGCCGGAGAGGTCGCCGGGCGCGTCCGGCGTGGCGAGGGGCAGGGCCGCCGTCCCCGCCGCCGCACTTCCCGCCGCATCCCAGGTGTAGTAGTTGAAGGTGTACTCCACCAGTTCAGGGGGCGGGGGCCGGTAGCCGTCCGCCGCCAGCATCGCGCCGATGTAGTCGAAGATGGCGCGCACCAGCCAGGGATCGTTGACGGAGTGGAACCACACGTCATGCCCGTCGAAGACGAGGTGGGCGACGTTGGACAGCGCGCACGGCCCCAAGCACCCCGATTTGGTGAGGTGGATGGCATTACGCAGCTTGCGCCGGGTCCACTCCTCCTTGTAGGCGTCCACGGGCGCGGCGGCATAGCCCTTGTCGGTGCGCCCGCAGCAGCAGCCGTGAAAGCAGTAGCTGAGGTGCCCGCGCCTGCGGACCACATTGATGGTGCGGCCATCGGCGCGGGTGACGCGCTGGCGGGAGGTAGGCGGGTGGGCGGGAATTCCGGTCACAGGCGCTCCATCACGTTCGCCGCCCGCGCGTCCAAAGCTGCGCGGCGGCGAACAGCACCAGAGCAGCGGCGGCCAGCCCGAAGCCCAGCGGGGACACGTCCACACTCTGGAAGGCGGCCAGGGCGCGGCCCGCCGCCGGGAAGTGTTCCCCCGCCCACTGCGCGAGCGTGACGACCCCGATGACCAGCGCCAGCACCCCGGAGAGACCCGTGATTAGCAGGTTGTAGGTGCGTTTGGCCCCCGGCCGGTCCAGTGCCCAGGCATAGGCATGCGTCATGAACGCGCCGTTGAGGGTGTCGAAGAGGGTCATGCCCGCGCCGAACAGCAGTGGCAGGGCCAGGATGGCCGTCCAGGTCAGCCCCTGCTGCCCCGCCTGCCCAGCGAGCGCGAGCAGGGCAATCTCAGAGGCGGTGTCGAAGCCCAGGCCCATCAGGAAGCCCAGCGGGAAGACGTGCCACTGCCGGTTCACCAGCCGGGTGAGGGGGGCCAGCAGCCGGGCCAGCAGGCCGCCGTGGTGATGCCCCTCCGGCTCCCCGCGCCCCATGCGCCAGACCGCGTGCAGGTTGAAGGCCGCGACCAGCAGCAGATACGCTCCCGCCACGAAGGGACCGACCCAGCCCCCGAACAGGCCGATATCCTCCTGCGCGCCCAGCAGCGCCTTGCCCACAAAAGCCGCCACCAGCGCCATCAGCAGCACCACGCTGGAATGTCCCAGGCTGAAGAACAGCCCGACGCCGTGCGCGGGGCGGCCCAGCGTCAGCAGCTTGCGCACGGTGTTGTCGATGACGGCGATGTGGTCGGCGTCCCAGGCGTGGCGCATCCCGAAGAGGTAGGCGGTCAGGCCCAGCCCCCACACCAGCGGGTTCTGGAGGGCGGAGGGGACCAGCAGCGCCAGCGCCAGCAGGTGCAGCGCCAGCACGCCCAACAGGTAGGGCGCGCTGCGGGCGAGGGTCAGCCGCGCGGTGACGGGCGGAAGGGCGGGGGCGCTCACGCTAGGCCCACCGCTGCGGCAGCGCCTTTTGCAGCGCCTCGATGACCTTCTTGCGGCTGACGTGGTAGCCGATGAAAATCAGCTCGTTGGGCGCGTCCGCCTTCGCGGGGGCGGGTTGCGCCTCCACCCGCGAGCGCACCGCCTGCACCGCGTGCCGGGTGCCGTCCTCGCCCTGCACGAAGCCCTTCACGCGCAGCACCGGGAAGACGCGGGCCACGTTCTGCACCGTCCGCACCAGTTCGGGCACGTTCTGCACGTCGTCACTCGTCAGGCGGAAGGACTGCCAGCCGGGGTCGTGTTCGTGAAAATGCTGGTGGGTGCTGAGGCTGTGGACGTGGGCGTCGAGGTCGCCGTGCGAGTGCCCGTCGAGGGTGGAGTGGTCATGCAGCGGCTGTGCGAGGTCGCCGGGCGTGCCACTGACGGGGGCCTGATGCGCGGCGCTGCGGCGGCTTCCGTGCAGGTTCAGGCCCAGCGTGAGCTGCGTGTCCAGCCGCGCCCCGTAGGCCAGTTCCAGAAAGCGCACGCGGGGGGCGCGGTGGCGCACGTCGGCCTCGGCCTCCAGCAGGTCGGCGTCGCTCAGGCCGTTAATCTTGTTCAGCACGGCCACGTCGGCGTATTCGAGCTGGGCATCGAACACGCGGGCGGCGCTGCGTTGCGTCTCGTCGCCCGCCTCTGCCCCGAAGGCCCCCGCCAGCAGCAGTGGCGTGTCCACCACGACCAGGGTGGCGTCCAGCACGAAGTCGGCGGCGAAGTCCGGCTCTTGCAGCGTGACCATCACGGCAGTGGGCACGGCCAGGCCGCTCGTCTCGATGAGCACGTGGTCGAAGGTATGGCGGCGCTCCAGCAGGGCGCGCAGCGTGCGGCGGAAGGCGTCGCCCTCGCCGCCGTAGGCCAGCAGGCCGCCGTGAACGTCGTGCAGTTCCACGCCGTCCCCCCGCGTTTCGAGCAGTGGGCCGTCGATGCTGACCTCCCCGAACTCGTTGACGATGAGGGCCAGGGTGCGGTCGTGCGTCTGGTTCAGCAGGTTGCCCAGCAGCGTGGTCTTGCCGCTGCCCAGAAAACCGCTGACGAGGGTGACGGGCGTTTTGGAAGAGGTCATGCAAGCTCCTTGAGTTGAAGGTTCAGAGCGTCCAGCAGCGCGTCTGCGGTGGCAAAGGCACCGGGCACGGGTGGCGGGCGGCGCACCACGATGAGGGGCAGGCGGAGGTCGCGGGCCGCCTCGCGTTTGGCCCCGAAGCCGCCCGCGTCGCCGCTGTCCTTGGTGACGACCGCGCCGATATTCCAGGCCCGCCACTGCGCCGCGTTGAACTCGCGGGAAAAGGGGCCAATCATCGCGCAGAGGCGGGCGGCGGGGATGCCGAGTTCCTGGGCGCGGCGCAGCACGTCGGGCTGCGGGGTCAGGCGCACGAAAACTTCCGCACCGGGGGCGGCGTGCAGGAAGGCTTCCAGGTCCTTGCTGCCCGTGGCGAGGAAGACCCGGCCATAAGCAAGGGCAGCCCGCGTGGCTTCCCCGAAGGAGTCCACCAGAATCAGGCCGTCCGTGTCAGCGGGCAGACCGCTGGGCCGCTCGTAGCGCAGGTAGGGCACACCCAGTTCGGCGGTCAGCTCGCGCAGTTGCGCGGTGATGGCCTGCGCGTAGGGGTGGGTGGCGTCCACGACGGCGCGGGCCGAACGCAGGGCGCGACGGCGGGCCTCCACACCGGGCGGGCCGCTGTAGAGGTGCAGGTTGGGGTGCGTCGGGGCCACCTGTGCGCCCAGGTCGGACGCCACGCTCAGCGTGACCGGCTGGCCCAGTTCTGCCAGGCGTAGCGCCAGCGCGTTGCCATCTCGGGTGCCGCTGTAGACCCAGACGGTACCGGTGGGCTGAGGCGCAGGCACACTTTCCCCCGCCCGCTCGGGCTGCCAGTCGTTGTAGCCGCGCGGCGTGTACATCCAGCGGCCTTTGCGGGTGGTGAAACGGTTGCCGATGACGATGGTGGTGAGCATGTCGAACTCGTCGCCCAGCAAGGCTTCCAGGGTGGTCACGCGCACCTCCTGCCCCTCGCGGTAGGCGTTGCGGACCACGCCGCAGACGGTATCGGGGCGCTTGTGTTCCAGCATCAGGCGCAGCACGCGGTAGACGCCCTCGCGCCGGGATTTGCTCTGCACGTTGTACAGCACGGCGGCGAGGTCGGCCTGGGCGATGTGGCTGGCCCGCTGCTCAATCCACTCCCAGGGGCACAGCAAATCCGAGAGGCTCAGCGTGGCGAAGTCGTGCGTGAGGGGCGACCCCAGCAGGCTGGCGCAGGCGGTGGCGCTGGTGATGCCGGGAATCACCTCCACGCCGAAGGGGGGGTCTTCGGGCAGGTCCTCGAAGACCAGGCCCGCCATCGCATACACGCCGATGTCGCCGGAGCTGACCAGGGCCACCCGCTTCCCCTCCGCCGCCTTCTGAATCGCCAGTTCTGCCCGGTACTTTTCCTGCGTCAGCGGCGGCGTCAGGAGTTCCTGGGTGGTCAGCAGCGGGCGCACCCAGGTCAGGTAGAGGTCGTAGGCGACAATCACGTCGGCCCCCGTCAGCGCCTGCCGGGCACGCTCGGGCACCAGCGACAGGTCGCCCGGCCCCACGGAAACGAGGCTGAGATGTCCGGTGCGGTGTGGACTCGTCATAACTTCTCCTCGAAAACAGCCGCGCCCCGGTCCTCCACCACGGCGACGGTCACGCCGTTCAGCGCGGTCTTGGGCACGGTCAGCCTGCCGCGTGGGCTGGCGAGCAGGGCGCAGGGTTCGCAGACGCCGCTCAGGCCGACGCTTTGCTGCACCCACTCGCTGTGCCGCGTCACGAAGGGGCGGGCCTCCAGGTCGGCGGCGGCGAAAATGCGCAGCGGCAGGCCGTGGCGTTCGCAGAAGGCGAGCAGGCCCGCCTCGTCCGCCTTGAGGTCCACGGTGGCGACCTCGCGCACGTCGGTCAGGGAGCGTTCCCCCAGGGTGTGTGCCACAGCGGCGGCAATCTGTTCCTCGCTCACGCCCCGGCGGCAGCCGATGCCCAGGGTCAGGGGCTTCACGGCCTCGGTCGCGGTGGTCACGACGGGCACCGCCCCGGTCAGGCGGGCCACCCGGTAGGCCAGGGCATTCGCGCCGCCCTCGTGCCCGCCCAGCAGCGCGACGGCGAAGCGGGCGGCGTCGTCCAGGACCACCACTGCGGGGTCAGTCAGCTTGCTGTGCGGCAGCCCCGACACGAAGCGGGTGGCAATGCCCGCCGCGCCGATGAAGACCCAGGCGCGGGCGGTGTGGAAGGCGGCGCGGAAGGCGTCCATCTGCCGTCCGGCCTCCTGCCAGGGACGGTGCAGCGCGGCCCCGAGTTCGTCCGCCAGCCGCGCGGCCAGCCCCTCCGACTCGCGGCGCACCGGCCAGACGGCCAGGCTCTGCGGGGCCGCCGTCACACCCCCTCCTTCTCCGCGCGGCGGAAGCGGTGGGCATAGGCCGGGTCGTAGAGGCGGCTGCTGGTGTCGGGGTCCGCGAGGGCGGGACTCACAATCAGCATGGTGGTCAGCGCCCACTCGCTCACCCGGATTTCGGAGAGCAGGCGCTCCAGGGTGCTGACGTGCTGGCGCTCGTCCGGCTGGGTGGCGCGCTGCACCAGGGCCACCGGTGTCTCGGGCGGGTAGGCAGTCAGCAGGTCCGCCACGATTTGCGGAAGCTGGTTGCCCCCCAGGAACAGGCACAGACTGGCCCCGTGCGCCGCGAGACTGGGCAGGTTCTCCCGCTCGGGAACGGGACTCGCCCGGCCCGACACCCGCGTCAGGATGACCGTCTGGGTGACGTTGGGGCGGGTCAGTTCCGCGCCCAGCACGGCCGCGCTCGCGGTAAAGCTGCTCACGCCCGGCACCACCTCGTAGGGAATATTCAGTTCGCGCAGTGCCCGCATCTGCTCGGCGGTCGCGCCGTAGATGGCCGGGTCGCCGGAATGCACGCGGGCCACGTTCAGCCCCTCGGCCTGGGCGCGGCGGTAGAGGGCCACCTGCTCGTCGAGATGCATGCCCGCCGTGTTGAACGTCTCGGCCTCCGGGTGCGCGTGTTCCAGCACGGCTTCAGGCACCAGGGACCCGGCGTAGAGAATCAGGCGGCACTCACCCAGCAGCCGCGCGCCGCGCAGCGTGATGAGGTCGGGGGCACCGGGGCCAGCGCCGATAAAGTAGACCTTCAAGCAAACCTCCGGGGAGCCTCGCGGCGAATCAGGACGACGCTCAGGTAGCCCAGGCGTCCGGGGTCGGGGGCGGGCGCGAGCGAGGGCAGGACAACTTCCCCGTCCAGCCCCAGGCGGTGCGCGAGGGCGCAGTGTTCCGCGATGCCCAGCTCTTGCAGCAGCGCCAGCACGTCCGCCATGCGCCGCCCCACCTTCATCAGGGCCACCACGTCGTGCACGAGGATGTCGGCGCGCAGGGCCGCCATATCGTCGGGACAGGGCAGGATGAGCACCCGCTCCTTGCCCTCGCCCAGGCTGAAGCCGGTGAGGGCGGCGGCGGTGGCATAACTGGTCACGCCGGGGAACACGCGGCGCGGGAGGTCAGGGGCCTCACGGGTCAGGGCCGCCACCAAGTAGCCCAGCGTGCTGTAGGTCATCGCGTCCCCGATGGTCAGGTAGGCGACGCTGCGCCCGGCCCGCTGGTGGGCAGCTATTTCGTGGGCCAGCGCGGCGTAATGCTCCCCAATCCGCGTGTCGTCGCCGTCCATCAGAAACTCGACCTCGCGCACGCGGTCGCGGGGAAAGGGTAGGCCGTCCAGCGCGGCGAGGGCCACCGAATCGGGCGAAACGCGGGAGCGGGGGGCGTAGATGAGGTCGGCGGTCTGAAGAATCTCCAGCGCCGTGACGGGCAGCAGGCCATAGGGGCCGGGGCCGACGCCGAGGCCGTAGAAGGTACCGGTCACGCCTCCGCCTCCCCCAGCCCGGTGCCGTCCAGCGCGAAGAGGGCCACCCGGACGTGGCCTACACCGGGCGCGCGCTCATGCAGGGTGCGGGCCACCTGCCGGGCTGTTTCCTGCCAGACTTCCGGGCCGCGTTCATGCCCCGCGAGGAGCGTCACGCAGGCGTCCACGGTGTTCGCCTCCGCCAGCGCCCGCACGGTTTCCCCCTCCACCCCCAGCCCCGCCGCCACCCGCGCCAGCACGTTCATCGCCATGCCGCTGTGCCCGCTGTGGGTGTTCCAGTCGCCGTTGAGGACCTTGGCGAGCTTGCCGGGGTGCCCGGCGACGAGCAGCAGGGGGAGCGGGTGCCCGGTTTCCGCCAGTGCCCCTTGCAGCGCGTCCAGCGCCGCCCCCACGAAGTTGCTCATCTGCACGATGGCCTGCGGGGGCACGTTCAGGGTGTCCCGCGCATAGTCGCGGCCCAGCTTGCCGGGCGTGAAGACCACCGCGTCGGGGCGGGCGTGGACGGCCACGCGGGCGTAGACCTCCACCGACGCGGCGTAGGCTTCCAGGCTCATCGGCTCCACGATGCCGGTCGTGCCCAGGATGGAGATGCCGCCCAGGATGCCCAGCCGGGGGTTGAAGGTCTTGCGGGCAATCTCTGCCCCGTTCAGGCAGCCCACCGTCACGGCGAAGCCCTCGTGGCCCGCGAGGTCGAGCGCCGCCCGCCGCAGCATCTCGCGCGGTACCGGGTTGATGGCCGGTTCGCCCACCGGCACGCGGATGCCGGGGGCGGTGACGGTGCCCACGCCCTCTCCGGCGTGGAAGGTCATGTGCCCGCCGCCGTTCGGCACGACCGTCACCCACAGGGTCGCCCCGTGGGTGGCGTCAGGGTCGTCGCCGCCGTCCTTGACGACCTCGGCGTAAGCGCCCGCATCGGTGAGACGGACATTTTGCACGGGGATGTCCAGCGTCAGGTCGTCCGGGAGGCGGATGGTCACGTGCCCAGGCATCTCGCCGCGCAGCAGCAGGCGCAGCGCCGCCGCGGCGGCCGCCGTCGCCGCGCTGCCGGTGGTAAAGCCCCGCCTGAGGCCGTTGGCGGCAGGCAGCGAGAGGTCGAGGCGCTGGGTCGGCGTCATGGCGAGGCTCACGCCTCCGTCCCGGTGGGGGCAGCGGCGACGGCGGCGAGGCGATTCTGGGCCTCGATCATCAGCGCGTTCACCACACTGCTGGCCCAGGGGCTGCCCCCCCGCGTCCCCGCGTTGGTGACGCGCGGCACGCTGAGGCAGGCGCGTAGCGCCGCCTTGCTCTCGCGGGTGCCCACGAAGCCCACCGGCAGGCCGACCACCAGACCCGGCCGCCAGTGCCACTCCCGAATCAGGCGCACCGCCTCGAAAATCGCGGTGGGCGCGTCGCCAATCGCCACGATGCAGTCGTTGCCGAACTTCTCGTAGGCGCGGCGGATTCCGGCCGCCGAACGGGTGATGCCCGCCTCTCGGCTCAGCAGGTAGGTTTCGGGGTCGTGGACGCCGCACCACACGGGCACGCCCAGCGTCCGCAGCACCTCGCGCTTGAGGCCGCTCTGCACCATCGTCACGTCGGTCACGACGGTCAGGCCGCGCAAAATCGCCATCACGCCCGCTTCCGTCGCGCCGGGCGAGAAGTACAGGTCGTCCACGATGTCGGGCGTGCCCGCCGTATGCACCAGCCGTTGCATCGCGTAGCGGTCGGCGGGGTTCACGGCCGACCAGTCGCGCAGCGTCTCGATGATGTCGAAGGACTGGCGCTCGATGGGGTGCGGTTCGTAGGGGGCAATGGTTTTGCGTTCGGGAGCTTCTCCCCCGGCCAGCAGCCCGCGCACCGCCCCGTGGTGTCCCACCTGCGGCGCACCCACCTGCGCCTCGTAGCCGACCACGCCCACGCGGTACTTGCACAGCGAGCAGTTCATGTGGCCCTGGCCCTGCACGCCCTCCCGCGCCCGTTCCAGAAAGACCTGCGCGACCTTCGGATGCGGCCCCAGGTGCCCGGCGGTCAGGAACTCGGTGCCCGGCCAGCGCTGGGCGGCGGCGGCCACCGCCTCGCGCACCCGGCGGGCCAGCACCCCGTCGAACAGCAGGTAGGGCAGCACGACCACCCGCGTAAAACCCAGGCGGGCGGCGCGGGCGAGGCCGGTGGGCAGGTCGGGTTTGGCGGTGCCGCTGTAGCACACCAAACTCGCGCCGTAGCCCAGGCCCTCCTCCAGAAAGCGGGCGAGCTTATGAACGTCGCCGTTCGCGTCGGGGTCGGTGGTGCCGCGCCCGACAAGGAGGAGCAGCGTCTCGTCCCGGCGCACCTCGTGGGGAGCGGCGGCCTCTGCTTCAATTAAGCGCTCGCGGCAGACTTCCAGCAGGGCCGGGTGCAGGTCCATCGCCGCGCCGTAGTGGAAGGTGACGTGCGGGAACTCCTGGCGCAGCGCGTTCAGTTCGCTGGGCAGGTCGTTCTTGGCGTGGGTGGCGGCCAGCAGAACGCCGGGCACCAGCACGATTTCCCGCGCTCCCGCCGCCACCGCTTCCCGCGCGGCCTCATCGAGGGTGGGCGCGTTGAACTCCAGAAACCCGTGGGTGATGACTCGCCCGGGGTCAAGCGCCCGCACCCGCGCGGCGAGCTGCTCGAACTGCGCGGCACTCGCCGGGTCGCGGCTGCCGTGCGCGGCGAGGACGATGGCGTAGTCGTTCACGCCTCGCCCTCCAGCCCGGTCAGCATCGGCATCAGCGCGCGAATCAGCAGGATGCTCATGTCGGAAAAGTCGCGGCCCTCCAGCTCGGCCAGCGTGCCAGTCCATTCCGCCTCGGCGCGGGAGAGGTTCTCCCAGACCTCGACTTTGTGCGCCGGATTCGCGCCGTGGGTGAGCAGGTAAGCGGCCACGTCCTTCGGCATGAAGTCCCAGGGGCGCGGAATCACGATCGCGTTGCGCCCCGCGTGCAGCACGTCGCGCAGGTGCGTCTTGAAGGGCGTGAGGTCGCCCCGGCGGTGAAAGGTGAGGAAGGTGGTCTCGTCGAAGCACACGCGGCCTTTGCTGGCGAGCATCTGCGCGCTGGAGATGCCCGGCACCGTCTCCACCGGATGTCCGCAGGCCGTCTCCACCCGTTCCAGAAACTGAAAGCCGCTGAAGTGGATGTCGCCCATGAACACCACCACGCAAGTTTTCCCAGCGTGGTGCAGGGCGGCGACCTCCGCCAGTTTCGCCACCTGGTCGCGGTAGCCCATCGTGACGACCTGCTGGTCCCCCAGCAGCAGAGGCCGCACCACATCCACCACGGCGTCGAAGCCCGCGACCACGTCGGCGTTGGAGACGAGTTCCGCGCCGCGCCGCGTCAGGAAGTCGAGGTGGCCGGGGCCAGCACCGACACAGGTGAGCATCAGTGCTCGATGCCCGGCTGCGCGCCGATGCCCGCCTCGTAGGCGTGCTTGACGGGCTGAATCTCGCTCACGGTGTCGGCCAGCGCCACGAGTTCCGGCAGCGCGTCGCGGCCGGTGATGACCACGTGCAGCCGCGGGTCACGCGCCTTCAGGGTCGCCTCCACGTCGGGCCAGGGCACCCAACCGTATTTCAGGGCATAGGTGAACTCGTCGAGCACGATGAGGTCGTACTCGCCCGCCTCGATGGCCGCCTTCGCCAGTTCCCAGCCGTGGGCGGCCAGGCTCGCGGAGTTTTCCAGGTCGCGCGAGCGCCAGGTGAACCCGTCGCCCAGGCCCTCGTAGGGGATGCCCAGCAGGTCGAGGGTGCGGTGTTCCCCGAACTTGGCCTTCTCGTGCTTCAGGAATTGGAACATCCGGACCTTCAGGCCCCGCCCGTGCGCCCGCAGCATCAGCCCCAGCGCAGCGGTGGTCTTGCCCTTGCCCTTGCCGGTGTTGACGATGAGGAGGCCCCGGCGGCCCCGGCTCAGGTCCTCGCGCTTCTGGTGGCTGTCGCGGGCCTCCGCGAGTTCGCGCATGGCGGCCTCGCGGCGTGCCTGTGTAGCATCGTCGGTCACTTGACCGCCTCCGGGTGCAGCCAGCGAATCAGGGCGCGCAGGGCCACCGGCAGGCGGGGGCCGGGGCGCGAGAGGGCATCCCGTTCCTCGGGCGTGGGCAGGAACACGCGCCCCGCCTTCACCGCCTGAAGTCCCTGCCAGCCGGGGCGCTTGCGGGCGTCGTCCAGGCTCAGGCCAATCATCGTCTGGGGGTTAGCCTTGACAATCAGTTCGGGGTCCAGCTTGGGAAAGTCCCCGAGTTTCGCGGGCACGATGGTCTGCCCGCCCGCCTTGGTCAGCAGCGTGCCGATGAAGGAGCTGGGGCCGACGCTGTAGGGCGCGGGGTCCACCTCGTAGTAGGCGCTGACTTTCGGCAGGCCCACCACGCTCTTTTGCAGCGCGTTCAGTTCCGAGCGCATCGAGGTAATGAGGCGCGTGGCCCCGGCCTCGTGGTTGGTCAGCTTGCCCAGCACGCCGATTTTTTCGAAGACCTCGTTGTAGGTCTGAGCGGTGCCGCCGTACACGGTGAGGCCCGCCGCCGCCAGCTTCTCGGTGAGGCGCGACCCCGCCGACTCGTCGGCCAGCACCAGGTCAGGCTTGAGGGCCAGGATGGCTTCCAGATTGGGCTGGAAGGCGCTGCCGACCTTGGGAAGCTTGTCGGTGACGCTCTTGGGATAGTTGCTGAAGCGGTCCACCGCCACCAGCCGGTCGCCGGCCCCGATAGCCATCAGCGTCTCGGTGTGGCTGGGCAGCATGGCGATGATGCGCTTCGGCTCCTGGCGCAGGGTGACGGTGCGCCCCAGGTCGTCGGTAACGGTGAGGGGATATTTCGTGGCGGCGGCGCAAGGCAGCAGCGCGAGGGCCGCGAGCAGGGCGAGGTGACGCATAGAAAGGCTCCGCAGCGTGCGTGGAGGCGGCAGCAGGGGCGGGCGCACAGCGAAAACCCGCTCCAGCCGGGGCCAGAGCGGATGCAGAACAAAGCAGGCTCAGTACGTGGCCCTCTGACGGCGAGAGGTGCCTCTCACCCGCAGATGCGGGCGGGGCGTCCCTGGGGGGCATTCGGGCTTGCAGGGCGTTGGCCTGCTTACCGTTGCGCGACAGCGCCGGACTCTCACCGGACTTCCCCACTCCCAGGTAAAGACAGGATAGCAGCAAGCCTTTCTCCGGGGGGCCTGGGCCGGGGCTGGGGAGAAGTGGTCGGGAGGAGGAGCAACAGCGCCTCCCCTGTCTGTTTCAGCTTTGCCACTGCTGTCCGGGTTCCACTTTTCCGGTGGGCGGGAGAAACCGGTGCGGAGCCTGGCAACACCAGAACCGTCTGGAACCTCCCTTGCCTCCCCGCAGCAAGCTGCTCTGCCACACTCCCCTCCCACTCCTCCCCGGGGTGCTAGCGTGCCCGGCGTGTCCGCCGTTTCTGCTCCCACCTCCCCGGGCACCCCGCCGCAGGGCAGCACCCGCGAACTGCTGCGACTGGCCTGGCCGCTGATGCTCTCCAATCTCGCCTACACGGCGGTCGGCCTGACCGACACGCTGCTGATGGGCCGCCTGGGCGTGGTGGAGGTCGGGGCGGTGGGCTTTGCCAACATCTGCTTGCTGACGCTGGTGCTGCTGTTCCGGGGTGGCCTGAACACCGCCGCGACCTTCGTGGCCCGCAGCCTGGGGGCGGATGACCCGGCGGGCGTGCGCCGCTGGGCCAGCGTGTTCCTGAGCTGCGCGCTGGTGGGCGTGCCGCTGGCGCTGGTCGGCCCGGCGCTGCTGGACGGCCTGTTCGCGCTGCTGCGGCCCGGCCCCGGCATCACCGAAGTGGCCCGGACCTACGCGCACATCCGCGTCTGGGAAATCCCGCTGATGCTGCTGGGCAGCGCGGCCCTCTCGGTGATGGTGGGTCTGGGCAACACCCGCACGCCCATGCAGCTCGCCTGGCTGGTGATGGTGGTTAACGCCGCGCTGGCGGTGCTGTTCATCTTCGGGTTCGGGTGGGGGGTGGCGGGCGCGGCGTGGGCCGCCGTGGTGGCCGTGAGCCTCCAGAACGTGCTGGCACTGGCGCTGCTGCGCCGCCTGCATGGGCCGCGCTTCGGGCCGTTCGGGCTGGTGCGGCCCGCGCGGTCGGAACTGGCGCGGCTGGCGCGGGTCAGCCTGCCCGCCGGCGTCACCGAACTGGCCGAGGTGGGGGCCTTCACGGTCTTTCAAGGCATCATCTCGCGGCTGGGGGCGGTGGAACTCGCCGCGTCGCAGATTGCCAACCAGCTCGCCAGCCTGGGGTTCCTGCCCGCCTTCGCGCTGGCGTCGGCCACCGGAAGCCTGCTGTCGCGGGCGCTGGGGGCGGGTCGCCCGGACATCGCCGCCCGCATCGGCTGGCGGGGCGCGGGCATCGCCGCCGCCGTGATGGGTGTGCTGGCGCTGCTCTTCGTGGTCCTGCCTGGCCCCCTCATCGGCCTGTTCAGCCGTGACCCGGAGGTGCTGGCGGTGGGCCGCACCGTCCTGGCCGTCATGGCCGCCTATCAGGTCTTCGACGGCGTGGCGATTGTGCTGGGCGGGGCGCTGGGCGGCGCGGGCGACACGCGCTTTCGCCTGCTCGTGACCCTGGCCGGGGCGTGGCTGGTGATGGTGCTGGGCGCGGCGTGGCTGGCCCCGCGTGCGGGCGTGACGGGCGCGTGGGCGTCGGCGCTGGTCTTTATCGCCCTGGCGGCGGCCGCCTATGCCTGGCGTTTCGCGTCGGGACGGTGGCGCGGGGTGAAGTTGTGAGAGGAGGGGCAGCCGTCTTGCCTTATCCCGCTGCCCCGGCTGGGGTGGCCTCCTCCAGAAGGGTCGAGAAGGTCGCCAGCACGGGGGCGTGGTCGGAGGGGCGCTCGTGGGCGCGGGGGCCAGAGTCCACGGTGCAGGACTGGCATTCGGCGGCCAGGGCGGCGGAAACGAGCACATGGTCGATTCTCAGGCCCCAGTTGCGCGGGAAGGCCAGCCGTCCGTAATTCCACCAACTGAAGACGCGCTCGGGCTGGGGCAACAGGCGGAAAGCGTCGTGCAGGCCCAGGGCGAGCAGGTCGCGGAAGGCGGCGCGTTCCGGTTCGCTGACCAGCACCTGCCCCTCCCAGCGTTTCGGGCTGTGAACGTCGCGGTCTTCGGGGGCCACGTTGAAGTCGCCCATCACGGCGAGGCGCGCGTACTGCCGCAGTTCATCCCGCAGCCATTCCCGCACGGCGGCCAGCCACGCCAGCTTGTAAGCGTACTTCTCGGAGCCGACCGCCTGCCCGTTGGGGACGTACAGGCACACCACCCGCACGCTGCCCACTGTGGCGGCCAGCACGCGGCGCTGCTCGTCCGCGAAGCCGGGGATGCCCACCTGCACGTCCGTCAGCGGCAGGCGCGACAGCAGCGCGACCCCGTTGTAGGTCTTCTGCCCGGAGTAGGCGGCCCGGTAGCCCAGCGCCTCCAGTTCCGCCAGGGGAAAGCGGTGGTCCTCCAGCTTGGTTTCCTGAAGGGCCAGCAGGTCGGGCCGCTGCGCCTCCAGCCAGGCGAGGACCTGGGGCAGGCGCACATTCAGCGAATTGACGTTCCAGGTCGCCAGCTTGAGCGGGGGCCGCGTGGGGAGGGCGGGCATGGGGGAATGGTAGCGGCCCGCGGGTCAGGCGAGGTCGGGGGGCACGCGCAACTCTGTCAGCCACCACGCCCCGCCCGCCCGCCGCAACGTGGCGACGGTGCCCGGCCTCACCTCGGCGGCGCGCAGGCCCACCGTCAGGCGCAGGGCGGCCAGCAGCGGCCCCGCGTGGGTAAAGGCGACCACCCCGCTCGCGTCAGGCAAGGAAGCCAGCCAGCCCTCCAGCCGCATGTGAAAGGTCCGGCCTGTCTCCCCTTCCGGCGGCCCCTGGGCAGAGGCCGGGTCGGCCAGGGCGTCTATCCAGGCGCGGGACGCTTCCCCGTGGGCGGCTTCCAGTTCGGCCCAGGTGCAGCCCGCCATGACACCGAAGCTCGCCTCCGCCAGTGCCGGGACGGGCCGCGCGTGGGGAAATCCGGCCAGCGCCGCCGTCTGCCGGGCACGCAGGCTGGGCGAGGTGAAGGCCAGGGCCGACTCCGGCAGCCTCATTGCGAGGGCGAGCGCCTGACCCGCCTCCGACAGCGGCGCGTCCTCCCCGGCACGCGGATACCGGCGCTCGGCATTCGGGAGGGTCGGCGCGTGACGGACGAGGTGGAGGGTGAGCGTCAACCCCGCCCCCACGCATAAGCCCCCAGCGCCACCAGTTCCGCCGTCACCACCAGCAGGCCGTACACGTCGCCGTTCAGGCCCCCGCCCAGACGCCCGGCGGCGAAGCGGGCGGCCAGCAGCACGGCCACCAGCGCGGCCAGGGCTGCCGCCCACGCCCCCGGCAGCAGCAGGGCGGGCAGGGCCAGCCCCAGCGCCGCACCCCAGCGTCCCTCGCGTGAGCGTGCCCCCAGCGACTCCTGCCGCGCCGCCGGGTAGAGGTTCATGGGCAGCAACACCAGCAGCCGCGCGGCGACCGCCGCCACCAGCGGGGCAAACGCGGGAATCGGCGCGGCCAGCAGGCTCCACAACACCAGCAGCGCCAGCACCCCCGTCGCCAGCCCGAAGGCCCCCACATGCACGTCGCGCAGAATCTCCAGCCGCCGCTCCGGGCTTTTCATGGCGAAGAGGGCGTCGGCGCTGTCCACCAGCCCGTCGAAGTGCAGCATTCCGGTGACGGCCAGCCATGCCCCCACCGCGAGGGCCGCGCGCACCCCGTCGGGCAGCGGAAGCGGCAGCCACAGCAGCGACGCCACCAGTCCGCCCACCGCGTATCCCGCCAGGGGGTAATAGGCACTGGCCCGCGCGAAGTCGCCCTCGCGGACCTCGCGGACGTGGGGCAGGGGCAGCGTGGTCAGGAAGGTCAGGGCCAGGTGCGCGGCCTGAAGCTGCCGCCGCCAGCCGGGGCGGGGGTCGGGGGTGGTCAATCCCGGTCCCCGTGGACCTGCACCTGCGCGGCCACCGCCAGGGCCAGGGTGAGGGCCTCGCCGCCCCGCAGCGTGACGGTCAAGGTGCCCAGCGGCGCGTCCCCCTGCCGCAGCGTGACGGGCCCCCCCGGCGTCAGGCCCGCCGCGACCAGCGCCCGCAGCCCCGCCGGGTCACTGTCGGGCACGCGGGCCACGGTGGCGGCCTCTCCGGGCGCGAGCTGGGTCAGGCGGCGCTCGGCGCGGGTGGGCAGCTCGCCCGCCAGGGTGGGAATCGGGTCGCCATGCGGGTCGTGCGTGGGATCGCCCAGCCAGGCCGCGATACGTGCCTCCAGCCGCTCGGAGAGGGCATGTTCCAGCCGCTCGGCCTCCTCGTGGACCTCGTCGAGCGGCACGCCCAGCGCCCGGTGCAGAAACAGTTCCAGCAGCCGGTGATGCCGCAGCACCTCCAGCGCCACCCGCTGCCCCTCGGCGGTCAGGCTCGCGCCCTGATACGGCGCGTGGGCCACCAACCCCTGCTCGCTGAGCTTGCGGAGCATCCCCGTCACACTGGCGGGCATCACGCCCAGGGCGTCGGCCAGGGCCTGCGTGTTGACCTTGCCGCGCTGCCCCAGCAGGTACAGGTGCTTGAGGTAATCCTCGGCGGAGGGAGAGAGCGCGCGGGCCGTCATGGGAGGCAGTTTAGGTCAGGGGTCTGAGGGGAGTGGGCGGTGGGGAGTGGTGAGTGGAGGTTGCTCAGGCTTTCAAGGGCCGCCCTCTAGCCTCCGGGAACTTTTCCCCCCCTTCCCGCCTCTTACCCTGTGAGGTGGCCTTGAACGACCTGACGGACGCGCAACTGGTGCGCCTCGCCGCGCAGCCCGGACCCCACCGGGAGGCGGCCTTCGAGGCGCTGGTGCGGCGGCACGCGGGGCGGGTTCACCGGGTGGCGGCGGGGACGGTCGGGGCGGGGGCGGCAGACGACGTGGTGCAGGAGGTGTTTATCAGCGTGGAGCGGCATCTGGGGGGCTTTCGGGGCGAGGCGCAGTTCACGACCTGGCTGCACCGCGTCACGCTGAACGCCTGCCACAAGGCGCTGGCCGCCCGCCACCACCTCCCGCTGGAAGACGCCCCCGAACCCGTGGCCCCCCACAACCCGGTCCGGGCAGGCGAACAGGCCGACCTGCGTGAACGCCTCGCCTGGGCCATGCGCCAGCTTCCGCCCGAGCAGCGCGACGTGCTGACCCTGCGCGAACTGTCTGGGCTGGACTACGCCGAGATTTCGGAGGTGCTGGGCGTGGAACTGGGCACCGTAAAAAGCCGCCTGAACCGGGGCCGCGCCGCACTGCGGGCACTGCTGAGCGGAATCGGGGTGACGCCGTGAAGGGGCGGCCGACCCGCCTCAAAAACCCGTGCCGAGGCCCTTTTCTCCTCCCCCTTGACTTGCAAAGCTGCGCAGCAGAGGGGGGAGGCCGGGTGGGGGTGAACGGGCATGGCATCCCAGCAACCCCCAAAACTGTCCCCCACCCCCCAACCAAAGGCCCCACCCATGAATGACACCGAACTCGACACCCTCCTGGCCCACGCCAGAACAGAAACCCCCGCCGATGCCGGGGCCGCCGACCGCTTCCTGGCGTGGCACCGGGCAGAACAGGCGGGCACCGCTCTCCCCTCCCCCGCGCCACGCGCCCGCCCGGTGTGGTGGCCCGCGCTGCTGGGCGCGGCGGCGGTGCTGACCGGGGCGCTGGTGCTGCGGCCCGCGCCCGACCTCCCCGCCAGTGCCGCTTACGACGCCTACCAGGGCGCACTCGGGGAGGGCTGGTGAGGCGAACGCTGGGGCTAGCCGGGCTGCTGCTGACCGGCGCGGCCCACGCCGCCGACGTGGACGACCTGACGGCGGCGCTGCGGCAGGCGCGCACCCTGGCGGCACGCGGCACGGCCGAGGTGAGCGTGTTCTTTCCGCCCCGCGCCGTGCCCACCCGCACCGCCGCCACGCTGCCCGCCGTGCCCTTTCGCCCCGCCCTGCTGGCCGCGCACTTCACCGTCACGCGGGCAGACGCGCCGCCGGTCGCGGGCCGGGACGTGACCCGCTTCGACCTGGTGCCAAAAGTCGGGCAGGCCGCCCGCTGGACGCTGTGGGTGGACCGGGCCTGGAATATCCCCCTCGCCTACGAGGAACGAATGCCGGACGGCACCCTGGCCCGCCGCGCCACCTTCACGCAGGTGCAGCCCCAGGCGGTGAAGGTCAAGCGGGGCGTGCCTGCCATCCCCGCCGGTCTGCGCCCCGCCGTCCTCGCCGCGCTGCCGGGCCTGCGTCTCCCACCGGGCTTCGTGCCCACAGGCGTCAAGGTCAGGCCCGCCGGGGGCCTGGAGGTCACGCTCAGCGACGGGGCCAACGTCCTCGCGCTGGTGCTGGCCCCGCGCAATGTCCGCGCCGCGCCCGGTGTCGCCTCCCGCCGCGTGGGGGACGGGTTCGTCTGGCTGGTGGGCAACCTGCCTGCCGCGCCGCTGCGCTCGGCCCTCGCGGGCATCAAGTCGGTGGACCTCGCGGGTCTGGGAACTTTTCTGGCCCCCGCCGCCTCCAATCCCTGAAGCCTGCCCATGCCCCTCACCCCTTTCCGGAGAAGCCATGTCCCTGACCCCCTACGCCCCCAAACTCACGCCCGAGGACGCCGCGCACCTGCTGAGGCGCACCTCCTTCGGGGCCAGCGACGCGCAGATTCGTGCGCTGGCCGGTAAGGACGCCCGCGAGGCAGCCCGCGGCCTGCTGAACTTCACGGACGCGCGCGCCCCCGGCAACCCCTTCGACCCCATGCAGGGCGCGACGCCCGGCGCGGGCATCCAGCTCACGCGCGGTGCGTGGCTCTTTGAGATGATGTACGGCCCGCACCCGCTGCGCGAGAAACTGGCGCTGACTTGGAGCAACCATTTCGTCATCGGCACCGACAAGGTGCGGAACATGCCCATGCTGGCCGCCTACCTGAACCTGCTGCGGCGGCACGCGGCGACCCCCGACTTTGCCCGCTTCGCGCTGGAGATGGCGCAGTCGCCCGCCATGCTGCGCTACCTCGACAACGACCAGAACCGCAAGGGCAAGCCCAACGAGAACTTCAGCCGCGAGTTGCTGGAACTGTTCACGACCGGCATCGGCCACTACACCGAAGACGACGTGCGCGAGGGCGCGAGGGCGCTGACCGGCTGGACCTTCGAGGGCGGGCGCGGCAACCAGAAGTACCTGGAGGAACCCCGCTTCGTTTTCCGGGCGGGCCAGCACGACGCGGGCCGCAAGACGTACCTGGGTAAAACCGGCGACCTCAGCGGCGAGGACGTGGTGCGCCTGGCTGCCACCCACCCGCAAACCGCCGTGTTCGTCTCGCGCAAGCTGCACCGCGCCTTCGTGCGCGACACTCCCGACGAACGCGCGGTGGCCGCCAGCGCCGAGACGTTCCGTCGCACGAACGGCAACATTCGCGCCGTGCTGGAGGAACTGCTGTCCAGCGCCACCTTCTACGCCCCCGAGAACCGCGCGGCCATCATCCGCAGCCCGGTGGAATTCATCGTGGGCGCGGTGAGGACGCTGGGGCAGCCGAAGCTGGAAGCCAAGCAACTCCTCAACCTCGCCCAGACGGCCGGAAAGATGGGGCAACTGCTCCTCCAGCCCGACACCGTGAAGGGCTGGGACGGCGGGCGCGAATGGATCAACGACTCGACCCTGCTGACGCGGATGCAGGTCGCGGCGGCCCTGACCCTGGGCGGCCAAGCGCCCAAGCTGGAGGAGCAGCCCACGCCCCTGGCCCTGCTGGGCACCGAACGCAGCCTCCTGCGCGCCGCCCTGGACGGCCTGGCCCCCAAGCAGCGCACGTACCTGACGCTCATCAGCCCGGAATTTCAGCTCGCTTGACGGGCGTGAGGAGCAAAACTCTTCCCTTTCCTCATGCCTGACCCCTCAACCCCTCCCCCGAGGTCCCCCATGTCCCCAACCCGCCGTGAATTCCTCAAATACTCCGCCCTGGCCGTCGCCGCGACGAGCGGGATGCCCGGCTTTCTGGCGCGGGCCGCGACGCAGGCGGCCGGGTCAGGCAACACCAAAACGCTGGTCGTGATTCAACTGACCGGCGGCAACGACGGCCTCAACACCCTGATTCCGTACTCCAACGGGGCGTACTACGCCGCGCGGCCCAACATCGCCATTCCGAAAAAGGACGTGCTGACTCTCACGCCGGACCTGGGGATGCACCCGGCCCTGAAGCCCCTGATGGGCCTGTGGGACGGCGGGCACCTCGCCTGGATGGAGAACGTGGGCTATCCCAACCCCAACCGCAGCCACTTCGCCAGCATGGCGATCTGGCACACCGCCGACCCCACGCAGGCGCAGGCGGAGGGCTGGATCGGGCGCATCGCGGAGAAGATTGGCGACCCCTTCTGCGCCTCCAACCTGGGCGGCACCACGCCGCAGGCCCTGCGCGCCGCCGACTTCAGCCTGCCCAGCATCGACGGGGTGGACAACTTTCAGGTCAAGCTCCCGGCGGGGCTGGACGCCGCCTTCGGGACCATGCTGAACACGCCGCGCGCGGGTGAGGCGGCCTACCTCCAGCAGGCCACGCGGCAGATGCTGACCAACACCCGGCGGGTGCAGCAGAACGTCGGCAAGTACCGCACGGGGGCCACCTACCCGGAAGGCAAGTTCGCCGCCCAGCTCCGGGACGCCGCGCGCCTGATCGCCGCCGGGACGGGCCAGCGGGTGCTGTACGTCACGCTGGGCAACTTCGACACCCACGCCGGGCAACGCGCCGAGCAGGACGGGTTGCTGGGGCAACTCGCCTCGGGGCTGGCCGCCTTCCAGGCCGACCTGGAGGCGCAGGGCCTAGCCGACCGCGTGCTGGTGATGGGCTTTTCGGAGTTCGGGCGGCGGGTGGCCGAGAACGCCAGCGCGGGCACCGACCACGGCCAGGGCAGCGTGATGTTTGCGCTGGGGCGCGGCGTGAAGGGCGGCGTGCATGGGAGCAGTCCCGATCTGGAAAACCTCTCGCTGGGCGACATCCGGTACAAGCAGGACTTCCGGGGCGTGTACGCCGGGGCGCTGTCGCGCTGGCTGGGGCTGGACGCGCGGGGCATCCTGGGCGGCGACTTCGGCGGGCCGGGGTGGGTCGCGTGACCGGAAAGCAGGTGCGGGTGCTGGGTGCGGCGCTGGCGGGGCTGGTCCTCCTCACGGCCCCCGCCACCCTCGCCATGCCCCGCTACCGCCTGATTGCCGCCCACCAGCTCGGCTACGACCGGGACGACCCGCTGTGGGAACTCTCGCGCACGGTCATGCCCTGCACCACCTGCCACCTGCGGCCCCAGGGCGGACAGGGCTGGAATGCCTTCGGCGATAGCCTGCGCGCGGGCTTCCGCGCCGAGCCGGGCGCGAAGTTTGCCGATGTCCTCTACTCGGTTCTGAAGGCCGACGCGGACGCCGACGGCGACGGCTACCCCGACGCCCTGGAGTTCTACGCGCGGACCCTCCCTGGCGACCCCCAGAGCCACCCCGCGAAGCCTGTAGCCCAGCTTCAGGCCGAGTTCGAGAAGGCAGGCGGGATGGCGCAGTACGCGCCGAAGAAGTAGGTATCTGCCCCCACCCCGGCAAGCAAAAACCCCCGCCGGGGCGGGGGCATGTATTGATAGGGGAAATAGCCTTCAGGCGGCGAGTTCGGCCTGAATCACCTGGAGGCGGCGCCCGCCCGCCAGTTGCTGCACGATGGTATGCCGCAGCGCGTTCGCATTCTCCAGGCCCAGGTCCTGGACCAGCCGGACAAAGTCGATGCGCTCGTAGGGGCGCTCCGCCTCGGCCTGGGCGTAGAAGAAGTAGGAAACCAACTCCTCGAATGTCAGCGGGGACATGGCCTTAATATACTCTTTATCTCTGAACGTTTCCTGACAGAGCGGGGCTGCGGGGGACGCCTCTCAGAGCGTTCTTTCCCAGGTCACCCACATGGGTTCAGGGACGTAGCCGAGCAGGGTATTCACGCGCAGCATCGGCAGATTCAGCACCGTGCCGCCGGTTCCAGCCCGCGTGAAGCCCGCCGCCCTGGCCCAGCCCAGCGCGTGAGCCTTGAGCGCGGTGGCCACCCCCTGCCCCCGGTGGGCGCGGGCGGTGACAGTCTGCTCGCTCTCGACCTCCTGCCCCCGCAACTTCAGCCGGGTGCTGGCGACGAGTTCGCTGCGGTAACGCATCACGAAGGCGGCTTCCTCGCGCTGCACGCCCGTCCGCAGGTCCCCGGGGCTGAGGGGGTCGGGCGTGGTCGTGGGGTTGCGGGAGGCGTCCTGCACCCCCAGGGTGTAGAGCGCGTGCAGGGCGGCCCAGTCCGCCTGCGGTGCGGCGGTGCTCAGGCGTTCCGGCTCATACCCAGCGAGGTAGAGGCGTTCTTCCAGCCGCGCGAAGGGCGCAGGGTCAAAGCGCGTCAGGTCGAGGTGCGCGCCCCAGGACTGCCAGGCGTTGCGAAAGCCCGCCACGTGAAAAAAGTGCATCGTCTCGGGCCAGTCCTCGCGCGTCACGCCGAGCAGGCGGCGGTATCCGGCAGGCAGGCGGGTCAGCAGGGCGAGATAAAGCGGGGTGAAGGCAGCCGGGTCGCCAGCCAGGTCGAGCCGCAGCGTGTCCGGCACAGCGGGGCCGAAGGGCGACAGGGACGCGGTAGCCACCACCTCTACCCCACGCTCCGCGACGAGGCGCACGCGGGCCGGGTCATCCAGAACGCGGAAATGTTCCGGCGTATAGGTCCACTGCCTCCGTACCCCGGCCGTCACCAGGCGGGCAACAGCGGGCGCGTCGGCAGCCCGGAAGGGACGGACGTTCATGCCTCCCGCTCGAAGGCGATCCAGTCGGGTTCGATGTTGGCCCCCAGGCGGCGCAGCACACCCAGGTAGGCTGCGTCCCGCGCGCTGCCGGCCGCGTTCAGAAAGCCCAGCCCCTGCTCCCCCAGTTGCCGTGCGACCCGCGCCAGCAGCGCCGTTGCTATGCCCCAGCGGCGGTGCTCCGGGTGGACCATCAGCACGGCATTCCAGGCGTCCAGGCGCGACTGCTCCGGCAGGGCCAGACCCACGACCTCTCCCGCCTGTCGGGCCAGAAAGGCGGCGTCCCAGAGGGCGTCCTCCTCCGGCAGCGTGTGGGCGGCGGGGGGAATGGTGGGCGGCGCGCTCACCTGGTCGGCGCGGGTGCGGGTGTACAGGGCGGTCAGGCGTGGATCGCCCTGGTACGGCGCGGCGGGTTCCAATGTATAGCCCCGCGCGCCCAGGCCCGCCTCCAGCCGGGACGTGTCGGCCGACCAGCCCTTCAGGTGAAAGCCCCCGCCGAAGGTGCGGTGAACCTCGCGGAAGCCCAGGGCGGGGAGGTCAGGCCAGGTGGGGAGGTAATCCTCGCGGACACTGGTCCACAGCCGGGCACGTCCAGCAGCGCGGGCCTGCGCGGCCAGATGCGCCAACAGCGCGGTCGCCGTGCCGTCCTCGCGGTGATCGGGGTGCAGATGCAGACCCACCCAGGCGTGCGCCGGGTGAACGTCAGGAAGCTGGGAAGTCCCCAGGCCGACCGGCTGACCATCCCTCCCGGCCATGACGTAAGCCCCGGGGCTGCGGGCGAACGCCGCCGCCAGCTGCCCTCCCGCCTTGTGGAAGTGGGGTTCCTGTGTGCTGTTGTGCAGCAGCGCGGCGAGTGGGGCGTCGGCAGCAGTGGCCGGCTGCACGGTGAGAGGGAGAGAAACAGACATACCGGCATGGTGCGTGAAGCAGGGGAACGGACGCGAATCGGAGCTTTAGGCCATTTGGCCTAAACGTGTATATGCGTCCACCTGTTCGGCCCTCACTCCGGCCCCGGCCGCTTCGGGAGAATGCACGCCGACTCATACTCAGGTCACATTCACATACCCGATTGACAGGATTACGCTCATGCCGTATTCTGGTGTTACCGGAATGGGAGCGTCGTGGTACGCTCGTCCACCTGACCGGCGGGACCCAGCAGTGGACCCAACCTTAGATTCAGTCAGTGCCCCCGCCGAAAGAAGGTGGGGGCACGTGCTTTGCGCACAGGCTTCGGCCTCTGGCAGAGGGATTAAGGGTGAACCGGTAGCCGTAGACGCGGCAGAGCTACCGCTGCCTCCCGGTATGGGCATGACCGTTTTTGATGGTGTAAACGCCACCGCAGGCTGGGCAATCAGGACCGTTCATACTTCATTGAACGCCCCTCATACCTCGAAATCCACCAACTCAGAGTGGGTCGTGGCTTTTAGGGTAATGACAGGTTGTAGCGGTGGAGGAAGAGCCAAATAAGGGTTTCGAAGTTGACCTGACTGCGGGCGAACGACAGACTTTTGCGCACCAGATGGGCCAATCTCAGCCGGAGGGTGGCGTTGAAGCGTTCGATGTGCTGGGTTCCCCCGAGGCGGTGCAAAGCCCCGAAGACTACACTCCGGTATTCCCGCAAGCCATCGGTGTGACAGACAGCGTCAAGGTAGGGCGTGGGGAGGCTTTGCCAGAGTCCAAAGGCGCCTGGTGCGTCTCGCTGCCCGATGAAGCACCCGACGATCCGTCGGGTGGTCCGGTCCATCGCCAACCAAATCCAGAGCCGCCGGTCCTGACGACCCACGAAGGTGCATCACTCCTCGCACGCCAGCACCAGCGGCGCTGGTGCTGGCGTGCTCAGGCTTTTTTTGCTGGTTCGTCAGCTTGTTGGAAGCTGTGCTGGACGCTCTTCCCCAGCTTCATCAGGTGCAGCCGGAACCAGGAGCGACTCACCCCCGTGACCCGACAAATGCCTCGGTGGGAGATGCGTTCAGTCAGCAAACGGTCCACCAACGCCTCGGTTTCCGCTGAAATCCGGTGTTGTGGAGGGTGGAGGGTGAACTAGTGACCGCAGACCCGGCACAGGTAGCGCTGCCTCCCAGTATGGGCATGGCCGTTTTTGACGGTGGAGACGCCACCGCACGCTGGGCAATCAGGACCGTTCATGCTTCATTGAACGCCCCTCATGCCTCGAAAGCCACCACCTTGCGGGTGCATAATTTGACTTCCCCTGCATTCCACGCTATCCTTTTTGACATCACCGCCTGAAAAGGCGGCTTTTTTATTGCCCCTCCGCACCCGGCTATCCTGCGGGGCATGAGTGGACCCTTTCGCACCGTCTATGGAACCGTGCAGCCTCTCGACTGGCTGTGCCTCGCGCCTCACCCGGACGATGCGGAAATTGGAGCAGGCGGCACGCTGATTCGCCTCGCGCGGGAGGGGCGAACGGTGGGCATCCTGGAACTGTCGCGCGGCGAGCGGGGCACCCAGGGAACGCCGGAGGAGCGCGAGGCCGAGTGCGTGGCGGCAGCGGGCATCCTGGGTCTGGCGTGGCGGGGGCAACTCGGGCTGCCGGACGGAGAACTGGTGGATACACCACGGGGAGCGGCGGCGCTGGCGGCGGCCCTACGTGCCGTGCGGCCACGCGTGCTGGTGGTGCCGCACGACCAGGACCGGCACCCGGACCACTTCGGCAGCTTTCACCTCGCGCGGCGGGCGCTGCACCTCGCGGCGCTGCGCAAAGCCGATCTGGACGGCGAACCCCACCGCGTGTCCCGGGTGCTGCTGTACCAGGGAAACGCCGACATCCGGGCGGACCTGCTGGTGGATGTCGAAAGCGTGCTGCCCGACTGGGAAGCCGCGATTCGTGCCCACACCAGCCAGTTCACCGGCGCGCACGTGTCCGAGACGGTGACGCCCGAGATCGTGGAACGCCGCCGCGCCCGCCTGATGTACTGGGGCACCATGGCGCGCATCCGGTATGCGGAGGCTTTCGGAACCACGGAACCGCTGCTGGTGGACCCCGCCACGCTGTAAGTGCCCCCCTCACTCTGGATGGGGCGCCGCGCGTGAGACGGCCCGGCCCGGCCAGAGGTAGTACGCCTCGGTCAGCAGGAACACCGCCGCGCCCAGCGTGAACACGCCCGCCTGACCGAACCTGGCCCAGGCGAGGCCGCCCAGCAGGGGACCGGCGGCATACCCCAACGCCTCGACGGCCATGACGGTGCCCCAGGCCGCAGCCCGGTGCCCGGCCGGCAGGACGCGGCCCACCAGGCCGTTCCACCCGGCGATAAAGGCGCCGTAGCCCAGGCCCAGCAGCGGCGCGAGCAGCCACAACCGGGCCTCCAGCCCCGGCAGGGCCGCCACCCCAAAGGTCAGGGCCAGCAGCAGCAGCCCCGGCGTCAGGACGCGGCGCGGATGTGTCCGGTCTGCCAACCGGCCTGCGCCCCACAGGCATGCCCCAAAGGCCACCAGCGCCAGCAGCCCCGGCCCCAGCAGGTCCCCCAGCCCCAGCCCCAGCCGCGCGAGCAGCGGATAGAACAGGGTCACCAGCAGGCCCGGCGCGAGCGTCTGCGCGAAGGCGGCGGGCAGCAGCACCGCCACCCGTGCCCAGCCCTGCCAGATGTTCCCCGCAGGCGCGGACACGCCGGGCAAGGGGGACAGGTGCAGCCGCAGCAGGCTGAGGGCCAGCAGCAGGGCCGCGCCCTGTGCCCCGAGCAGCAGGGTCCAGCCGGTTTCGGGCCGGGCCTGGAGCAGCGGCCCGACCCCCAGCACGCCGCCCAGAATCGCGGGGGCCACGCTGAGGCTGGAGACGGCCAGCGCCCGCGCCGCGTACCCGGGCCGGGCCAGCGCCTGCGAGGTACTCATCAGGCCCGGCCACAGCGCCGCGTAGGTCACGCCCCACAGCGCGCAGCCCAGCACGCCCCAGACGGGTGACGGGGCCAGGCGCGTGCCCAGCACGACCAGAAAGCCCAGGCCGCTTCCCAGGGCCAGCACCCGGCCCAGGCCCCAGCGTTCGGTCACCAGACCCACCGGCCCCTTCGCCAGGGCGTCCGCGAGGTAGTGGACCCCGACCATCGCGCCGATGACCGCCGTGCCCAGCCCCAGCCCCGGCCCGGCCACCGGGAGTGCCGACACGAAAAAGCCGCTGCGGACCAGTTCGCTGGTGAGCAGCAACGCCAGCAGGCGCAGCATCACCAGGGGCCGGGTCCAGAGCATCAAGGCCGATTGTACGGGGCGGGTGGGTGTCTCAGCCCGGCAGCCGTTCGCGCGTCCGCCTCAACGTTTCCGCCGCCAGGTGCCGGCCCCGGGCCTCCAGGCTGTCCCGTTCGGCCTTCAGCGTCTCCTGCTCTCCTGGCGCCATGTGCGGCAGGTTGATCTCTACCGTCAGGAGCGCGGCGTGCAGGGCACCTTCCAGAATCGCGGCCCCCGCGCCCACGTCGCTCGTGACTTCGGCGTGGACCTGCGGGACGAGTAGCCCGGTGAGGCCCAGCACCTCCACCGCAGTCCGGGCCAGGTGGAGCGGCACCTGTATCGCCGCCCGGCCCGCCTGGTTCAGCGCCGCAGCCCGCTCCTCGCCTTCGGGCAGACGGGTCGCCTGGACGTAGGCCTGGAACGCCCGCACGTCCTCGTCGGCCAGCGCCTGAAGCCGCCCACGCAGGCCGGTCAGGGCAGAAAGGAGAGGCCGCAGCGCCTCTGCCGCCGCCCCGTTCTTCCTCAGGGTGATGTTCAGCGCCATCTCCAGCAGCGCCGTGCCGAAAGCCCCTGTCAGCGCCGCCGTGGAGCCGCCGCCGGGCGTCGGGGCACCGCTCGCCGCCGTCTGGAGAAGTTCCTGGGCCGGACGTTGCCACAGCGAGGCCATGCCCGCACTCTACCCTCCTGCGCCATCCTGCCGACGTGCGCGGCGGCCCGCAGCGCTACCCTGCCGGGCAGGATGCTCCTCACGCTGACCACCACGCCCCACCCCGACCGGCCCTTTCCGGCGACCGACCTGGGTTTCCTGCTGCACAAGCACCCGGACCGCGTGCTGGAACGTGAGCTGCCGTTCGGGCGCGCGACCGTCTTCTATCCCCAGGCCACCCCCGAGGTCTGCACGGCGGCCCTGCTGCTGGAGGTGGACCCGGTGGCCCTCTCGCGCACCACCCGCCCCGGCGAGGGTGCCCCGCTGGAACCCTACGTGAACGACCGGCCCTACGCGGCGGGCAGCTTCCTGGCGGTGGCCCTGCGCGACGCCTTCGGCACGGCGATGACCGGGCGCAGCCAGGAGCGGCAGGCGCTGGCCGACACGCCCCTGCCCCTGGTGGCGGAATTGCCCTGCGTCGCCGCACGTGGCCCCGCTGGCCTCCCCGAGCGGCTGTTCGGCCCCCTCGGGTACGCGGTGGAGACGGGGCCGATTCCCCTCGACCCGCTGTTTCCCGAGTGGGGCGAGCGGCCCTATGTGCGCCTGCGCGTGTCGGGGACGGTGCGGCTGTGCGACCTGCTGGCGCACCTGTACGTGCTGCTCCCCGTGCTGGACGGCCGGAAGCACTATTACCTGAACGAGGCCGAGGTGGAAAAGCTGCTGCGGCACGGCGCGGGCTGGCTGGACACCCACCCGGAACGTGATCTGATCGTGGGGCGGTTCCTGCGGTTCCGCGAACTGGTGCGTCAGGCCGAGGCCACCTTCACGCCCGAAGCGTCAGAAGAGGAGGCCCCGCGCGACCCCCACCCCCGCCTGCACGACGCCCGCCTGGACCGCGTGGCCGAGGTCTTGAAGGCCAGCGGCTCGGCCCGCGTGCTGGACCTGGGCTGCGGCGAGGGCAAGTTGCTGCGCCGCCTGGTGGAGGTGCCCAGCTTTCGCGAACTCGTCGGCGTGGACGTGAGCGCCCGCGCGCTGGAGCTGGCTGCCGACCGGCTGCGCCTGAAGGAACGTCCCGAACTGGAGGGGCGGGTGCGCCTGCTGCACGGGAGCCTCGCTTACCGTGACTCACGCTTGCGCGGCTTCGATGCCGCCGCCCTGGTCGAAGTCATCGAGCACCTCGAACCGCACCGCCTGGACGCCCTGACCGCGAACGTCTTCGGTGACGCCCGCCCCCGCACGGTGGTCATCACCACCCCCAACCGCGAGTACAACGCGGTCTTTGCGGAGAAGAACAGGGGCGAGGCCGCCGGAATGCGCCACGCCGACCACCGCTTCGAGTGGACGCGGGCCGAGTTCCGCGCCTGGGCCGGGGCCGCCGCGAGCGAGTCCGGCTACGCGGTGCGGTTCGAGGACGTGGGGGACGTGCACGCCGAATATGGGCCGGTGACGCAGATGGCGGTCTTTACGCGGGGGGAGGAAGCATGACCGAAATCAGGCTCCCCGAACTCGCCCTCGTCGCCCTGGTCGGCGCGTCGTCGGCGGGCAAGAGCACCTTCGCCGCGCGGCACTTCGAGCCGACCGAGGTGCTGAGCAGCGACTTTTTCCGCGCCCTGGTCAGTGACGACGAAAGCAGCCTGGAGGCGACCGGGGACGCCTTCGACAGCCTGTTTTTCGTGGCCGGAAAGCGGCTGGCGCGCGGGCGGCTGACGGTGGTGGACGCGACCAGCGTGCGCCCCGACGACCGGCGGCGGCTGGTGGACCTCGCGCGCCAGCATGACGTGTTGCCCGTCGCCATCGTGCTGGACCTGCCCCGCGCCGTGCTGGAGGCCCGCCACGCCGCCCGTCCCGACCGCGACTTCCGCCCCGACGTGATCGGACGGCAGGTCAGCGAACTGCGCCGCACCCTCCGCGGGTTGCAGAAGGAAGGCTTCCGCCACGTCTGGGTGTTACGGTCCGGGGAGGCGGTGGACGCGGCGCAGGTGTCGCGCGTGCCGCTGTACACCAACCGCCAGGAACTGAGCGGCCCCTTCGACTTCATCGGGGACGTTCACGGGTGCCTGCCGGAGCTGCGCGACCTGCTGGCAAAACTCGGTTACACGCTGGGGGAGGGCCACGCCACGCCCCCGCCGGGCCGCACCGCCGTCTTCGTGGGTGATCTGGTGGACCGGGGGCCGGACAGCGCGGGTACCTTGCGGCTGGTGATGAACATGATCCGCTCGGGCGCGGCCCTCTGCGTGCCCGGCAACCACGACGAGAAGCTGAAGCGCGCGCTGGACGGCAAGGCGGTCAAGGCGCTCCACGGTTTAGATGGGACGCTGGCGCAGCTGGAGGAGGCGGGACCGGAGTTCCGGGCGGAGGTGCGGGCCTTTCTGGCCGGGCTGGTGAGCCACCTCGTGCTGGATGGGGGGCGGGTGGTGGTCGCCCACGCGGGCTTGCCCGAGCGGTACCAGGGCCGCGCGTCGGGCCGGGTGCGGAGTTTCGCGCTGTACGGCGACGTGGACGGCAGTCAGGACGAACGGGGCCTGCCGGTTCGCCGCGACTGGGCCGCCGATTACCGGGGGCAGGCTTACGTGGTGTACGGCCACACGCCGGTCGCGCAGCCGCACTGGGTGAACCGCACGCTGAACATCGACACCGGCTGCGCGTTTGGCGGTGCCCTCACCGCGCTGCGTTACCCGGAAATGGAACTGGTCAGCGTCCCCGCCCACGCCCAGTACGCCGTCCCCGCCCGGCCCCTCGCGCCCGCCGGGCCGGAGCCGGATGGGGAGGGGCTGGACCTCGCCGCCTTCTTGAAGGGGGGCCGCATCGAAACGCGCACCTTCGGCGGCATCCTGGTGAAGGAGGGCGAGCGGGCAGCCGCAATCGAAACCTTCTCGCGCTTCGGCGTGGACCCGCGCTGGGCCGTGTACCTCCCGCCGACGATGAGTCCGGTGGAAACCAGCAGTCGTGCAGGCTTTCTGGAACACCCGGCGGAAGCCTTCGCGTACTTCCGGGGGCAGGGGCTGTCTCAGGTGGTGTGCGAGGAGAAGCATATGGGGTCGCGCGCCGTGCTGGTCCTGGCACGGGATGAGGCGGCGGCCCGCACCCGCTTCGGGGTTCCAGAAGGGGCAGGGTCCATCTTCACGCGCACCGGGCGGCCCTTCTTCCAGCCGGACTGGGAGGCGGACGTGCTGACCCGTGCCCGCGCCGCCGTGACCACAGCGGGCCTGTGGGAGACGCTGGACACGGGCTGGCTGGTGCTGGACGCCGAGATTCTGCCCTGGAGCCTGAAGGCCGGAGAACTGATCCGGGGGCAGTACGCGGCAGTCGGGGCGGCGGGGAATGCGGCCCTGCCCGCCAGTGTGACCGCGCTGGAAGCCGCCGCCGCGCGTGGGGTGGACGTGGCGGGCCTGCTGGACCGCACCCGCGAACGCGCCCAGGACCTCCGCGCCTACAGGGATGCCTACCGCGCCTACGTGCACCGGGTGGAGGGGCCGCACGACGTTCAAATCCGCCCCTTCCACCTCCTCGCCTCCGAGGGCCAGGTTCACACGGAGCGCGACCACCTCTGGCACCTGGAGACGCTGGGGCGACTCGCGGACGCCGACCCGCTGCTGTTTGGCCGCACCGCGTACCGCCTCGTCACGCTGGGGCCTGTATCTGGGGGAATGGGCGCGAGCGAGGCCGAGGCGGCCGCGTGGTGGGAGGCGCTGACCGCCGCCGGTGGGGAAGGCATGGTCGTGAAGCCGCTCGCCTTCCTCGACCCCGACCGGCGCAGCCTGCAACCCGCCGTGAAGGTGCGGGGCCGCGAGTACCTGCGGATCATCTACGGCCCGGAGTACACCCGCCCGGAGAACCTCGCCCGGCTGCGTACCCGCGCCCTGGGGGCCAAACGTGCCCGTGCCCTGCGTGAGTTTCACCTGGGACTGGAAGCCCTCGCGCGCTTTGTGGACCACGCCGGAACCGCCCGCGTCCACGAGAGCGTGCTGGGCGTGCTGGCGCTGGAAAGCGACCCGGTAGACGCGCGGCTGTGAGGGAACAACGGCAACAGGCGGGCTGAAGCCCTGTGCAGCTTCAGCCCGCCTGTGCGCGCGGGGTTTACAGCCCGGCGTCACCGTTCACGAACTGGCCGCCGTGACGGCGCACGGCCTCCTCCAGCACGTCCTGCGGCACGTTGTCGTCCACGGCGACGGCGCGGCCACCCTCGTTCAGGCTGGCCTGCATCCGGTCGTAGTGGGTGTCTTCCACCTCAGAGCTGGAGGTGGTGCGGGTCATGCCGTCACCAGTCTCGTCCACGCCCGCCGCGCCGCCGATACCGCCGACCGCCGCGCCCACGCCGCTGCCCAGGGCGGTCATGCCCAGGATGACCGGCAGCGCCAGGCCGCCCGTCGCCACGGTGGCCGCCGTGCCGATGATGCCCGCCGCCGCACCGGTCAGCGCGCCCGCCACGGTGCCCTTGACGGCCCCAGCCCCGGCGTCTTCCGCCGTGCCGCCGCCCAGGTCACCCGCGTACTCGGTGGTCGTGGTGGTCGTCTGGGTGGTGGTCGCCGGGGCCGCACGGCGGTTCAGGTGCAGGGTGCCCACCTCGGGCTGGACGGCCCCCTGCTGCTGGAGGTCGGCAATGAAGGCGTCGGCCGCGGCCACCGTGGGAAACAGAATGTGTCGCATGGGTCACACTGTCCCGAATCCGCCTCCTCGCCAGATGAGGAGACGGGCAAGGTGGATTTGAAAGCCGGGGGGGTGGGCCGGGGGAGCCTGGCCCAACCGGGAGAGGCCGGCCCACATGGTGGGGGGGCATCCCTTGTGTGGGCGGCCCGCCCACTAGCCTGGGCAGATGAAGTCCCGCGCGCTGCTGCTCCCGGTTCTGCTGCTCGCCTCCTCCCCGGCGCAAACCCAGTCGGCGGCGGCCCTGGCAGCGGTGGACGCCGCGCAGATGAGCATTCCCGCCGCCCGCGAGAAGGCCTACCCCGGCAGCAAACTCACGGTCGTGCGGACCCTCAGTCCCGGCGCGAACTATTCGCGGCAGGTCGTCAGCTACCTGTCCGACGGCCTGAAGATCGATGCGCTGCTGACCGTGCCGAACGGCACGCCGCCGCAGGGCGGCTGGCCGGCCATCGTCTTCAACCACGGCTACATCCCGCCCAACGTGTACCGCACCACCGAACGCTACGTCGCCTACCAGGATGCCTTTGCGCGCGCGGGCTTCGTGACCCTCAAGAGCGACTACCGGGGCCACGGGAGCAGCCAGGGTGAGGCGCTGGGCGGCTACTACGCGCCCGGCTACACGACGGACGTGATGAACGCGCTGGCGAGTCTGAAAAAAGACCCCCGCGTGAACGCCGCGCGCATCGGCATGTGGGGGCATTCGATGGGCGGCTTCCTGACCCTGCGCGCCCTGGTGATCGACCCCGGCATCAAGGCGGCGGTGATCTGGGCGGGCGTGGTCGGGGACTACGACCAGATGATGAACGGCTGGCCGCACAAGGCCCCCGCTTCCATCCCCCAGCGCGTCCTGAACCTGCGCAAGAAGGCGGTGGAGAAATACGGCACGCCCGCCCGCAACCCCAGCTTCTGGAACAAACTCAGCGCCAACAGCTACCTGGGGGACCTGCGCGCGCCCATTCAGCTCCACATCGGCACCGCCGACGAGGACGTTCCCGTCAGCTTCCACGAGTCGCTCTCCCGGCAGCTCAAGGCCCTGGGCAAGCCCGTGCAGAGCTACGTCTACCCCGGCGACAACCACAACCTCAGCCGCAATCTGAACACGGCCCTGGCGAGGAGCGTGGCGTTTTTCAAGGCGCGGCTGTGAGGGGGGCGGCCAGCAGCCCGGGGGCCGTGGGCGACCCCGCATGAGGCGGCTCCTCCAGCTCGTGCTGCTTCTGCTGGTGGCGGGGGGAGCCTACCTCGCCGTCACGCCGCCGGAGAACCTGCCTTTCCGGGTGCCCTGGCAGCCTACCCAGCCCGCCCCGACTGGGGAAAGGCGTGCTCCCACGCCCAGCACCACCCTCCCCACCACCCCACCGGGCGAGGTGACGGACGCGGCGCTTCAGGCGTTCGTGGCGCGGCAGCCCATCAGCATCCAGGCGCTGCGAGCGCGGGCGTACCCCGGCAGCCGGCTGACGGTCGTGCGGACCCTCAGTCCCGGTGTGAACTACACACGGCAGGTCGTGAGCTACCTGTCCGACGGGCTGAAGATCAATGCGCTGCTGACGGTCCCGAACGGCATACCGCCGCAGGGCGGCTGGCCCGCCATCGTCTTCAACCACGGCTACATCCCACCGGACGAGTACCGCACGACGGAGCGGTATGTGGCCTATCAGGACGCCTTCGCGCGGGCGGACTTCGTCACGCTCAAGAGTGACTACCGGGGCCACGGCGACTCGGAAGGCGAGGCGCGGGGCGGGTACGACGACCCCGGCTACACGGTGGACGTGCTGAACGCCGCCGCCAGCCTGAAACAAGACACGCGCGTGAACGCCAGCCGCCTGGGTCTGTGGGGGCACAGCATGGGCGGGCAACTGAGTCTGCGGGCCATGCTGGTGGACCCGGACCTCAAGGCCGCCTCTCTCTGGGCGGGTGTGGTCGCCAGTTACGACGTGCTGGCGACCGACTGGAACCGCGCGCCGGGCGAGGAGAAACGCGTGCTGGACCCCCTCAACCGCCAGTCTCTGCGGGCGCTGAGTCCGAATGCGTCTCTTGAGGACCTGAACGGGCGGCCCATCCAGCTTCACCACGGCACCGCCGACCGGGACGTGCCCTACAGCTTCCAGAAGGCGCTGGCAGACGACCTGCGCGCCGCTGGCCAGAGCGTGGAGGCCTACCGCTATGAGGGCGACAACCACAATCTCAGCCGGAACCTGGGGCTGGCGCTGCGGCGGAGCGTGGCGTTTTTCAAGGCGAAGCTGTAGGCCAAAAAAGAACGCCGCCTCACGGGCAGCGTTTCGGGGCGCTGCACTTCAGCGGCTGAGGTCGTACCCCGTGACCTTGCCCGCCGGACTGGGGTTGGTGCTGCTGAGGGGAAAGTTGCGGTTGTAGAGGTTCCAGCCGCGCTCCACGGTCATCGCGGGCGTGACCTCCTCGCCGCTTCCCGGCAGCTTGACGGCGGGAATGTCCCCGCTGAAGGTGCTGTAGATCAGCCACTGGCGGTTGCGCGCGAACCTTTCCCCGACGTTGTAGGTCCCCGTGTTGTTCGTATCGTTGTACACGATGACCTGGTAAGCCCCCGCGACCGCTGGCACGTTCGGCAGGTCAAAGCCGAAGGCCCAGGTCCCGGAGCCGGCGGGCACCACGTTCTGGGGCTGGTTGCCGTCGTTGGTGACCGCGTTCGGAAAGCCGGTGCCGACCAGCGCGAGCCGCAGGTGCGGATTCTCGCCCCAGTCACCGCTGATGGTGCCGCTGAGATCGTAGGCGTCGGGAGCCTTCACCTCACGCGAGCCGCACGCCGCGAGGAGGAGGGGAAGCAGCAGCAGGGGAGTCAGGCGCATGACTCCAGCGTAGGCGTTGAGGCTGACGGGCGGGTGAAGCCGCATGAGGCTGCCCCGGCGGAAAGGAGCCGGGGCGCAGCCGGTTCGCCGCGCCCCTCTTTCAGCCTGTTTCCTGCCCTGGCGCCTACTTGCCCTGCTGTGCCAGCCGCAGGAAATAGGCGCTGCTCTTGTCGCCCGGGTCAAGCTGCACGGCCTGTCCGTAGGCTTCCGCCGCTCCGGCGTAGTTCCTGGCCTCATACCGGACGCGGCCCAGCCACGCCCACGCTTTGGCGTACTGCGGATTCTGACGGGTGGCGTCAAGGAAGCCTGCCTCGGCCACCGCCCTGTCGCCTGCCGTGTACTTCGCGTAGGCGTTGCGGAAGGTCTGCACGGTCTTCAGCCCGTACTGCTGGCCTTCCTGCGCCAGCGCGAGGTTGTAACGGTCACTGGCGGTCGCGCCGGGCAGAGCCGCTGCCCCCTGGTAGGCGGTGAGTGCGGCCTGCGCGTTGCCCAGGTCCAGGGCCAGGCGGCCCGCTTCCCGCCATGCCTCGGCGAAGTTGGGGGCGGTGCGGGCCGCTTCCTGAAAGCCCGCCAGCGCCGCAGCCTTGCGCCCCGCGTCGAGTTCGACGTAAGCCCGGCTGAAGGCGCGGGTCGCGGCGGGACCGTAACGGCCCGCGTTCTGCGCGAGGTTCTGAAAGTACGTCAGGGTCTTGTCGCCGGGCCGGAGTTGCAGGGCGCGGGCGTAGAGGGTCTGGGCCTGCGGGTAGTTTCCGGCTTCCAGGGCCGTGCGGGCGGCCCAGGTCGCGCAGTCCACATTCTGGGCGTCCAGTTCCAGGCAGGACGCGAAGAAGCGCGCGGCCTGATCGGGCTGGTTGCGGGTATAGGCCGCGTAACCCAGGTTGTACTGCACGGCGGCGGCGGCCCGGGCCTCGGCACTGCCCGCTGCGGTCGGCACGGCGCGGAAATACGCCGCCCAGGCGAGTTCCGCCTGGCGCCAGAACCCGACTTCGGTGTAGATCTGCGCGCGCAGTTTCAGGAAGTCCGCGTTGCCCGGGGCCAGTTGCACGGCCTGTTCGGCGGCGTCGGCGGCCTGCTTCCACAGCACCTGATCGATGCTGGCGCTCCCCCGGGGGTAGGTGCGGCGGGCCTGCTCGGCCAGGTCACGGGCCTGGGCGGCGGCCTGTTCCGCCGTCTGCTGCGGCGCGGTCACCTGAGGCGCGGTCGTCGGTGGCGTCGTCTGTGCGGTGGCGAGGCTGCCCAGCAGGGCGGCGGTCAGGATCAGGGCGGAACGGGTCAGCATGAGTCCTCCTCTATCGTCCGACCCTAGGGGGGCACGGTGGGGGCCGCGTGAGAACAAGGATCGGGAAACCCTCACCTGGGGCTGGCCCCACGATCAGCTCTGCCCGGCAGCTCTGTCCGGCAGTTCTGCCCGGTGGAAGGTGGGCCGCTGCCTGCGCCGCGGGGCGGGCCTCTGGTAAAACGGTGGCATTGTGAAGGCTCCCCGCGTGTATCCCATCCGCCTGTACGGCGATCCCGTGTTGCGCCGCAAGGCCAGGCCCGTGCAGCCGACCGACACCCTGACCGTGCCCGGCTTCTCTCCCCAGAGCGTGCGCGAGGTCGCCGATACCCTGCTGGAAACGATGTTCGAGGCGCGCGGCGTCGGCCTGGCGGCCCCGCAGGTGGGGCTGCCGGTGCGGATGTTCGTGGCCGTCGAGTACGAGGATGACGAGGAGGAAAACGAGGGCGGGGACGCGCCGCTGCGGTCACGCGTGCTGCGCGACTTTGTGATGCTCAATCCGGTCATCAGCGTCACCGACAAGAAAAAGGACCGCTCCTACCAGGAGGGTTGCCTCAGCATCCCCGGCATCTACGAGGAAGGCGTGCCCCGCGCGCGGGCCGTGCAGGTCCGGTACACCGATCTGGACGGGCAGCAGCGCACGCTGGAGGAGGGCGATTACCTCGCGCGCGTCTTTCAACACGAGGTGGACCATCTCGACGGCGTGTTCTTCCTCGACCGCCTGCCCCCGGAAGTCACCGAGGATCACCGCCGGGAGCTGGCCCGGATGCAGCGTCAGGCCAAGGCGTACCTGAACGACCTGGCGGGGGCCGAGAAGTTGCGGCGGGAGCAGGAAGCTTGAGCGTGCCCGGCGCGCCGCGCGTGGCCTTTTTCGGCTCGCCCGCCTTCGCGCTGCCTGTCCTAGAGGCCATTCGCGAACGCTTCGGGGTCGTGCTGGTCGTCGCGCAGCCCGACAAGCCGGTGGGGCGGGGCCTGAAGCTCACGCCGCCGCCCGTCGCGGCCCGCGCGGCAGAGTGGGGGCTGCCCCTCGCGCAACCGGGGAAACTGCGGGGCAATGCGGCCTTTGAGGCGCAACTGCGGGAAAGCGGCGCAGATGTGGCCGTGACCTGCGCCTACGGCAAGATTCTTCCCGCCTCGCTGCTGGCCGTGCCGCCCCACGGCTTCCTGAACACGCACACCAGCCTGCTGCCCGCCTACCGGGGGGCGGCCCCGATCCAGTGGGCGCTGATCCGGGGCGAGGCGGTCACCGGGACGACCGTCATGCAGACGGACGTGGGCATGGACACCGGGCCGGTCCTGCTGCAAGAGGCGCTGCCCGTTGCGCCGGAGTGGACGAGTGTGGAACTGGCCGACGCCCTGAGCGCCCAGGCCGCGCGGCTGATCGTGGAAGCCCTGGCGAACCTGCCCGCCCTGACGCCCACACCGCAGGACGAGCGAAGGGCCACCCACGCCCCGATGCTGACCAAGGAGGACGGCTTCGTGCGCTGGCAGGAGAGCGCGCGGGCGGTCGTGAACCGTTACCGGGGCGTGGCGGCCTGGCCGCAGACGACCGCCTTTCTGGGGGGCATCCGCCTCAAGCTGGGCGGCCTGAGCGCGGGAGAGGGCCGGGGCCAGCCCGGCGAGGTGCTGCGGGTGGACGGGGAGGGGCTGACTGTCGCCTGTGGTGAGGGCGCGGTCCGGATCCAGACGGTGCAGCCGGAAGCCCGCAAGGCGCAGGCCGCGCAGGTCTGGGCGCAGGGCGCGGGGATCACGCCGGGCACCCGCTTCGACCCCTGGGAACCGCCCTCCGCCTGAGGACGTATCCGGGTCCGTGAACCCCGCCTTCCCGTTGACCCTCGAATTCAAGTTCAGCCTCCTGACCGAACTGCGCGTGACCGACGCGAACGGGACGCTGATCGGGATCGTCAAGGAAAAGTTCTTCAGCATCCGCGACGAGGTGCGGGTCTACGCCGACGAGGCCCGCCAGGTGCAGACGCACGCGATCCGCGCGCAGGGCCTTATGGCGGGGGCGCTCGACTGGCGTGCCCGTCGCCTGATTCGCCGGACGGACGGTTCGGAGGTCGGCGCGCTCCAGGCCCAGGGCCTCCGCACACTGTGGGGCGCGAGCTACGAGCTACTCGGCCCGGACGGCCACCCCGAGTTCACCATCCGCGACGACCACCCCTGGATGAGTGTGGTGGAAGGCGTGATCGGCGCGGTGCCCTTTGTCGGCGACCTCATCGCGGTGGGCTTCGATTACCTGGTGAATCCCACCTACACGGTCACCGACGCCGCCGGGCAACCCGCGTTGCGCGTCCGCAAGCGCCGCAGCTTCTTCTCTCGCCGCTTCGTGGTAGAGGAGCTGCGCCCGGTCCGCCCCGAGGAGGCGGAACTGGTCACGCTGGGCCTGGTACAACTGGTGCTGCGCGAGCGGGAGCGGGGCTGAGGTTCAGGGCTTCGCCGGTTTCTCGCTGAAACTCGGCACGTGGTTCCCGTACAGCGCAAAGGCGTCGCAGCGTTCGCGCAGCACGCAGGCGGGACACTTCGGGCGCGCCCAGGTGCAGACCTTCTGCCCGTGCCGCAGCAGGTTGATATGCAGTTCGTATAGCAGGGGTGGGTCGGGCGGCAGCAGCTTCAGCAGCGCCCGGTGGGCCGCCTGCTCGCCCATCCGCGGGATCACACCGACGCGCGTGGTGACCCGGTGGACGTGGGTGTCCACCGGAAAGACCGGACGCGCGTAATTGAACAGCAGCACCAGCGAGGCGGTCTTGACGCCCACGCCCGGCAGATCGGTGAGCCACTTCAGCGCGTCCTTGACCGGCAGGTCCGCCAGGAAATCCAGATCGTACCCGCCACGCTGCTCGCGGATGGCCCGCAGGGTGGCCTGGATGCGCGGGGCCTTGCTCTCCGGGTAGTTGCTGCGCCGGATCGCGTGGGCGATCTGCTCGGTCGGGGCCTGGATAATCGCGTCCCAGTCGCCCAGTTCGCGCAGCTCGTGATAGGCCGCTTCCTCATCCTGGTGGGTCGTGCGCTGCGAAAGGATCGTGCTGATGAGTTCGTGCATCGGCTCACGGCGGGGCACCAGGGGACGCTCGCCATATTCGGTGTGGAGCTGCCCGAACATCCAGCCGAGCAGTTCAGCCCGCTCCGGCTCGGGGCGGGCTGCGTTCAGATCCAGCCGTTCAGTCACGGGTGGTCGTGGGCAGGTCGGCGCCCGGTCCCGGCACCTCGTCGCGGCCTCCCTCGGCGGGCTGGTCTTTGGCGGCGGGGTCCTCGTTGGGGGCCTGACCACGGTCTTCCCCGGGAATCGGGTGGCTCTGGCCCTCGGCGGGCGAGGTGTTGGCCGGGTCGTAGCCCTTCTTCTGCGGATCGTCGGTCATGGCCCCAGCCTGCCCTTTCTCCCCGTCACGGCGGGCGAGACGCAGGTGAAGGGGCGTTTAGAGGCGGAGGGGCAATAAAAAAGCCGCCTCTTCAGGCGGTGATGTCAAAAAATATAGCGTGGAATGCAGGGGAAGTCAAATTATGCAGGCGAAAACAACAGGGGAAGAACTCCTCCCCTCCCCTCATCCCGCTTGCAGGGCTGCCCAGGCCCGGCGAAAGACGTTCAGGCTGCCGCTGTCGTACAGCACGACGCGGACGGTCAGGTCGGGGTGGGTGGACAGGACCTCGCGAAGGGTCCGCAGGGCGACCGTGGCCGCCTCCTCTTTCGGGTAGCCGTACACTCCCGTACTGATCGCGGGCAGGGCCACCGAGCGGCACCCGTTCTCCACGGCCAGCCTCAGGCTCTCGCGGTAGGCTCCGGCCAGCAGTTCCGCTTCACCGTGGGTGCCGCCGCGCCAGATGGGGCCGACGGCGTGAATGACGAAGCGCACGCCCTGCCCCTCCAGCCGGAACGCCGGGGTGATGACCGCCGTCCCGGTCGGGGTGCCGCCGATTCTGCGGATGGCGCGCAGCAGTTCCGGCCCAGCTGCACGGTGAATCACGCCGTCCACGCCGCCGCCGCCCGCCAGCTCCTTGTTCGCCGCCGTCACGACCGCGCAGGTCCATTCCTGTCCGATGTCTCCCTGCACCAGTTCCAGTGGCATGGCGGCAGCGTACCGCGCCGGGCCAGCGCACGGGGAGCCTCAGCTCTCGACCACGCGGGCCAGGTCCTCCGGGGTCAGGGCCGTACTCCGCACGGTGTCGGCCAGCCGGAGCGCCTCCCGGTCCGCCGCCGTCCACTCGGCTTCCGGGCGCAGGCGGGCATGTTCGGCGCGTTGGACGGCCTGGAGTTCGCCCACGGCGCGGTCCAGATCGTCATTGACCACCACGTAGCGGAAGGCGTGCGCCTGGGTGATCTCGTCACGGGCACGGGCGAGCCGCTTCTCGATGCGTTCGGGCGTCTCGGTCGCGCGGCCCGTCAGGCGGCGGCGCAACTCGGTCAGGCTGGGCGGCATGATGAACACCAGCACCGCTTCCTCGCCCATCCGGCCCTTGACCTGCATGGCTCCCTCGACCTCAATTTCCAGCACCACGTCCTGCCCACGCGCCAGCGCTGCCTCGATGGGCTCGGTGGGCGTGCCGTAGTGGTTCCCCACAAACTGCGCGTGTTCCAGAAAGCCGTCCTGCCGGGCCTTCTCCAGAAAGGCTTCCGGCGTCACGAACACGTAATCCACGCCGTCGCGCTCGCCCTGCCGCGCCTCCCGCGTGGTCCAGGAGGTCGAATAGAACACGTCCTGCCCGGCCAGCCAGCGCTCGCGCAGCGTGCCCTTACCGACGCCCGACGCGCCCGTGATCACGATCAGGAGGCCCCGGCGGGGCCGGGAAGAGGAAGCGGCAGTCTGCGGGGCGGAATCGGGCGAAGCAACCATCATTCCCGATAGCATACGGCCCGGCACCGCAGAAGGCAGAAGGCGGGGCAGGGGACGGCTGACCCGTCTCCCCCGCCCCGCCCTTGAGTGGTCCTCCCGACGCCGCCCGGTTCCCGGCCAGCCCGCCCTGTCGGCAGGCTGGCCGTCTACAACGCTCAACCCGGAACTTGTTCCACTCGCGTCCGTCCAGCCTGAACCCGGAACGCCCTGATTCCCTGTCCCGACTTACTTGCTCTTGGCCTTGGCGCTGCTCCGGGTGCCGCTGCTCTTGGTTCCCCGGGCGCGGCTCTTGCCGAGCGCCTGGCCCTTCTCGTAACTGGCCTGCATCTTCTTGCGCGTCTCCTCGGCCAGCGCCTTGAAGTCCACCAGGCCGGCTTCAATGTTCTCGGCGGTGGGCTTGGGCGTTCCGGTGCGGCGGGACGTGGCCAGTTCCGCATTGGTCTGCTCGAACCACTTCTCGAAGGCGGGCGTGACCTCGAACAGCATTTCCTTGGCATCACGCTGATAGGTGCCTTCCGCACCCCGGCGGCTGAATGCCTTGGGCATCGTGAACCGTTCGGGCAGGTACGTCGCGTCGAACTTGCCTTCGCGCACCGCCTCACGGAACATCTTGACAAAAGCGTCACTGCGCTGCGGATTGCCGAGTTCATGAATCTGTTCGCTGAGCTTCCTGTAAGCCATATTGACTCCTCCGGTAAACGAGTATGAATCCCGCTGGGTCAGTCTGTAAAGGCACCCCCCTTCTTGCTTCCAGTCGGCCCGTCTACGCTCTGCCCGCCCGTCTCTAGCTTTTTCGGCCTGCGGCGGCTCTTGGGGGCGGCGAATCTTCGGCTTCGGTCCGGTACTTTTCAGGCAGAACGGGAAACGTCACGCTCCGCGCTGGATAACTGACCTGCACGAGGCAGAGAAGGGAGGTTCCGAATCAGAGACCTGTCCCTGCCACTTCCCGGAAAAGCCGGAATATAGGGGCGGGATGCCCCAGCCTCAGGACGGTCGGCTCTCGTCCAGGCCGACGCCGAAGCCCTGGTCGAGCAGCGCCTCGCTGTAGGTGCGGAAGGCCAGCATGGTCTGCGTGCGGATGATGCCGTCCACCTTCCGCAGATGCCCCGTGACCACGTCGTCGAGGTCGTCGTAGCGGTCGAGTTTCAGCACCGCCACGATGTCCCACTCGCCGGTCACGCTGTAGACCTCGCGCACCCCCGGCACTCCCGCGAGCGCTTCGGCGGTTTCCTGAATACGCTGCCTCTCTGCCTGCACCATCACGATTGCGGTGACCATAGGGGCATTGTGGCCTATGGAGGCCAGCAGCTTTCAGCCAAAGCTCTCTCCTGTTGACGGCTGACCGCCGACCGCTTCCCCCTGACCGTTCGTTCGGGGACGTTCTGCCGCGCGGGGCGGGCGTATCGTGGCGGCATGACTGCCCCCGCTCCGACCCCCACGCAGGTGACGCCGCGTGAGCAACTGCTCAACCGTATTCAGAAGGACATCCCCATCGTGCAGCGCCCCTACCGCGTCGTTGCGGAGGAAGTCGGGCTGACGGAAGCCGAGGCCCTGGACATTCTGCGCGAGGTGAAGGCGGAAGGCGTGCTGCGGCAGGTCAGCGCCATTTTCGATACGCGCACCCTGGGCTACAAGTCCAGCCTGGTCGCCGCCGTGTACGACGAGGACCAGCTCGACGCGGGGGCAGAGACCGTGAACCTTCACCCCGGCGTCAGCCACAACTACAAGCGCAACCACGACTTCAACCTCTGGTACACCATCGCCGTGCCGCCCGAGAGCGACCTCGAAGCGCACGTCCAGAAGCTGCACGAGCAGAGCGGCGCGCGCGTGACGCGCCTGATGCCCACCCTGTACCTGTTCAAGATCGGCGTCGAGTTCGACATGAGCGGCAAGGAAGACTGGAACGCCAAGGCCAAGCCCCAGTACACCAACGCCGACCGCAACGTGGGCTATAGCGTCACCGACCTCGACCGCGCCTTCGTGCTGGAGTTCCAGAAGGACCTGCCCGTGACCGAGGAACCCTACGCGGACGCCTGCGCCGCGCTGGGCCTCACCATCGACGAGGTCGCCGCGCACGCCCAGAAGATGAAGGAGGCCGGAGCCTTGCGCCGCGTCTCCGCCGTGTTTCGCCACCAGAAGGCGGGCTTCACCTTCAACGCGATGGGCGTGTGGGCCGTGCCCCAGGAGGACGTGGCGGAAGTGGGCCGCCAGATGGCCGAGTTCAAGGCCGTCTCCCACTGCTACCTGCGCCCCACCTACCCCGAGTGGCCCTACACCATCTTCACGATGGTCCACGGGCGCAGCAAGGAAGAGGCGTTCGGCAAGATCGCCGCGATTGAACAGGAGGTCGCGCCCGGTATCGACCACGCCATCCTGTACTCGACGAAGGAATACAAGAAAATCCGGCTGGAGTTCTACAAGCCGGAGTTCTATGAATGGGCGCGGGAGAACCTGGGCACGGAAGCGTAAAAAGCCGTCAGCCGTCAGCAGATTTGCTCTTGCGGACGGCTGACGGCCAAAAGTTACCCGTTCACGATCTCCCCGCCGTTCGGATGAATCACCTGCCCCGTCACGTAACTGCTGTCCTCGGAGGCGAGGAAGACGAAGGCGGGCGCGACCTCGGCGGGCTGGCCGGGGCGCTTCAGGGGCACGTCCTGGCCGAAGCTCTCGACCTTTTCCCGGTCGAAGGTGCTGGGGATCAGCGGGGTCCAGATCGGCCCGGGGGCCACGGCGTTCACGCGGATGCCCTGTTCGGCGAGCGCCTGGCTGAGGCTGCGGGTAAAGGCGACGATCGCGCCTTTGGTGGCGGAGTAATCGAGCAGCTGCGGGCTGCCCTTGTAGGCCGTGACGCTGGCCGTGTTGACGATGGCCGCGCCCTTTTGCAGGTGCGGCAACGCCGCCTGCGTCAGGTAGAACATGGCGAAGATGTTGGTGCGGAAGGTCCGTTCCAGCTGCTCGGGCGTGATGTCGGTGAGGCTCGGCTGCGGGTGCTGCTCGCCCGCGTTGTTCACCAGCACGTCCAGGCGCCCGAGCTGCTGCACCGTCTGCTGCACGGCCTGCTGCGCGAACTGCACGTCGCCCACGTCGCCGCTGATGGCGAGCGCGCGGCGGCCCTCGGCCTCCACCATCCTCACCGTCGCCTGCGCGTCCTCGTGCTCGTCGAGGTACACGACCGCCACGTCGGCCCCCTCCCGCGCGAAATGCACGGCCACCGCGCGCCCGATGCCGCTGTCGCCGCCCGTCACCAGGGCCACCTTGCCCTCCAGCTTGCCGCTGCCCCGGTAGTCGTCGCGGATGGTGACCGGCTTCAGGTCCATTTCGGTCTGGTGGCCGGGTTGCTCCTCTTGCGTCTGTCCCGGGACCTGCTGCGGCAGATTCTCGGTGGAGGCGCTCACGGGCTGGCTCTGCTGGTTCCGGTCCTTCTGCTGGTCTGCCATGCGGGGCACTGTCACACGGCAGATCAGCGGCCAACGCCGTCCAGCTTACATCTTTCAGGGGGTATGAAGATGGGGGCCGGCTTGTGAAAGGCCCCCCCGGCCTCTGAAAACTCGGCCTTTACTCTTGTAGTCTTGGGGTCTTGGGAACAGGACCCTTGGCACCCGTTCCCCGCCAGCGGCACCACGGCAAGCGCCCACCCCCGGGAGGAGGTGGGCGCTTCTGGGAACCACGGTCAGAGGATGCTCTTGACCACCTTCACCACGTTCGGCACGCTGAAGCCGAACTTCTCGAACAGCACTTTGGCGGGGGCGGACGCGCCGAAGGTGTCCATGCCGATCACCGCACCGTCCTGGCCGACCCACTCGTACCAGGGCTGCTTGCTGGCGGCCTCGATGGCGACGCGCTTCACGCCGGGCGTCAGCACGCTGGCCTTGTAGCTGGCGTCCTGCTCGCGGAACACCTCCATGCAGGGCATCGAGACGACGCGTGCGCTGATGCCTTCGCCCGCCAGTGCCTCGGCGGCGTCCAGGGCCAGACTGACCTCCGAGCCGCTGGCGATCAGGATCACCTGCGCGCCTTCCGTCTCGCGGATCACGTAGGCGCCCTTCTTCACGCCCGCGTGGTTGCGGGGCAGCACCGGGAGGTCCTGGCGCGAGAGGGCCAGCGCCGTCGGCCCCTTGCCGTACTCCAGGGCCATCTGCCAGGCCGCCGCCGTCTCGTTGGCGTCGGCGGGGCGGATCACGTGGGCACCCGGCACCGCGCGCAGCATGGCGAGCTGCTCGATGGGCTGGTGGGTGGGGCCGTCCTCGCCCAGGCCGATCGAATCGTGCGTCAGGACGTAGGTGACGGGCTGCATCTGGATCGCCGAGAGGCGGAAGGCGGGCTTGAGATAGTCCGCGAACACCAGGAAGGTGCCCACCAGCGGGCGCGGGCCGCCGTACAGCGCCAGACCGTTGGCGGCGCAGGCCATCCCGAACTCGCGCACGCCGAAGTAGATGTTGCGGCCCTGGTAATGGCCGGGAGCCAGCACGCCGCCGTCCTTGATGGTGGTCTTGGTGCTGCCCGAGAGGTCCGCGCTGCCGCCCATCAGGCCCGGCACGACCTTCGCCAGCGCATTGATGACCTCGCCGCTGGCATTGCGGGTGGCGATGGCCTTGCCGCCCACCTCGTAGGAGGGCAGCGCCTCGGCCAGGTTGGCGGGCAATTTGCGCTCCAGCAGGGCCATCACCTCGGCCCCCAGCTCGGGGTACTCGGCGCGGTAGCGCTCCATCATGGCCTGCCAGTCGGCTTCCCACTGCGCGCCGCGTTCGGTCGCGTCCATGTGGGCGCGGACCTCATCGGGCACCGTGAAGGGCGGGTACTCCCAGCCCAGCGCCGCCTTGGTTTCCCGCACGCCCTCCTCGCCCAGCGGCTCGCCGTGCGCCTTGCTGGTGCCCGCGCGGGGGCTGCCGAAGCCGATCACGGTACGGACCTGGATCAGGGTGGGCTGGTCCTTGTTCGTCTGCGCCTGCCGGATCGCGTTTTCGATCTCGGCCAGGTTGTTGCCGTCCTGCACGCGCAGCACTTCCCAGCCGTAGGCGCGGTAGCGTTCGGCGGTGTCCTCGTTCACGGCCTCGAAGGTGGCGGTGTCGAGCTGCACCTGATTGTCGTCGTGCAGCCAGATCAGCTTGCCCAGCTTCAGGTGCCCGGCCAGCGACGCGGCCTCGTGGTTCACGCCCTCCTGAAGGTCGCCGTCTCCCAGGATCGAGTACACGTAGTTGTCGAAGACCGGGAAGCCCTCACGGTTGTACTGCGCGGCGAGGTGATGCTCGGCCATCGCCATCCCGACCGTCATCGCCGCGCCCTGCCCCAACGGCCCGGTGGTCGCGTCCAGCCCCTTGGTGTGGAAGAACTCGGGGTGGCCGGGCGTCTTGCTGCCCCACTGCCGGAAGTTCTTGAGGTCCTCGAGCGGCATGTCGTAGCCGGTCAGGTGCAGCAGCGAGTAGATCAGCATGCTGGCGTGCCCCGCCGACAGCACGAAGCGGTCGCGCCCCGCCCACTCGGGATTTTTCGGGTTGTGATGCAGGAACTTCTGCCACAGCACGTAGCCCATCGGGGCCATGCCCAGTGGCGCGCCGGGGTGGCCGCTGTTGGCCCGCTGCACCGCGTCGATCGCCAGCGTCCGGATGGTGTTCACGCCCAGTTGATCAAGACCCTGTTGATCGACACCCTGTTGTTCGGCACTCATGGGCATCAGTGTACCGGGCAGGGGTGAGGGGCAGCGCGGGGCTGTCTTCAGGCGGCCCGGAGCGGCGCGGGGTTAGGGCTGGAGAAGGTCCCAGGCGGCGCGGGCTGTCTCCAGCTCGGTCTGGGCGGTGCGCCCCGGCGCGGCCAGCGGCGTCAGCCGGGTGAGGTCGGCCTGCACCTGTCCGCGCAGCACGCCTGATCCCTCCCGCAGCAGGTGGGGACCGTAGCGCAGCGCGGCATTCAGGGGCAGGCCCGCGTCCGCGTAGACGGGGTCAGGCCCGTCACGGCGTTCCAGGCGCAGCACCGGATAGGGCCAGTACCCCGGAATCAGGCGCTCGGCGGCCAGGTGGTAGCCCTGCTCGCGTGCCCAGACCCGCACCGGCCAGGGCGAGTCGTTGGGCTGCACCACCAACGCGGGCGGCAGCCTCTCCCCCGCCCGGCGTAGGATGCCCGCCACCGTCCCCGCGCCCATCCCGCTGACGCTGGCGCTGTCCACCTCGCCGGGCGCCAGAGGTGCGAAGCCGTCCCCGGCCCGCACCTCGATGTGGCCCTCCAGCCGGGCGCGGGTCACGTTCCGCCGGGCCAGCTCCAGCGGCCCCGGATTCAGTTCCACGACCACGCAGCGCCCCGCCCGGCCGGACTGGATCAGGCGGATGGGCAACTTCGCGTGGTCGGAGCCGATATCCGCGTGAGCCTCGGCCCGGATCAGGGCCAGCACCGCCTCCAGGCGGGCGTCAAGGGTGGGCGTCTTCACCGGGCCTCCCCTCTTCCACCCGCTCCGGGGTCTGTCCCCGCAGCACCACGCTGTAGGCGCCCACGGCCAGAATCACGGCGGCGACGGCCGCCCCGTAGGGCAGGATTTCGGTGCCGCCGGTCCATTCCAGCGCCACCGCGAAGAAGTTGACGGCCAGCGCCGTGATCACCACGCCGATCAGCTTCTGCTTGAGGTCGTCGAAGGTGCGGACGTGCAGCCAGGCGGGCACGTTGCGCAGTTCCCCGATAAAGAGGGCCTGGAGGCCCAGGCTGATGATCAAGAGCGCCACCCCCACCAGCAGCGTGTCGGCCTGCTCGACGGCGGCGACCAGCAGGTGCTTGGTGGTGTCTTCCTCGCCCAGGTGCCGGAAGGCGTCCCCGAGGGTGCGGTACGCCTGTCCGATGGCCGCGATGAACAGCACCAGGCTGAAGACGAAGGAACTCAGCACGCCCAGTTCCACGATCAGCCGCGTGAATCCGAAGGCCCGCGCCAGCGTGCGCGAGGCGGAAGGAGCGGCAGGCGGACGGGAACGGCTCACCCGCCCAGCATACGGCCAGCCTAGGGTCAGCCCCGGCCCGCCGTGCCGGATTCCAGAAACACCACCGGGTCGCCCACCCGGATCACGCCGCCCGAGATCACCCGCGCCGTCAGCCCACCGTGCCCGCGCACCGCGTTGTAGCCGCCCTCGCCCAGCGTCTCCTCCATCCGCGAGCAGGGATGGCATTCGCCGGTGCCCTCCAGCACGACCTCACCCACCCGGAAACGGGCGTCCTTGAGGGCCAGCAGCGGAAGGCCGCCGATCAGGAGGTTGCGGCGCAGCAGTTCGGGCGTGATCTCCTCCAGCCCGGCGAGCGCCGCGATCACAGGCAGATGCTCGGCCTGGAGCAGCGTGACCTGACGCCGTCCGGGGCCGCCGGGAATGGGCGTGGCCGCGCCGGGCACCGGAACCTCGCCCGGTTCGCCAGTCAGGGCGCGCAGTCTGGGCGGGGCCACCTTCCCGTGATCCCCGATCACCCCGACCAGCGGATGAAGCTCGGCTTCCGGCACGCTCCGCACCGGGGCGCGGCGGGCCTCGCGCAGCCCGATCCATTCCAGGCGGCCCGCGCGGGGAAAGGTGGTCCGCAGCTCATGGAGACTCTTCACCCGGACAGGCTACGGCAGGGCACGTCTCTTGCTAGAGCATTGGGCAGAATTACGGCCCTCGGGGGAAAGCACCCCAAGTGCCTCCATTCTGCCCAATGCTCCTGTCAAATCCACTCGCTTCGCTCGGCCAACGAATGCGGAACCCCGCCGCATTCTTATGGCAAATGCTCTAGACTGCCGGGCATGAGGCGTCTGACCCGACGTGCGTATAGACCCCGCCGCTGAGGTGGGAGGGTCAGGCCTGAAATCCAACCCCGAGGCGGCGCAGCTTGCGAGAAGCGAGTGCGCCGCCTTTCTCTTTGGAGTCACCATGAATGAAATTCGCCGGAACCTGCCTGTAGACGAACAGCTCGCCCTCCTGAGGCGCGGCGTCGTGGACCTCGTGACCGAGGACGACCTGCGCCGCAAGCTGGAGACGGGAAGGCCCCTGCGCGTCAAACTCGGCGCGGACCCCACCCGCCCGGACCTGCACTTGGGGCACGCCGTCATTCTGCGCAAGATGCGGCAGTTTCAGGACCTGGGCCACAAGGTCATCATGCTGATCGGCGACTTTACCGCCATGATCGGCGACCCCAGCGGCAAGTCCAAGACCCGCCCGCCCCTCACGCTGGAAGAAACGCGCGCCAACGCCCAGAGCTACCTGGACCAGTGCAAACTGATCTTGCGCGACGACCCCGAAGTGCTGGAACTGCGCTTCAACGGCGAGTGGCTGGAGCCGATGGGTTACGCGGACGTGATCCGCCTCGCCAGCCGCTACACGGTGGCCCGCATTCTGGAACGCGACGACTTCACCAAGCGCCTGAATGCCGGAACGCCCATCAGCGTCCACGAACTGCTCTACCCGCTCACCCAGGGCTACGACAGCGTGGCGCTCCACGCGGACGTGGAACTGGGCGGCACCGACCAGCTGTTCAACAATCTGGTGGGCCGCGCCCTGCAACGCGATTACGGCCAGGACGCGCAGGTCGTGATGACGCTGCCGCTGCTGGTCGGCCTGGACGGCACCGAGAAGATGTCCAAGAGCCTGGACAACTACATCGGCCTGACCGACGAACCGCACCTGATGTTCGCCCGGTTGATGAAGGTGCCCGACCCGCTGCTGCCCAACTACTTCACGCTGCTGACCGACCTGCCGCAGGACCGGATCAACGAACTGCTGGCGGGGCACCCGGTCGCCGCGCACCGCGAACTCGCCCGCGCGGTGGTCGCCTGGCTGCACCCGGACGCCGATCTGGACGCCGCCGAGGCCCGCTTCAAGGCCGTGGCAAAGGGCGGCATCCCCGAGAACATCCCCACCGTGACGGTCCCCCGCGAGGAACTGGGCGAGGGCGGCAGCGTCAGCATGGCCCGGCTGGTGGTGCTGGCGGGCCTGGAACCCAGCAACGGCGCGGCCCGCAAGCTGATCGGGAACCGGGGCCTGAAACTGGGCGGTGAGACGTACATCGCCGCCCAGGGCAGCCTGAGCCTGGAAGACCTGTCCAGAGAGGGCGGCGCGGTCATCCAGAAGGGCAAGGACCGCTTTGCGCGGCTGGTCCTGGGGTCCTGACCCACGCCGGACCTGCTCGGGCCTTCCTGGCCCTGCTGGAAGCCGCCCGAGCAGCAGGAAGTGGAGAAGTTTTACACAGGAAGCTGTGGACAAATGCTCCGGCTGTGGAGAACGTGCTGAACGCGGTTCAATCTGTCGGTGCCAGAAAGTTATCCACATCCCGGGTGTGGAAAAAAGTGCTCCCTGTGGATAAAAATAAGTTCGGCCCCGGACAGTCATTGCCGGGGCCGAACCTTTTAAAGCTGACGTGAAGACTTAGACGCGGACGCTCAGGTCTTCCTCACGCAGCCGCTCGACGCGGAGCATGTTGGTGGTGCCGCGCACACCGAAGGGCACGCCTGCGGTAATCACGTAGCGGTCGCCCACATCGACCAGCCCACTTTTCTTCAGTTCGTCGTTGGCAATCCGGACCATGTCGTCGGTGTCGTGGGGGTCCTCGCTGAGCATAGGCACGACGCCCCACAGCAGGGCCATCTGGTTGCGGGTCTGCTCGTTGGGGGTCAGGGCCAGGATCGCCAGCGGCGGGCGGTTCTTGGCGACGCGGGCGGCCGCGCCCCCGGTGCTGGTAAAGGTCACGATGGCCGGGGCCTCCAGCTTCTCGCCGATGGAGCAGGCCGCGAACGCGATGGCGTCCTGTGCCAGCTCGGTGTCCACGACGACCTGCCGCTGCATCAGCTCATAGTGTTCGCTGGACTCGGCCTCGCGCGCGATGCGGTCCATCATGGCGACCGACTCGACCGGGTACTGGCCCGCCGCCGACTCGGCGCTCAGCATCACGGCGTCGGTGCCGTCATAGATCGCGTTGGCGACGTCCGACGCCTCCGCGCGGGTGGGCCGGGGCAGGTTGATCATGCTTTCGAGCATCTGCGTGGCGGTGATCACGGGCTTCCCGGCCTCGCGGCACAGGCGGATCAGGCGCTTCTGGATGGTCGGCACCTGCTCGGGGCGCATCTCGACGCCCAGGTCGCCGCGCGCCACCATGATGCCGTCGACTTCCTTGAGGATGTCCTCGAAGCGGTCCACGGCCTGCGGCTTCTCGATCTTGGCCATCAGCTTGGCCCGCGACCCGAACCGGGCGAGGTAGTGCCGGGCCAGCAATAGGTCGTCGCGCGAGCGCACGAAGCTCAGCGCCACCCAGTCCACACCCAGCTGCGCGCCGAATTCCATGTCCTGCACGTCCTTGTCGGACAGGGCGGGCACGGTCAGGTCGGCCTGGGGCACGTTGATCCCCTTGTTGTTCTTCAGCACGCCGCCGATCACGACCGTCGTCAGGATGTCCTGGCCGCGCACCTGCTCCACCTTCAGGGCCATGTTCCCGTCGTCGAGCAGCAGGACCATGCCGGGATGCACGTCCAGGGCCAGCCCCTTGTAGGTGCTGCTCACCCGCTCGGCCGTGCCCTCCACGTCGTCCATCGTGATGGTGAATTTCTGCCCGGCTTCCAGCGTCACCGCGCCTTCCTGAAAGCGGCCCACCCGGATTTTCGGTCCTTGCAGGTCTTGCAGGATGCCGATCGTCACGCCCTTCTGGGCGGCGAGTTCGCGCACCATCTGGACCGTCTGGCGGTGGTCCTCGTGGTCCCCGTGGCTGAAGTTCATGCGGACCACGTTCAGCCCGGCGTCGATCATCCGCCCCAGCGTCTGCGGAGCGCGGCTGGCCGGGCCGATTGTGGCGACAATTTTGGTTGCCCTATCAAAGTGTTTCATGTGTGGAATCCCTTCCAAGAAAGCGTTCAGCGCTCAGCCGTCAGCTTTCAGGTTTTGCTGATCGCTGATGGCTGAAAGCTGACGGCTTCCTACCTCAGCGCCTTGCGGCCCGGATACACGGCCCGGTCGCCCAGCCCGTCCTCGATCCGTAGCAGCTGGTTGTACTTGGCGATGCGGTCCGAGCGGCTGGCGCTGCCGGTCTTGATCTGCCCGGCGTTGGTGGCGACGGCGAGGTCGGCGATGAAGGCGTCCTCGGACTCGCCCGAGCGGTGGCTGATGATGGTGCCGTAGCGGCTGCGCTTGGCGAGTTCGATGGCGTCCATCGATTCGGTCAGCGTGCCGATCTGGTTCACCTTCACCAGAATCGCGTTGCCCACGCCCATATCGATACCGCGCTGGAGCCGCTCGGGGTTGGTCACGAACAGGTCGTCACCCACGAGCTGCACCCGGTCCCCCAGGCGCTGCGTGAGGAGCTGCCAGCCGTCCCAGTCGTCCTCCGCCAGGCCATCCTCGATGCTCACGATGGGATACCGGCTGGTCCAGTCGGCCCAGAAGTCCACCATCTCGGCGGTGGAGAGGGTGCGGCCCTCGCTCTCCAGGTGATACTGACCGTCCTTGTACAGCTCGGTGACGGCGGGGTCCAGCGCGATGCAGATGTCCTTGCCCGGCTCGTATCCGGCCTTCTGGATGGCTTCGAGCAGGACTTCCAGGGCCTCCTCGTTGCTCTTGAGGTCCGGCGCGAAGCCGCCCTCGTCGCCCACGTTGGTGTTGTAGCCGCGCCCACTGAGGACCTTTTTCAGCGCGTGGAAGGTTTCCGCACCGTAGCGCAGCGCCTCGCGGAAGGTCGGGGCACCGACCGGCATCACCATGAACTCCTGGAAGTCCACCGAGTTGTCGGCGTGCGCGCCGCCGTTGATCACGTTCATCATCGGGACGGGCAGCGTCTTGGCGTTGCTGCCGCCCAGGTAGCGGTAGAGGGGCACGTCCAGTTCGTTGGCGGCGGCGCGGGCCGTGGCGAGGCTGACCGCCAGGATCGCGTTGCCGCCCAGGCGGCCCTTGTTGGGTGTGCCGTCGAGGTCGAGCATTGCGGCGTCCACCGCGCCCTGGTCGGCGGCGTCCAGGCCCACCACGGCGGGGCCGAGCGCCTCGTTCACGTTCTGGACGGCCTGTTGCACGCCCTTGCCCCCGTAGCGGGCGCCCCCGTCACGCAGTTCCAGCGCTTCGTGCGTGCCGGTGCTGGCCCCGCTCGGCACGATGGCGCGGCCCGAGAAGCCGCTGTCGAGGAAGACCTCGGCTTCCACGGTCGGGTTCCCACGCGAGTCCAGCACTTCACGGGCGATGACTTTCTCGATGTTCATGTGCTTGCCTCCCAGAATCTCAGACCCACGCCCCTCTCGCGGAGTTCGGCGGCAGTAGGTGTAGCCCGGACACTATAAGCGCCCCTGGCCCGGGGCGGATGCACCCGGTCTAAGCCGGAGCGCGGTGATCCCGCAGATGGCCCGTGCGGCGCACAGAAGGCCCCTTAAACGCGCAGCGTGACCATGACCGCCATGTACCCGCCCCCCCCGCTCGCGCGGAAGATCGCGGGGCTGGTGGAGCCGGAGAACAGCAACTCGGCGTCACCCTCGATCGGTCCCAGGGCATCCAGCACGTGCCGGGCGTTGAACGCGAGGCTCATCGCCGGCTCACTGCCGCCCTGCACCACGTCGAGCGTGTCCTGCGCGCGGCCGTAATCGCCCTCGGCGGCGAGACGCAGCTTGCCTTCCGACACCAGGAACTCGACGCGATTGTTCGCGTTCTTGTCGGCCAGCACGGCCACGCGGTTCACGGCTTCCTTGAGGGCGGTGGCGGGCAGCGTCACCTGAAGCTTGATGTCCTTGGGAATCACCCGCTCGTAGTCGGGGAACTCGCCGTCGAGCAACTTGAGGTTCATGCGGACGCGGTCGGTGGTCACGCTGAGCAGGCCCTCGCCGTAGGTGAAGCGGGCCTCGCCGTCTTTCAGCACCCGGATCAATTCGTCGGCGCTGCGGGCCGGGACGATCAGATTCTTGCCGTCACCGCTGGCCGGAAAGTCGCGGATGGCGACGCGGTAACCGTCCGAGGCGACCACGCGCGCCGCTTCGGGCCGGTGTTCCAGCTTGATGCCCCGGAAGACCGCCTGAAACGCCTCGTTGCTGGCCGCGTAGCGCACGCTGCTGAAGGCCCGGGCAAGTTCGGCAGCGTCGAGGCTCACGTCGGCGTGGGTGGGGAACGACAGCGGCGGATACGCCCCGAGATCTCCCGTCTGGAGCTTGAAATCGCTGCCGCCCGCACGCACGGCAAGTTCGTTCCCGCTGAGTTCCAGTTCGACCAGTTCCCCGCCCAGATTCCGAACGACCTGCGCGAACAGGTGAGCGGGAACCACGAAGCTCTGCGGGTCCTGCACCTCGGCGGGCACGAAGCACGACAGGTCGATTTCGAGATTGGTCCCACTGAGGGTCAGGCCCGCGTCGCTGGCCTCGACCTTCAGGGCAGTGAGCAGCGGATTGCTGCTGCGGCTAGGGATGACACGTTCCAGAAGGCCGAGACCTTCACTCAGGGTTTTCTTGGTGACATGCGCTCTCATGTTCTTCCTTTCCGTTCCCTCTCGGGAATGTCCCTATCTTTTACCTGTCTTCTAAACTTAAAAAAATAGTAGTAGTAATAGTAGGGCCTGTGGAAACTGTGGATAAGTGCCCCCAAGCCCCTCCAGGCGCGGAAAACTTATCCACATGGCCCCTGTGGATAACCGGCAAAACCTGTGGATAACCTGTGGATAACTTGGGGGGTTATCCACAGGTCCCGGAGCCTGTGGATAACTGGGGTACTTTTCCACAATTTTATCCACAGAAATCGGCGAGTTATCCACAGGTTTTTGGGGTTTTCCACAACCTTATCCACAGATCGTGAAACTTGGCACACTGTTTTGGAACGGATTTTGGAACTTATTCTGCTGTCTGAAGAAAAAAGGGTGAAGTTACGCACTGTTTTCCTCATCTTCCACATCTTTCAGCTCACTGCGGAGAGCATTGACGGAGGCCAGCAGGTCCCCATCCTTGCCCAGCAGTTCTGTCACCTTGGCGACGGCGTGCATCACCGTCGAGTGGTCGCGCCCGAAGAACTGGCCGATTTCCGGCAGGGAATGGTCGGTCAGGTCGCGGATCAGGTACATCGCGATCTGCCGGGGCACCACCACCTCGCGGGCGCGCCCCGAGCCGCGAATCACGTCGGGGGGCATGTTGAAGTGCGCGGCGACCTGCCGCAGCACATCCATCATCTCGACCTTGACTGCCTGCGGCGCGAACACGTTGCTGAGCGCCTTGGCGGCCACCGCACGCGAAAAGGGCACGTTGTTCAGGCTGGAAAAGGCCACCACCCGCATCAGGGCGCCCTCCAGCTCGCGGATGTTGCTGGTGACCTGCCGCGCGATCAGCTCCAGCACCTCCTGGGGAATATCGATGCGGTTGTGTTCGGCATTCATCTTCAGAATCGCCACGCGCGTCTCGTATTCCGGCGACTGGATGTCGGTGATCAGGCCCCACTCGAAGCGGCTGCGCAGGCGGCCTTCGAGCGTCTGGATGTCCTTGGGGGGCCGGTCCGAACTCAGGATGATCTGCTTGTGGTTCTCGTACAGCGCATTGAAGGTGTGAAAGAACTCCTCCTGGGTGCGCTCCTTGCCCGCCAGGAACTGGATATCGTCCACCAGCAGCAGGTCCACGCTGCGGTAACGGTTCCGGAACTGCGTCATCTTGTCGTCGCGGATCGCGTTGATCAGGTCGTTGGTAAAGGACTCGGTGGAGACGTACTCGATGCGCTTTTCGGGAAAGCGTTCCATCATGTAGTGCCCGACCGCGTGCATCAGGTGCGTCTTGCCCAGCCCCACGTCCCCGTAGATGAAGAGGGGGTTGTACGCCTTGCCGGGAGACTCGGCCACGGCCAGCGCCGCCGCGTGCGCCAGGTTGTTGTTCGGCCCCACCACGAAGTTTTCGAAGGTGTACTTGGGATTCAGGCTCTTGCGGTTCTCGGCGGGCAGAGGGGCAGGCGGGGGACGGCTGCCCGGCCCCGGGGGATGGCCCGGCGCGGGGGCGGGCGGCGGGTCCTGCGGGAGGATCATCGCCTCCTGCACGGCGGGCAGCACCTGGAAACTCACCTGCGGGTCCTGCGCGCCCAGGCTCCTGAGGGCGTCTTCCAGCAATTCCAGGTAATGTTTGCGGAACCACTCCTGCGCGAAGGAATTGCGCACACCCAGCACCAGCGAGCCGTCCTGCACGCCCAGATTCCTGACCGGGGCGAACCAGGTGTGATACTCGACTTCCGAGATATTTTTGCGGACGTACCCCAGCACGTCCGCCCAGATTTCCTGCGTGATAACGCGCACCTCCCCCTTCATGCGGGCCGCTCGATCTTGCGCGGCCAGCATACCACCCCCCTCAGGCGCTCTCTTCCCCCGCTGGAGAAGGGCGCCCCCTGTCCTCGCGCGGCGCCCCAGCCTGCGACCCAGGCGTGGTCGGCGCTGGGGCGGGCCAACCTTCCAGCGTCATGCTCACGGGCCTGAGCTGCACCGGGTCGAGGGCGACGCCCTGTGGCGGGCTGAGATTCACGCCCGCCTCTCGCAGCCGGGCATTCACCGCCGTCAGCACCTGGTCGGTGGAGGTGGCCACGTCGCGGCGGTGGGGCGGATCGACCCAGTAGCGCAGGCTCAGCGTGACGCCGCCGGAGGTGAGGTCCGTCACGACCACGCTGGGGGGCGGGTTCTGAGCCAGGCCCTCCACGCCCTGTGCCGCAGTGACCATCAGCTGCCTTGCTGCTTCCAGATCCACGCCGTAAGGCAGCGTCAGGGACACACTCACGCTGCGCTGGTCGAAGGCCGTGTTCACGGTCACGCGGCCCGTGTAGAGGTCGCTGTTGGGAATGACCACCTTGCGGTTGTCGTAGGTGCGGACGACCGTGGCGCGCATCTGGATGTCCTCCACGGTGCCCTCGGTCGTGCCGCTGATGATCTGGTCGCCGATGTGAAAGGGCCGCGTGATCAGCAGCAGCAGGCCCGCCAGCAGGTTCTGAAAGATGTCCTTGAACGCGAAGCCGATGGCGACGCTCCCAAAGCCCAGCGTACTGAACAGCGTGGCGGCATTGAGGGTGGGAAAGACCACCGTCGCGGCCACCAACACGCCCACCGTCAGCACCACGCCGCCCAGCACCTGCCCCAGCGCCCGCCCCACATTAGGCGACTGCCCCGCCTGCCGCAGAACCCGGCGCAGCAGGGCCACCAGCGCCTTTGAGAGCAGCCAGAACAGCGCGAAGATCACGAGTGCCAGCAGCACGTTCGGCAGCGACGCGACCACGCTCCGCGCGATGTTGACCGTGCGCGCCCAGATCAGGCTCAGGCCGGGATTCATGGGGTCACCCGTCCTGCTGCGCCGCCAGCGCCTCCGCCTCGCGCTCGCGGGTCAGGAAGGATTTTTGCGGGGTCCCCGCGCTCCAGTCCCCGGTGTCCCGCGCGGTCGTCAGCGGGTCGCTGAGGGTCAGACCCGCCGCCCGCGCCCGCTCGCTGCTCATGTCCATCAGGCCGCCCTGCTCGCTGCCCACGGGCAACCAGACGGGGAGGTCGTGCCAGCCGAGGCCCTGGGCCTCCAGTGTCTCCGCGTCCACCCACACGGGCCGGGCGTCCGCTCCGGTCGCCTCCTGCACCACGTCCACGAACTCGCGCCAGCTCAGACGCGGTCCGGCCAGGTTGAAGACGCCCGGCACGTCCTCCTCCAGCACGGTCCGGACGAAACGGGCGAGATCGCGGGCGTCGATCACCTGCACGAAATCGGTGCCGTCACCAGGGGCCAGGAAGTCGCCCCCCGCCGCTATCCGGTCGATCCAGTAGGTGTAGCGCCCGGTGGGATCGAAGGGGCCGGCCACGATCTGCGGGCGCAGGATGGTCGCGCGCGACCCGAAGACCTCCCCCACGATCCGCTCGCAGGTCACCTTCAGCGGGCCATACGTCTCGCCCGTCACCTCGGTCACATCCTCGGCGGCGGCGGGCAGCAGGGGGTCGTCCTCGCGGATGGGGTGGCGGTTCTGTTCGGCGTACACGCTGCCGGTGCTGATGAAGACGTACCGGTGAACGGCGTCCCGCAACGTCTCCGCACTTGCCCGCACCTGCCGGGGCGTGTAGCCGCTCACGTCCACGCAGGCGTCCCAGGTGCACTCTGCGAGTGCTGTGAGGCCTGCCGCGCCCTCGTTGCGGTCCCCCTTGAGGCGTTCCACCGTGTCCGGCAGCTCGTCGGGCGTGCGCCCGCGCGTCAGCACACTGACCTGGTGGCCCGCTGCCAGCAGCGCCTCCACGATATGCCGCCCCAAGAACTGCGTTCCGCCCAGCACCAGCACCTTCAGCCCCTGTTTGGTCATGCCGCAGCATCCCACGCGCGCGGACAGCCCGCCTAGACTGGGCTACAGGTAGAGTGGGCCGCATGAAGGTGCGTTTCACGTCTGGCAGGGTCCGCGTCCGCCTCGACGATCTGGAGGTCGCGGCGCTGGGCCGGGGGGAGAGCCTGACCGCCCACGTGGCCTGGCCGGGCGGGGGCTGGGTCCTGACCCTCGGTCCCGTCTCGGACGGCGTGGCCGGGGAGGGCGGGGCGCTGACGGTGGGGCTGCGGGCACGGCTGCCAGAGTTGCTGGAAGATGCGCGGGAAGGCGTGACTCTGCCCGGTCCGCCCCGTGTGGACGTGGAGAAGGACTACGGGCCGCAGCACGCCTGATAAGAACTCCGATGGGGCCGTTGGCGGAGTGGTTCCATCCGAGGCGAGAAGGAGAACGGATGGGTTCCGGGAGCTGGATCGACTTCCGGCGCTGTCCCGGAAGGAATCGGACGGAATCCGTCTGAGGCCTGGACCTCTCCCCTCCCCTGCTGTCTCCTGGTCGGGGGAATCAGGGCAGCAGGAGCGGGCGCGGGGGCCGGCGCTGTTCCCAGTCCGCCAGGGCCGCCGCGCCCGCCTGCGTGAGGACGTAGGCTGCCCGCGTGTGCCCGCCGCCACCCTCCCGCGCGATCAGGGTGCGCCCCTCCAGGCCCTTGAGCGTCACGACGCTCAGCCGCCTCCCGGCCAGGGTGTAGTAGGGGCCGCGGCCCGTCTGCCGGACGTGCATGACCAGTGCGGCCCCCTCCCGCAGGGCCGTCAGCACCCGGGCTTCGGCGTCGTTCAGCATCGCCCTCTCCACTACCGCCGCGCCCAGCGTCCGCCGACCTCCTCGGCCAGGCCCATCAGGTGCAGCATCACCAGCGCGGTCTGGAGGTCGGGCAGCGCGAGGCCGGTCGCCGCTTGCAGGTCGTCGAGTGTGGCGGGCGTGGAGAGGGCGGCGTAGGCGCGGGCCTGCTCGGGCGGGAGGTCGGGTGTGGGCGCGGCGGGAGCCTCCCCCCAGCCCAGCTCGTCCAGGATGTCCTGGGCCGTCTCGGTCAGCACGGCGCCCTCACGCAGCAGGCGGTGCGGTCCGGCGGCGCGGGGGTCTCCGGCGCGACCCGGCACGGCGAAGACGGTGCGCCCGCATTCCAGCGCGTGCGTGGCGGTAATCAGGCTGCCGCTTTTGAAAAGCTCCCTGGTTATAGTACAAAGGTTGCACATACTCCTCCCAGAATAAAAA
>NZ_JHAC01000011.1 GCF_000599865.1 Deinococcus phoenicis | reverse complement strand
CCCCCCCCCCCCCCCCCCGTCCGGGGGGGGGGGGGGGGCGGGCCCCCCCCGCCGCTGCTCTCCCGCCCCCCCGCGCGAGGTCCCCGCCCATGACCGTCACCCCAGCGACCCCGAGTCCACCGGCCCAGACCACACCTGCACAGACCACCACGGCCCCCGCCCCGGTCCCGCGCCGCCGCCTGAACCTGGAACCCTACCTGTACCTGCTGCCGCACGCGGTGCTGTTTTTCGTGTTCACGGTGTATCCCATCGGCTACGGGCTGTACATCAGCCTGCACCGCTGGGACCTGCTGAGCGGGCAGCAGCCCTTCGTGGGCGGCGAGTTCTACCGCAACCTGTTCACGCCGGGCACGCCGCAGTTCGATTTCTTCTGGAAGACCCTCTGGAACACGACCTTTTTCACGCTGGTCAGCGTGCCGCTGCTGGTGGCGGCGGCGCTGGGGCTGGCCCTGCTGCTGCACCGGCCCATCTTCGGGCGGGCGTTTTTCCGGGCCGTGTTCTTCATGCCCGGCATCCTGACCGTCTCGGTGATGGGCATCCTGTGGCGCTGGCTCTTCGACAACCAGATCGGGCTGGTCAACGCGGCGCGGGACACCCTGTTCCACGCCCCGCCGATTCCCTGGCTCTCCACCGAAGGGCTGGCCTGGGTGCCCATCGTGGTCGGGACCGTGTGGTGGACGGTGGGCTTCAACATGACGCTTTATCTGGCGGCGCTGGGCAACGTGCCGCTGAGCCTCTACGAGGCGGCCTCGCTGGACGGGGCCACGCCCTGGCAGAGTTTCCGCTTCATCACGGTACCCATGCTGGCTCCGGTCACGCTGTTCGTGGTGGTCACGACGGCGCTGGCGTCCTTCCAGCTGTTCGGGCAATCGCTGATCATCACCAACGGGGGGCCGAACCGCTCCACCCAGAGCGTGATCCAGTACATCACCGAAGAAGGGTTTACCAACGCGCAGTATTCCAGCGCCGCCGCGATGGGGTTCGCCTTCGGCCTCGTGATGCTGGTGCTGACCGCCGCGCAGTTCCGCATGATGGCGCGCGATGTGCGTGAGGGGAGCGGCACGTGACCAACCTCGCCCCCACCCCGGCCCGGCCCGCCACGCCGCGCCGCCGGATGCCGCGTGACCTGCCCCGTTTTCTTCTGCTGTGCCTGCTGTCGCTGGTGTTCCTGGCCCCGGTGTACTGGATGATCAGCACGTCGCTGAAAACCGAGGCGGACGCGATTTCCTCGCCGGTGCAGTGGCTTCCCAGGCACGTCACCTTCGAGAATTACGTGTCGGTGCTGACCTCGCCCGACGGCAACATCCTGCGCTGGACCGGCAACTCACTGTTCGTGGCGCTGGCCTTCACGGTGCTGCACGTGCTGCTGTGCGCGCTGACGGCCTATCCGCTGGCGCGGATGCAGTTCCGGGGCCGCAACGCCTGGTTCTGGTTCATCCTGTCGAGCCTGATGATTCCCGGCATCGTGACCCTGATTCCGACCTACATCATGATGCTGAACTTCGGCTGGATCAATTCGTACCACGCGCTGATCTGGCCCGGCCTCAGCGGTGTGTTCGGCGTCTTTTTGCTGCGGCAGTTCTTCATGGGCATTCCGCGGGAGCTGGAGGAAGCCGCGCGGCTCGACGGCGCGAACAGCCTGCAAATCCTCTGGCGGATCATCCTGCCGCTGAGCATTCCCTCGCTGGTCACGCTGGGGGTGTTCGCCTTCATGGGGTCGTGGAACAACTTCCTGTGGCCGCTTTTTACCGTCACCGACGTGGACAAGATGACGCTGCCGGTGGGCATCACCACCTTCTCGCAGCGCTACGTGACCGAGTACGGCAAGCTGATGGCCTCGACGACGCTGGCGGCGGTGCCCGCGCTGATCGCCTACCTGGTCGCGCAGCGCTTCCTGGAAGCGGGCCTCTCCACGACGGGGCTGAAGGAATGAGGCGGCTGCCCAGGCTGGCCCTCGCCCTGACGCTGGGGGCGCTGCTGACCCCCGCCGCGACGCTGGCGGACGGACGTGGTGCAGGGGCACCCCGGCCCACCTCCTCCCCCACCACCTTCCGCAATCCCGTGATCGACGAGAATTTCCCCGACCCGTTCATCCTCAAAGTCGGGAAGACCTATCACGCCTACTCGACCAACAGCGGCAACGACAACGTGCCGCACGCGGTCAGCCGCGATCTGGTCCACTGGGAGCGGGCGGGGGACGCGCTGCCGGTGCTGCCGGAGTGGGCGCAGGGGGGGCGCACCTGGGCACCCGAAGTGGCGCGGGTCGGCACCCGCCTCGTGCTGTACTTCACCGCGCAGGACCGCGCGAGTGGCCGCCAGTGCATCGGCGCGGCGACGGCCAGCTCGCCCGCCGGGCCGTTCCGGGACACGTCCGCCAGGCCGCTGGTCTGTCAGACCGCCGAGGGCGGCAGCATCGACGCCAGCCCCTTTCAGGACGTGGACGGCCGGCGTTACCTGCTGTGGAAGAACGACGGCAACTGCTGCAACCAGACCACGAACATCTACCTCCAGCCGCTCAGCGCCGACGGCCTGCGGCTCACGGGCAAGGCCACCGCGCTGATGGGGAACTTCCAGCTCTGGGAGGGAAACGTGATCGAGGCCCCCACGCTCTACCGCTCGGGCGGCGTGTATTACCTGCTGTACTCGGCGGGTCCCTATGACAGCGACCTGTACGCGGTGGGATACGCGACCGCCCCGCGCGTGACCGGGCCGTACCGCAAGGCCCCCGAAAACCCGGTCCTGGTCAGCAAGGGCGCGGTGGCCGGACCGGGGCATCAGTCGGTCGTGACGGACGGCGCGGGGCGCACCTGGCTGGCCTACCATGCCTGGACCGCCGGACGCATCGGGGACGCTGTGGGCCACCGCAGCCTGCGCCTGGACCCGGTCACGTTCGGGGGCGGCAAGGTGAAGGTGGCGGGACCCACCCTCACGCCGCAGCGAGCACCGACGCCATGAACCGGCTTGGGGAGGTGGAAACCAAACTGGCCTGGGTGCGGGAGGCGCTGGCGCAGTCGGGCGCGGAGGTCTGCCGGCTGCGCGGCACGGACGGGTTCGCCTGGGCGACGGCGGGCGGGTCCAGCACCGTCCTGCTGACCGCCGAAACGGGCGTGGCGGAGGTGGTGGTGCGGCCCGGGGAAGCCTTCGTCCTCACCGACCGCATCGAGGCGGCGCGGTTGGAAGCAGAGGAACTGGGCGGCGGCGAACTGGCAGGGGTGCTGCCGGTCCGGGCGGTGCCCTGGGGAGACGGGCGGGCCTGGGAGGCGGCGGCGCGCGGCGAGGCCACCCGCGTTCTGAGCGACCGCCCCGGCCCTGGCGAGGCGGCGTTGCCCGCAACCCTCCAGGCCCGCAAACGCACCATGCTGCCCGCCGAACTCGGCCGCTTTCGCCGGGTGGGCCGCCTGGCCGCCGAGGCCGTCACGGAGGTGCTGCTGGCCGCCACGCCGGAAATGACCGAACTGGCCCTCGCGGGGGCGGCGAGCGCGGCGCTGCGGAGACGCGGGCTGGAGGACGCGCTGGCGCTGGTGGCGGGCGAACGCCGGTTGCCGCTGTACCGGCATCCCACGGCGCAGGATGAACCGCTCGGGCGGGTCGCCATGCTGGTCGTCTGCGCGCGGGGCTATGGCCTGGTCGCCAGCCTCACCCGCTTCGTGTCCTTCGGCCACCTCTCCCCCGAACTGCGGGCGGCCCACGCGGAGGTGAGCGCGGCCGAAGCCGCCGTGCTGGCCGCCAGCGTTCCGGGTGCCCGGCTCTCGGAGCTGTATCACGTGCTGGCGGACGCCTACCGCGACCTGGGACATCCCGCAGCCATCTCCCAGCATCACCAGGGTGGCGTCGCCGGGTATCTGGCGCGGGAGGCCATTGCCACGCCGGACTCTCCCATGACCCTTGCCGAAGGCTCGGTCCTGGCCTGGAATCCCAGCGTGCGTGGGGCAAAGATCGAGGACACCATCGCCATGACCGGGGACGGGTTGGAAGTCCTCACCCTGGACCCCGACTGGCCGCACGCCCCGGTGAACGGCCTGGAGCGGCCCCTCGTTCTGGAAAGGCTCGACCGATGACCCGGACACCAACGAATCAGACCCCGATATCCGGCCCGCTGCCCCAGACTCCGCTGTACCCCGGCAACTTCGCCGACCCCTTCGTGCTGCACTTTGACGGCACGTACTACGCCTACGGCACCGGCCTGAACGGTCAGGCGGGCGTGCGGGCCTTCGAGGTGCTGTCCTCGCCCGACCTGATCCACTGGACCTCGCACGGGGGGGTGCTGGAGCCGGTCAGCCCGGAAGCACTGGACTACTGGGCGCCGGAAGTGGCGCACTCGGGCGAGACGTTTTACCTGTACTACTCCGTCGGACGCGGCGATAAGGGCCATCACCTGCGGGTGGCGACGGCGGCGCATCCGCTCGGGCCGTTTGCCGACCTGGGGCTGAACCTCACGCCGGAAGAACCGTTCGCCATCGACCCGCACCCCTTTCAGGCCCCGGACGGTGCGTGGTGGCTGTTCTACGCCCGCGACGACCTGACCGGCGAGCGGCCCGGCACCGTGCTGGCCGCAGCCGAGCTGCACGACATGACCCGGTTGGGTGAGCCGCGCACCATCCTGCGGGCCAGCGGCGACTGGCAGGTGTACCAGCGGGGCCGCCCCATGTACGGCGCGGTCTACGACTGGCACACCCTGGAAGGCCCCTTCGTGCTGTTCCGGGATGGACGCCTTCACTTGCTGTACTCGGGTGGGGCCTGGACCAACGAGACGTATGGCGTCGGCCACGCCGTCGCGGACCACCCGCTCGGCCCCTGGACCGAACCCGTCCCCGGCGCGAACGTGTTGCGGAGCGCCGGGCAGCTGCGCGGCCCCGGACACGCCAGCGTCACGGGGCGGGACGGCGAGGACATCCTGATCTTTCACGCCTGGAACGAGGACCGCACCCGCAGGCAGCTGCACGCCGCCCCTCTGCGTTGGGTGGACGGCCTGCCCACCGCGCTGCCCGCCCCTCTCTGACGCTCGCCCCGGCTTCCGATCCCTCCTGTCCCGGAGGTTCGCCCTGGCTCTGTCCACGTGCGCAGGCGCCCGAAGGCAGACGGCACGCTGGGGCAGGCCAGGAGCGGCCTCGTTTCGATGGGCGGGAATGGCTCACCTTCCGCTTCGATCACGTGCGGGCCTACAGCCTCGCGGGCCGGTGGCAAATGCTTTTCGTGCGGTCGTGGCGCTTCAGCCCGCCCGCTTGCGAAAGGTGGCCCGCCTGCGTTTGTCCTCGTACATGTGCTGATCGGCCAGCGCGAGCGCCGCCTGGGGATCGGGGGCACCCGCAGACCAGAGGGCCACCCCGAAAGACGCCCCCACCTCCTGGAACCCGGCGGCGCGGGCGGTCGCGACGGCCCCGTCGAGATGCTGCAATACGTCCGCCTGAAGCCCTTCCAGGTCGCCCGCCTGCGGGTACAGGACCACGAACTCGTCGCCGCCCAGGCGGTACAGCAGGGCATCGTCCGGCAGTTCCGCCGCAAAAGCTCCCGCAAAAAGCCGCAGCAGCACGTCACCCCGGGGGTGTCCCTCGCGGTCGTTGACCTGCTTGAATCCGTCCAGGTCGACCATCGCCACCCCGGCGGGCGCGGGCAGGGTCAACAGGGCCGCCTCCAGCGCGCGCCGGTTGCCCAGGCCGGTCAGGGGGTCGCGGGTCGCCTCGTGGGCCAGCCGCCGCTCGCGCTCCTGGCGCAGCAGCGCGCCCGCGACGGTCCGGGTGGCGACCTGATACAGGTCCCGGTCGGCGCGGCTCCAGAGCTGGGGCATGCGGCGCACGGCGGCCAGCAGGTACTGCGTGTCCTGAAAGGTCCCCAGCGAGGCCATCACGGCACCCTGCAATCCGGCGCGGACAAGGTCGGCGCGCGCTCCGGGCCAGGCAGGGTAATCCTCCACGAACCGGGGGGCCTCGCTGTCCACCACCTGCCACACCAGCCCTTCGCCGGCGGCGGTCTGACGCATCAGCGGGGCCAGCAGGCTCGGCGGCAGGTCCGGGGCACTCCAGACGGTGTCCACCTCGAGTGTGCCCCCTCGCAACACCCCCACCCCCGCCCAGTCGAGCTGGCTGACCTGGGCGACGAGCTGCACCGCCGTGCCGACCAGTTCTCCCGGTTCCAGATTCAGGTCACTCAGGGCCGAGATGGCCGCCAGGGTCTCGGCATAGGTGGTGGTGCGGCGCAGGCCCTCGACGAGTTGCTGGCGCGCGACCGCCTCGCGTTCGGCCTCCAGCTGGGCGCGGCGCAGCTCCAGCCCCTCGACGGCCAGGGCCGCCAGGTTGGCGAGCGCCTCCCGCTCCAGGGCCGTGACCTCGGCGCGGGGAACATAATCCAGCACGCAGAGGGTCCCGATATTGAACCCGTCGGGCGTCCGCAGCGGCGCGCCGGCATAGAAGCGGTAGCCCCCCTCCCCGCGCACCACCGGGTGGTTCAGAAAGCGGCTGTCCTGCGACAGGTCCGGCGACACCAGCACGCCGTCCTGCTCAATGGTGCGCGCGCAGAACGACAGCTGCCGGTCCACCGCCAGCAGGTCCACCCCCACACAGGCCTTGCTCCAGGTGCGGTCACTGGTCACGAAGTTCAGCAGGGCGACGGGTGCCCGGAAAAACTGCGCGGCCAGCTCCGCGACCCGGGTAAAGGACGCTTCCGGCACGCCCTCGACAATGGCGTAACGGGCGAGCGCCTCCAGGCGCGCCAGTTCGGTGGGGGTGGCCAGCACAGTCATGCCCCCGCAGGGTACGGCGGCCGGCAACTCAGGACTCTTACAGCGGGGCACCGGGAAGCCCGGCGGGGCAGCTCAAAGCGGCGGCAGGAACTCGAAAACGTGCCCTTCGGGGTCGCGGACGGCCAACCGCCCCTCCTCCAGCACGTGCGGCAGCCCCTCGGCGCGGACCAGGGCCAGCACCTCCGCCACATCGGCGTAGAACTGCACCAGCGCGTGATCGCCGCCGAACATGTCCGCCAGCCCCACCTGCGGGTCCCAGGCGTACAGCCAGCGCCGGGGCGTGCCGTTGCCGTCCGGCTCGGGTGCGGGACCAAGGGTGAACTGGGCGAAGTCGCGGTCCGGCTGTTCCTTGGCATAGGCGAAGCCGTAAGCGCGGGGCAGGCGGGCTTTCATGGCGGCGTAATCGCTGAACGCCAGCGCCACCTCGCGCAGACCCATCACGGGGAGAGCGTGGGCGGGGCGCCGGGCGGGAACGGGCGGATAGGTCGGCTGCCGCTCGTCGGAGAGGTCCACGCCGCGCAGTTCCAGGCCATGCCCGAAGGGGTCGAAGAAGTACACGGTGGGGTCGGGGCGCTCGGGCGTGCCCAGGTCGATCTCGGTCCAGGGAATGCCCTGCTCGTCCAGCAGCGCCTTGCTGCGGTCCAGGTCATCCGGCTGGATCTGCCAGGCGTAATGCAGGTGCGAGGCACCGCGTGCGCGCAGCGGGGCGAGGCGCGGGTCGTTCGCCTGCCGCGTGACCGGTTTCCAGAGGGTCAGGGTCTGGGCACCGTTCACCCGGAAGTGGGCCACCCCCTGCGCCCCGTCTTGGTGAAGCAGTTCCAGGCCCAGCACCTGCGTATAGAAGCGAATCCCCCGGGGCAGGTGGTTGACTTCCAGCGTGATTCCGGCCAGGTCCAGCAGGGGCGAAGGCATGGCCACAGGGTACCTGCGCCGCCCCTCCCCTGGCCCTGGGGGCGCGTGAAGGTTCATTTCCGTTAGTCTCCTGGACATGGCAGAAGGTGAGGTTCCGAACGTGGCAGGCCGTGACGCACCCGGGCAGGCGCACTCCGCTGAACAGGCGCAGATGGACTTCAGCCAGCGCCTCAGTTACGGCGACTATCTGAGGACGGACACGCTGCTGAGTGCCCACCAGCCCATCACGCAGGCACACGACGAACACCTCTTCATCACGGTGCATCACGTCTCGGAGCTGTGGCTGGACCTGATTATCCGCGAGTTGCAGGCCGCGATGGCGCTGCTGGCGGCGGGCGTCACCGATACGCCGCTGAAGATGCTGACCCGGGTGGTGCGCGCGCAGGAGCAGCTCACCGACGCCTGGGAGGTCCTGAAGACCATGACGCCCGCCGACTACCTGGAGTTCCGGGGGGCTTTCGGGCAGGCGTCGGGCTTTCAGTCGGCGGGGTACCGCATGGTGGAGGTGCTGCTGGGCAACCGTAATCCCACGCTGCTGCGGCCCCATGAACACCGCCCGGACCTGCACGGCCCCCTCCTGGCCGCCCTGCACGCCCCCAGCGTGTACGACCTGACGCTGCACCTGCTCGCCGCGCGGGGGCTGAACATTCCGGCGGAGGTGCTGGAGCGGGACTTCACCCAGCCGCCCACCGAGCATCCGGCGGTGCTGGACGCCTGGCTGACCGTCTACCGCGACCCCGAACAGTACTGGGACCTGTACGAGCTGGCCGAGAAGCTGCTCGACGTGGAAGACAACTTCCGGCGCTGGCGCTTCAACCACCTGACGACCGTGGAACGCACCATCGGCTTCAAGACCGGGAGCGGCGGCACCAGCGGGGCCGGATACCTGCGCCGCGCCCTGAGCATCGTCCTGTTCCCGGAGCTGTGGCAGGTGCGGACCAGCCTTTGACAGACAGGCTCTCCAAGGCTGCTTATCAGAGTTTGTTTGGAAGGGGGAACCTGGCCGGAAGCTGAAGCCTCGCCAACTTTTCAGAACTCTGCAACCGGGCGGCCTACCCCCGTCTGCCAACTGGGCAGGCATAGCCGAGGAGCTTTCGGGCCGCAGGCCCGCAGCCGCCTGGCCGACACGTTCCAGGCAGGAACCGTCGACGCCCAGAGCCTCTCCGACGCTTCACAGGACACCCTTCGCCGGGGGTGGGGGGAATGCCTTCCAACCACCCCACCGGAGCAGCCCAGAGACAACGCCGCTTCCCCCGGCGGCATTGCTATCCTCGCCCCATGCGGGGAGCAGTGCGGGTCTGGCGCGGGGCGGGGGCGCGCCTGTGGGACAACCTGCCGCGCCTGATCGTGGTGAATGTGCTGTGGCTGGCAGCGTCCTGGCCGCTGCTGACGCTGGGTGCGGCGACGCTGACCGCCTATGCCTGGCTGCGGCGCGCGGTGCTGGAAGTGGAGGACGAGCGTTCGGAGGGCGGCCCGGCTGCCCTGGCCGTTTCCGAAGAACCCTATACGTCGCTGCCCCGCTTTTTCAGGCGGCTGTGGTGGCCGGGCACCCTCTGGGCGGGCCTGAACGCACTGCTTCTGCTGGTGCTGTCGGCCAACTTCGTGCTATGGCGGGCCGACCCCGGGACGCTCCGGGGGGCGCTGTGGGGCGCGCTCGGCAGCTACCTCGCGTGGTTCTGGCTGGCGCTGCAACCGTTTGTCCTCGACGCGCTGGCCGAGGGGGTGCGGCTGCCCCGTGCGCTGGCGGAAGCGGTCCGGATCGTGCTGGCCTATCCGCTGTACGCCCACCTGTGCGCCCTGCCCCCGCTGCTGCTGGCGGCGCTGGGCTGGTGGTTCACGTCGCTGTGGCCGCTGGTGGGTGTCAGCGTGTTGCTGCTGTACTGGGCGCAGGTGGCGACCGGCGACCCGGCCCCGCGCCGCCCAGGTCACCTCGAAGACGTGCTGTAGAGCCGAGCAAGGTAGAGCCGAGCAGCAATGGGACTGCGGCACACTTCCAAGAAAACATGAACAGGCGGAAAGCGGAATGAGACCCGCCAAGCGCACCCCAGGACTAACCTCGTAAGTGTCAGATGAGCCAGGCGGGAAATCGGTGGTCAGCCAGTACCCGGCGGACGGCTGCCTTTCGCGCTCTGAGCCTCCGACAGCCCGAGGTTAAACCATGAAAAACACTCTCTTTCTCCTGACCGCCGCCTTGCTGGGCAGCGCCGGCGCGCAGAAGGTCACCCTCGACCTGTGGGCGCACTGGGGGTCCGAGCAGCGCCGGCCCACCATCAACCGCATCATCGACACCTGGAACAAGAAGAACCCGAACATTCAGGTGAAGTACACCTTCGTCCCCTTCGACCAGTTGCCGACCAAGACGCTGGCCGCCATCGCCGCCAAGAACCCGCCGGACGTGGTCGTGATCGACATCCGCACCACCACGCTGCGGGCCGCGAAGAACCAGGCGAGCAACCTCAGCAAGCTGGGGGCGGACAAGCTGCAAAACCAGTTCTACCCGAACCTGTGGTCCACCGCGACCTACAAGGGCGACCAGTACGGCCTGCCCTTCGTGACCGACAGCCGCTTCCTGTACTACAACAAGGACCTGTTCAAGGAAGTCGGCCTGAACCCCGCCAAGCCGCCCACGACCTGGGCCGAGCTGGAAGCGGACGCCAAAAAGCTCGACAAGAAGACCGGGCCGGTATACCAGCGCATCGGCTTCCACCCGCTGTACGGCAGCTTCGGCCTGGAAAGCTGGGTCTCGAACGCGGGCGGCAGCATGTGGGACGAGGACCGGGTCAACCCGCGCTTTGCCAATCCCACCGCCGTCAAGACGCTGACCTGGATCAAGGACTGGACCGACCGCCTGGGCGCGCGCAACGTGCAGGCGTTTAAGAGTTCCTTTGGCAGCGGTGCGCAGGACCCCTTCATCTCGGGCAAGCTGGGCATGATCATCGACATCGGCGGCTACGCGGCCACCCTCAAGAAGTACGCGCCCAACCTGAATTACGGCATGGTCCGGATTCCCACCCCGACCGGCCAGCCGGGGCCGGGCACCTCGTCGGGCGGCGGCTTCAACCTGGAAGTGCCGGTGGGCACCAAGCACCCCAAGGAAGCTTTCGCCTTTGCCCGCTGGATGGCGACCGAGGGCGCGCGCATCTGGGCGCAGGAGCAGAACGACTTCCCCGGCGCGAAAAACGCCTCGCTGAGCGTGACCAGCCCCGCCTTCCGCATGATGTCGGCCAACATGAAATACACCGAGGTCACGCCCGCGCCGCCCTACGCCCCCAGCTACGGCACGCTGCTGGACAAGGCCACCGAGGACACCGTGTACCGGGGCCAGGACCCCAAACAGGCGCTGGAAGAGGCGAACACCCAAGTGCAGCGCCTGGTCAACAGCAACAAGTAATTCGCCACGCGTGACGCCGTGTGCCGGGTGAAGCGGACCCCCCGCTTTGCCCGGCGCGCATTCGGGAGGTCAGAGGATGCTTCGTCTACTTACCGCTGGGAGGAGGCCGTGAGCCGCGCGTCTTCCCCGCCCCTGCCCCGCCGCCAGAGCCTGAACGGTCGCCAGCGGGAAGCCCTGTGGGGCTACCTGTTTATTGCGCCCTGGCTGATCGGCTTTTTGTGCTTCGTGCTGGGGCCGATGCTGTTCTCGCTGTACGCGAGTTTCACCAACTACGACATCACCTCGCGCTTCGACTGGGTGGGCGTACGCAACTACGTGCAACTGCTGACGCAGGACAGCCGCTTCTGGAAGGCCCTGTCCAACACCGCCTATTACGCTGTGTTTGCGGTGCCGTTGGGGATCGCCACGGGGCTGCTGATCGCCCTTCTGCTCAATCAGGAGGTGCGCGGCCAGCGCCTCTTCCGCACCATCTTCTTTCTGCCCAAGGTGCTGACCGGCGTGGCGGTGCTGCTGCTGTGGCTGTGGGTGTTCAACCCGCAGGTGGGCCTGATCAACACGGCCCTGTACCGCCTGGGGGTGAACGAGAACAACCTGCCGCTGTGGTTCAGCGATCCGGCCTGGTCCAAGCCCGCCCTGATCATCATGAGCATGTGGGCGGCGGCGGGGGGCTTCATGTTCTATCTGGCCGCGCTGAAGGGCGTGCCGCGCGACCTGTACGAGTCGGCGCAGATCGACGGGGCGAGTCCCTGGCGGCAGTTCTGGGCCGTGACGGTGCCGCTGATCTCGCCGGTGATCTTCTTCAAGCTGATTACCGGTATCTCGGGGGCGATGCAGTTCTGGTCCGAGTCGCTGATTCTGACCAAGGGCGGGCCGAGCGACAGCACGCTGTTTTACGGCCTTTACATCTGGCAGACGGCCTTTACGGACCTGCGGATGGGCTACGCCAGCGCGATGGCCTGGATTCTGCTGCTGATCACGCTGGCGATCACGGGGCTGCAACTGTGGTTTTCCCGGCGCTGGGTCCACTACGAAGGCGAGGTGCGCTGAGATGGCCCTGTCCCGCCCCGAGGTGCAGGTGCGCCCACGCCCGCTGCGAACGGGGGGACCCCGGCGGGTGGGAGGGTTGAAACTGGGCCGCCTGCTGGCCTTTGCCGCCCTGGTGGCGCTGTCGCTGATGGTCCTGTACCCGGCGCTGTGGATGGTTTCGACCTCGCTGAAGCCCGACGCGCAGGTCTTCGCCTACCCGCCGCGCTGGATTCCCGATCCCGTGATGTGGGGCAACTACGCCAAAGCCTGGGCCAGCGCGCCCTTTACCCGCTACGCGGTCAACAGCCTGCTGTATGCCGTCAGCGTGACGTTCGGCACGGTGCTGTCGTGTTCGCTGGCGGCCTACGGGTTTTCCAAGCTGCGGTTTCCGGGCCGCGACTTCCTGTTTCTGGTGATGCTCTCCACCATGATGATTCCGGGCCTGGTCACGATGGTGCCGCAGTACGTGCTGTTCAGCAAACTGGGCTGGATCAACACCTACCTACCGCTGGTGGTGCCCAGCTTCTTCGCGGGGGCCTTTTTCACCTTCCTGCTGCGGCAGTACTTCATGGGCGTGCCCAACGAGCTGCTGGAAGCGGCGCGGATGGACGGCGCGAACGAACTGTGGATCTGGGGCCGGGTGATGCTGCCGCTGACCACCCCGGCCCTCGCCACCGTCGCCATCTTCACCTTCGACGGCGCGTGGAACGACTACGTCAACCCGCTGCTCTACCTCAACGACGAGCGGCTGTACACCCTTCAGGTCGGCCTGGCCTCCTTCCGCTCGGCCAACGACACACAGTGGCAACTCCTGATGGCCGCCTCGGTGCTGGTGCTGCTGCCCGTCTTGCTGATCTTCTTCGTGTTCCAGAAATACTTTATCGAGGGGGCCTCGCTGACCGGCAGTGTGAAGGGCTGAAGCCGGGCGCGTGCGCCTTCTCATCCGGCCGGACTCTGGGAACACCAGGGGTCCGGCCGGAACTTCATGGGGAGTTGCGCCCGGGTCCTGCGCCGGGTACGCTGCCCCAACCGCTCAGAGACCCGCAGAGAGCCTCGGCGGACCTCACAATGAAGTGCCCGCGAACCCGGGAAAGGCGAACGCCATGTGGCATGACCTCTATCTGAGCAGTGTCCTCAAGCCGGACGACGCCTACGCGCGGGCACACCTGCTGCCGCACCTGTTCGATGCGCTGACGGCCCACGCGCTGATGCTGGAAGCCCAGCAGGTCCCCCACGCGGCGCAGGCGGTCCAGCTTCTCAGAACCCTGCGCCGCGAGCCTTTCCCGCCCTACGACCCCCGGACCGAGGACGTGTTCTTCACGCTGGACCGCAGCCTGGCCGCGCGGGAGGCCGGGGCCGCCGGGGCGCTGCGCACGGCCCTCTCGCGCAACGACCTGGACATGACCCTCTACCGCCTGAGCGCCCGTGAGCACCTGCTGGGGGCGGTCTGGCGGCTGATGATGCTGCGCCGCGTGCTGCTCGACCTCGCGGAGCGCGAGGTGGCCACCGTGATCGTCGCCTACACCCACCACCAGCCCGCGCAGCCCACCACGCTGGCGCATTACCTCGCCGGGCTGGAGAACGTGCTGGCCCGCGATACGGAGCGGTTGTTCGGCGCTCTGGGCCGGGTGAACCTGAGTCCAATGGGCGCGGTGGCGCTCGGCGGAAGCAGTTTCTCGATCAACCGGCAGCTCACCTCGGACCTGCTGGCCTTCGACCGCCCGGTCGAGAACACCTACGACGCGGTCAGTACCAGCGACTGGCAGGTGGAGCTGGCGGGGACGGTCACGGTGGCCGCCACCACCCTGTCGCGCGGCGTTCACGACCTGCTGTTCTGGGCCTCGCGGGGGTTGATCGCGCTGGAGGACGGGCTGGTGCAGGGCAGCAGTGTGATGCCGCAAAAGCGCAACCCGGTGGCCCTGGAACACGCCCGCGCCCGCTTCAGCCGCGCCATCGGCAGCGCCCAGAGCGTGACGCTGTGTGCCCACAACGTCCCCTTTGGCGATGTCAACGACCCCGGCACCGACATGCAGCCACCGTTACACAGCATGTGGCAGGACTTCGGGGAGGGCGCGGACCTGCTGAGCGCCGCGCTGGTCAACCCCAGCGTGAACCGCGCCGCCTGGCTGCGGGAAGCGCAGGAGGGTGAAGCTGCCGTGACCGAGCTGGCCGACGCCCTCGCCCGGCAGGAGCGGCGGGGCTTCCGGGAGGCACATACGGCAGTCAAGAGGTTGCTGGCCGATCTGCACGCCTCGGGCCGCCCGCTGAGTTCCGCGACACCGGATGACCTGGCCGTGGTGGGCGTCGCCCTCCCTGCCGCCGAGCTGCGCGCCGCCCTCGATCCCGCCGCCTTCGTCGCCCGCCGCACCACGCTGGGGGGGCCTGCGCCAGAAGTAATGCGACAGGCCCTCAACGCCGCACGCCAACGCTTGCAGGACGATTTCGAGCAGCACACGCAAGTCGTCCGCCGCTTTGCCGACGCCCGCACGCATCTCGCCGGAGGAGACACGGAGGCGGGGAGTTCTGCGGGGGGTTCTCCAGCCCGGCAGCTCTAGCCCAGCTTCCGGCCAGGCGCTACGCTGGGGACGACCATCATGCTGGAGGACGGCGGCCCGGCCCAGGCCCGGGCAGGCTCGCCGGAGTCCTCACCCCTTCAAGGAGAAGCCCATGAAGAAGCTGCTCACGCTGGCCCTGTCCCCTCTGGCGCTGTCCCTGACGTTCGCCGCCGCCGCACCCGTGACGATCACCTACTGGCAGTACGACTACGCCAGCAAGGTGGACACCATGAACAAGCTGATCCAGAAGTTCGAGGCCCAGAACCCCGACATCAAGGTGAAGCAGGAAACCTTCCCCTACGACGCCTACAACCAGAAGGTCGCCACCAGCGTCCCGGCGGGCCAGGGGCCGGACGTGGTGAACCTCTTTTACGGCTGGCTGCCGCAGTACGTGGACAGCGGCTACCTCCAGGCACTGCCCAGGGCCGACTTTCCCGTCAAGCAGATCGAGAGCAGCTTCGTGCCGATGATCCAGACCAGCAAGATGAACGGCCAGTATTACGCGCTACCGACTTCGGTCCGCACGCTGGCGCTCTTTTATAACAAGGACTTGCTGAAGCAGGCCGGGGTACTGACGCCGCCGCGCACCTGGGAAGACTTCATCGCCGCCGCGCAAAAGGTCGTGAAGGGTGCGCCGCCGCGCTTCAGCGTCCTGGGCTTCGGCATCCAGCCCGACGGTCAGGATTACCACGTGGTCCGCGAGGTCCTGGTGCGGCAGTTCGGCGGCTCGCCCTACAGCAAGGACGGCAAACAGGTCACCTACGACAGCGACGCGGGCGTCAAGGCCATGACCTTTTACACCGACCTGTACAGCAAGTACAAGCTGGGCACGCCCAACTTCTTCCCCGGGAACAACAGCTACCGCGACGCCTTCATGGCGGGCAAGGTCGGCATGATCATCGACGGGTCCTTTGCCATCGGCACCATCCAGAAGGGCGCGAAGTTCAACTGGGGCGTGGTGCCGCTGCCGGTCTTCAAGGGCAACGGCGTCCGCAGCAATTTCGGCTCCTACTGGGTGAACGGCATCACCAAGAATGCCAAAGGCGACAAGCTGGCCGCCTCGGTCAAGTTCCTGAAGTTCCTGACGAGCGAGGACACCCAGCGCACCTGGCTGCAAGCGGTCGGGGAGATTCCGGCCAGCAAGAAGCTGTCCAACGACCCCAGCCTGCGCCGCGACCCGGTGTACGGCCCCTTCGTGTATGCCCTGCCCTTCGCGCACTCCACCCTGTTCGTGGACGAGGCCGGACAGCGCAAGGCCTGGGTGGACGCGATCAATTCGGTGATCTTGCAGGGGGGCAGCCCGGCGAACGCCGTGAAGAAGGCGGCCACAGACGAACAGAAGATCCTGAATGGCTACTACAAGTGAGCTGAGGCGAGAGCCGGTGCGGGTCCGCCCGGCCCGCCCGGGCACCCTCAGGCGGCGGCAGACCCGCACGGCCTACACCTTCTTGCTGGTGCCGCTGCTGTTCTTCCTGGTGGTGCGCTTTATTCCGACCTTTCTGGCGCTGCGCCTGAGCCTCTTCGACTGGAACATCCTCAAGGAGCAGCAGCCCTTCGTGGGCCTGGAGAACTACCGCACGCTGCTGGAGGACGAGAAGTTCGGGCAGGCGCTGAAGAACACGGCGCTGTATACGGTGATCGGCGTGCCCCTCCAGATCGCGCTGGGGTTGATCCTCGCGCTGATGCTGGGCCGCATCCGGGCGCTGCGGGGGCTGTACCGGGCGCTGTACTTTGCGCCCTACGTCACGCCCATTGTGGCGGCGGCCTGGGTGTGGCAGTGGCTGTTCAGTCCGCAGTTCGGGCCGGTGAATACCGTCTTGATGTGGCTCCACATCCCGCCGCAAGCCTTTCTGACCTCACCGCATCAGGCACTCGCCACGACTGCCGGACTGGTGGTGTGGCAGAACCTGGGGTTTCAGGTGGTCCTCTTCCTGGCGGGCCTCGCCGCGATTCCCCGCAGCTACTACGAGGCGGCGGAGATCGACGGGGCCAGCGGCGGCCAGGCGTTCTGGCGGATCACGCTGCCCCTGCTGAATCCCACCATCGTCTTCAGCGTGGTGACGGGGACGATCTCGTACCTGCAACTGTTCACGCAGGTGGTGAACCTCAACTTCACCGACCAGGGCGGGCCGCTGGGCAGCACCATGACGGTGGCGCTGTATATCTATCAACTGGCGTTCGGGCGCTATCAGATGGGGTACGCCTCGGCGGTCACGGTCATTCTGTTCGTGATCATCCTGGCGATTACCCTGCTGCAACTGAAATTCCTGACGCGGAGGTACGACACGTGACCGCCGCCGTTTCCAGCCCCCGCAGACGCGCCGATCCGCGCACGCTGCTGGCCTACGCGGCGCTGACGCTGGGCATCGTCGTCACGCTCTTTCCCTTCGCGTGGATGCTGCTGACCAGCCTGAAGAGTTTTCAGGAACTGTTCAACCTGGCCTTTTTCCCGGCCGCGCCCACGCTGGACAACTACCGGCAGGTGCTGACCGAGACGAAGTTCCTGGAGTGGTTCGGCAACAGCCTGCTGGTCGCGGGCGTGACCACCGTCAGCGTGCTGTTCTTCGACTCGCTGGTGGGGTACACCCTCGCCAAGTTCGACTTTCCCGGCAAGAACCTGATTTTCATCCTGATCCTGTCCACGCTGATGATCCCCACCGAGATGCTGGTGATTCCCTGGTTCGTGGGCGTGACCGACCTGCACCTCACCCGCAGCGTGCCGGGCGCGTACTTCTCGATCATGTTTCCGGGCCTGATGAGTGCCTTCGGCGTGTTCCTGATGCGCCAGTTCTTTGAGAGCCTGCCCGACGACCTGCTGGAAGCCGCGCGGATCGACGGCATGCACGAGTTCGGCATCTTCTGGCACATCGCCCTGCCGCTGGTGCGCCCGGCGCTGGCGAGCCTCGCCATCTTCACCTTTCTGGGCAACTGGAACGCCTTCCTGTGGCCCCTGATCGTGATTCAGCAGCCGCAGTTCCGCACCCTGCCGGTGGGCACGGCCCTCTTCAACGGCGAGGCGGGCACCCAGTGGGGCCTGATCATGGCCGCGAGCAGTCTGGCGGTGATCCCGGTCCTGCTGGTCTTCGCACTCTTCCAGCGGCAGATCATCGAGGGCATCGTCCTGACGGGCCTGAAAGGCTGACGGCCCCGCCGCCTTCAGGCCAGCTCGCGCGCCAGCTCCTGCACATAGATTTCCAGCCAGCCCGGCAGGCCCAGCGCCGAACAACTGACCCGGTGGTGGGCCACCTTCAGCAGACACTCGGCCTCGCCCACCTGCACCGCGACCCCCGCGACCTCGAACATGGCGAGGTCATTTTCGCTGTCCCCGAAGGCGACGGTGCGGCTCATCGGAATCCCGAGGGCCTGCGCGATGAGCCTGAGAGCGGTGCCCTTGTTGGCCGCTTCCGGCGTGACGGTGAGGTACTGGCGAGGGCCGCTCACACTGCTGGTCACGTGGACGCCGCCGACCTGCCGCAGGCGGGCGGTCAGCTCCGGAGTAGCGGGGTCCTGCACGGCCAGTTCGATATCCAGCTTTTGCAGGGGTCCTGCGGCAGCCTCCTCCAGCGGGAGGCCGCGCCGTTCGGTCTGCCAGACGGCGAAGGCCGGGGCCTGGGGATCACGGACGTACACCGTTCCAGGACCGAAGCCGAAGACGGGCCGGTCTGTGGGCAGCAGGCCCACCAGCGCCCGCGCCTGCTCGGGCGTGAAGTGATGGTCAGCGATCACCCTGCCGCCGACCATGACCAGTCCACCCGTATTCACGGCGACCGCCTCCGGGCGCAGGGCGGACAGCACCTCCGGCGGCACGTCGGCCCGGCCCGTGATGACCGCCACCCGGCACCCGTGTTCGCGCAAGCGGGCCAGCAGTTCCAGGGTCCGGGCGGGCACGCTGTGGTCCCGGTCCAGCAGGGTCCCGTCCAGGTCAAAGGCGAGCAGACGCATGACCCAGTGTGGCACCAATGGGAGGGGCGGCGGGTCAGGCCGCCTGGCCCGGGGTTCTGCCTGTTCTGGGAAATAATTCTGCTTCTGCCCAAGCTTGACAAAAATAATTTTCATTCCTACTCTGGAAATACCTGCAACTGCCGCTGACCCGGCCCGGAGGTCCACTTGACCCAAACGCTGCCCGAACGTCCGGCCCCCGCCCGTCCCCCGAGCGCCCTGGCCCGCCTGCATGCCGAACAGGCGCAACTGCCCCCGACGCTGGGGCGCATCGCCACCTATGTCCTGGCGCACCCCGAGGAGGTGATGTATCAGACCATCACCGAGCTGGCGGGGGCGGCGGGCGTGGTCGAGAGTGCCGTGACGCGGCTGTGCCGCCGCCTGGGCTTTTCCGGCTTTCACGCCTTCAAGATTGCGCTGTCGGGTGACGTGAGCCAGACACAGCGCCACCAGACGCAGGGCGGGCCGGAAGCGACCGATCCGCTCTCGGTGGCGGCGCGGCAGGCGGTGCAGGCCATCGAGGGCACCCGGCAGACCGTGGACCCGGCGGCCCTGGAACGGGTCGCGCGGGCCATTGCGGGGGCAGTGCGGGTGGACGTGGTGGGGCAGAGCAACAGCGGCCTGTCGGCGCAGTTCCTGGCGAACAAGCTCGCGCGGGTCGGCGTGCCCGCCGTCGCCTACACCGACCCGCACCTCGCGGCGGTGGCGGCGTCCACGCAGAGCGCGCAGGGCGTGGTGGTCGGCCTGACCCGCTCGGGCAGCACCATCGACACAGTGCAGACCTTGCGGCTGGCCGCCACCCGGGGAGCCTTTACCGTCGCCGTCACGCACCGCGTCTCCTCGCCCATTACCCGGCACGCGCGCGAGGTGCTGTCCACCTCCAGCCCGGAAGCACCGCTGGCGGGGGGCGCGATCAGCAGTCTGGTCAGTCAGGTGCTGCTGATCGAGGCCCTGTATCTCACGCTGCTGCCGCTGCTGCCCGGGGCGGGCGCGTTCCTGCGCGAAACCGCCGAATCGGTCGTCGACAAGAAGTACTGAGCCGCACCGTCCGCCCCCGGCCCCCGCCCCCTTTCCGGTACTGCCCCAGGAGAACGCCGCATGACCACACCCGCTCCCGCCGTCTCCCCTCCCGCCACCCCCCCGCGCCGGTCGGCCTTCGCGGCCCTTCAGGAGATCGGCAAGGCGCTGATGCTGCCGGTCGCCGTGCTGCCCGCCGCCGGGCTGCTGCTGGGCTTCGGCTCGGCCTTCAACGATCCGAGCTATTCGTGGCACGCGTCCATCCCCGAGTGGCTGCAATTCATAGGCACGCTGATGGTGGGCGCGTCGAACGTGATTTTCGGCAATCTGCCGATCATCTTCGCGCTGGGTGTCGCCATCGGTCTGGCGGGCGGCGCGGGCGTCGCGGCACTGGCCGCCCTGGTGGGCTTTCTGGTGATGAACGCCACCATGAGCGCCTACCTGGGCCTGGGCGACGCGGCCAAGTTCGCGGAGCTGGGCAAGGCGCAGCCGGGCGCGTATGCGACGGTGCTGGGCATTCCCAGCATCCAGACGGGTGTCTTCGGCGGCATCATCATGGGCCTGCTGTCGGCCTGGCTCTACAACCGCTACAAGGACATCCGGCTGCCCGCCTTCCTGGGCTTCTTCGCGGGGCGGCGCTTCGTGCCCATCGTGACCGCTGCCGCCGCCATCGTGCTGGGCATTCTGCTGACGTACCTGTGGCCGCCCGTCCAGCACGGCCTGAACGTGTTCTCGAACGTGGCGACCCAGGGCGCGCCGGTCGCGTCCAGCGGCATCTTCGGCTTCATCAACCGCCTGCTGATTCCCTTCGGCCTGCACCACATCTGGTATCAGCCCTTCTGGTTCATCGCGGGGGACTACACCAACCCGCAGACCGGCGCGGTCGTCCACGGCGACCTGACGCGCTACATCGCGGGCGACCGGTCGGCGGGCATCTTCATGACCGGCTTTTTCCCGATCATGATGTTCGCGCTGCCTGCCGCCGCGCTGGCGATGGTGCAGGAGGCCCGCCCGGAACGGCGCAAGGTCATTGCGGGCATCATGATCAGCGCCGCGCTGACCTCCTTCCTGACCGGCATCACCGAACCCATCGAGTTCGCGTTCATGTTCGTCGCGCCGATTCTGTACGTGTTCCACGCGGCCATGACCGGCCTGAGCTTCGTGGTGATGAACCTGCTCGGCTCGCACAACGGCTTTACCTTCAGTGGCGGGGCCATCGACTACTTCCTGCTGATGCCCAAAAGCACCCGGCCCTGGCTGGTGCCGGTGGTCGGTCTGGTCTTCGCCTTCGTGTACTACGTGGTCTTCCGCGCCGCCATCCGCCGCTTCAACCTGCTGACGCCGGGCCGCGAGGACGTGACCACCGAGGACACGGCGACCGCCACCGTCATGCCCAGGGGCGGCGACCGTGGACTGGCCCTCGACATCCTGCGCGCGCTGGGTGGCCCCAGCAACATCCAGAACCTCGACGCCTGCATCACCCGCCTGCGCGTGACGGTAGCGAACAAGCAGGAGGTGAACAAGGGCACGCTCCAACTGCTGGGCGCGGCGGGCGTGCTGGAGGTTGGTAACAGCGTGCAGGCCGTCTTCGGCACCCGCAGCGACCAGATCAAGGAGGAGATGCAGCGCGTCATTTCTGAAGGCAGCTACACCGCCACCGACGTTCCCGGCGAGGCCGCCGCGCTGACGCCCCGCGCCGACGCGGCCCCGGCCCCGGTTCCGCCCCCGGTGGACGCCGCCACGGCCGTTTCCTCCTCCCCGGTCCTCACCCCCGGCCCCGCCACCGCTGCCGAGGCGGCCCGGCCTCCCCAGGCTCCCGATCCCCAGCCCGGCCTGCCCGCCGACTTCACCCTGCCCCTCGCGGGCCGCGTGCTGCCGCTTTCCGACGTGCCCGACCCCGTGTTCAGCGGGAAGATCATGGGCGACGGCTTCGCGATTGACCCCGCCAGCGGCGACGTGCGCTCGCCCGTCAGCGGTGAGGTGGTCACCCTGTTCCCGACCGGACATGCGGTGGGGCTGCGGGCGGACAATGGGCTGGAAGTCCTCGTCCACATCGGCATCGACACGGTGGGCCTGAACGGCGAGGGCTTCACGGCGCTGGTGCGGCAGGGGGACCACGTGACCGCCGGGCAACCGCTGATCCAGGTGAATCTGGACGCCATCCGGGGCCGGGTGCCCAGCCTGATCACGCCGATCGTCTTTACCAACCTCGCGCCCGAGCAGCGGGTGGAACTGGACGGCCAGACGGTCCGCATCGTGTAACTGCCGGGGCGGGGGCGAGCGAAGGTGCCGCCCCTGCCCCGCTTCTTTCCCGGAGGTTTCCGACATGGAACAGCCCAGCACCGAACAACCCTTCATCGTCACGTCCGAACACGGCCTGCACGCCCGGCCCGCCGCACAACTCGTTCAGGTCGCCACCCCCTTCGCCTCGGCGGTGGAACTCGTCGCGGACGGGAAGGCCGTCAACCTCAAGAGCATCATGTCGGTGATGGGTGTCGGGCTGTCGCAGGGCGCGGCCTTCAGCATCCGCGCGACGGGCGAGGACGCGCAGGCGGCCCTCTCGGCGCTGGCGGCCCGTCTGGAAGAGCAGGGTCTGGCCCGCCGTGCCTGACGGACCTTCCAGCCCGCTGACCGGCATCGCCGCCTCGCCCGGTCTGGGGGTCGGTCCGGCCTTCGTGCTGCTGCCCCCCGACCTGACCTTCGAGACGCGGAGCGGGCAGGACGCGGCGGCGGAGCGGGCACGGCTGGAGGCGGCCCTGGCGGCCAGCCGTGCGGACATCGAACGGATCCGCGAACGGGCGCGCGCCAGCCTGGGCGACGAACACGCGGCGATTTTCGATGCCCACCTGCTGCTGCTCTCGGACCCCGAACTGGACGCGGCCATCACCGCAGGGCTGAACGGTGGCCTGAACGCGGAAGCGGCGCTGGTGGGGGCCAGTGACACCTTTATCACCATGTTCGAGAGTCTGGACGACCCCTACCTGCGCGAACGCGCGGCGGACCTGCGGGACGTGCGGAACCGGGTGCTGGCGCATCTGCTCGGAAAGCCCCTGACGGCCCTGGCCGATCTGCGCGAACCCGCCGTGATCGTCGCCCACGATCTCGCGCCCAGCGACACCGCGCAGCTCGACCGCTCGCTGGTGCGCGGCGTCGTCACGGCGGTCGGCGGACGCACCAGCCACAGCGCGATCATGGCGCGCGGCCTGGGTCTGCCCGCTGTGGTGGGCGTGGGCGAGGCGCTGCACGGCATCTCACCCGGCACGGTTCTGCTGGTGGACGGGGACGCGGGCCGGGTGAGCGTGAACCCGGAGGCTGGAGAGGTCGCCGCCGCGCAGGTCCAGATGCAACGGACAGCCGAGGAGCGGGCGAGGCTGACCGCGCTGGCAGGCCGCGAAGGACGCACCGCCGACGGCCTGCGGGTCGAACTCGCCGCCAACATCGGCAGCCCCGCCGACCTGCCGCTGGCGCTGGAAGCCGGGGCGGAGGGCGTCGGCCTCTACCGCACCGAGTTCCTCTACCTGGGCCGCGACACGCTCCCGGACGAGGAGGAACAATACCGCGCCTACCGCGCCGTGCTGGAGGGGATGGCGGGCCGCCCGGTGGTGATCCGCACGCTGGATGTGGGCGGTGACAAGGCGCTTCCGGCGCTGAACCTTCCCCCGGAGGAAAACCCCTTCCTGGGCTTCCGGGCCATCCGGCTGTGTCTGGCCCGCCCGGACCTCTTCCGGGTGCAACTGCGCGCCCTGCTGCGGGCCAGCGTCCACGGCGACCTGCGCGTGATGTTCCCGATGATCGCCACCGTGCAGGAGTTCCGGGCGGCCCGCGCCCTGCTGGACGAGGAACGCGCCCGGCTGACCGCTGAAGGGGTCCCGGTCGCGGAGCATATCCAGGTCGGCATGATGGTGGAGATTCCCGCCGCCGCCGTGCTGTCCCGGCAGTTTGCGCGCGAGGCCGACTTTTTTTCCATCGGCTCGAACGACCTGATCGGGTATGCGCTGGCCGCCGACCGCCTGAACGAGCAGGTGGCGAACCTGTACCAGCCGCTCAATCCGGCCATTCTCGCGCTGATCGGGCAGACCTGTGCAGGCGCGGCCACGCAGAACCGCTGGGTGGGCGTCTGCGGTGAGATGGCGGGCGATCCGCTCGCGCTGCCGCTGCTGGTCGGCCTGGGAGTCACCGAACTCAGCATGAGCGCGCCCGCCCTGCTGCCGCGCCGCGAGCAGGTGCTGAAGCTGGACGCGGGGAAGGCCCGCGAACTGGCCGCCCACGCCCTGACGCTGGACACCGCGCAGGAGGTGGAGGCCGCTGTGCGCAGCGCCTTTCCTGAACTGGCCCAGCGGGAGCCGGGCGCGTGAGCCGGGACAGCCTGTCTGTGCAGGGCCGCCCTGCCCCGGCTTTCCGGCGGGAGACTCGCGCATGACGGCCCCTTCCCCCGACACTCACGCCCTTCCCCGGCTGGCCCTGATCGGCACGGGCCGGATGGGCCGCCCGGTGGCCGAGAACCTGCTGCGGGCGGGCTTTTCCCTCACCGTCTTCAACCGCTCGGCCGCGAGTCCGGCGGCCCTGGGGGCGCTGGGGGCCAGGGTCGCGGTCAGCGCCGCCGACGCCGTGGCCGAAGCCGATCTGGTCATCACCCTGCTGCCGAACGGGGGCGTGGTCAGCGGGGTGCTGCTGGGCGGTGCCTTTGCCACCGCCCGTCCGGGCACACTCTTCGTGGACATGAGCAGCATTCCCCCGGCCACTGCGCGCGATCTGGGAACGCGGGCGCAGCAGCTCGGGTTACGGTTTCTGGATGCCCCGGTCAGCGGGGGCACGGGCGGCGCGGCGCGCGGCGAACTGGCGATCATGGTGGGCGGGCCGCCGGAATGGACCGACGAGGCCCGCCCGGTGCTGGACGTGCTGGGGCAGGTCACGCGCGTCGGACCTCTGGGCAGCGGGCAGCTCGCCAAGCTGGTCAACCAGGCCATCGTGGGCGTGACCATCGGCGCGGTCGCGGAGGGGCTGACGCTGGCCCGCGCGGGGGGGGCCGATCCGGCACGGGTGCGCCAGGCGATCCTGGGCGGCTTCTGCCAGAGCCGCATCCTGACCGAACACGGGGCGCGCATGCTGGAGCGCGACTTCACGCCGGGCGGCTCGGTCGCCACCCAGCTCAAGGACCTGGACACTGTGCTGGAGGTGGCCGGGGAGGTCGGTGCGGTGCTGCCCCTCACCGCGCAGGCCCGCCAGCTCTACGCCGATTATCTGGCGGGAGACGGCGGGCGGGCCGGGGAAGACCACAGCGCCCTGGTGCGCCATATCGAAGCCCTCAGCGGCCTGCTGATGGAGGAGGAAACTTGAGAACGCTCAGAGGCCAGCTGGTGCTGCCCGGGGGCGTCGTGCCCGGAGAAGTCCACTTCGGGCACACGCTCGATGCGGTGACCCCTATCGCCGAGGCCCCGCAGGACGTGTTGATCCTCCCCGGCTTCGTGGACACCCACGTTCACGGCGGCGGCGGCGACACGATGGACGGCCCGGACGGCGTGCGGACCCTCGCCCGCCTGCACGCACGGCACGGCACCACCACCCTGCTGCCCACCACCATCACGAATCCCTGGGAAAAGGTGCTGGCCGCGCTGGCGGGGGTGCGCGAGGTGATGGACGCCGGGGGTATAGCGGGCGGCGCAGACGTGGCCGGCGCCCACCTGGAAGGCCCCTTCATCAGCCCAGGGCGGCTCGGCGCGCAACCACCGAACACCGTGCCGCCCACGCCCGACCGGGTGGCGGAGGTGCTGGGGGCAGGCGTGGTCCGTGCCGTGACCCTCGCGCCGGAAGTGCCGGGGGCGGAGGAGGCCGCCCTCAGCTTTGCCCGCGCGGGCGTGCGGGTCGGCGTGGGGCATACGCGGGCGGACGCGGGTACGGTGACGGCGCTGCTGGAGGCGGTCCACGCGGCAGGCGGGCAGACCTGCGCCACCCACCTCTTCAACGCGATGGGAGGCATCGAGGGCCGCGACCCCGGCCCGCCCGGCGCCCTCCTGGCCGACCCGCACGCCTATCAGGAGGTGATTCTGGACCTCATCCACGTCCATCCCACCAGCTTCCGGCTGGCCCACGCCGCTGCACCGGGCCGCGTCCTGCTGGTCACCGACGCCATGCGCGCCGCCGGACTGGGCGACGGCCCCAGCGAACTCGGCGGCCAGCCCGTGACCGTGCGCGGCGGCAAAGCCACCCTGGCCGACGGCACCATCGCGGGCAGCGTCCTCACGCTGGACGTGGCTCTCAGAAACGCCGTGCAGTCGGGCATTCCCCTACCCGAAGCCAGCCGGATGCTGAGCGCCGCGCCCGCCGCCTCGGTCGGCCTGACGGACCGGGGCCGCCTGGAACCGGGCCTGCGCGCCGACCTCACCGTACTGGACCGTGACCTGAACGTCCTTCAGGTGTATGTGGCCGGACAGCCTGTTCTGGAGGAGCAACCATGACCACCCCCGACCCCCTGATGTTGCAGGAAGCCCGCGAAGCCCCGCAGGTCGTCGCCCGGCAACTGCGCGAGAACGCGGACGCGGCGCGCGCCCTGGCCGCCGCGATCCGCGAGCGCCGGCCCCCCTACGCCGTCACTATCGCGCGCGGCAGCAGCGACCACGCCTGCACGGTGCTGAAATACGCGCTGGAAACGCAACTGTCACTGCCCGTCGCCAGCCTGGGGCCGAGCGTCTATACCCTCTACGGTGCCCGCCTCGACCTGCGCGGCGCGCTGGTGATCGCCGTTTCGCAGTCGGGGGCGAGTCCCGACGTGGTGGAAAACGTCCGGATGGCGCGCCAGGGGGGTGCCCTCACCGTCGCGCTGGTCAATGTGGAGGACAGCGATCTGGCCCGCGAGGCCGAGTTCGTCCTGCCCCTGAAGTGCGGCGAGGAACGCGCGGTGGCCGCCACCAAGAGCTACCTCGCCAGCCTGACGGCCCTGCTGCCGGTCGTGGCGGACCTCGCGGGGGACGCGGCCCTCAGCCGGGCGCTGGAGACGCTGCCGGACGCCCTGGAACGCACCCTGGGGCTGGAAGACGCCGCCCGCGACCTGGCCGAACGCTACCGCTTCGCGGACAACCTGCTGGTGCTGGCGCGCGGCCTGCATTTCGGGGTCGCGCAGGAAGCGGCGCTGAAGCTCAAGGAAACCTGCGGCATCCACGCCGAGGCGTACAGTGCCGCCGAGTTCAGCCACGGCCCCAAGCGTCTGCTGGCCGAGGGCGTGCCGCTGCTGGGCTTTGCCCCGGCGGACGCGGCGCAGTCGGCCACCGCCGCCGCCTATGCCGACCTGCGGAGCAACGGGGCGGACCTGCGGACCCTCGGCCCGGCCAGCGGCAGCACCTTGACCACTCCGGCGACGGGCCACGCCCTCACCGACCCGGTGCCCAGCGCGCTGGCGTTTTACCTGTTCGCCGCCCACCTGGCCCTGCACCGGGGGCTGAACCCCGACGCCCCCCCGCTGCTCAGCAAGGTGACCAAGACGCGCTGAGGCTGCCCTATGCGGCGGCGAGGAACGGTCATCCGGCTCGCCCACGCAGGGGCGTCCCTCGCCGCAAGCCCTTCTCATACGGTTTCTCCTAACTTCCGCAACAAGCGGCGCTTTCCCGCTTATTGCTCCATACCGCAGAACCCGTCGTTTCTCCCTCTCCCTTCGGTCGGATTGCCAGGTCGACAAGTCAACCTTTCAATCGGAGTCCGTATCAGATGCCCAGCACGGGATGGGGCCGGTAAGGTTCCTCCAGTGCCCGCAGGTCCTCCGGCGTGAGCCGCACCTTCAGGGCGGCCACCGCGTCCTCCAGATGCGGCAGCTTGCTCGCCCCGACGATGGGCGCGGTGACGCCGGGCTGGTGCAGCAGCCAGGCCGTCGCCACCTGGGCGGGCGTCACGTCCAGCCGCGCGGCCACCTCGGCCACCCGCTGCTGCACGGCGTAGTCGTCCTCGGTGTGGTAGAGCGCCTGGGCGAAACGGTCGCTGTGGGCGCGGGTGGTCCGGGCCTCGCCCGCCTGGCGGTTCCCGGCCAGAAAGCCGCGCGCCAGCGGACTCCAGGGAATCACGCCCACGCCTTCCTCGCGGCACAGCGGCAGCATCTCGCGCTCTTCCTCGCGGTAGACCAGGTTGTAGTGATTCTGCATGCTCACGAAGCGGGTCAGGCCGTGCAGGTCGGCCACGTGCTGCATCCGGGCGAACTGGTAGGCCAGCATGCTGCTCGCGCCGATGTACCGCACCGCGCCCATCCGGACCAGATCGTGCAGGGCGGTCATGGTTTCCAGAATGGGCGTCTCGGGATCGAAGCGGTGGATCTGGTAGAGGTCGATGTGGTCGGTGCCCAGGCGCTTGAGGCTGGCCTGCACGGCGTCCATGATGTGCCCCCGCGACAGCCCGGCGTCGTTGGGGCCGCTGCCCATACGGTTGAAGACCTTGGTGGCAATCACCACCTGATCGCGCCGCGCATAGTCCCGCAGCGCCCTCCCCAGCACCTCCTCGCTGGCCCCCAGCGAATACATGTCGGCGGTGTCGAAGAAGGTGATGCCCAGTTCCAGGGCGCGGGCAATGAAGGGGCGGCTCTGCTCCTCGGGCAGCACCCAGTCCCGCCAGGCCGGGTCGCCGTAGGTCATGGTCCCCAGGGCGATGCGGGAAACCTTCAGGCCGCTCTGTCCCAGCCGGATGTAGTCCATGTCCCACCTTAATACGGAATCCGCCGCTGTTCCTTCGCCCTTCGGTCGGATTTCCGGTTGTTTTCAACACCCTGCAATCGGAATCTGTATTACCCGCTGGCTGGCAGAGGTGCCGGAGGCGACCCCTATACTGGAACTCCGCCCCGCTGTTCTCCCCTGCTCCGCGCGCCCTACCCGCTGCGGGACCGTCAGCCCCTGACAAGGAGGAAGACCGTGAAAAAGATGATCAACGCCGTTCCCGACGTGGTGCGCGAGGCCTGCGAGGGCTTCGCCGCGGCCCACGCCGATCTGGTCACGCTGAACGCCGAGCCGCTGTACCTGTCCCGCGCCCAGATGCCCGATCAGGTCGCGCTGATCTCTGGCGGCGGCAGCGGGCACGAGCCTCTGCACGCCGGGTTTATCGGCCGGGGGATGCTGGCAGCGGCCTGTCCGGGCGAGGTCTTTACCAGCCCGGTCCCCGATCAGATGCTGGCGGCGACCCAGCGCGTGGCCGGGAAAAAGGGTGCCCTGTACATCGTCAAGAACTACACCGGGGACGTGATGAACTTCGAGCTGGCCGCCGAACTGGCCGCCGCCGAGGGGCTGGAGGTCCAGACCGTGGTGATCGGGGACGACGTGGCGGTGCAGGACAGCACCTGGACGGCGGGACGGCGCGGCGTGGGCGGCACGGTCTTGCTGGAAAAGCTGGCGGGGGCCGCCGCCGAGGAGGGCCGCGACCTGAACGGCGTGCGGCAGGTGGCCGAGGGGGTCATACAGAATGTCCGCAGCATGGGCCTGGCCCTGACCGGCGCGACCGTCCCGGCGGCGGGAACACCCAATTTCACACTGGGAGCGCAGGAACTCGAACTGGGCATCGGTATTCACGGCGAGCCGGGCCGCGCCCGCGTGCCGATGATGAGCGCCGACGAGATGGTGGAGGCGCTGCTGGGGCCGGTCGCGGACGATCTGGACCTGAAACGCGGCGAGGAAGTGATCGTGCTGACCAACGGCATGGGCGGCACGCCGCTGCTGGAGCTGTATATCGCCCACCGGCAGGTGCTGCGGCTGCTGAAAGACCGGGGCGTGACCGCCGCGCGGAACCTCGTCGGCAACTACGTGACCAGCCTGGAGATGCAGGGCCTGAGCATCAGCGTACTGCGCGCCGGCCCGGAGCAGCTCCGTCTGTGGGACGCGCCGGTCATGACGGCGGCCCTGCGCTGGGGCTGCTGAGATGCCGGTGACGGCAGACGACCTGCGGCACTTTCTGCGGGTCTTTCAGGAGAAGATTCAGGCACAGGCCCCCTACCTCACCGAGCTGGACGCCGCCATCGGGGATGCCGATCACGGCAGCGGCATAGAACGCGGGGTGAATGCGGTGGTCGCGGCCCTGCCCGCGCAGGGCGACCCCTCGGCGGTCCTGAAGTCGGCGGCCATGAGTTTTATCGGCAAGGTCGGTGGGGCCAGCGGTCCGCTCTACGGCACGGCCTTCCTGCGCGCGTCGGCGGCGCTGGCGGGCAAGCCGGAACTGGGCCGCGAGGACCTGCGGGACGCCCTGGAAGCGGGTTACCGGGGCCTGATCGAGCGGGGCAAGGCCGAGGCCGGAGACAAGACCATGCTGGACGCCTGGCGGCCCGCCCTGGACGCCCTGGAACGCGGGGAGACGTTGCGGCAGGCGGCGCAGGCCGCAGCAGCAGGGGCCGAGGCCACCACAACGCTGATCGCCCGCAAGGGCCGCGCCAGCTACCTGGGCGAGCGTTCGCTGGGGCACATTGACCCCGGCGCCGCCTCCAGCGCCCTGCTGTGGCAATCGCTCGCCGAGGCGCTGTCCGGTCCGCTGGGAGAGGACACGTGACGGTCGCCCTGGTGATCGTGTCCCACAGCGCGCGGCTGGCCGAGGGCGTGGTGGAACTCGCAGGGCAGATGGGCGGCCAGGACCTCTCCATGACGGCGGTCGGCGGCACCGAGGACGGCGACCTGGGCACCAGCGCCCCCCGGATTTCCCGGGCCGTCGAGGCCGCTCTCACCGCCGGGCATGACGTGCTGATCCTGCTCGATCTGGGCAGCGCCGCCATGAACACGGCCCTGGCCCTGGAGATGCTCGACCCGGACCAGCGACAGCGGGTCAAGGTCGCGCAGGCCCCCCTGGTCGAGGGCGCGGTGCTGGCTGCCGTGTCCGCCTCGGTCGGCGCACCCCTGGGAGAAGTCTGCGCCGAGGCCGAAACAGCCTACCGGATGCCGAAGACCTGACCGGATCGCCTGTCAGTGGGGCCGGAGGGCCGCCGGTGGCTGGACCAGAGGAAAGCCTTGCTCTCCCCTTCAGAGCCTTTGGCCGAATGACGCCCTGGAGAAAGCGCCGCCAACGCCTCCGCTCTCTGCTTTGCAGGTCCCATCAGTCCTTCGGGATGAACAGGTCGGGGAGAGAGAGCAGTAAAAATCCCCCGCGAACGCCGCCGGGGGGATGGGCACCGGCAATCAGCCCGCCGGGGTCGCTTCGGGCTGCACCGGGGCGTCCTTAAGCTTGCGGTAGGTCGCCAGCGCCTGCGCCACCACCTGATCCATGTTGTAGTACTGGTAGGTAGCAAGGCGGCCCACGAAGGTCACGTCCGGGCGGGCGTCGGCCAGGGCTGCGTATTGCCTGTACAGTTCCTTGTTCTCGGGCCGGGGCACCGGGTAGTAGGGATCGCCCTCGGCCTGGGGGTACTCGTACACGACGCTGGTCTGCGGGTGCTGCTGCCCGGTGATGTACTTGAACTCGCTGATGCGGGTGTAGCCGTAATCGTTGGGGTAGTTCACCGTACCGGTCGGCTGGAACTGCTCGCGCGGGTGCGTCTCGTGGACGAATTCCAGGCTGCGGTAGGGCAGCTTCCCGTAGCAGTAGTCAAAAAAGGCGTCCACCGGACCGGTGTAGATCATGTGCCGGTACGGAATGAAGTCCACGATGTCGCGGTAATCGGTGTTGAGCATCACGCTGATGTTGGGGCTACTCAGCATGTTCTCGAACATCCGGGTATAGCCGTGCAGCGGCATCGCCTGATAGGTGTCCGCGAAGTAGCGGTCGTCGCGGTTGGTGCGGGTGGGCACGCGCGCCGTCACGCTGGCGTCGAGTTCGCTGGGGTCCAGCGCCCACTGCTTGCGGGTGTAGCCCCGGAAAAACTTGTTGTAGAGGTCGCGCCCGACCTTGCTGACCACCACGTCCTCGCTGGTCCGCACCTGCTCGACCTTTTCCGCGACCGAGGCGAAAAAGTCCTCGACCTGAAAGGACGTGAGATTCAGGCCGTACAGCCGGTTCACGGTGTCGAGGTTGATCGGGATGGGCAGCAGCTGGCCGTCTACGCTCGCCAGCACGCGGTGTTCGTAGGGCCGCCACTGGGTGAAGTGCGAGAGGTAGTCGAACACGTCCTTGCTGTTGGTATGGAAGATGTGCGGGCCGTAGGGGTGAATCAGGATGCCCGCATCGTCGTAGCGGTCGTAGGCGTTGCCGCCGATATGGGGCCGCCGGTCCACGATCAGGACGCGCCTGCCGTCCGACGCGAGGCGCTCGGCCAGCACACTGCCCGCGAAGCCCGCACCCACAATCAGATAGTCGAAGCCGCCCGAGGAAGAATCTGCTGTCATCGGCTCCATCATAGGTTCAGCCCAGTTCCCCTCAGTCATCCGCGACTCCGGCCAGGGGCAGGGCGCTGCGCTCGGTGGCGGCCCGCTCGATCAGGGCGCTCATGTCGGCCCAGGTCCGGTCCCAGGAGAGCGTGGAGAGGTGGCGGTCGGCCCGTTCCCGGCGGGCTTCCCCAGCGGCGGTGCCGCGCTCGGCCAGGGCGGCGGCGCAAGCGGCCTCGAAGGCGTCCACCCCGTCGGCGATCCGCACCAGATCGAGTTCGCCGTAAGGCCGGATCACGTCACGGATCCCGGTGGACACCACCGGCACCCCCGCCGCCAGATACTCGGGCGTCTTGGTGGGGCTGATGAACTCGGTGGCCTCGTTCAGCGCGAAGGGCAGCAGGGCCACGTCCCAGTGGGCGAGGTAGCCGGGCAGTTCCCGGTAACTCTTCATCCCGAGGTAATGCAGGTTCTCGGCGCGCGGCAGATCGGCAGGATCGATCTTGACCACCGGCCCGAGCAACACGAACTGCCACTCGGGGCGGCGGCGGGCCAGCTCCCCGATCAGCCCGGTATCGAACCGCTCATCGATCACGCCGTAAAAGCCCAGCCGTGGCCGGGGCAGGTGCTGCTGGTCGGGCGCGTCTGCCAGGCCCGAACGCGCCTGTGCAAAGTGCGCGGTGTCCACGCTGGACGGAAAAGGATAGGCCCCCGCATGCCGTTCGCGTTTGGCCTCGTACAGGCGGTGGCCGCCCGTGAAGACCAGATCGGCCCGCCCGAACAGCTGTTCTTCCCGCGCCCGCAACTGAGGAGGAGCGCCCCTGAAGTTGGCGAGTTCGTCCATACAGTCGTAGACCGTCACCCGTGGATTCAGGCCCGCCGTAACCGGCAGCTCCATCGGGGTATAGACCCACAGGTCGTACTCGGCCAGTCCCTCCGTGCGGACCAGGTCGGCCAGCAGCCGGGCCGTCGCGGCCTGCGAGTCTTCGGGGGTGTGTCCGGCTTCGAGGTGCGGCGTGACCACCACGACGCCGCTCTCGTCCTGCCGGATCACCAGCTGGCTCGGCTGCGGCGTGAACTGGGGTTCTTCGATGTAATACACCCGCCGCGTGCGGGCGGCCCGGGTCATCAGATGTTGAGGCCGCTGAAAGACAAAGTCCCAACGCAGATGAGAAAGCACAAGTAGAGCGGGCGTGACTGCGGCCCCGCTCCTGTCCAGCTGAAAATCAACTTGTTTCAAGGTGTGGTCCCTCCCCCAGGGATTAAAAACGGTGACGCGGGCAACATCCCCGGCACCGGCACCGAAAGTGGTCAACTCAGCGAAATCACAATAGGCCAGGTCTGGCATCCCCCAGTCTCTGCTGTCAGGGCGGTCCTGGGAACGCTGGCAGTCTAGCGTCAGAGAGTTCCAGTCCCCCTGAACAATCCTGAAGCGACCTTGAAGCAAAGCTTCATACAGTCGTCTAGGCCGCGCTTTTACGGTTGAGCTTACAGTCTGGCAGGCCACCGGCCCCAGTGTCCATGGAAGTTCTCACACCTTCTTTGATGTTCTTTGTTTGGTTGGGGCAGGGTGAGATGGGCCAACACCTCCGGGAAGGCGGGCACAGAGAGGGCCATATGGTCGGGCTTGCCTTAGTCCCAGAGAACCTGAATCCTCGCCGCACGGACAGTCCACACCTGTATCCGCACCAAGCCGAGATCGTCCACGCCGGGCTACGCCTTGATCCGGTGCCAGCTCAGGCCGTCATGGGCAATCAGAACCCTCTCGTCGGCCGGCTGAACTAGCACGCTCCCCCTCCAGCCCACTTCCGTCGTTTTCTGGGAATCGCACAGGAACAGGGCAGCCGGGTTCACTTTCTCAATCTCAGTCTTTTGTTACTCTCATGGAAAGACATGGCTTCCTCTGACCGCCGCCAGTCCCGCCCCCGCTCGCTGGCGACTCCGTCAGACGTGTCGCTGCGGGTGGAGACTCTGCGGCGACGTATCTATCTGGGGGCTGTCGTGGTGGGCAGCAGCATCCTGATTGCGGTCTGGATCTTGCAGTGGGGCCGCCCGGTGCCCGATCCGTTCGTGCTGTACGGGCATCCGGTGCTGCTGCTGCAATGCCTCTGGGCCACCATCTGGCTGCTACAGGGCAGACCGCTGATCGTCGCGGAGCGTGTCGTTTTCCTCATGAATTCGCTGGCGGTGCTGGTCCAGCTGTTTCTGTCCCTCCTCGCGCAGGAAGACCGGGTTCTCGATCTGTCCAGCGGCGCGTACTGGATGCTGGTTGCCGTCTCGATCCTGAGCTTCCTGATGTTCAGCACCCGGCACGCGCTCTGGCTCTCGGCGGGCTTCTATACGCTGGGCGTCGTGCTGCCCTGGGCGGCCCTGCTGGCGCGGGGGACGGCGCTGGCGACCCAGCCGGAGCTGCTGCGGGTACAGCTGACCTGCGGCGCGATCCTGGTGCTGCTGTACAGCCTGGCGTGGTACCGCGAGCGCTTTCTGGTGGAGCGCGGTCAGCGCCTGACTCTGGAGCAGCTGGCCAACACCGATCCCCTGACCCACCTGCCCAACCGCCGCGCCCTGTATCCCGCCGTCGAGGCCCTGCTGGCGGAGGTCCGGCTGGGCACCCCAGGCTGTCTGGTCCTGTTCGACCTCGACCATTTCAAACGCATCAACGACACGCACGGTCACAATGTGGGCGACGAGATCCTGATCGGAAGCGCGCGGCTGGTCCGCACCGCGCTGCGGGACACCGACCACCTGGGCCGCTGGGGCGGAGAAGAGTTCCTGATCGTGCTGCCCGGCGTGGGTGTGGTCCAGGGCCAGAGCATTGCCGAGCGGCTACGGGACGGGCTGGCGGCCCATACCTTTGCCGGGGTGGGCCGCGTGACCGCCAGTTTCGGTGTCGCGGCCCTCACCCCGCACGATGACCTGAGCAGCAGCATTGCCCGCGCCGACGCCGCCCTGTACGCCGCGAAGGCCGCCGGGCGAAACTGCGTGATCCTGCGGCTCGACCTGCCCGAGGCAGCACTGGCCGAAGCGCACTGAGCCGGGGCCTTTGCCTGCCGCGCCGATCGGCCTGAAGGAAGCATGTGAGAGCAGAGGCCGCCACCCTCACTACAATGCAGCGACATGCCGGCCCTTTTCACATCCGCTTTTCCTTCCCTCCCAGCTCACAGCACCCGCTCGCAGGACATTTCCCTCACGGCCTTCTTTCTACAGGCTCTGGCCTGGGGCCGCCGGGTGGCCGTCATAACCGGGACGCGGCGGGATGCACCGTTCAGCGGGCCACGCACCCAGCGCCAGGGTGAGGGCTGCGTTCTGCCCCTCGCCGCCTTCCAGGAGACGCCTCAGCCATGACCACAGAGACCCAGGCCATCGAAATCCTGCTCGTCGAGGACAACCCCGCCGACATCATGCTGACCGAGGAAGCGTTCAGCGAGGCGCATTTTCCCCACCACCTGCACCTCGCCAAGGACGGCGTCGAGGCGCTGGGCTTCCTCAGGCGGCAAGGCCCCTACGCCAGCGCCCCCACCCCCGACGTGATCCTGCTCGACCTGAACATGCCGCGCATGAGCGGTCTGGAGGTCCTCGACGTTCTCAAGGCGGACGACGCCCTGCGCAACATTCCGGTCGTGGTCCTGACCACCTCGCGCGCCGAGAGCGATATCTGGCGCAGCTACAACCTGCACGCCAACGCCTATATCCCCAAACCCGTGACCATCGCGGAGTTCGTGGAGGTCATCAAGTCCTTCGAGAACTTCTGGTTCTCCATCGTGGCCCTGTCGCCCAAGCAGCGGCCCTAGCGGAACCCCTGACCTGGGGCGGAAGTGCCTCGTCTCACGGGGACGTCGGACCAGAATCCGGGGCCTGGCTCCGAAACTCCGGGTCGACCCGCAGCAGGGCGGCGCGCAGTTCGCTCAGCCAGTGCCGCCGCACGGGTTCCGGCCCCAGGACTTCCACGCGCGGGCCCCAGGAGAGGATCCAGGGCAGCAGTTCACGGGGCAGGCCGGTGTGGTCGGCCCCCGCGCGGATGTCGAGGTCCACGCTGCCGTCCGGGTAGATCAGCGGCTCGCTGGCATTGGGATAGCCGCCCTCCAGCACGCGGTAGGCCGCGTCGGGCGTGAAGCGGACCCGGACGGTGATGGGGTTGGCCCCGCCGATCACGCCCCAGGCATCGGTGAGGTGGTCGCGGGGATTGAAGCTGTCGGGGATGCTGTAACTGTCCCGCAGCGTGACGGGTGAGACGATCCGGCTGAGCTTGAAGGTCCGCACGGCCTGACGGCGCTGGCGCTCCAGCCCGATCACGTAGGGCGCGAGGTTCGTGCGGCTGACCTCCACGAAATACACGCACAGTTCGTTGCCGCGTTCCAGCTCGCCGTTGGGGCGCTTGTAATCGAAACGGATCACCCGGCGTTCGTCCCAGGCGCGGGCGACGACCTCCAGGGCCTGATCGTCACTGTGCCGTCCGGTGCTGACGACCACCGAGTCGTCGAGCAGGCGGCGCGTCGCCTCGGGCAGGTTTCCGGCGATCTTGTACAGCGCGCGGATGTAATGGGGGTTGTGGGCGGGCGCGTGGTGGTACAGCAGCCGCACCGCCGCGTGAACGGTGAGGGCCTCGACGGCATTCAGGGCCTCGCGGCGGCTGGGAATGGAATAGCGCCCCGCCCGTTCCTCCACGCCCTTTCCCATGTCCTTCAGGGCGCGGAGGTCACGCTGGATATTGCGAATCGGCACGCCGTACAGGCCGGCGAGTTCCCGGCTGCTCAGGGGCCGGGCGCGCAGGTCGTCCTCTAGTTGCCTCAGGCGTTGCGCCTTGCGCCAGGTGCTGCGTTCCTGCGGCAGGGCGGGGGGGTCGGTCTCGTGCAAATGGGGGTCGCCCACAGTGGTCCTCCGGGGCACAGGATGCCCCCCGGGTGTCGCACCTCTGTCGCTGCGGGTTTCAGCCGGAATCAGGACTGAAAGAACCTGAGCCTTGTTGACGCAACTCGGTCTCGCGGTCCAGGACCCAGGGCAGGGTGACGCCGGACAGGAAAGCCTCGACGGGCTGGCCCGCCGCCTGCGCTTCACGCACGTCATAACGCCAGTCGGCCTGGGGATCGAGGAAGTAGGCCCCGGCACTGGCCCGCACGCTGCCCTCCCAGCCGAGCGCCCGGCGCAGCTCCCGGGCCAGGCGCGACACCGCCTGCTTGCCGTGCCGCTCGCGGCGTTCCTCGTGCCCGGAGACGGCCAGCGCGAGCTGCCCGGTGCCCGCCTGGCCGCCCGCTTCCAGCAGCGCGACCAGCAGCACCCCGGCCAGCGCTGTGGGTGCAAGAGGTACCCGGCGGCCATTCACCCGCACGTCCAGCGGCCCGGCGGCCCGCACCAGAACGTGTGGACAGGCTGGGCGGGCCAGAGGGGCGGGCCGGCCCCTCCCCAGCAGAGCGAACAGCGCGGGAAAGGCATGGGCTTCCTCCCGTGCCCAGAGGGTCCGCCGGTCGAGCGGTTGCAGGAGGGCCAGGGCCGTGCCCGCGTCGCCTGCCTGCCGGGCGAGTTCGGCCCGCACGATCTGTTCGCGGTCGGCGTCCTCGCCGCTCAGCGGGCCGGTGCGGTCCAGGGCTGCCTGGGCCGCGCGCGGGTCCCTCAAGGCCGCGTGGGCCGCCGCGAGGTCCACGAACACCCACGACCGCCCGGTCTGCCGCTGCCCCGCCGTGACGTTCGCCGCACGCGTCAGCCACTCCAGGGCGCTCAGGGGCCGCCCGGCGAGGCGCAGGGTATGGCCCAGACCGCGCCACGCCTGCCGCCGGTCATCATCGTCGGGGTCGAGGTCCAGGGCCGCCCGGTAGGCCGCCTCCGCACGTTCCCACTCGCCCAGGGCACGGCGGACCGCCGCCTCACCGCACTGGGCGCGGGCCTGGAAGGCGGCGGCCCTCCGCCTCACCTGCCGCACCCGCTGAAAATACGTCTCCGCCTCCTCGAAGCGGCAGGCCCGCAGGCACACCAGCCCCATGTTGTGCAGGGTCAGCGCCCGGTAGTAGGGGTCCCCCTCGACCAGGGGCAGCGCCTGGGCATAGGCCGCGAGGGCGTCCACCACGTCGCCTCGCCGCCCCAGGGTCGCGCCTTCCTCCAGCCAGACCAGCGCCAGTGGACGGCCTGCCGCGCGCCGCCTGGCCCGCGCATAGGCCTCCCGCCAGCCGTCCTGCCCCTGCCGGGCGAGGGACCGTGCCCGGACACGCCAGGCCAGGGTGTCTTCGACCGGTGTGAGGTCCAGCGCGTCCGGACCGGTTTGCAGGGCCGGGGCCAGGGCCGCCAGCGCCTCCGGAAAGAGGTCCTGCTGCGAGAGCGCCCAGCCCCGGTACACGTCCAGAAAGGGGGCGCTCAGGCCTGCGGCGTGCGCGGCAGCCGTCACCTCCAGCACCCGGTCATGTCGCCGCAGCCCGCTCAGCAGTTGCAGATGCAGGCGGACGCCCGGCTCACTGCCGAGCAGGTCGGCAGGCAACCGGGTCAGGAGGTCGAGGAGGAAGGTCAGGCGCGCGGTGAGCTGCACGTCACCGGCCGCCAGCGTCAGCGTGCGGAGAGCCAGGGCGTCCTGACCTTCCTCCAGCAGCGCGGCGACCGATGCGGCGAGTTCCTCGTCCGTCACGGACAGCACGGGGGGGCGGGGCACCCCTCCAGTGTAGGCAATGCCCCGCCCCCTTCACCGGAACCCGCTCAGCAGCTCCCCAGACCATCCTTGTCGTCGTCGCCCGCGAGCAGCGTCGGGGCGACGGACGGGGCGGACAGGTGGAGAGCCTGTGGGTTGAGCGGCTGGTGGCTAGGTGGCTGGCGGTTGGGCGAGGAGGCATCGGCGGCCCCGAACAAGGCGGCAGCCAGCAGCAGGGCGGCCAGGAGACGAACAGAAGGGGTGGGGGTGGGGGTACAACGGACGGGGGCGTGGGTCATCGGGGTTCTCCCGGGCCGGGCGTGGCCCTGGAACGGGACATGACGGCCCTCCAGACCCCGCCCGGGGGGGCAAGGTGCTGCGGGAATCAGGTCCGGGTGATGCGCCGGCCCACTTGGACGTGGGGGCGCCTGGCACGGTCTACATCGCGCTTTTTCGCTGCGACGCGCCCACAGTGCCAGGGGAGAACGTCAAATTCGGTCGTCCGGTTTCAGCGTCTGCCACGGATGCCGCTGGGGTTCCGTCCACAACGCTTCAGCCAGCCGCCTTGCCCACTTGCTGAACGCGGTCCTGGCTGGGGAGAGCCGCAGGGCCGCCCCGGCGCCGCCTTCACCCGTCGGTCATGACCCTTTAAGCCCCGTTCTGAGCACGCTCTGGGCGCTCTGTACCTCGCTGCGCCGGATGTCCCCCGAGGGCGCAGGCCCCTCCGGCCCTCCTTCAGGACAAAACAAGAAAGGCGCGCCCCAGGGACGCGCCTTTCTGCTGCTTTCGGGTGAAACCGGGACGTTACTTCGGTTCGTTCTGAATCACGATGCGGCCCTCGGGCTGGGCATCGACGGTGGGGTGCGCCTTGAAGTAGTTCACCAGGATGTCGATGTCGAGGGTACCGGTATCCAGGCGGCGGCCCTTGGCGTTCTTGAAGACGTCGAAGCCGTCGCCGCCGTTCGCGGTGAAGGTGTTCATGGCGACCGTGTAGGTCTTGGTGTCGTCGAGGGGCTGACCGTTAAAGGTGACGGCGGTGACGCGGCTCCCGGCGGGCCTGGAGAGGTCGAAGGTGTAGCTCAGGCCCTTGGACACATGCAGGAACTGGCCCTTGTTCTCGCTCCAGGTGGCGACGCCGTGTTCAAGGGCTTGCTTGATCTCCGCGCCGGTCAGGTCCAGCACCGTCAGGGTGTTGCCGAAGGGCTGCACGGTGATCGCTTCCTCGAAGGTGATCGGCCCGGCGTCGATGCTGGAGCGCACGCCGCCGCCGTTCACGAAGGCCATGACGGCCCCGGCCTTCTGCGCGGCTTCCAGCGCGGCGTCGGCCAGCACGTTCGCCATGCCGCTCTCGCGCTTGCGGACGATCTCGCGGTTGCCGTTCAGCCCCTGCGCAGTGTTGCCGATCACCTGACGGCGCAGGTTGGCAATCGGCACGCTGAGCGTCTCGATCATGCGCTTGGCGGTGGGGTCTTCGGGCAGGTCGGCGGACACCGCGATGGGGTTGCCCTCATAGCTCTCGACGGCCCCGGCGTCGTTGAAGGTGACCTTGATGCGGCCCAGCACCTTGCCCCACTCCCAGGCGGCGACCAGGAGCGTCTTGTTCCCGTCGGGGTTCTGGACGACGGTGGGGTAGGGGCCTTCGCTGGCCGGGAAGTCCTTGTTGTCGAAGGTGCCCAACAGCGTGTGGCTGTGGCCGCCCACGATCACGTCGAGGCCGGGCACGGTCCTGGCGACTTCCTGCTCGAGCGTGTAGCCCAGGTGCGACACCAGGATGATCTTGTCGATGCCCTGGCCCTGGAGCGCCTGCACGCTGTTTTTCAGGCTCTGCATCAGTTCCAGCATCTTCACGTTTTCGCCGGGGCTGCTGATCAGAGGCAGGTCGGGCGTCACCGCGCCGATCACGCCGACCTTCTGCCCCGCCACGTTCAGGACCGCGTAGGGCTTGATCAGGTCCTTCAGGCTGGCTTCCTGGCTCACGTCGAGGTTGGCGGCCAGGACCGGGAACTGCGCCTTCTGCGCGAAGCGGGCCAGCGCCTCGGGGCCGTTGTCGAACTCGTGGTTGCCCACCGCCATCGCCTGATAGCCCTGGAGGTTCATGAACAGCACGTCGGCCAGGCCCTGGTAGACGTTGTAGAAGAGGGTTCCCTGGAAGGTGTCGCCGCCCGAGAGAATCAGGGGGTTGGTGTCCTGCGCGGCGTACTTGCGCACCAGCGCCGTCTGCCGGGCATAGCCGCCGTAGGTGCCCTGCCCGATCTTGACGGGATCGAGGTGCCCGTGCAGGTCGTCGGTGTGGAGGATGGTCACGGTGAGGGGCGCGGCACCGGCGACAGAGCCGAGCAGCGCAGCAGAGAGCAACCAGAATTTCATCACGGCTGCATCATAAATGGTTGCGGGGCAGGAGGAGGCTTGAAGGGCCGGATCTCGGAGCTGCCCAACCCCAGCGGTCCGGAAAAGATCCCCTCACCCGAAAGGCAGCAGCGTCCTGTCACCCCAGCGCAGCCCGGCGAGGGTCAGGGCCACGTCCATGGCCCGGACACTGACTTCCAGGTGACCTCCGCCGCCTTTGCCGGTCAGACGGAACCAGCGGGCCAGGGGCAGCACCCCGCCGAAAATGTGGGAGGTGCCCCCGTCACTGTGGTCGGGCAGCGGCTCGGCGGAATAGACCTGACGCGGCCCGGACCCGGCACGCAGCCCCAGCGCGTAGGGGGGCGGGAACATGCCCAGTTGCGGGGCGGTGTTCAGCACGTCGAGGCGGGCGGTCAGGGTCCAGGGTCCGGCGGGCACCTCCGGGAAGAACAGGCTCAGCAGGGGCGGCGGTCCCAGGCGGCCCCGGCGCAACACCTCCAGGTAACCGCCTTCCAGCGCCACCCGGTAGCCGTTCGGGGTGGCGCTGGCATGGCGGGGCTGGGCAGAGGCCGGCGGCTCACCGACCAGTTCGATGGGCGCGGTCCGCAGGGGACTGGCGGGCAGGGGGGGCAGCGCCGCGCGGGCGGCCTCCGCCAGGTCGGGCAGGTGGGCACGCTCGGCGTACAGGCGGCTGAGGGCCGGTTGCAGGGGCAGCAGCAGCTCGGCGAGCAGTCGCCGCACCGCGTGGCGCTGGGCCGGGGGCAGCAGGCTGGCGAGCGCCACACGCACGGGTTCGTTGGCAAAGGCCAGATGCACCTCCGCGTCACTGCTGCGGTAGGTCAGCTCGGGAAAGGTGAGCGCCTCGTGCGAGCTGGCATGCACCAGAATGCAGGCCCGGACCGCCACCTGAAGCACCTCGTCGGCGGCGTCACCCAGCAGCGTGCGGGCCAGCTCGGGCGTGAAGCGGTCGTGCAGCTGGGCCAGGTGCGCCAGCCCGGCCCGGATGTGTTCCGGCAGGCCGCCCAGCTCGACCAGCAGCAGGTCACGGATGGCGCCGGGCATGGCCGCCTGTCCGGGCCGGTGCCCCGCATCCACACGCAGCAGGGCCTGGACGTAGCGGGGCCAGCCTTCGGACTGCTGGACCACACGGGTGGCGCGGGCACGCAGGGTATCGTCTTCCACGTCGGCCCGCTGCGCCCGCATGGCCCGCATGACGCTGCCCACACCCAGGGGCGGGAGCGTCACGTGGTGAATCCGCTCCCGGTCCACGTGCCCGAGGGCGGGCCGCAATTCCTCCAGCACGTGCGCCGACGTGGCGGACAGCACCAGCACCAGGGGCACGGGAAGGTCCAACGCGAAGCGGACGGTCGCCGGGAGCCAGCGCTGTTCCGCGTCGGCATCATGGAAGGCGACGACCAGGGGCATGGCCGCCTGCACCATGATCCCGGCGATGCGGACCAGGTCCGCGTCCGCGTCCTGTGAGGGAACCGGGGGCGGCTCCGGGGAGCGCAGTTCGGGGGGAACGGCGCGCAGCAGATGTTGCAGCAGCGCCGCCTGGACCAGCGGCCGCTGCGGGGCCGACTGGAGCTGCACGGCCCGCCAGGCGGTGCCCTCGACCAGCGCCCGCAGCATCGGCCGGCGGGAGCCGCTGTGCCCCTGGAGCAGCACCAGTTGCGGCGCGTGCTGCGCCTGTCCCAGCACCTCGCGCAGCGCCAGCAGCTCCCCGGGCCAGTCGAAGGGCAGCTCGGGTGCCTGCACCGGGGACCGCTCCACGCTGAAGTTCAGTCCCAGCAGTTCCGCCCGCGCGCGGATCAATTCCGCCGCGTAACCCTGGCCCTGCCGCTCGAAGCGGGCGTGGGTCTGCATCAGCAGACGTTCGAGCTGATCGCCGATCACGCTGCGCTGCTGGTCCACCCAGGCGCGGAAGTTGGTGGACCCCAGGTCCTCCAGCCCGCTGAGCGGCGGGCCGCGCAGCAGCGACAGCCAGCCGGGCAGGTCCCGCTCGGTCAGAGCGCCTGCCCCGGCCACCCAGCTGCTCAGATCCGTGGGGCAGCTCAGCGACAGCATCGGTTGCCGGGCGGGAAAGGGACTCACGCCCTGCTGCTTGAGCCGCGTCAGTTCCACCCGCAGGTTCCGCAAGGCGTCCGGACTGTCCCAGAGCAGTTCCGCGAGGTGTTCGCGGTGATGGGGCCGCGCTTCCAGCGCCAGGTACCCCAGCAGCGCCGCCGCCTTGCTGGACACGTGAACGATCCGCTCCGCCTGCGTGATATGAACGTGCCCCAGAAGATGCACGGCGAGCATGATTCCCCCAGTCCTGGCTCCCGGCAGCGTCCAAGCTGTCTGCCTGGATCGTAGCAGGCCGGGGGAAGCGCCTGCGGGATACGCGGACTCACGCTGGGTTAATGGGGCACTCAGGAATTCAGGGCGGGGCGGTTGGCCGGAGGAGTCCGGTGGCAGCGGCAACAGCGCGGGGGGCCGTCTCATCGCGCCTCAGCGGCCACCGTTGGGGGCGATCACCAGCAGCTTGAGGGTAAACGTCTTGTTGCCCCCGTCCCCAGTGGCGCTGACATTCACGTCGTAGGTGCCCGGCGCCGTGCCCGCCGGAACCGTGAACTCCAGGGTGGCCCGGTTCCCGTCGAGGGCCGGGGTGAACGTCTGGCCGAGCACCTCCACGCTCAGGCTGCGGGCACCCTGGGCCTGCACGGTCAGCTGCACCGGGTCGCCGGGGGCACTGGTACTCGGCGACAGGCGGCCCAGCACGGCCAGCGCCCCTCCCGTATAGGTCGTGACGGCCTGCCGGGGGGGCAACGCCGCGCCCAGCGAGACGGCGGGGGGCCGTTCACCCGCCCGCAGTTCGATGCGCTGGGCCTCGCCGGTCGGCGTGTAGTCCTCGGGGAGATTGGCGGGGTTGAGGGCCAGCATGTAGCTGCCCGGCGGCAATGTTCCCAGGCGCACGTAGCCGCGACCGTCGGCCTGCACGGCGCGCACGACCGGGCCGGACAGCGCCACGCCCGCGTAGGGAATGGGCGCCTCGCCGGGATCGGGCGTGCCGTTGCGGTTGGTGTCCTGGAACACCAGCACCTCCAGGTTGACCACCGGGGAAAAGGCGACGTTCAGGTCCGTCCGGCCGTTCTCGGTCACCTGCACGGCGGGAGCTTCCAGGGCCTCCAGGGTGGCGGGCAGCCCCGCCGGGAAAGCGAGCGAGTAGCCCCCCACCGGAGCGCGCACGCTGTAGCGGCCCTGCGCATCCGAGACGCCGCTGGCCGTCCCCACCCGCACGGTCACGCCGGGCAGCCCAGGTTCCCCCTCGTCGCGCCGGCCGTTCAGATTGCTGTCGCGGTACAGCAGGCCCCGCACCTCGCCGCCCTTGCGCCCGCCGAAGGTATCCACCAGAAAGTCGGGGGTGGCGACGACCCGGCTGAAATCGTAGGACACGCCCACGCGGACGCCCTGGGTGAGTGACCCGGCCAGCAGACCGTTCGGCGCAAAGACGCGGTATCCGGCGCTGACCTTCAGGCCCGGCAACAGCACGTCCTGGACACTGAAGGTCAGCGCCAGCTGGTCGGGGCTGCGGCGCTGCTCGCCCGTGAGCAGGACGGCGTGGCTGTAGTCGAGGCGGGAACTCAGGCGGTCGGTCCACGTGCGCTCCCAGGTCAGGCCCAGGGTGTGCGTGACGCCCACGCTGCCCGCGCCCAGGCCGCCTGCGCCCAGGGCCTGCCCGCTGCGGCGCTCGTAGCTGTAGAGGGCCGCGAAGGTGTTGTTCTTCCAGTCGTACAGGCCGGTCAGGCCGAAATACAGCCGTTCCTGCGTGGTCCCGGTGGGCGCCGGGTCGCGCGACCAGCGGGCCACAGCGTCTGCCCGCAGCCTTCCGGCGACCAGGGTCGCGCCGCCCTCCGCCGAGGAGGCCAGGGCGCCGGGCGTGTCGTCGTCACTGCCCACCGTGTAGGCCGCCGAGGTGGAGAGGGTCGCGCCGCGCACCCGGAAGGCGGGGGGCGTGACGCCCGCCGTGACCTGCCAGGCCGCCCGCGCCTCCGGTAACGTGCCGCCCCGGACCTGCGCCGCCAGGGTGGCCCCCAGCCCGTTCGGACCGCTGTACAGCACCAGCCCCGAGGTACTCCAGGTCAGGCCGCCGGGCTGAACCTGCACGGTGGCCGCCGCGCGCACCCCGAAGGGCCGGATATTGCTCAGGCCCCCCGACACGTTGAAGGTATGCAGGCCCGCCAGACTCCCGGTATAGGTCTGCGTGACATCGAAGAAGGGGGCGACGTAGGTCAGCTGCTCCGTGACGAACAGGGTTCCCTGATAACGGCCACCCACGCTGAAGCCCGCACCGCTCAGGCCCAGGCTCAGGTCCAGATTGGGCGTCAGGCGGCGGCTGTAGCGCACCCCCAGTGTGTCGGTGCGCTGGCTGTTCGCGCCCTGGCTCAGGACCATGGTGGCGGCGTCCACGTTGAGGGTGCCTCCCGCCAGGGTGGTGGATGCGCCCAGGCCCGCGCCGTACATGCGCCCGTCCAGCAGCAGGCGGTACTGGGCACGCGGGCTGAGCTGCCAGCCGCCGACCAGCAACGTGCCGCTCACGCCGAAGCCGTCCCGGCCCCCGTCCAGGCTGACCGACCACCGCTTGCTGTCCAGCCGGACGCCAAAGGAAACGTTGCTCGGCAGGGGGTGATCCAGGCTGCCCTCCAGCCCGGCGACGGCCGCACTGCCGGTCACGTAGTCGGAAAGCTGACCGCTGACGGTGGGTTGCAGGGCGTAGCGCAGGTACGTGCTGCGGCCCGCCGAGGACCAGTCCACACCTGCCTCGACCGCCGAATGGACGCTGAAGGTGAGGCGCGGCCCCCGGTTGGCCGACGCCCCACGCTCGGCCAGAGAGGTGAACACGCTCTCGGTGCGCGTGCGGACGCTGACGGCGGGATCCCGGGAGGACACCGCCGAGAAAAAGGTGACGTACCGGTAATTCTCGGACACGTTGTCGAGCTTCAGGGAAACCGTGACGGTGCGCGTCTCCCCGGGTTGCAGCGTGACCTCACTCGCGCTGAGCTGCGGGCGGCGGTCCACGTTGGTGGTCTCCAGCCGGACGGTGTCGGTCTGGTTGCCCAGATTGGTCACGTCCAGCGGAAAACTCAGGGTCTGGCCGGGCACACCGGTCAGTTGCTGGGGGCTGCGCAGCGCGATGCGTGCCCGGGGCTGCACCTGAACGCGGGTCTGGCTCCGGGCGACCTCGGTTCCGTTCCTGAGTGCCCGGAGGACCAGCGGGGGCGAGTCGCCCGCCTGCGCCAGAGCCGGGACCTGGAAGGTCACCGGGATCAGCGTGCTGCCGTTGAGGCTCACGGTCCGGGTGCGGGTGACCGGGACCCACTCGGGTGGGCTGTCCACCGCGAATACGTACTCGCCCTGGCCCTCTGCCACAAACGTCAACGTGACGTACCCGCCGGGAACCCCGTCACGGGGCGCGGGGGCCGTCACGTTCAGCCCGGCCGGAGCCGACTGCGCCAGGGCAGCCAGGGAAGGCAAGGCAGGTGGAGCGAGCAGCAGCAGGGCGAGCAGGGTGAGGCGGCGGGACATGCGGCAACTCCTTCTCGGAACACGGACGGCTGAGGAGAGGGGTTGTTCAGAGAAAGCCTGTTCGGAAGGCCACTCCGGCTTCAGCGTGGCCGCTCCCGCAACACGGGGCCGCTCCTCTCCCCCGTCACCTCTCCCCCCGGCTGGCGCATCAGGGCAGCACGATGGCCGTAAAGGCCACATCGAAGACGTATCCGCCGCCCGCCTCCGCACCCGTCAGGTCCAGGGCGAACTCGATCTTCAGCGGCAGCCAGCCCCCCGACGGTCCGACGTTGCTCAGCACCACCTGGGGCGCGCCGGTCACGTCCAGCCACGGCCCCCCGTTGATGCGGTAGTGCAGTTGCCGGCTCGGCAGCGTGCGGCCCTGCACGTCGGGCTGTGACCGGATCTCCATCTGCACGGTCCAGGGCTTGGACGTGTTGGAAAACACGCTGAAGGTCTGCGGCGACGACAGATACCGGGTCGGAAACTGGGCAGGCGGATAGTTGCCCGCGTTGATGTCGAAGGTGACCGAGACATTGGCGCGGCGCAGCGAGATCACGTCCGGGATCAGCGGGCGTATGGTGGCGTCCGTCTCCGGCTGTGCGGGCGTGACGCCGCTGCCAGGCAGGCTGCTGGGCAGGGTCACGCCGGGGAGAGGCGTCACACCGGGCAAGATGGGCAGGGGCGGCGTCCCCTGGGCGCGGCCACCCCCGCCGAGCCAGGGCGTCAGCAGCAGCGTGAACAGCAGCACGCGCCTCATGGTTTGCCTCCTGCCCCTCCTGTTCCCGTGCCGACGGCCGGTGCCGCTGCGGGGGCAGGCGCCGCCGTCTGTGGCCTGGCTTTGAGGTCGAAGGGGAGCTTGACCACATGCTCGCCCAGGATGTCACTGTTCTTGTTCCCGTTGTTCAGAATGACCAGGGCGCTGTACTGCCCCTTGGGCACCGGTCCGGCCCAGGAGCTTTTCAGCAGCACCGTGCGCCCCGGCAGCGCCACAGTCAGCTCCAGCGGGAGGGTCGCGGCGAGGTCCCCTCTGGCGTCGCGCAGTTCCACGCGGCCCTGCACGCCTGTCGCGGCATTCCCGGTGTTGGCGTACTGGACCGCGATCTGATAAAGGTCCGTCTCCGTTTTGGGTAAAGCATCAAAAATGCCCGTGATACTTCCCTCGGCACGTACGGGCTGAACGTTCACGTACATGGTGTGCGCCACCCGCAGGCGGAAGGAGGCGAGCGTTTTGCCGGGAATCGCCGCCGGGTCCTGGCCCTCGAACATCAGCATGGCCCAGTGGGTGCCGGGCTTGGCGTCGGCAGGCACCTGAATGGTGTAGCGGACCTGCTGGGTTTCGTGCCCCCCCAGCTGAATCTCGGCGGGCGTGAAGGTCGTCCAGGCGGCGCTGCTTTCCTTGAGGGTCCCCGCCGGGGGAAACTCGGTTTCGCCGACCTCGCTGATGTTCATGTCGGTGAGGTAGGCGACAATCCGCAGCTTCTGTGTGGCGGCGTTGGGGTTGTAGATATTCAGGACCTGCGTGATCGTCTGGCCGGGCGTGGCCGTGAACAGCCGGGCCACCGGATCGACACCGACGGTCGCCTGCGCGGCAGCGGTGACGGGCAGCAGGGTCAGCAGCAGGGGAAGCAGACGGGCAAGAGGACGCATGAAGCCTCCGGTCAGGGCAGGAAGTTGAAGTGAAGAAGCAGGGCCAGTATACAGACCCGAACCGGCAAGGCGGGGCGACGCCTGTGCGGACGCCGCCCCCGAGTTCCGTTACCTGCCAGCCGTGGTGGCGTCCCTGCCGTCGGAGTCGCCGATCACGAAGGGCGTGGCCTTAGATTCCAGCGTATAGGTCAGGATGGCGTTGTTGTCGCCCGCACGGTCACCGTCCACGACTACGGCGATCACGACCAGATCATCCAGCCAGCTGGTGTTCTGGCGGCAGAAGGTCCGGGCGTTGCTGGTCACGGTCTTGTCGGTGAAGGTGACGTTCCCCGCTGCACGCGCGCCGGTGGTGCCCTCGGTCAGCCGCATGGGGATCAGCTCGCGGGTGCTGCCGGGAGGCAGTTTGTAGAGGCCGGTGTTCTGGCCCCAGGTGTCGCAGGGGTTGTCCTGGATGTAGAGCATCTGACGGCCCATCACGCCGGTCGGGTTGTCGCGGGTCACGCTGAGCTTGAAGTTGCCCACGTTGGAGAACTTCTGGATGATAAAGGCCCGGTAGCAGACGAAGTACGCCTTGCTGGTGTTGTTCACCTCAGCGCCCGCACTCGTCTGGATGATCGGCGGGTAGGAGGTGACCTTCGCACCGGCATTGACCGTGACGTTGCCGAATTTGTTCTTGTCGGGGGTGTAGTTGGTCCCGAGCGGCAGCACCACCGTCTGGTTCCAGTAATCCGTCCCCTGGGTGGCCACCGACACATCGCTTCCCTCGCCCACGCCGTAGGCGCAGTACCAGGTGTTGTCCTGATTGCCCAGCTGGGACAGGTCGAACGTCAGCTGCGAGGCGTCGAGGTGAAGTGCCGTCGCCTCCGGCAGCTTGAGGGTGACGGTCTGCTGAACGGAAGCAGACGTGGTGCCCTTATTGAACTGGTCAGGTCCGCCTGTATCTGTCCCCTGCGGGCTGGTGGTGATCGTCTGTGCGCCGGCAACGGCAAAGCCCATCAGGGCGGCGGTCATCCAGAATTTACGCATCGTGTTTTCCCCTTTTTCCTTCCCTGCTCGCGGTGACCCGTCAACGGACTGAACAAAGGTGCTGCGGCCTGTCTGCATCGTCCCCCTTGCGAGAACCTGCACGTCTGCCTTCCCTCTCTACGTGCAACGTGAGAGTAATGAATGAGGCGTTACAGTCCGGTTAAAGGGATTGCCAGTAAGAATCGCGGAGGGGCAACGAATCAACCCCCCGCGAAACCCGGTCTGTTGTGAACCGGCATCATCTTCGCCTCATCGCTTCCAAAGAGATAAGACGCGTCCAGCACGGCTTTTAAGACCACCTGAGAAAAGAATGGCAACTGAACAAAAGAAGGTTTTTCAAGCAGGTGAGAACTGCTGAAGAAAGCCACTCGGGCCATTAACGATCCGACCGGTGATCAGGAGAACGGCGTGGCGAGATCAGGAAAAAACAGCCCCCACACGTTTTTCAGGGACCACCGAGAACGTTAAAGCTCCAGAAACGCGAGATGACCACCCTCGCGGAAAGACCGGTGCGGCGCTTCCCCAGGCAATGGTGCGGGAACCGCGAGAACGGCGGTTCTGTCTCCAGGCATGACAGGCCGTGCCGAGCGGGCCTTTACTCTGACCGGCGGTCTGGCGGCCCCTGGATCCGGGCGTCTTCACGGGCCGCCGCGAACCGGGCCGCGGCCTGAGCGTGGTCCCGCCAGGCCACGGTGACACCGGGCAGGCACTGGGCCAGCGCGGTGGGAAACTGGTCGCTGACACGGAGCGCCCCGCCCGTCGCCGTGACGGGCAGCGGTCCCGTCCGCTCCTGCACCCGGCGCGCCAGGACCGCGAGCGCGCGCGCCGCCTCAGCAAGGAGAAGGGCCGCGTCCTCGTCGCCCTGGTCGGCGGCGCGGCCCACGGCGGGTGCGAGCGAGGCGATGGTCGCGGCCCCCGGCGTCCCGTAGGCGAAGGCGCGCAACGTGTCCCAGTCCAGGCCGCCCGTCACCCCTGCGATCTCATCCGCCAGGCGCGAGGACGGCACTTCTCCGGCATCCAGCCTGTCCGTGACCCAGCGCAGGGCCGCGCGCCCCAGACTGAATCCCCCCCCGTCGTCCCCGATGCGGTAGCCGCGTCCGCCCGCCCGGATGACGGCCCCGCCCTGCGTGACGTGATAGGCGACGCTGCCCGTCCCGGCATACAGCAGAATGCCCGCACCCGGCGCGAGGTGGGCGCGGTAGGCCAGGTCGAGGTCGCCCTCCACGCTCACACGCCTGACGGGAAGGCCGAGCGACTGGGCCAGCGCGCCCCTGACCGCTGACGCCGCCGATGTTCCGGCGCTGAGGCCCGGCACCCCGGCATGGAGAACGTCAGGGCGCGTGGGAAGCGCCTCCGCCAGCGCCGCCAGCACGGACAAACCCGGTCCGGCCGCCAGCAGCGCCGCCGTCAGGGGCGGAACCACGCCGCGCGCGACTGGCTGCCCCCCCCGCAGCAGGGACCATTGTGTGCCGCTCCCCCCCGCATCCAGTCCCAGGGCCAGCCGGGTCAAGGCTTCCCCCTCAGGGCAGCGCCAGCGGGGCGAGGTCGGTCACGCGGCCCGCCGGTGCCGTCACGAGGCTGCTGCTCACGCCACTCGCCTCCACGCGCACGCCCCGCCCCGGCACCCGCAGAAAGCCGTAGCCTCCCGCCGCGTTGGTGGTCGTGAGGGCGAGGACGGCCCCCCGCTCATCGAGGAGGCGCACCTCGCGCCCACCGAGGGGGCCGGTCGCGGCGGTCAGGGTGCCCCGGACGGCGCGGAAGGCCTGCGGGTCGGGCCGTGCCCAGCGGGCGGGCGCCGCGAACGGTCCGCCCGGCCCGGCCAGATTCAGGATGAGCTGGGGCAGCGCCTCTTCGGCCGTGCGCTTTCCGGCGTTCACGTCGGCGTCGGGCGTGCGGTAGGAATATCCGGCCCAGCCCAGGCCGCTGGTCCGCGTTTTGCGAACCTGGGCGAGGGTACTGCGCGGGTCGTTCAGGTAGATGGCCGCCCCGCTGACCTGCGTCACGCCCGCGCCCGGCGAACGCACCTTCAGGCCCCCGGCGTAGGCCGCCCAGGTGTTGAACCACGCGGCCTGCTCGGGCACGAAGTCGCGCTTGTAGTTCATCATCACATTCACGTCGAGGTAGCCCCCCCGCACCCAGGTCAACCAGTCCTGCAACACCTCGTTGTAGGTGCGGGTGGCCCGGAAGCCCTCGTCGGTGGTCGGCCCGGCCCCATAGGTGATGGTCGCGGCGTTCACGCTCACGTCAGGCCGCACGGCCTTGACCGCCAGCGCCGTGTCGCGCACCAGATTCGTGACCTGGGTACGTCGCCACGCGGCCCAGGCGGGGTCCTCGGGCGCGGGCGTACCCTGGGCACCCGTTTCGGCGCGGTAACGCTCCAGCGCCGTCTCGTTGTAGCCCCAGCCGTTGGGGCCGCCGACCGGGTTGTAGTCGGGGTAACGCACCCGGTCGAACTGGATGCCGTCCACGTCGTAGTTTTTCACGACGCTGACGTACATATTTCTGATGTACTCGGCGGCGTCGGGGTGGCCGGGGTCGAGCAGCCAGTCTGCACCGCCCTTCACGGTGCCGTCGAACTTCTTCATCAACCAGTTGTCACGGCCCTGTTTGTCGGGGCCATGCCGGTTGAAGGCGTGGTCCGGGCTTTTGGGCGGCGCGGCCGAGTTCCAGATGGCGGTCGTGATGATCCAGGCGTGGACCTGGATGCCCAGGGGATGCGCCTTCTCGATCAGGTACGCCAGGGGGTCGAAGCCCTCCGGCACGGCGGGGTCGTCGGTCCGGGGCATGGCGGCGTGGTCGCAGTAGCAGTCACCCCGGCGGCCCACCTGCGCGAACAGCACATTCACGTTCAGGGCGCGGGCATCCGACACCAGTTTGTCGATCTCGGCGGGCGTCTTGAGGCCGGGGCCGAAGGCGTCCACCCACAGGCCACGCAGTTCGAGCGGGGCCCCTGCGGGAATCGGGACAGGTTGCGCCCCGGCCAGGGACAGGGCGAGCAATGTGGAAAGCAGGGCAGTCTTCATGGTGGCCTCCCCAGCATGGGCGGCGAGGTGTGATGGAAGGGCGTTACCGGCTCTGGGTGTCCGCCGCGTCACGCAGCGCGTCCCCGAAGAAGTTGAAGGCCAGCACCGCCAGGAAGATGAACAGGCCGGGAATCAGCAGCCAGGGATACAGCCGCAGCGTCTGGAAGTTCTGCGCGTCCTTGAGCAAGAGGCCCCAGGAGGTCATGGGTTCCTTGATGCCCAGCCCCAGAAAGCTCAGCGCACTCTCGCCCAGGATGTAGCCGGGCAGCGCCAGCGTGGCCGTCACGACCAGGAAGGAACTCAGGTTCGGCGTGATGTGCCGCAGGATCACCCGCAGGTCCCGCGCGCCGATGGCCTGCGCGGCGGTCACGTACTCCAGCCCCCGCGCCGCCAGCACCTGCCCGCGCACCACCCGCGCCAGTCCCGCCCACCCGATCAGCGCCAGCACGGCGACGATGCCCAGGTACACCCAAGTCGAGGGCCAGCGCGCCGGAATCAGCGTGGACAGGGCCAGCAGAATGGGCAGGCGCGGAAAGCTCAGCAGCACCTCCACCACCCGCTGAATCAGGTTGTCCACCCAGCCGCCGAAGTAGCCGCTCACGCCCCCCAGCAGAATGCCGATGGTAAAGGAGATCAGCACGCCGATCACGCCGACCGTCAGGCTGACCTGCCCGCCCACCAGCGTGCGCGAGAGCAGGTCGCGGCCCAGCTGGTCGGTGCCCAGGGGGAAAAAGTAAGCCCCTTCCGGCACGCCGAACAGGTGCAGGGTGGTCGGCACGCCCAGGAAGCGGTACGGCTCCCCGCGCACCAGGAGCTGGACCGGAATGGGGGTCTCGCGGTCCTCCACGTTCTTGCGGGCGAACGTCACCGGGTCGCGTTCCTGCTTGAAGCCGTACACGAAGGGGGTTCGCACTTGCCCCTCGTGAACGATATGCAGGCGTTGGGGCGGCTGGTAGCTCAGGCCCTCGTGCTGCGCCGTGATGCTGTACGGGGCCAGGAACGGCGCGAGCAGGGCGCTGGCATACAGCAGGATCAGCAGCCAGCCACCGATGACGCCCAGCCGCGACTTGCGGTACCGCCGCCAGGCGAGCGCCCAGGGGGAAGGGGTGGAGGTGGGAGCGGGAAGGGCGGTCATAGGTGCTCCCGGCGGGGTGTGGGGTGTGGGGCGTAGGGTGTGGGAAAAGCGGGAAGGAAGCGGAAAGCAAAAGCTCCCACAACCCCCCTCACGCGTACCTCACGCGCGGGTCCGCCCACGCCAGCGCCAGATCGGCCAGCAGGTTGCCGACGAGCAGAAGAAAGGCACTCAGCATCAGCAGGGTCAGCGCCGTGTACTGGTCCTTGTTGAGCAGGCTGTCGTACAGCAGCGGGCCGATGGTGGGCAGGCTCAGCACGATGCTCACGATGATGGTGCCGCTGATGAGGCTGGGCAGGCTGAGGCCCGCCAGGCTGATGAGAGGGTTGATCGCGTTGCGGACGGCGTGCCGCCAGATCACCCGGTGCTGCGGCAGGCCCTTGGCCCGCGCCGTGCGGATGTAGTCCTGAGTCAGCACGTCCAGGGTCGAGGCCCGCATCTGCCGCATCAGCCCCGCGACCCCTTCCAGCCCCAGCGCGAGGACCGGAATCCACAGGTGGCCCAGCAGGTCCGCCACCTTCGCCCAGGACCAGGGCGCGTCGATATAAGCCGGGCTGAACAGGCCGCCCACGTTGGTGCCGCCCAGTTGCAGCACCAGCGCGACCAGCAGCAGCGCCGCCAGGAAGTCGGGAATGGCGAGGCCCACATAGCCCAGAAAGTTGGCGATGCTGGCCGGCCAGCCGTGCCGGTTGAACGCGGTGTAGAGGCCCAGCGGCACCGCGACCAGCCAGGAAAACAGCAGCGTGATCAGGCTCAGAAAGACCGTCCAGCCCAGCAGGTCCCCGATCACGCTGACCACCGGGCGGTTTTGCAGGAAGGAGTAGCCGAAGTCCAGCCGCGTGACCACGCCCCACAGCCAGCGCCCGTACTGCACCAGGGCGGGCTGGTCCAGGCCCAGCTGACGGCTGATGGCCGCCGCCGTCTCGCGGGTAAAGCGCGGGTCTTCGAGGTACTGGTCGGTAAAGCTGCCCGGCTGGAGCTTGATGACCGCAAAACACACGGCGCTGATGACGAGCAGGGTGGGAATCATGCCGAGAATCCGGCGCAGGGTATAGGTCAGCATAAGTGGGTTGTGGGGGATGGGCTGTGGGCTGTGGGAGCTTCGGCTTTGGCCGTACGCCCCAGCCGTGCTTTTCCCACACCCGACAACCCACAGCCCAATTACTTCTGGTAGATCAGCGGCACCGGGTTGTAGCCCGGAATCACGCCCAGGTTGTAGATGTAGTTCCCGTATTTGTTGCTGATCGCGCCGATGTTCTCGGGCTTGGCGATGGGCGTGACGGGCAGGTTCTGGGCGAACAGCAGTTGCCAGCGGGTGTAGAGCGCCTTGCGTTTGCTGCGGTCGGTGGTGGTTGCCGCGTCGTCGAAGATGGTGTAGATCTCCTTTTCCCAGGGGGCCATGCGGGCCACGTTCGGCCGGTCACCGTCCTTGGCGGGCTGGAGGCTGCGGTGCCAGTAGTACAGCGCGCCGCCGGGTTGCCAGATCGGCTTGCGCAGTTCGGGATCGGGCTGGTCCCCAAAGGCGTGCAGGATCATTTCCCAGTTGCCGCTCTGCCCGGTGGACAGCAGGTTCTTCGCCAGGATGCCCCTGAGATTCACCTTCACGCCGATCTTGCCAAAGTCGTTCTGGAGGATGGTGGCAATGGCCGGATACACGCTGGAGTCGGTGGCGTAGGTCAGGTCGAACTCCAGGTTCTTGCCCCGGCTGATCTCGCGGACGCCGTCGCCGTTGGTGTCCCTCAGGCCCAGGGCGTCCAGGGCAGCGGCGGCGGCCTTGAGGTCGAAGGTGCCGAGCTGCTTGGTGGTGTTGGTGTACCACTCCTTGTTCACGGGCGCGACGCCGTGCCCCGGCAGGCTGGCAAGGCCGTTGTACACAGCGTCAATGATGCGCGGGCGGTTCAGGGCGCTCTGCATGGCGCGGCGGAAGCGGGCGTCACTGAACACCTTGGCGAGGGCCGCGTCCTTGGCGTCGAAATTGTAGGCGACAAAGGGCGGGCTGCCGAACAGGGCGGTGGAGCGCATCACCTTGAAGGGCGCGCCGGACACCTCGCGCTGCTTGAGGTCGGGAAACTGCGCGCCGCTGATGTTGAGCTGGTCCACGTTCCCGGCCAGGAACTGCGCGACCTGCGCCTGGGGGTCCCGGATAATCAGGAAGTCCAGCCCGTTCAGGTACGGCAGCTTGGTCCCCTTGCCGTCCACCTTCCAGTAGTTGGGGTTCTTGACCAGCGTGACCTTCTGCCCGGCGGTGTAGCTCCCGAGCTTGAAGGGACCGGTCCCGACCACCTCGGCGGCGGCCACGTTGCTGGGCCAGGCATTGTTGATGTCGGCGGGCTTGGCCCCGCCCTCCTGCGAGAACTTCAGCAACTTGTGCTTGGGCATGATGAAGGAGCGCATCTGGAGCAGGAACGCCGGGCTGGGGCGCGGCAACACGAACTGCACGGTGTTCGCATCGACCTTTTTCACGTCCACCTGCTTGCCGTCGAGCTTGAAGGAAGCGGCGTCCCCGGCCCGCGCCTCGGGGTTCATGATGATCTGGTCGTAGGTGAAGACCACGTCGTCGGCGTCGAAGGTCTGGCCGTCGCTCCACTTGACGCCCTGGCGCAGCTTGAAGGTGTACACCTTGCCGTCGGGGCTGATCGTCCAGGATTCGGCCAGCGCGGGTTCGACCTTGTAGGTGGCGTAGTTGAACTCCACCAGCCCGTCGAAGAGCTGCTGGGCGATCAGGCCGAGGTTGTTGTCGATCACGCCGTAGTAGTTCAGGCTCTGCGGGCTGTCCCCCAGCACCAGCGTGTAGGTGCCGCCGGGCTTGCCGTCCGTGATGCCGAGGCTGCCGTACCCGGTGACCTTTTTGGGTGCGGCGAGAGCGCCGCCGAGGAGAGCGAGCGTGACGAGGCCGAGCAAACGGGGCATGGAACGGGTGCGCTTGAGCATGGGTGAACCTCCGGGCGGGGGAGCGAATTGTGGTCGAGATACCGCCGCAGCATAGGACCACTCTCAGTCCAATTCAAGGTCTGTTGCCCAGTGGTCCTGAAGTGGTACGGTTAGAGGGATGTCCGCCCCCTCTCTGCCCTGGGTCGTCCCGCTGGACCCCGCGAGCGCCACGCCGGTCTACGTGCAGGTGGCGCACGGTCTCGCGGCGCGCATCGGGAACGGCACGCTGGCGGGCGGAACGGCCCTGCCTGCCGAACGGGACCTCGCCGGAGCGCTGGGCGTGTCACGCGTGACCGTCCGGCAGGCGCTGGCGCTGCTGGCGCAACAGGGCCTCCTGACGCGGCGGCACGGAAGCGGCACGTTCGTCAATCTGCCCGCTCCCGCACTGGCCGCGCGGCCCCTCGGGCTGCTCACGGGCTTTTCGGAGGATGTCCGTTCGCGCGGGCAGACGCCGGGGGCGCGGGTCCTCTCCTTCGAGTGTGCCCGCCCCACACCGCAGGAGGCGATGACGCTGGCCCTCTCGCCCACGGACACGGTGTACCGCCTGCGCCGGTTGCGAACGGCGGACGGGGAACCGCTCGCCGTGGAGGAAAGCACGCTGCCCGCCGCGCTGAGCGGCCCCCTGAGCGCCGCCGACGTGACCGACGCCAGCCTGTACGGGCTGCTGACCCAGCGGGGGCTGAGTCCGGTGCGGGCTGTGCGCCACCTGCGCGCCGTCAATGCCGGCCCCCAGATGGCCGGCTGGCTGGACGTGCCCCCTGGCGCGGCGCTGCTCGCCACCGAGCGCGTCTCCTGGACGGCGGACGGGAAACCGGTGGAACACGCGCACGCGCATTACCGGGGCGACCGCTACGACTTCGTGATGGAACTGCACGGCGAGGAGCGGCCATGACCCCCCGCGCCGTTTCCCCCCGCATCCTGGGGCTGATGAGCGGCACGAGCGCCGACGGCATCGACGCCGCGCTGCTGGAGTTGCCGGGCTGGCCCGCCCTGGGATCGGGGGGCAACTTTCCCGCCCTTCCCGGAGGCGTGCCGCGCGGCAGGGTCGTCGAACACGTCTTCACCCCCTTCTCGCCCGACTTGCGCGCAGCGGTGCTGGCCGCCATGCGGGAGGGGGCCACCACCGCAGACCTCACCCAGCTCCACTGGTGGCTGGGCGAGGCGCTGGCGGAAGCCGCGGCCCCCCTCGCCGCCTCCGCCCATCTGATCGCCTCGCACGGTCAGACGGTGCAGCACCAGCCCCGGCCCGATCCGGCGCGGGGCTGGGCGCGGCCCGCCACCCTGCAACTCGGGGAGGCGGCCCTGATCGCGGAGCGCACCGGCAAACCCGTCGTGGCCGACTTCCGGCCGGCGGACGTGGCGGCGGGTGGCCTGGGCGCGCCGCTGGTGCCCTTCGCGGACTGGGCGCTGTTCGCGCAGCCGGGTGTGCGGCGGGCCGTTCACAACCTCGGCGGCATCAGCAACCTGACCTTCCTGCCGGGCACGGACCGCAGCGGCGTGCTGGCCTTCGACACCGGCCCCGGCAACTGCCTGCTGGACGAGGTGGCCGCCCGCGCCGGGCAGGTCTGCGACGAGGGCGGGCGGCTGGCGGCGGCGGGCCGCGCCCACGCGGAGACGCTGGCGGCCTGGCTCGCGCAGCCCGAGCTGACGGCGCCCCCTCCCAAGGCCACCGGGCGGGAGGTCTGGACGCTGGAACGCCTGCCCCGGCCCGCCGATCTGAGCGTGCCCGACCTCGCGGCGACCGCGACCGCCCTGACCGCACGCACCGTCGCGGACGCCTACGCGCGCTGGATCGTGCCGCGCGGCCTGAACGAGATCGTGGTGGCGGGTGGGGGCGCGCGCAATCCCACGCTGTTGGCGGCGTTGCGCGCGGCCCTCTCCCCCCTCCCGGTCCTGACCTTCGAGGAGGTCGGCTGGGCGGCGCGGGGCTTTACCGACGCCACGCGCGAGGCGGCGGCGTTCGCGTTCCTGGGCTATGCCCGCGCGCAGGGCTGGGCGAACACCCTCCCGCACACGACGGGCGCACGCCGCGCGGTCAGCGCCGGAAAACTCCTCTTCTCCCCTCCCCTCCCGGAGAACCTCCTATGACGACCCACCCTTCCTCTCTCCCGCCCCTGCCCGACCCACGCCGCACCGAGGGGGTCCACCCCGACCACCCCGACCTCGACCGACTGGACCACCTGGCGCTGGTGCAGGTGCTTGCCGACGACCAGCGCGCGGCGGTGGAGGCGGTGCGGGCCGCCGCGCCCGCCCTCGCGCAGGCGGTGGAGGCCGCGCTTCCCCGGCTGGAACGCGGCGGGCGGCTGGTGTACGTGGGCGCGGGCACCAGCGGGCGGCTCGGCGTGCTGGACGCCACCGAACTCACGCCGACCTTTTCCTGGCCGCCTTCGCGGGCCGTGCCGCTGATCGCCGGGGGCGACCGCGCGATCCGGCAGGCGGTGGAGGGCGCGGAGGACGACGCGGCGGCGGGCGGCGCGGACGTGCGTTCGGCAGGTGCCGGCCCGCAGGACGTGCTGATCGCGGTGGCGGCCAGTGGGACGACGCCCTACGTGCTGGGCGCGGTGGAGGCGGCGCGGGCGCTGGGCGCCCTGACGGTCGGCCTCGCCAACAACCCCGGCACCCCCCTGCTGGCCGCCGTGGACTGCCCCGTGCCGCTGGACACCGGGCCGGAGATCATCAGCGGCAGCACGCGCCTGAAAGCCGGGACGGCCCAGAAAATCGCGCTGAACACCCTGTCGAGCGCGCTGATGGTCCGGCTGGGCAAGGTGTACGGCAACCTGATGGTGGACCTCAGGGCCAGCAACGCCAAGCTCGAAGCCCGCGCCGTGCGCCTCACCTGCCACGCGACCGGGGCGGCGGAGGCCGAGGCCCGCGCCGCGCTGGAGCAGGCGGGTGGCCGCGTGAAAACCGCCCTGGTGATGCTGCGCCTGGGCCTGAGTGCGCCCGAGGCCGAAGCCCGGCTCGCGGCGGCGGACGGCCACGCGCGGGCCGCCCTGGGGGAAGGATGACCGGGGTGATTCCTGAGCAGACGCGGACACTTCTGGCCGGGGCGGTAGAGCGAGAGGGCCTGTGTGGCGCGGCGCTCGGGGTCGTCACCGCGAACGGGCAGCGAGACCGCCTGGGGCTGGGTCAGGCCGTGCGCGACCCCGAGGGCCTGCCCCTGGAAGAAGATTTCTGGTGGGACCTCGCCAGCCTCACCAAACCGCTGTTCACCGCGCGCGAGGTGCTGCGCGGCGTGCAGGAGGGGTTGCTCGACCTCGACGACCCCCTCGCCCGCCACCTGCCCGACCTCGCCTGGATGCAGGACACGCCCCTGAAAGAGCGCACCCTGCGCCAGCTTCTCACGCACACGGCGGGCCTCCCGGCCTGGGCACCGCTGTACACCTGGGGCGACGCCGCGACGATCCGGGCGCGGGTCTTGCAGGAACCCTGGCCGCTGACCCCACCCGGTGAGGTGGTGTACAGCGACCTGGGGTATATCCTGCTGGGCCTCGTGCTGGAACGGGCGCGCGGCAGGCCCCTGCGCGAGTTTCCACTGGACCCCGGCCTGACCTTCTCCCCCGACCCGGCCCGGACCGTCGCCACCGAGCGCTGCGCCTGGCGCGGCCGGGTGCTGCGGGGCGAGCCGCACGACGAGAATGCCTCTGCGCTGGGCGGCGTCTCGGGGCACGCGGGTCTGTTCGGCACCCTCGCCGGTGTGCTGGACCAGGCGGAAGCTCTGCTGCGGGGTGGCTGGCTCTCGCCCGCCGCACAGGCGGCCGCCACCCGCCTCCACACCCCGGGCCGCAGCCTCGCTTTCGTGACCGCGCAGCCAGGCTGGAGCGGGGGCAGTCTCGCCAGCCCTGGAGCGTTTGGCCACACCGGCTTCACGGGCACCGGCCTGTGGGTCGACCCGGAACGCGGCCTGGCCTGGGTCCTGCTGACAAACCGTGTCCATCCCTCACGGCACGGCACGCTGGACATCCAGCGGCTGCGGCGCGCGGTCGGGAACACGCTGCTGACGGCTCAGCCCTAGGGACGCCAACACCTCTCCAGACGAAAAAAGCGCCCCGCGAGGGGCGCAAAAGCTGAAGCTCAGGTTCGGTCAGGCGCTCGCGGAGTCGTCGCCCAGCGAGGACTTGAGGGTGCTGGCGACCTTGAAGGCGACCTTCTTGCCCGCGGGAATCTGGATGCGCTCGCTGGTGCCGGGGCGCACGCCGGTGCGGGCGGCGGTGGCCTTCACGCTGAGGGTGCCCAGGCCGGGCAGGCCCACGCTCTTGCCGCCCTTGATCGCGTCCACGACCACGCCCAGCATCGCGCTGACGGCTTCCTCGCTCTGCTTCTTGGTCAGGCCGGTCTTGTCGGCGACCATTTCCACGAGCTGGGTCTTGGCGACCTTGCTGCTGCCGCCGTCGTTGCCGTTGCCGGCAGCGCGGCTGGCCTTGGTATCCTCCTGCGCGGGAGCCTTGGCGGCGGTCTTCTTGGCCGGTGCTTTCGTCGTTTTCTTCGTCATGGTGAGCAGCATGACATACGTTTGGGCACTCGTGAAGGGGGGTAAGGGACCGTTAAGGCCGACCAGCACGCACTCCACCTGGGGCCGCACAACTTTTTGCCGTCCTGGACAGTATTTTCAGAACGCCCACCAACTCCCCTTGTCCCCGGAATGCGGGCCGGTGCAGGTCAGGTCTGGGCAGCCCAGCGGTGGCCGCCGAGAGAGGCGGTCAGCTGAGAACGACCGTTTTCAGATACGTCAGTTCCTCCAGCGAGCTGCGCGCGCCCTCGCGCCCGAAGCCGCTGTCCTTGATGCCGCCGTAGGGCATCTGGTCCACCCGGAAGGTGCTGGGGTCGTTCACGATCACCCCGCCGGCCTCGATGTCCCGCACCGCTTCCAGCGCGTGCTGGAGGTTGCGGGTAAACACGCCCGTCTGGAGGCCGTAGCGGCTGCGGTTGGCGGCGGCGATGGCGCCGGACCAGCTGGCCGCGCGCGACAGCACCACGACCGGACCGAAGGCTTCCTCGCGGACCAGGTGCGCGTGTTCGGGCACGTCCTCCAGCACGGTCGGTGGGAGGATATTTCCCTGGGGCGTTCCTCCCAGCAGCAACCGGCCGCCCAGGTCCAGCGCCTCCTGAATCCAGCCTTGCAGGCGCGTCAGCGCGGCCGGGTTGACCAGCGGCCCCACGTCGGTCTGCTCGTCGAGGGGATCACCGACCACCAGCGCGCGGGCGGCCTCCAGAAAGGCGGCCCGGAAGGCGTCGTAGGCCCCCTCATGGACGATCAGGCGCTGCGGGTGAATGCAGACCTGCCCCTGGTAGGCAAAACTCACGGCGGCCAGCTTGCGCGCGGCCAGCTCCACGTCGCTGTCGGCGTCCACGAGGTTGGCGCTGTTGTTGCCCAGCTCCAGCACGACCGGCTTGAGGCCGCTGCCACGCTTGATGCTTTCGCCCACCTGGGGACTGCCGGTAAAGGTCACCAGGGCGATCTCGGGGGCGGAGGTCAGCGCGGCGCCCAGCTCCGCGCCGCCATGCAGCACGTTCAGCGCCCCGGCGGGAAAGCCCGCGTCCTGGATCAGCTCCGCGATCAGGTTGGCCGTCAGCGGCGTCTGCGGGGCGGGTTTCAGGATCACGGTGTCCCCCCCCGCCAGTGCCGGGCCGACCTTGTGCAGCGCGAGATTCAGCGGAAAATTGAATGGGCTGATGGCGGCGATGATGCCGCGCGGCTCCCGCACCGTGAAGCCCAGGCGGCCCTCTCCGAAGCGGCTGGCGTCCAGGGGAATCCCCTGTCCGGCCATCTGCGCGGCCTCGTCGGCCGCGAACCCCAGATTCTCGACACTGCGGGCGACCTCGACCCGGGCGGCCTTGAGCGGCTTGCCCGCCTCGGTGGCGATGGTGCGGGCGAACAGGTCGGCGCGGTCCGTCAGCAGGCCGGATGCCCGGCGCAGGGCCTCGGCGCGGCGGTGGGCGGGCCAGCGGCGGTACTCGGTGAAGGCCGCCTGGGCCGAGTCGAGGGCGGCGCGTAGGTGGACCTCTGCCGCACGGGCGACGTGGTACAGGGCCTCACCCGTGAGGGGATGGGACACGGTGTCCTGCGCGTCCGTCTGCACGGCCTGTCCCCCGATCAGCAGAGGGACGTGGGTCAGGGTGATGGTCATGCGCCCACTGTACGGCGGGCGTGCGGCCTGCCGGGTGGTCGGGTTCCGTATTCCGGGCCAGCGTCACCCGGCCGCCCTTAATCCAGCCGTCCTCAACCCCGCAGCAGCTTCACGGCGCGCACCACGTCCTGCGGCGTGATCGCCTCGCCGGGCCGGGCGCGGCAGCCCGAGGCGTACTGCTCCAGAATCGCGTCGCCGGAAGCGTCCAGCGCGCTGCGGATGCCGGACAGCAGAGTCAGGATGTCGTGGCAGTCGCGGCCTTCCTCGATCATGCGTTGCAGGCCGCGCACCTGGCCCTCGATCCGGCGCAACCGGTTCAGCACGCGCTCGTCGGCTTCACTCAGGGGAAGGGGTGAGGTCGGGGTCATGGGTCTCCTTTCCAGCAAACAGGGTCCAGCAGCGGGGCCGTCGGCCCGTCCGGGTCCAGAATATCCCCCCAGGGTAGCCTGTGAGAAGGGCTGGGGCGGGCCGGTGTTTTTCTGGGGCCGCTTTCCCTGCTGCTCGTCACGTGACGAGCAACTCGGTTTCACCACAGGTGCCTAGGCTGGAGGAAGGCTTTTCCCAGCCGGAAACTCCGGCGGCGTTGACGGTTTCTGCCCCACGGGCTAGGTTCAGACATGCCCCGATGGGAGATCGCCGCCCCAGCTGTGCCCCTGCCAGATCCCGGCCGTAGCTGGACCGCGTACACGGCAGAGCGTCAGAGGTCCGGATGAGGCGCGTGCTGGCGCTCCTGGCCCTGCTGTCCGGTGGGGCGGGGGCGGCGAATCTGAACCGGCTGACCGTCATTACCCCGGCTGCCCGCCCTCAGGTCCAGACGCTGGCCGACCTGGCACGGCCCGGGCTGAAGCTGGTCATTGCTGACCGGGCCGTCCCCGCTGGGGAAGCGGCGCGGCGAGCACTGGACCTGATCGGTGCGTCGGGCACCTACGGCCAGGACTTCGCGGGCCGGGTGCTGGGCAACGTCGTGAGCGAGGAACCCAACGTGCGGCAGGTCGCCCTGAAAGTTCAACTGGGGCAGGCCGACGCCGCCCTGGTCTCTGTCAGCGACGTGACGCCCGCCCTGCGCAGGAGCGTGCGGACGGTCGCGCTGCCCACCCGCTTCAACCCACCCGTGGCCTATCCGGTGGGGGTCCTCAGGGCCAGCCCGAACGCGCAGGCGGCGCTGGACTTCGTGCAGTTCGTGCGCTCGGCGGACGGGCAACGGATTCTCCACAAATGGGGGTTCCTGTCCGCTCGGTAGCCCGGTCCCGTCCTCACCCCCTTCCGGTCGCGCTCAGCCTGCTGATGGCGGCCTTTCTGCTGCTGCCCGTGCTGGTCCTGCTCGCCCAGGGTCTGACGGCCGACTTCCTGACTACCCTGCGCTCTCCGGCGGTGCTGGACGCCCTGCGGGTGAGTGTCCTCACGACCGGCGCGGCGCTTGCGGTCACGCTGGGCCTGGGCACGCCCGTCGCCTACCTGCTGGCGCGGAGACGTTTTCCCGGGCGGACCGTCCTGGACGCGCTGCTCGACCTGCCGATGGTGTTGCCGCCCGTGGTGGCCGGGGTCGCGCTGCTGCTGACCTTCGGGCGCGCCGGCCTGCTGGGCCGCCCGCTGGAAATCGCCGGGATCGGGCTGGCCTTTACCCCCGCCGCCGTCGTGCTGGCGCAGGTCTTTACCAGCGCTCCCTTTTACGTGCGCGCCGCGAAGGCCGGCTTTCTCGCTTTCGATCCGGACGTGGAGGCGGCGGCGCGGGTGGACGGTGCGTCCCCCTGGGCGACCTTCACCCGGGTCACGCTGCCGCTCGCGCTGCCCTTCTTGCTGGAGGGCGCGGTGCTGGCGTGGGCACGGTCCCTGGGCGAGTTCGGCGCAACGCTGCTGTTTGCCGGAAGCCTCCAGGGGCAGACCCGCACCGTGCCGCTCGCCATCTACAGCGCAGCAGAGAGCGACCTCGCCCCCGCGCTGGTGCTGAGCGCCATCATGGTCGTGCTGGCCTTCGCGGTGCTGCTGACCCTGCGCCTGGTCGCGCGAAAGCCCACCTGAAATCCCGGGGCGAACGTGTTAGCGTCCCGCCATGACGGCTCCCCAGGCAACGCCCCCAGCCACACGCCCCACCCAGGTGTACTTCGACTTTCTTTGCCCTTTCGCCTGGCGCGGCGTGGAACTGGCCGACGTGCTGCGCCGTGAGCGGGGCCTGCCCTTCCGCCTGCGCCACTATTCGCTGCTCCAGGGCAACCACCCCGAGAACCCCGACCGCAAGGCCCCGACGTGGTGGCTTCACGAGCAGCCGGCGGAGGGCGGGAATGCCGCACAACAGGCGAGTTTGCGTGCTTTTCTGGCAGCGCAGGCCGCCGCCAGGCAGGGCGAGGGGGCGGCCTGGGCCTTCACGCTGGCCCTCTTCCGGGCCAAGCACGAGCGTCAGAGCGAACTGGACGAGCAGACGGTGCGTGTGGCCGCCCGGGAAGCCGGACTGGACCTGACCCGCTTTGAGGACGATCTCGCGGATGACCGAACGCTGCGCGAGGCCCTCGCGGCAGAGTTGCGCGACGCAGCGGCGCTCGGCGTGTTCGGCACGCCCACCTTCGTGCTCCCCGACGGGAACGCGGCTTACCTGCGCTTCTCGGGCCTGATCCGTGAGGCACAAGCGGCTCAAGCCCTCTGGAACCTGTACGGCGAGGTCCTGCATTCGGGCGCGGGTATCGAGACGATCAAGCGTCCCCGCTGACCCGGCCGGGTCCATTCACGGCGGCGTATCACTGCGGCGCGGGCGTCAGGCTCAGGCGGGCACGCAGGTCGCGAATCATGGCGGCCTTCTGCCCGCCGCTGATCCCCCGCAACACCCACGCTTTCACGTCCAGCGGATCCTCCAGCCCCTCGTCCAGTGCCAGGCGCAGCGTGTCGAGTTCGGGCACTTTCAGGTCGTTGCGGAGCAGGAATGTCAGGGTCCGCATGACTTCCTCCACCTGGGCGTCACGGGGCAGGGCATGCAGAGCCGCATCAGTGTCCGAAGTCTCTTCCTCCTGGGAGGCCCGCGAAGGTGCTTCCAAGCCTCTTTCCGCCCTCTCCCCCTGCTTCCGCACTTGCTGGCCCTTCTGGGGGCCTTCCAGGGGCAGCAAGACCCCTTCGGGAAGCTGATACTTCTCGGGGTTCTTCAGGAGATCCACGAAAAAGGCTGGGCGACTGCGGGGCTTGTAACCTCCTGAGACGATGCCCTGGTACCGCAAAAGTGTGTCTTCCACCACGGCCTCGCTGTGTTCCCGGACGAGTTGGAGCGCGCGGGTATGGGTGATTCCGATAGCCGCGAGGTTCTGCACCAGCAGCGGGTCGGGTGGGATGAAAGCTTCACCGAACGTGTAGTGCAGGAGCTTTTTCTTGCCCCGCCCCAGATACTCGACGCTTTTCAGGAAGCCTTTCTCGATCAGTTCCTCGTGGGCCGCGTCCAGCGTGCGCTGGGCCATGCTGGGCCGGTCGGTCACGATCTTGCAGGCCTCGGCCCACTCCATCAGACCCACCTGGTACGTCATCGCCACCCGCTCGGGGTTCTCCGGGTCGCGGCGCTGCGAGTCAAGCAGGCGGTACAGGGCGCGTGTGGGGGGCCGCCTGAGGGTCTGCATGAAGCTCAGGTCCAGCGGCTTGATGTACCCCGAGCGCACGCTGCGCGCGATCTCCTGCGGCAGGGTGATTTTCAGGATGCTGCTGGCATCGAGCCGCTCGGCCTCTCCCGACGAGAACTCCAGGCGGTCGATGTACCGGAAGTTCACGTTGGTCCAGCGCTTGCGGGGATGGTCCCGCCAGCCTTCCGCGATGAAGTAGTTCGTGGTCAGGAGCCGCCGCAGACTCTCGTCGAGCGCGGCGTAGTAGCGCCCGCTGGTATCCAGGCCCGCCATTTGCAGCAGCTGGTAGGGCGTGCAGGTCACGCTGCCGTCCGCTGGTGCCCCCTGGTCGATGTACAGATTCACAAGGGCGGCGCTGATGTCCGTGTCGATGCCGTGCGGCACCCCGTACTCGGGCATGGCCTGGCAGGTGACCTTGTAGCGGCGGTCGCCGTCCTCGAGTTCCACACTCCAGTCGCGGTAGTCCGGCGGGATGCGTTCCTGAACGCTGATGAGGCTCAACCGGGCGATGTTGAGTTCGTCGAAGCGTTTGATTCCTTTTTCGGACACGGCCACCCCCTTGTTTGTTGTTTTTTAGATCTTTAAATCTTTTAAAAGATTATATGTTGTCAACAACAAGCGGCGGGGCGCCACGCGTGCTGGACGGCATTTTAGGGGTGAAACGGCGCAAGTTGTCCGATAGTTTGGCGCAAGTTGTCCGATAGTTTTGGGGCCAAAACGGCGCAAGTTGTCCGATACCTCCCCCCCAAACGGCGCAAGTTGTCCGATAGTTTCGGCGCAAGTTGTCCGATACCTCTTTCCCCCAAACGGCGCAAGTTGTCCGATAGTTTGGCGCAAAACGGCGCAAGTTGTCCGATAGTTGGAGGCCAAACGGCGCAAGTTGTCCGATAGTCCCTTGTTTGGCAGTTTGCTGCCAAAAAACGCTGTCTGGGAGGCAGCCGAGAGAAAAACGGCGCAAGTTGTCCGATAGTCCCTACATCAAAAACGGCGCAAGTTGTCCGATACCCTATTTTGCTGCTATTTACATAATTTATAGTGTTTGCTATGTAATTTACGTACCAATTCTACTCTTTTTGGTCGCTTTTGACCTCCCAACAGAGCCAAAAGCTCCTGCTGATTCCTGGGCCGATCTGCGCCCTCGCTTTGGCTGCCCAAAGCGTCTTAGGATGCAGCTTTGCACGGACACCCCGGAAGCAAGATTGGACGAAAACGGCACAAGTTGTCCGATAGGGGAAGTGTGTTCCCAGATCTGCTCGTCACGTGACGAGCAAGTGGGACCGCCTTCGGTTAGGCTGGGTGAAATGCGGACGCTGACGTTCTTCAACCATGCGGGTGGGGTCATGAAATCCAGCCTGACGCGCGATGTCGGTCACACGCTCTCCCAGGCCGGATTGCGTGTCTTGGTCGTGGACCTTGATCCACAGGCCAACCTCACGGACTGGCTGGGTGTGACGGGAGTCACGCGTGAACAGACCGTCTACGACACGGCCACACGCGGTGAGCCTCTCCCCCCTCCGACCCCCACGCATGGACTCCACCTCATTCCCAGCGATGTGTCGCTCGCCCTGGCCGAGGGCCAGATGATGGGTGTCGTCGGCGCACACCTGCACCTGCGGCAGGCACTGCAAGCGGTCGCGGGGCAGTACGACGTGGTCCTGATCGACAGCCCGCCCAGCCTGGGCCAACTCTCCATTCTGGGCGCGCTGGCGGCGGATCATCTGGTGGTGCCGGTCCCCACGCGTCAGAAGGGGATGAATGCCCTGTCGGGGCTGTCGGAGGCCATGGCGACCTACCGCAAGCTGCGCCCGGACCTGACGGTCGCCCTGTACGTGCCCACCCTGTATGACGCGCGGCGCTCGCATGACCGTGAGGCGCTGGCGGCCTTTCAGGGCATGTTGCGGCCCCTCGCCAGCCCGATTCCTGACCGGGGAGCCGTCTGGAACGACAGCGCGAGTGCCGGGCAGCCGGTGGGGGTCTATGCGCCCGGTTCGCCCGTGCATCAGGACGTGTTGCGGGTGACCGCCGAGATCGCGCGCGCCGCAAATCTGAATGTCCAGATTCCCGGGGTGAAGGCGTGACCCGCAAGGCCAGACCCGCCATCGGTGCGCGTCTGACCGGGCTGGTCGAGGGGGTGGAGGCCCTCGGGCAACCGGCGGCGACGACCCTCCCCGTGCAGTCGCTTCGGCCGGGGGCCTTTCAGCCACGGGTCCATTTCGCCCCTGAGGCGCTGGAGGAACTGGCCCGCAGCATCCGTGAGCAGGGCATCCTCCAGCCCCTGCTGGTTCGGCCCCTGGGCGATGGGCAGTATGAGATCGTGGCGGGCGAGCGGCGCTGGCGGGCGGCGCAGCTGGCGGGGCTGGCCGAAGTGCCGGTGCTGCTCCGCGACCTGACTGACGCCCAGGCACAACTGGCCGCCGCCGTCGAGAACCTGCAACGTGAGGACCTGAACGTGCTGGAGGAGGTGCGTGCCCGGCTGCAAGTGGCGGCCTCGACCCTTGGTGTGCCGGTGGGGGAGGCGGTTGCGCGCCTGTTCGCCCTCGACCGTCATCCCCAGGAAGACCCGGAGGCCGTCGCCCGGCTGGAGGCCCTCTTTGGGGCGCTGGGCCGGGAAACCTGGCGCAGTTTCGTGAAGAACCGGGCGGCGGTCCTGAACCTGCCGGAGGATGTGCAGGAGGCAGTCCGGTCCGGCCTGGACTACCGCAAGGCGCTGATCGTGGGCCGGGTGACCGACCAGGCAGGCCGGGCCAGACTGTTGCGGCTGGCTCTGGAAGGCGCGACGGTGCAGGCCCTGCGTGAGCAGGTGGCGCCCCCCCGCCAGGAAACCGCCGACCCGTTCCAGGCCGTCGCCCGTCGCCTGGCAGACCGCCGCACCCTGGCGGAGCTGGATGCGGCGCGGCGGCGCAAGGTCGAACGGCTGCTCCGCCAGATCGGTGAACTGCTCGATTCGGCTTAAGAAAGAGCGCGGGTAGAGTTGCTCGTCACGTGACGAGCAACCGGATTACCGGTCCCGCCCTGCCCGCTGCCGCACCTGTTCAGGCGTGAGGGGTCTGCCGTGTCCCGGCAGAATGCTCCGTAAATCCAGGTCGGCAACGGCCTGAAGCGTGCGCACCGCCTCACGGTGATCCTCGTTGTAGGCCGCGCGGGGAAGATGTGCCCCACCCGGCCCACCCATCAGGGCGTCTCCCGCAATCAGCACCCCATCCCGCAGCAGGCCGATTTGCCCCTGGGTATGTCCGGGCAGATGGACCACCTGCCAGCCCCGCACCTGCTCGCCGGGGTGAACGGGGTGCAGGGCACGCCGGGGCACTTTCGGATGTAAGCGCGAGACGATCTCGCCCAGGTCCGGGCGTCCCGCCGGATAGGGCAGCCGGTGTTCCTCTCCCGTCAGGAGGGCGTGCTCCAGCGGGTGGGCGAGGACAGGAAAACCCAGCCGGGCCGCGATGAAGGCCCCGCCGCTGTGGTCCACATGATGATGGGTCAGAAGCAGCGCGTCGGGCTGAAAAGTCCGCAGCAGGCGCGCGAATTGGGCCGCATACGGCAGAATTCCCGCGTCCACCATCAAGCGCCCACTGGGTGTGTCCAGCAGGTAGGCATTCGCGTACAGCTTTCGCACCCTCACGTTCAACGGCCCGGAGGTGGCAGGAAGGGGCAGGACAGAAGTCACTCGGTGTCGTCCTCATCGGCGCGGTCCAGGGCCGAAAGGGCGGCCCCCATGACCGGCCCCTCGCCGGGCGTCACGGCATAGTCGCACAGGGCGAGAAAGGCGGCGTCAGAGGCCAGGGCGCTCACGCCGAGCGACAGTTCCACCTCCTCCAGCTGGCTCAGCACGTAGTTCACGGCGCTCTCTGGGTTCACCTCGCGCGGGAGCAGGGTCAGCAGGTCCGCGCCCTCGATCAGGCGCAGCTGACCCCGGAAAGGCCCGTCCTCCAGCCAGGAGCGCCATTCCCGCGCCGCCGCGTCCAGGGCGTGCGTGACACCGTGGGGGTGGCGGAGGGTGACCATCAGGGGGAGGCCCTGCCGCTCGTGCAGCTCGGCCTCGGTGCCCAGCTGGCCCAGCCAGCCGATGTGCTGGGCGGCCTGGAAGGCCAGGCGCAGGGCGTCTTCCCGCTCCCGCAGGGTTTCTAGGGTCAGGCGTCGCCAGGCCGGGTCCTCCTCGCCGTCCGGGTTCAGGACGACCGCGCCGTGCCGCAGCACCTGCCAGGACGTGAAGGCCGCCGGAATATCCAGCAGGCCCTCCTCGTCCAGGCCCGTCACCGGGATCAGTTCGGCAGCAGTCAGCAGGGTGGAGAGGACCAGCTGGGCGGGGCGCGGGTTCTCCGCCGGATCGCGGGGGATCAACACGCCTGCCGGATTCACGAAGGCGACAATCATGCCCGCACTCTAGAGTGTCGCCCCGCGCGTGACCGTGCCCGTCATGAGGAACAGGGAATCTGATGACCGGCGCGGGCGCGTAATCCCGCTCGTGACCAAGGTGTCACATTTCTGCTCTCAAAGTGATATCACTTTGATCGGAGGTTGGTATGAATGAACTGGAAAAGGCGCCCGCGTCCGTCGGTCCCGAGGGGGGCGTTTCGCCCAGCAGTGGGGTTGCCAGCGTGGAGCGGCGTGCGTTCGGGCTGCCCGGTGTTCCAGCGGTGCTGCTCTGGCTGGTGCTGGTGGCCGTGGCCGCCTGGGTGACCCTCAGCGGCCTCAGCGTGGGGCTGGGGATCGCGCTGGGGATTTTGGCATTCTTCGCCCTGATCGGGTTTTTTGTCGTCCAGCCCAACCAGGCCAAGGTCCTGACGCTGTTCGGGCGTTATGTGGGCACCGAGCGCCGCAACGGCTTCTACTGGACCAACCCCTTCACGGTGCGCCAGAACGTGTCGCTCCGCATCCGCAACTTCAACTCCGAGCGGCTGAAGGTCAACGACCAGATGGGCAACCCCATCGAGATCGCCGCCGTGATCGTGTGGCGGGTGGTGGACACGGCCCGCGCCGTCTTCGACGTGGAGGATTACGCCGAGTTCGTCGCCATCCAGTCCGAAACGGCCCTGCGTCACCTGGCCGCGCAGTACCCGTATGACGACTACGACGGCAAGAGCTTCTCGCTGCGGAGCAATCCCGACGAGGTCGCCGAGGCCCTGGGGCGCGAGCTGGCGACCCGCCTGCGACACGCGGGGGTGGAGGTGCTCGAAGCCCGCCTCTCGCACCTGGCCTACTCGCCCGAGATCGCGGGAGCGATGCTGCAACGCCAGCAGGCCAGCGCGATCATCGCCGCGCGGCAGCAGATCGTGCAGGGTGCGGTCGGCATGGTCGAGATGGCCCTGCGCGAACTCTCTGAGCAGGGCATCGTGCAGCTCGACGAGGAACGCAAGGCGCAGATGGTCAGCAACCTGCTGGTCGTGCTGACCAGCGAGCGCGGCACGCAGCCGGTCGTGAACGCCGGGAGCCTGTATTGAGCGCCGCCGGATGGGGTGCAGGGGAGAGGCCCTGTGCCCGGAAGGTCAGGTGAGAGGGCGTGGCCCGCAAGAATTACCCGCTCCGCATCAGCCCCGAGCTGTACGCCGCCCTGGAACGCTGGGCCGCCGACGACCTCCGCAGCGTGAACGCGCAGATCGAGTACCTGCTGACCCAGAGCGTGCGGCAGGCTGGACGCTGGAAAGCCGCACCGGAAGCGAAAAAAATTGGGGGAGAAGAGAAGGACTGACTTTGCTCGTCACGTGACGAGCAGAAGGGCAAGGGTGAGGCTGGGCCGCTGTGGCCGCCTCGCCCCTGCCCCGTCAGGCTTCGCGTGCGGCTCTCAGCAACTGGCCGCTCACCACGTCCTCTCGCAGGGCCAGCAGGTCGGGGCGGTAGTAGCGGTCCTGTTCGAGATGAGGGAACAGCTCGCGCACCCACTCATGGGCGGCCTGCACACCTCGCCCCGCCCGGAGGGGCTGGAAGTCGAGTGCCTGGGCGGCGCACATCAGCTCGATACTCAGGACGTTCTGGGCATTGCCGAGAATCTGACGCAGTTGCCGCGCGCCGTGGGCACCCATGCTGACGTGGTCTTCCTGGTTGGCGCTGGTGGGGATGGAGTCCACGCTGGCGGGGTGGGCCAGCACCTTGTTCTCGCTGACCAGAGCGGCGGCGGTGTACTGGGCGATCATGTAGCCGCTGTTCAGCCCACCCTGCGGCGTCAGGAAGCCCGGCAGGCCCGACAGCGCCGGGTTCAGCAGTTGCTCGGTGCGCCGCTCGCTGATGCTGGCGAGTTCGGCCACTGCGACCTTCAGCGCGTCGGCGGTGAGGGCCAGCGGTTGCCCGTGGAAGTTGCCGCCGGAGATGACTTCGCCCGTCTCCGGGAAAATCAGCGGATTGTCGGTCACGGAGGCGAACTCGACCTCCAGCACCCGCCCGGCCTGCATCAGCGCGTCCAGAGTGGCCCCGTGAACCTGAGGCACGGCGCGCAGGCTGTAGGCGTCCTGCACCTTGCCACAGCCCGCGTGGGCGGGCGCGATCTCGGAGTCGTGCAGGAAGGAGCGTAGTTCGGCGGCGACTTCCAGCGCACCCGGATGGGGCCGCAGCCGCACCACGCCCTCGCTGAAGGGGCGGTGGCTCCCGGAAAGGGCCTCGACCGTCATCGCGGCGGCGAGGTTGGCGGTGTGCAGCAGCATGCGGGCGTCGTGCAGCGCGAGCGCCAGCAAGCTGCCCATCAGCTGCGTGCCGTTGATGAGGGCCAGCCCCTCCTTGGCCTGCAATGCCAGCGGCGCGAGGCCCAGGTCGGCCAGCACGTCCCCGGCGGGCCGCACCTGGCCCCCGTATTCCATCTCCCCCAGCCCCAGCAGCGCCAGCGCGAGGTGGGCCAGCGGCGCGAGGTCGCCCGAGGCCCCTACGCTGCCCTGCGCGGGGACGACCGGGTGCGCGCCCGCGTTCAGCAGGGTCAGCAGGGCTTCGACAACCTCCGGCCGCACACCGGAATGCCCGAGCGAGAGCGATTGCGCGCGCAGCAGCAACATGCCGCGCACCACCTCGGCGGGGAGGGGATCACCGACGCCGATGGCATGCGACACGATCAGGTTGTGCTGGAGGCGGGCCAGTTCATCCCGGGCAATCCGCACGTTGGCGAATTTGCCGAAGCCGGTGTTCACGCCGTAGACGGCGTCCGGGCCGTCCACGATGCGCTCGATGACTGCCCGCGCGGTCAGGATGCGTTCCCGCGCCGCGTCCGAGAGGGTCACCGTTTCCCCGCCGCGTACCACGCGGATGAAGTCGTCAAGCGTCAATTGCCGGTCCAGAATCACAGCGTCATCTCCTTGAGGTTCTGCCCGCCCACGAACACGTCGCGGACCGGGTTCAGGCCGAGGGTGTAGGCGAGGTCGCGCCAGTCGGGCGAATGCAGCGCCAGGAAGTCGGCGCGCTGGCCGACCACGAGCGCCCCCCGGTCGGTCAGACCCAGGGCGGCGGCGGCGTTGACCGTGCTGGCGGTCAGCGCCTCGGCGGGCGTGAGGCCGTTCAGCCGCACGGCGAGGGCCAGAGCGAGCTGGGCGCTGAACAGGGGCGAGCTGCCCGGATTCAGGTCGGTGCCGACCGCCACACACGCCCCGGCATCCACCAGAGCGCGGGCAGGCGCAGCAGGTAATCCCAGGTGGAGCGTCACGCCCGGCAGCACCGTCGCCACGGTCTGCGAGGCGGCCAGCGCCGCGATCTGCGCCTCGCCGCTGGCTTCCAGGTGGTCCACACTCAGCCCGCCGAGGGCACAGGCGAGTTCCGTCCCGCCGAGCGCATGGAACTGATCGGCGTGCAGTTTGACGCGCAGGCCGTTTGCCTGGGCCGCTGTGAGGATGGCGCGGGTTTCCTCCACCGTGAACGCCTCGCGCTCGCAGAACACGTCCACGGCGTCGGCCAGCCCTTCGTGGGCCACCTCTGGAATCAGTTCCTCACAGACCGCACGCACGTACGCTGTGCGGCCCTCGGTGGGCGGGACATGGATCAGCAGCGTGGGAACGAGGGTGGCCGGGACGCGGGTTTGCAGGGTCCGCACCGCCTCCAGCATCCGCAGCTCGGCGCCAAAGTCCAGGCCGTAGCCGCTCTTGACCTCGATGGTGGTCGCGCCACTCCGGGCGAGGGCGTCCAGCCGGGGCCGCGCCAGCGCCACCAGTTCCGCTACCCCCGCCGCCGCCGTCGCCCGCATGGTGCTGCGGATGCCGCCGCCGCGCGCCAGCATCTCCTCGTAGGGCACCCCTTCCACCCGCGCCTCGAAGTCCGCGAGGCGGTCCCCGGCCCAGATCGCGTGCGTGTGCGGGTCGGTCAATCCGGGAACGACGGCGACACCGCCCAGATCGACGGTGCCCAGACCGGCGGTGTTGGGAAGGCGCGGAGCCTCCCCAGCCGGTCCCACCCAGGCGATCACGCCGTCCCGGACGAGCAGCGCCGCGTCCTCCAGCACGGTCAGCTCACGCATCGCGCCGCCGCGCTGGGGGCCGGGCGGAGGCGTCACCAGTTGCGCGATGCCCGTAAAGAGCGTCCCTGTGCGCTCAGGACCGGGCATCGAACACCTCGCACAGCGTCTCTATGACCAGCCGCGCGCCGATGAGGGCACTCCGCCCGGTCGGGTCGAGGTTGGGCGCGAGTTCCACCAGATCGAGGCCGACCAGGGTATTCCGCTGGACCGCCCCGCGAATCAGGGCCAGCGTCTGCGCGTAGGTCAGCCCGTCCGGCTCGGGGCTGCTGGTACCGGGCAACACGGCGGGGTCGAGGGCGTCCGCGTCCACGCTGAGGTAAACGTTTTTCCCGCTGGGCAGCCGGGCCAGCACACCGGTCAGATCAGCGGCAACCTCTGTCATCGGAATCAGGGTATGCCCACGCACCCGGGCCGCCCGGACCGCCTCCGGGTCGAAGCGCAGGCCGCGCAGCCCGATAGTGGTGATGTGGACGAGGTTCGGCAGTTCCTCTGCGGCCCGGCGGAAGGGGCTGGAGTTGCTGAAGCGGGTGTCGTTCCGCACGTCCGTGAAGTCGAGGTGCGCGTCGAGCTGAATCACATGCAGCTCGGGTACGTCCGCGAAGGCCCGCAGCAGCGGAAAAGTCACGCTGTGGTCGCCGCCCAGGAACACCGGAAGGTGGCAGCGTTCGCGCAGTTGCCGGGCCGCCCCGGTCGTGCGTTCGCGGGCCAGGTCCGGCTCCAGACTGGGCAGCAGCACGTCCCCGGCATCGGCGAAGGTCACGCCATCCAGCCGGGTGCGCCCCGACAGGTCGGTAAAGGGTGGGACATAGCGCAGGCTGGCTTCCCGTAGGGCGCGGGGGGCGTAGCGGGCACCGGGCCGGAACCCCAGGGCGATGTCGAAGGGGATGCCCAGCACGCCCACGTCTGCCCGCCAGTCCCCGTCCGGCTCCGCCAGGGGCGCGCGGGCGAAGCTGACGTGTCCGGCAAAGGGCAGGTGCGTCACCGGATACCCAGGCTGGGCAGGTCCAGGCCACGTTCGCGGGCCACGTCCTGCGCGAGGTCGTATCCGGCGTCCGCGTGGCGGATCACGCCCATGCCGGGATCGTTGGTGAGGCAGCGGCTCAGGCGCTGGGCGGCCTCGGGTGTGCCGTCGGCCAGCGCCACCAGCCCGGCGTGCTGCGAGAAGCCCAGGCCCACGCCGCCGCCGTGGTGGAAGCTCATCCAGGCCGCGCCCGACGCGATCCCTACCCCGAAGTTCAGCAGCGCCCAGTCCGAGACGGCGTCGCTGCCGTCCTTCATGGCCTCCGTCTCGCGGTAGGGGCTGGCGACTGACCCTGCGTCGAGGTGGTCACGTCCGATCACGATGGGGGCTTTCAGACGACCGTCCGCCACCATCTCGTTGAACAGCAGGGCGGCCCGGTCGCGCTCGCGGTAGCCCAGCCAGCAGATGCGCGCGGGGAGGCCCTGGAAGGCGATCTGATCGGCGGCGTAGGTCAGCCAGGATTGCAGGCGCTCGTCGTCGGGGAAGAGTTCGAGCAGTGCCCGGTCGGTCGCGCGGATGTCCTCCGGGTCGCCGCTGAGGGCCACCCAGCGGAACGGCCCCCGCCCCTCGCAGAAGGAATCGCGGATAAACGCGGGCACAAAGCCGGGGTAGTCGAAGGCGTTTTCCACGCCCGCCTCGGAGGCCCGCTGCCGCAGATTGTTGCCGTAGTCGAAGGCAACCGCGCCGCGTTTCTGGAGTTCCAGAATGGCCCGGACGTGCGCCGCCATCGCCCCGTAAGCCCGCTCGCGGTACACCTCCGGCTGCTCGGTGCGCAGTTGGCCCGCGTCCTCGTCGGGCTGAAGGACGGGAATGTAGCCCCACATCGGGTCGTGGGCGCTGGTCTGGTCGGTGACGAGGTCGGGCGTCCAGTTCAGCTCGACGAGTTGCGGCACCAGTTCGGCAGCGTTGCCGAGGACACCGATGGAGCGGGCCACGCCCTCCGCCTTGTACTTCTCGGCGCGCTGAATGGCGTCCTGAAGGTTGTCCGCCACTTCATCGAGATAGCGGGTGTCCAGCCGCTTCTGGATGCGGGTGGGGTCGATCTCGATATTGAGGCTCACGCCGCCCGCCAGCTTCACCGCGAGGGGCTGCGCGCCGCCCATGCCGCCCAGGCCCGCCGTGACGGTGACGGTGCCCCTCAGGCTGCCGCCGAAGTGCTTGCGGGCGGCGCTGGCAAACGTCTCGTAGGTGCCCTGGAGGATGCCCTGGGTCCCGATGTAGATCCAGCTTCCGGCGGTCATCTGGCCGTACATCATCAGCCCGGCCTGGTCGAGCTTGTCGAAGGTTTCCCAGTTCGCCCAGTGCGGCACGAGGTTGGAGTTGGCCAGCAACACGCGGGGTGCCCACTCGTGCGTCCGCAGCACGGCGACGGGCTTGCCGGACTGGATCAGCAGCGTCTCGTCGTTCTCCAGGCGGTCGAGCGTCTCCACGATCTGGTGGAAGGCGTCCCAGTTGCGCGCCGCCTTCCCGCGTCCGCCGTACACGACGAGGTTCTCGGGGTGTTCGGCCACCTCCGGGTCGAGGTTGTTCATCAGCATCCGCTTGGCGGCTTCCTGAATCCAACCTTTGGCGGTGCGCTGGGGGCCACGTGGCGCGCGAATGACGGGGGCAGTCTGGGGAGGCTCGGTGGAAGTCATGGCAGGTCCTTTCGGGGGGAGACAGGTGAATCGGGGTGCGCCTATCGTCCCCCGACCCGGCCCGCCTCACAACCTGCTTTTCCGGGGTAGGCGGAAAGGGCTTAGGCTGGGGCCATGCCCCGGACCCTCTCCACCGTGGACAGCGCCGTGCGCGTCCTCGAAGCCTTCGACGCCGACTGCACCGAATGGACGCTGAGCGAACTGGCCGCCCACCTGGGGCAGCCGACCTCCACCCTGCACGAGCAGCTCACGACGCTGACGGCGAGCGGTCTCCTGGTGCGGGTCGCGCGTGGGCGCTACCGCCTGGGCTGGCGGCTGCTGAAGCTCTCCAGTGCCCTCTACGGCAGCGTGCCCTGGTACGCGGTCGCCCACGACGCGATGAATGCCCTGGCGCGCGGCACCCACCTGCTGGCCTTCCTTTGTGTGCTGGAAAGGGACGGCACGGGCGGAAACCAGGTCCTCTGTATCGCCCGTTCGGTGCAGGGCCGTGACGGTCCCTCGGTGGTGGGGGAGACGCAGTTCGTCTTGCCCCCCCACGCCAGCGCCAGCGGCAAACTGCTGTATGCGCTGCACGGCCTCGACCCGTCCGAAGGTGCCCCCCGCTTCACCCCCCGCACCCTCCAGACGCCCTGGGAGGCGGAAGCCGCAGCCATCCAGTCCGCACGCCTCGCTATCACGCGCGACGAGTGGGAGGTCGGGACGAGTGGGCTGGCCGTGCCCCTCGTCGGGGCGGAAGGTCAGGTGCTGGCGGCCCTGGGCGTGAGCCTGCCTACCCCCCGCCTGCGTGAACAGGAACAGTTGACCCGTCGCCTGCGTGACGCGGCCGACGAGGTGGCCTGGGCGCTGGGCCACCGTCCGGGGTGAGGGGGTGGCCCAGCGCCCAGGCCAGAAACAGCAGCCGGTGGAAGGGCTTTTTCTCCCTCCCACCGTTGGAAGTACGCGCCGATCAAGTCTGCTCGTCACGTGACGAGCGACCCGGTCTACCCCCTGAAACGTGCGGCCAGCCCCGTCGTCATGCGGGCCAGCAACAGGACGTCCACGCCCACCGCGACAAAGGTATAACCCCACTCCAGATAGGTGCGGGCCACGTTCTCGTCGGTCGCGAGGATGCCTGCGGCCTTGCCCGCCGCCCGAATCCGCCGGGCGGCTTCCCGGATGGCGGCCTGGACCTCCGGGTGCCCGGGATTCCCCAGGTGCCCGAAGGACGCGGCGAGGTCGGCGGGGCCGATGAATACGCCGTCCACCCCTTCCACCGCCGCGATCTCGTCCAGGGCCTCCAGCCCCGTCACCGACTCCACCTGCACCAGCAGGCAGATGCCCGCGTCGGCCTGCCCCAGGTACTCGGCATTCCGCGAGAAGCGGCTCGCGCGAACCAGCGCACTCGCCACACCCCGGATGCCCTGCGGCGGGTAGCGGGTGGCGGCCACCAGTTCCCGCGCCTGCGCCGCCGTCTCGACCATCGGAATCAGCAGGTTGCGCGCGCCGATGTCCAGCAGTTGCTTGATCAGGACTGGGTCACCCACGGGCGGGCGCACCACCGGAGCAGACGGATACGGCGCGACGGCCTGAAGCTGCGCCAGAATGGAACGCACGTCGTTGGGTGCGTGTTCGCCGTCGATCACCAGCCAGTCGAAGCCCGCCCCGGCGCAGACCTCGGCGCTGTAGGCGTCGGCCAGGGCCAGCCAGAAACCGTAGAGGGTGTCGCCCTGCGTCAGCGCGGTCTTGAAGGCGTTCCCGGAAGCCGGGGTCTCAGCGCCCACGTGCGTCTCCCGCAAACCGGCAGGAGAAGGTCCCCAGCGGCCCGTAGTCGAAGGTGAACACGTCGCCGGACGCGATGTCCACCGGGCGGGTGAACGATCCGGCCAGCACCACCTCGCCCGCCTTCAGCCCCTCACCGTGGGGCGCGAGGCGGTTGGCGAGCCAGGCGATGCCCGCCGCCGGATGGCCCAGCACGCCCGCCGCCACCCCAGTTTCCTCGATGACGCCGTTGCGGATGCACAGGGCGGCCGCCCAGCGCAGGTCCACGTCACCGGGTCTCACCGCGCGTCCGCCCAGGATGATCCCGGCATTGGCGGCATTGTCGCTGATGGTGTCGGTCACGCGGCGGGGCTTGCCGGTTTCCTGGCTGACCCGCTGAATCCGCGCGTCGATGATCTCGGCGGCGGGCGTCACGTATTCGGTGGCGCGCAGCACGTCCAGCAGCGTCACGCCGGGGCCGCGCAGATCACTGTGCAGGAGGAAGGCCAGCTCGACCTCCACTTTGGGCGCGACGAAGCGCGAGAGGGGAATGTCCCCGTTCGGCTCGAAGAACATGTCGTCCAGCAGCGCCCCGTAATCCGGCTCGTCGATCTGCGAGGCCATCTGCATCGCCCGCGAGGTCAGGCCGATCTTGTGCCCCAGGATGCGCCGCCCCCCCGCCGTCTTGCGGGCCACCCACGCCCGCTGCACCGCGTAAGCGTCCGCGATGGTCATTCCCGGGAACCGTTCGGAGAAGGGGAGAAGCTGGACCCCGCTCGCCTCCGCCCCGTCCAACTCGGTCGCCAGGCCGGAGAGGGTGTCCTCGGGAATGACGCGCCCCGCTGACGGCTGACCGCTGGCGGCTGACGGCTCAGATGACATGGGCCGGAATTCCCTTCAACTCGCCCTCGACCGGCTTGACCCAGCCGCCGCCGAACGCTTCTAGAAGCGAACCTTCCTCGAACCAGCTCCGGGGCGTTTTCGCGCCCCACAGCGTCTGCCGCCGGGGGTCGTTGAGCTGCCAGCGGATCGGCTCGAAGTCGGGGTCCACGGTGATGTAGTCGCTGGTGTACAGCTCGATACGGTGGCCGTCCGGGTCGCGGATATACAGGAAGAAGGCGTTGGAGATGCCGTGCCGCCCCGGCCCGCGCTCGATGCGCTCGGGCTGCCGCGCCCCCGCCAGAATGTCGCAGGTGCGGATGATGCTCATGGCGTCGGGCATCCAGTAGGCCCAGTGGTGCAGCCTCGGCCCCGCGCCATTCGTCATGGCGAGGTCGTGGACGCCGCCCCGGCGCTGAATCCACGCCGCCCAGATGCGCCCCGCCTCGTCCTCAGTGAACTCGGAGGTACGAAAGCCCAGCTCGCGCCCGTACCAGTTCATCATGCCGGCGACGTCGGGCGTCATCACGTTCACATGGTCCACCCGTTGCAGGCCCGGCCCCCGGTGCTGGTGGTAGTCCTGAAGCAGCCAGGGGTAGGTCTTGCTCTCGCGGAAAAAGGCCACCGGCACGCCGAAGGGGTCCTGCATCCGCAGCATTCTGGGCCGGTCGAGTTCTTCCTCCCAGCGGTAGGGGAGACCCTCGCGCTCGGCCAGGGCTGCCAGGCCATCCAGACAGGCGTCCGTCCGCACTCGGTATGCGATATGCCGCACGCCCGCCTCCGGGGACTGCTCCAGCTTCAGCGTCCACTCGCGGTCCTCCACGCCACGCAGGTAGAGGGCACCCGGCGTCTCGTGCAGCACGTTCATGCCCAGCAGGTTCACGTAGAAGTCGCGCGAGGCCTCCAGGTCCGTGACGGTGAAGACGGTGTGGGCGATGCGAATCACGTCGGGGCGGGGAGCGGTCACGCCGTCACCCCCTCGGACTGGCTCTGGGCCACCTGCGGCTTCTCGCTGCGTTTCAGAAACTGCCCGATCCGCTCCACGGCGGGCTGCTTGTCGTACACCTCGTACAGCGCGGTGTGCATCCGCACCGGGTCCCCGAAGAAGAACTTCTCGTAGAGGCTCTGGCGGCCCCCGAACGAACTCATGGACATGTCCCAGGCGAGGCGGAAGAGTTTGAGGCGGTCCTCCGCGCTGGCGTTCCCGGCTTGCAGGTACTTGGCGATCTGCGGCCCCAGCGGTCCCTCGCGGTCGGCCTGGCTGGGCATCATGATGATGCCGGATGCGCCCAGCAGTTGCAGCAGTTCGGGGAGGCGGGCGTACATGGCCGGGTAATAGTTGCGGGCAGCGTCCAGCGGGCCGCGTGCCGGAGTCATCACGCCGTACTCGTTCACGGTCGCGCCGGCCACGGCGGCCACCTCCAGCGCCTTCATGATTTCCAGCATGATGATGATCTCGGCCACCTTGCTCTGCACGTGCTGAAATTGCCCGCTGCCGATGGCGTTCACGATGCTCTGCGCGGTGCCCAGGAAGGCTTCCGTCTTGGCAATCTTGAGGTTCACCACCTGATACGCCATGTGCAGCACGGCATCCGTCGCCGCATAGGCCTTGTTCGCCAGCTCCACGTCGTACAGCAGGAAGACGCGTTCCCAGGGCACCAGCACGTCGTCGAAGATCACGAAGGCGTCCTGCTCGTCGAAACGGCTGCCGAGGGGATGATCTTCCGGCCCCCTGCCGATGTCGAACGGCTCGCGGCACTGGAAGCTCAGGCCGGGCGCATTGGTGGGCAGCGCAAAGCCCATCGCGTAGCGGCTCTTGTCGGCGTTTTCCTTCAGTACGGTGGACGGGAACACCAGAATCTCGTCGGCAATCGGCAGCGTCGCCATCATGCGCGCGCCCCGCACGACGATGCCTTCCTCGCGCTCCTCCACTACACCCAGCGCGATATAGGGGTCAGGCATCTCGCTGGCCTGCTTCGCGCGGTTCACCTGCGGGTTGGTCAGCGCGTGCGTGAGGCAGAGGTCATGCTCGCGCACGAACTCGGCGTAGCGGCGCATGTTCGCGGCAAAGTCGCGCTTCTCGCTGCCCGGGTGGCTGGCGCTGCACTGGTTGAAATACTCGGCCCCCGCCCCCGCCGCCATCACGTTCGCATTCATGTAATCGGGCGCACGGCCCAGGAAGCCCAGCGAGTAGTCCGCGCGGATGCGGTGCGCCTCCCCGATGCGGGCTAGGTCCTCCTGGCTGCGCGGCACCATCAGGCTCATAGGGTACCGCTGGCCGTTTTCCTCGTAGGTCAGCTTCTCGCGCAGGTCCGGCTGGTTCTGGAGGTCGTACAGGCCCGCCAGCGAGTGCGCCATGTTGCGTGTGGCGGGGTGCGTGGTGGGGTCTTCCACCCGCTGACCGTCAATGTAGAGGGTGGGCGGATTCTGCCGCAGGCGGTCGAGGAACTGCTGTCCGGTGATGGCTGCCATAGGGGGTGCCTCCTTAGCTCTGTTCGTCGGTGGGGGTGTGGTACTTGAAGACTTTGATGACGTAGCCGTCGGGGTCAGCCACGAAGAAGCCGTAAGGGCCGGCGGCGTGGCGGTACTCCTCGCGCAGGTCACGGCGGATGGCAGCCCGTTCCGAAAGGCGAGTGAACATAGCGTCCACTTCGCCAAATGAATCCAGTTCGATGCCCAGATACGTCACGGTACTCACGTCCGGGGGCGAGTCGGTGTGGTCGAAAATCAGGCGGGTGGTGCCGTCCAGGGTGACGAACAGCCGCTTTCCACTCGCATGACGGGACGTTTCCGCGCCGAAGCTTTCGTAAAACGCCTGTGTGCGGTCCAGGTCCAGTGCCTTGAAGGCGACGTGTTCGAGCAGGGCCATGTCAGTCTTTCTTCCCCGCCAGCCCTCTATAGTCCGAATCCACGAAAATCCCGCCCTGCCGCTGCTCCGTGATGTCCTGCGGGTCGCCGTGGATGTGTTCCACCTCTGCCGCGTAGGCTTCGGCGTTGTCCTGTGGCGTGTAGCCCAGCACGTCCCAGCCGTCCTCGGTCATCCAGCGGCGGGTGTTGCCGCTGATACCCGCAACAATCAGGAAACCCACGTCCGGCGCGGTGATGGCCTTTTCAAAAAGCTGCACGGCGTCACGCGGGCTGAGCCAGGTGCTGAGGTGCCGGGCGTCCTTCGGCCTGGGCTGGAAGGAGCAGATGCGGACGCCCACGAACGTCAGTCCGTACCGTTCCCAGTACATCCGGCCCAGCGCCTCACCGAAGACCTTGCTGACGCCGTAATACGTGTCCGGGCGCACCGGCATGTCCGGGCTGACCTTCTCCGAGCGAGGGTAGAAGCCGACGGCGTGAATGCTGGAGGCAAAGGCCACCCGCCGCACCCCTGCCTGCCGCGCCGCCTCCAGCACGTTATACGTGCCGTCCATGTTCACGGTGCGGATATGTTCGTAGGTGTCCTCATCGGGAATGCCGCCCAGATGAATCACAGCGTCCACGCCTTCCATCGCCGCGCGCACCTCGTCGAAGCTGGTAAGGTCGGCCCGCACGAGTTCCTCGCCTGCCTGCGCCTCGCCCAGGTCGCGGTTGTCGGTCAGGCGTACCACGGGAAAGCGCCCGCGCAGGCCCTCGCGGAGGGCGGTGCCGACCTGCCCGGCGGCTCCGGTGATGAGGAGGCGGTGGGGGGGTGGGGGTTGGGTCATAGGGGGCCTCGCAGGTAGGGCAGGCTTTGCCTGCCACCCCTCTCCCCGGCCCTCTCCCGCAAGGGGAGAGGGAGTTTTAAGCTGTGGATATGGACAGGTTTTCTCGCCTGGAAGGGAAAGTGCGGGCGCGGGAGTTGCGGCAGCGCGCGACGCCGCATGAGGAGGAGTTGTGGCGGCACCTGCGGGCGGGGCGGTTGATGGGCGTGAAGTTCAAGCGTCAGCAGCCGCTCGGCTTTTACATCGCGGATTTCGTCGCGCTGGAGCGGAATCTGGTGATTGAGCTGGACGGCAGCCAGCACGCGGGAAGCGAATATGACGCGGTGCGAGATGCTGAACTCACCGCACGTGGTTTCCGAGTGCTGCGCTTCTGGAACAACGAAGTCACGGAGAACCTGGAAGGCGTGCTGACGCGAATCGCCGAAGCCTTCCAGTAGCCCCTCTCCCCCTGCGGGAGAGGGGTTGGGGAGAGGGGTGGCAACCGCAGGTTGCCCTCTCATGGCTTCTCCTGCCATTGCTCCAGAATCTGCTCTCCGGCGGTCTTTCGGCGATTTTTCTGGATGAATGACGGCACATCCTTCAGGCGTGTTGGATAAGTCCCCCATGTCCCCCAGTAGCCGAAGCCAGCATTCAGAAGCATCTCCGCGACTCGCCAGCCCTCCACATCATCCTTTTGAGGCGCACGGAAATTCTTCCCGATGAGGCGCATCCCTTTTCCACATTGGGGACATGAATGGGAAGCGGATTGTGGGATGAACCGTAGTGCCTTTGAGTTAGGCCGACGAATAAGTACGATTCGTGAACGGTCATCATGGGGTGTTTGAAATTGCTTCCGACAGTCAAAGCAGACATAATGATTGCTGCTCACCCTTCTACCTCCCGCTTATCCACCTTCACCGGCTCGCCCACACCCAGCCGCGCCGTCTTGTGCGTACCCAGCGAAATGGCGATGTTCTTCGTCTCCATGTAGAAGTCGAAGGAGTAGTCGCCGCCGTCGCGCCCGATGCCGCTGTCCTTTACGCCGCCAAAAGGGGTGGGCAGGTGGCGCACGTTCTCGCTGTTCACCCAGACCATCCCGGCTTCGAGGGCCTGCGCGAAGCGGTGCGCGCGGGTGAGGTCATTCGTCCACAGGTACCCGGCCAGCCCGTACTTCACGTCGTTGGCGAGGGCGAGGGCGTCCGCCTCGTCGGTGAAGGGGATGGCGGTCAGGACGGGGCCGAAGATTTCCTCCTGGGCGATCTTCATGTCGTTGCGCGCCCCAGTAAAGAGGGTGGCGGAGACGAAGTTGCCGTCCTCACCCAGGCGCTCGCCGCCCGCCGCGATGGTCGCCCCTTCTTCCCGCGCCTTATCGAAGTAGCTCAGCACCTTTTCAAAGTGGCGGGGGTGGACCAGCGGGCCGATTTCGGTGTTGGGGTCAAGGGGATCGCCCACGCGGATGTTCTTTGCGCGCTCGGCAATACGGGCAGTGAACTCGTCGTAGATGCCTTCCTGAATCAGCACGCGGCTGGAACTGGTGCAGCGTTCACCGTTCAGGCTGTAGATCATGAAGACGACAGCATCCAGGGCCTTTTCCAGGTCAGCGTCGTCGAACACCACCACCGGGTTCTTGCCGCCGAGTTCAAAATGCACGCGCTTTAGCGTGTCCGCGCCCTGCCGCATGATGTGGCTGCCGGTGGTCGTCTCGCCCACAAAGGCCACCGCTTTAATCAGTGGGTGTTCGGTCAGCGCCCTGCCCGCGCTCTCCCCGAAGCCGTGGACGAGGTTATGCACCCCTTTGGGCAGTCCGGCCTCGTCCATGATTTCCGCCAGCAGCGTTGCCGTGACCGGACTCCATTCGGCGGGCTTATGGACCACCGTGCAGCCCGCCGCCAACGCCGGGGCGATCTTCCAGGTGGACAGCATGAAGGGCGTGTTCCAGGGCGTAATCACGCCAACTGGGCCGATGGGCTGACGCAACGTGTAGTTCAGGAAGCCGGGCGCGGGAAGGCTCTGGCCGTCCGCCGCACTCGGCGCGCGGTCCGCGAAGAAGCGGAAGTTTTCCGCCCCCCGTGCCGCCGCCGACTTCATGAAGCGGATGGCCTGCCCGGTGTCCACGCTCTCCAGCAGGGCGATTTCCTGCGCGCGCTTTTCAATCAGGTCCGCGATACGGTGCAGAATTTTACGGCGTTCCTGGCCGCTCACCTCGCGCCAGATCTGGAAGGCGTCGGAGGCAGCGCGGGCAGCGCGGTCGATGTCCACTGCGTCCCCACTTGCCACCGTCGCCAGCACGGAATTGTCGGTGGGCGTGTGCGTCTCGAACGTCTCGCCGCCCTGCGAATCCACCCACTCGCCGCCGATAAAGTGCCGGATGCCCCGCTGCCGCGTGCGCTCCCGCAGTTCGCGGGCCTGTTCGTGGTTGGGGTGAAGTTGCGTCTGGGTCATGGTTGCTCCTTTGCAGGCCGGCTGATGGAGTAGGCGAGGAAGGGTTCGGTTTGCAGAGTCTTGCCCCCCTTGCTCACGGACAGAGCGAGCGTCCTTGCGCTGGCCGGTCGCATGTCGTCCCCCGCAGTCACGGTGTAGGTGTAGCCGTCTTTGGTCGTGAACTGATAGCCCCAGCCCGACTCCGAGCCGAAGTTGATGGGCTTGCCTCCCGTCACAGACACCCCCGGCGTCCCGTCAAAGTTCCGCGTGGCATACGTGGCCGTCTTGCCGTTGTCCCAGATGATGACGGTGCGTTTGTTCGTCACGCCCAGGAAGGCGGCCTGCGGTACGTAGCGGCAGCGGTAGCTCTGGCCGTCCAGCCGGAACTCGTTGATGTGCGTCATCCGGTAGGCGGGGTCTTGCACGTTCTCGATGTTGCTGCTGTGGATGTACGAGTCGGGCGTGTCGGACACGGCCATGCCGGGGGGGGTCAGAGCCGTATAGACCTGTCCCGCGCCCGCGTCGGTTGGGCCAAGCTGCATGGTGTCGATGTTGGGGTTGCCCTTTACGCCCTTGAGCCAGGTGACCAGCGAGGCGGGCTGCGGCATCGTCAGGTCAGCTTTTGCTGGTTGTGTCACCGCCAGCACCCGGTCGGGTGCGTCACACCAGGCGTAGGCAGGCCCAGTCTTGCCGCCATTCTGGATGTACGACTTCATCTCGTACCGCACGGGCGCGGCCAGGGCGAGGGCGGACAGGGCGAGGCCCAGAGTCAGGACAGGTTTCAGCGTCATGCCGACAGGTTGACCCCGCCGCATGAGCGCCGCTCCCCGTTTTCCTGACGCCTGTTCCCCCTTCACCGCTCGTCCCACTCGCCTTCCTTGCTTTCCTTGCCCTTGATGGGTTCGGCGGCCTCGTCCTCCTCCTGAATGTCGTTTTCCAGCACGCCCAGGCCCTCCACCTCCAGGCGCATCACGTCGCCGGGGCGCACGTGGGAGATGCCCTTCGGCGTGCCGGTCAGAATCACGTCGTCCTGTTGCAGCGTCATGAAGCGGCTGATGTGCTCGATCAGTTCGGGAATCCCGAAGATCATGTCGCGGGTGCTGCCTTCCTGCCGCAATTCGCCGTTCACGTGCGCCGTGAGCTGGAGGTCGTGCGGGTCGGCAATCTCGTCGGCGGTCACGTAGTACGGCCCCAGCGGCCCGAAGGTGTCCCAGCCCTTGCCGCGCAGGGGCGGGCGGAAGGTGTTGGTCACGTAGTCGCGCACCACCAGGTCGTTGCCGATGGTGTAGCCGCCGACGTAATCCATCGCGTCCTTCGCCTTCACCCGCCGGGCGTCGCGCCCGATGATGACGCCGAGTTCGACCTCGTAGTGCATGAACTCCGCACCGCGCGGATAGATCACGGTCCCCCGGTGCGGCAGCAGCGTGGTGTTCGGCTTCCAGAAGAGGGCCGGTTCCTTCGGCTGCGTCAGGCCCAGTTCGCCCGCGTGGTCGTTGTAGTTCAGGGCCAGCGCGATGACCTTGGGCGGGTCCACCGGCAGGCGGAACTGGACGGCTTCGGGGTCGTGGGCCACCCCGGCGGCGTCAATGAGTTTTCCGTCCTTGAGGTGACCGTTCAGGTTGCGGCCCCCGGCGATAAAGCGGGCAAGTTTCAAGCGTGGACTCCAATCATGGGACCTCCGCGCGGAGGAAAGGGGAGAGGCTGGGTTCAGGTTGTCGGTTCTTCAGCATAAGGCGGGCCGCCGGGCCGTGGAATGGTGGAGAAAGTGAATCCGTAAGAGCCATGTTGTACTTTTGGACAAATGCCTGACGCGCCCCCCCCTGAACTTCCCTCCGCCGAGGGGCTGGCCCTGCCGGGGGTCGCGGCGCTGCTGTCCACGCTGCGGGGCGCGGTGGCGGGCGCGCAGCCCGAGCGGGAACTCACGGCCCTGCTGGCGCGCCTGACCGGCGGTTTTGCCGAGATTCGCGCGAGCTGGGGGGACGTGGTGGCCTCGGCGGGCCGTGCGGCGGGACCACCCGTCACGCTGCGCCTCTCGTACGGGGACACCAGCGGGGAGCGGCAGGTGGGCACCCTGACGCTGGCGGTGCCGGAAGCGTGGGCGGCGCTCGTGCCGGTCGCGGCGGAATACGCGCTGCTGGCGCGGCTTCAGTCGGCGGCAGCGGGGGCGGCGCGGCGGAGGGTGGGCGAACGCACGCTGGATGCCCTGCTGTCGGGCGCAAAACCGGAGAGCGGGCCGCACGGTGCCGAGCCGATTGCTGTGGCGGTCGCCGCTTTTGCCCGTTCGCCCGCACCGGGCAGCGCCGCGCGCACCGCCCATGCCCACGCGCTGGACGTGCTGGCCGCAGCGGGTGAGGGCTATTTTCTGGAACGGGGCCTGACCGCACACTCGACGGTGCGGGCGGGGCGGGCCGTGTGGCTGTGGCACCCGGCCGATCTGGAACGCGAGGCCGCCGGGCTGCACGCGGCCCTCACGGCCAGCACCGCGCAGGACGTCCGGGTGGGCGTCAGCGGCACCCATCCGGGCAGCCTGTCCGCGCGTGACGCCGAGCGCGAGGCCCGGCACGCCCTGGCCGCCACCCGGCAGGAACGCGCCCTCACCACCTATCACGCGATGGACCCGCTGTATGCCCTGCTTGCGGGGGGCGCCCTCGGCACCCTGCGCGATCAGGTGCGCGGACGCCTCGCCCGGCTGGACGACGGGGGCCGGGTCGAGGCGACCCTGCGCGCCTACCTGGGGTTTTCGGGACCACTTCCCGACCTCGCCCAGCGCCTGAACATCCATGTCAACACGCTGCGCTACCGCCTGCGCCGCGCGGAGGAGGCCCTGGGCGGGAACTTGCGTGACCCGGCGCTGCTCGCCCGGCTGTACCTCGCCTTCGAGGCGGAGGGGGAAAGCGGCGTGGGTGCGGAGGAAGCACGGCCCTGAGCTGCCTCTAGACGGACGGCGCCCCCGTGCCCAGGGCACCCGGCCCCGGGGAAGGCCGTGCCAGCAACTCCAGGCCCGCCTGCGCCACTTCCTCCGGCGAAAAGGCCAGGCATTCCAGATGGAAGGGGCACTCGAAGGCGTAACAGGGGTGACACGGTGTGGGGCGGCGCAGCAGGACCGAGGGCGCATGGCGGGGCCGCCACTGCGATTCATAGTCGGTGCCGGAATAGGTGACCAGCACCGGCGTCCGCACCGCGTCGGCCAGGTGCAGGGCCGACGTGTTGTTGGTCAGCACCAGCCGCGCCCCGGCGATCAGGGCGGCGAAGGTCGCGAGGTCCGTCTGGCCCAGCAGGTCCACGCCGACCGGGCCGAGTTCGGCCAGCAGCGCCCCGCTGCGCTCGCGGTCCTTGGCCACGCCGGTCACGGCTACCTTCAGCCCGGTCTGTTCGGCCAGGAGCCGGGCGGCGCGGGCGGCCTGCTCGGGCGGGTAGGTGCGGGCCGAGCAACTGGCGTAGGGATTGAGCAGCAGATACGGCCCCGGCATCAGCGCCGCCGCCTGCCCCCGCGCTTCCCCGGAAAGCTGAACCTCCAGCGCCCGGTCCCGGACCGGAATCCCCACGGCCTCCAGCAGGCGCAGATTTCGCTCGGCCTGCTGCTCGGCCTCCGGGGTCGGGGAGGGCGGCCCGTGCGTCAGCAGGCCGGGCGCGCATTCCGCCGACTCGCCCAGCCGCAGCGGAATCCCGGCGAACAGGCAGGCCAGCGCCGCCGGATGGGGTGTCTGGCTGAACGAGGTGAGCAGGACGGCGGCGTCGAACCGGCGTTCACGCAGCGTCCCGATCAGCTCCGCCTCCTGGCCGGGGTCGAACGTGCCGCCGCCCAGTTGCTGCCACATCGCCCGCCACACCAGGGTGTCGTCCGCCCAGGGCAGCAGTGGGACGGCTGCCGACCCCCCCGGACTGACCATCAGCGTGAGGCGCACGCCGGGTAGGACCGCCTTGAGTGCCCGCAGCACGGGGGCGGTCATCACCACGTCCCCGATGTTGTCCAGGCGCATGACCAGCACGTTTTTGACGGTGGCCCAGTCCGGGTTCATGGGGCCAGTCACAGGTCCAGCACCTTCGGCGCGTCCACTTCCCGGTGGGGCAGGGTTGTGGGCAGTTCCTGGTGGTACACGCCCGACGGCATCACGCCGCAGCCGCCGAAGCGGGCCATCACCCGCTGCTGGGCCAGCACGTCCTCGCCCGCGTGGTGCTCGGGCAGCTCGCGCCAGAAGCCGAAGCCGCCGACCGCTTCCAGACACGCGCGGTCGTACAGCACGCAGCCGCCCACCCACGCCACCTTGTAGGCGCGGGTCTGGTCAGGCGCCGGGGCCAACTGCTGCTGCACGTGCAGGAGGTTGGCCGCGTTGTGCAGCGCATAGCGTTCCCAGGCGGGGGTGCCGGGCCGCACCGTCTCGGGCGTCACCCGCCCCTCCCAGAACTCCACCGCCTGCTGCTGGGGCCGCACGTCCTCCCGATAGCTCAGGCCGATCACCGCGCTGCCGACAAAGCCGCAGCCCTCGCGCCGGATCGCGGCCAGCATCTGCGCCACCACCCAGGCTTCCAGAATCAGGTCGTCGTCGAGGAACAGGGCCAAGGGGGCGCGCGCCTGGTCCAGCAGAAACTGGCGCTGCTCGGCCATCCCGCGCCGGGGCAGGTGGCGGTGCAGTTCTGCCGCGCAGCCGTGCAGCGCCAGCACCCGCAGGGCCGTCTGGACCTCGGCGCGGTCCCCTGCGGGCTGCTCGCCCTGGTCGGAGATCACCACGCGGAAGGGCTGGGCTGTCTGCGCGGTCAGGCTGGTCAACGTGGCGGCCAGCGCCCCCGGACGGTCGCAGGTGGGAATCAGGATGTCCAGGGGGGTCACGGGACACACTCCAGCGGGGCGGGTTCCAGCAAGTCCAGCGCCGCCGCCACGACCTCCTCCGGCGGCACCCCGCGCAGGCAGAGGTGGTGCCCCTCCGGGCAGACCGAGCGGTAACACCAGCGGCAGGGCACGTCATGCGAGAGGACGCGCGAGGGCACCTGCCAGGGCGTGTGCTGCGGGTTGGTGAGGGCGTAGAGGTCCACGACGGGCGTCCCCAGCGCCGCCGCCATGTGCGCCGGGCCGGTGTTGTTGGAGATCAGCAAGGGGGCGCGTGCGATCAACGCCGACAGTTCTTCCAGGTCCAGTTCCCCGGCCAGCGAGTGCCCCACGCCGCCCGCCATTCGCCGGATGTCCGCGATCAACTCGGCCTCGCCGCCGCTTCCCGTAAAGAGGAGGGTCAGGCCCTGCCCGGCCAGTTGCCGCGCTGCCTGGGCGAAAGACTCGGGCGGGTAGCGCCGCGAGGCGGCGGTGGCCCCCGGATGGATGACCACCCAGGGCCGCGTGAGGGCCAGCCCCGCCAGCCGTTCCGCGACCCGCGCCGCCGCCCCCGGCGAGAAGCTCAGCGACAGCCGCTCATCCGGCGTCCGCGCGCCAACCGCCGCCACCAGATCGAGTTGCCGCTGGACCTCGTGGCGGATGCCCCCTTCGGGTTCCGTCTCGCGCACCCAGTCGGTCAGCAGTTGATAGGGATTCTCGCGGCAGTGGGCCAGCCGCAGCGGAATATCCGCCAGGGAGCACAGCATGGCCGAGGGCAGCGGATTCTGGCTATAGACGGTGAAGATCACGGCGGCGTCAAACTGCTGTTCCCGCAGGAGGTGGATCATCTCCAGGTCGGGCACGCTGCTTGTCCGCGGCGGCGTGGCCTTCAGCCAGGGTGCCCCGTACACCAGCACCTCGTCGATTTCCGGCACCAGGCGGGCGACAGCGGCCCCGGGCGGCGAGGTGAGCAGGGTCAGGCGGCGGCCCGGCGAGCCGCCTTTCAGCGCGCGCAGGGCCGGGGTGGTCATCAGCACGTCGCCGAGGGTGTCCAGGCGCACGGCCAGGATGTTGCGGGCCTCGGACCAGCCGGTCATCTACGTCCCCGTCTGCGGATAGGCCCGCCGCACCCGCTCGATGATGCCGGTGGTCGAGCGGTCGTCCAGATAGGGGAGGAGGCGCACCTCGCCGCCCAGCGACTCGACCAGCGGCGCTTCCGGCAACGTCTCGCGGGTGTAGTCGCCGCCCTTGACGTACACGTCGGGCCGCAGCGCCTCGATCAGCCGGGCCGGGGTGTCCTCGGTAAAGGGCACGATCAGGTCCACGCAGCTCAGGGCGGCCAACACCTGCGCGCGGTCCTCGGTAGGGTTGATCGGCCTTGAGGTGCCCTTCAGGCGGCGCACGCTGGCGTCGTCGTTCAGGCCGACCACCAGCACGTCCCCGAGGGCCTTGGCCTGGTTGAGATAGGTGATGTGCCCCCGGTGCAGCAGATCGAAACAGCCGTTGGTAAAGACCAGCCGCCGCCCCTGTTCGCGCAGCGCGGCGGCGCGGGTCAGCAGCGCCCCCGTGTCCAGCACCTTGTTTTCGGCGGTCAGGAAATCGTGCAGTTCGGCGGCGGGGCAGACGGTGGTGCCGCCTCTGTGAACGACCACGGTCGCGGCGGCGGAGGCGAGGTCGGCGGCGGCGGGCGTGTCGGCCCCGGCCGCCAGCGCCAGGGCCAGCGCGCTCACGAAGGTGTCCCCGGCCCCGGTCGCGTTCGCGTTGGAGTGGGGCTGCGTGAAGGTGCGGTAGGCGGGCTGGCCCCGCTCGAAGACCAGCGCCCCTTCCACGTCCAGCGTCACGGCCACGATGCGCGCGCCGGTTCGCTCCAGCACGGCCTCCTCCCAGCCCGCGGCCTGCGCGAGCCGTTCCTCAGCGCTATGCAGGGCGTGGTCATGCAGCAGCCGCAGCGCCTCACCGTAGTTGGGCTTGGCGGCGGTCACGCCGACCTCGCGGTAGCGCCCCAACTCCTTGGCGTCCGCCACCAGCACGCGGGGCGCGCGGGCCTGCTCCTCGGCCAGCGCCGCGATCAGGCGCGGCGTGAGGATGCCGTACCCGTAATCCGAGACGATCACGGCGTCGGCGCGGCGGAAGGCGGCCCGCAGGCGCACGATCAACTCGGCCTCGTCCGCGCCGGTCACGCCGCTCTCCGTGCCCCGGTCGAGCCGCAGCAGGATTTGCGAGGCGGCCATGACCCGCTGTTTCACCAGCGTCTCGCGCAGGGGCGCGCGCACCACGCCCGAGGTGTCCACGCCCGCTTCCTCCAGCGCGCGCAACAGAATGTCGCCCTCGGTGTCCGTGCCCACCACCGACAGGAACTCGACCGTGGCCCCCAGCGCGCGGGCGTTCTCGGCGGCGTTGGCGGCTCCGCCAGGCACGTCCTGCCGCCCGTGCAGCGCCACGATGGGCACCGGGGCCTCGCGGCAGAGGCGGTCGGCGCTGCCATACAGGTAACTGTCGAGCATCGCCTCGCCGATCACGACCACCCGCAGGCGGCTGAACCCGTCAAGATGTTCTGAGAGCATCTTCCCTCCCTTCCTCTTCCTGTACAGCCCCTTCGGCGGTCAGAATCGCCACCGCCACGTCGGGCCAGCCCCGCGCCGTCACGTCCGGCGTGCGGTACGGCCCCGGCACCCACTCCGTCTCGCCGCCCGTGTCCAGCAGCACCGTGCGGCATCCCGCCCGCCCGCCGGCCTCCACGTCGTTCAGGATGTCCCCGACCATCCAGGAGGCCCCCAGGTCGAGGCCCAGGTCATGGGCGGCGCGGCGCAGCAGGCCCGGTTGTGGTTTGCGGCACTCGCACGCCCGCGTGTACTCGGCCACGGTCCCTTCCGGGTGGTGCGGGCAGGCATAGAACCCCGAGAGTGGCACCCCCTCGGCTCCGAGCAACGCCCGCAGCCGCGCCTCTACCCCACCCAGCGCCGACCCGGGAAAGAGGCCGCGCGCCACGCCCGACTGGTTGGTCACGACGACCAGGGCGAAGCCCGCCCCGTGGAGGGCGCGGAGTGCCTCGCCCACGCCGGGCAGCAGGCGGATCAGCGCCGGGTCCACGTTGTAGGGCACGTCCTCGATCAGCGTGCCGTCCTTGTCGAGAAAGGCGGCCTTCTGCACGGCCGCCCTCACGGCCAGGAGGTTTCGCGCATCGGGAGGACCGTCATTTCCGGGACCACGGTGCCTTCGGGCTGAAGCAGCACGTAGCGCACAGCTTCCGCCACGTTGCGCGGGTCTTGCAGGTTGTCCAGTGGCGTGTCGGGGAAGCGCTCCAGGATGAAGGGCGTCTGCATCCCGCCCACCACCAGCGCCGTCACCCGGACGCCGTGGGGCCGGGCTTCGACGTGCAGCGCGTGGCTGAGGCCCAGGAGGCCCCACTTGCTGGCGTGGTAGGCGGTCGCGTTGGCCCAGGCGCGCTTGGCCGCCGTGGAGGTGATGTTCACGATGGCCCCGTGCCCGCGTCCCGCCATGCGCGGCAGCACCGCGCGCGCCAGCAGGAACGGCCCGCGCAGGTTCACGTCCAGCACGCGGTCGATGTCCGCCACGCTGAGTTCCTCGACGGGCACGGTCACGTCGGTCCCCGCGTTGTTGATCAGGATGTCGAGGTGGCCGTAGTCCTCCTCCAACTGGCGCACGGCCTCTTCCAGCGCGTTCTCGTCCCGCACGTCGAGGTGGATGGCCTTCGCCTTGAGTCCGGCGCCCGTCAGTTCCCCCGCGAGGCGCTCGGCCTGCCCGAGCTGAATGTCGGCGGCGATCACCTGCGCGCCGGACTCGGCCAGCACACGGCAGATGGCCGCGCCGAGGCCGCTTCCGCCGCCCGTGACCAGGGCGACCTGGCCGGTGAGGGCGCTGCTGAAGGCGGACTGGTTCTGCGTTCCGGCGTTCTGGGGCTGGGAGATGGACTGGGTCATAGGTTCGCTCCTTTGCGTGTTTCCTGTGCGGCACTGATCTGGGGGGCACTGATCTGGAGGGCACTGATGAGGGGTGAGGCCGCGCCGGGCGGGTTGAGGCGCGCGGCGGTCGGCAGGGAGGCGGGGACGGCGGCGGAAATCTGCTCCTCCACCAGTTCGCAGATCAGGTGCAGGGCGAGAAGCTGGATTTCCTGGATGCGTGGCGTGTCGGTGCTGGCGACCATCAGCGGCAGGTCGGCCAGCGGGCGCGCGGCTCCCCCGCTGCCGCCCAGCAGCGCCAGGGTGGTCAGGCCCCGCGTCCGGGCCGCCTGAAGCGCGGCCACCACGTTCGGTGACTGCCCGCTGGTGCTGATGACGAGGAGCAGATCGCCCGGGCAGCCGAACGCCTCGACCTGCCGGGCGAACACGTCCCCGAAGCCCACGTCGTTCGACCAGGCGGTCAGCAGGGCCGTGTCGGCGGTGAGGGCCAGCACCGGCAGGCCGCGCCGCCCGTCCAGGCGGAAGCGCCCGACCAGCTCGGCGGCGAAATGCTGCGCGTCGGCGGCGCTGCCCCCGTTGCCGCACACCAGCACCTTGTTGCCCCGCTCGAAGCATTCGGAAATCGCCTGCGCGGCGGCCCCGATCTGCGGTTGCAGGGCCGCCCGCGAGTGCGCGAGGGCAGCGATCAGGCCCTGAAAGGCGCGCTCGACGGTGATCGGGGAGGTGGTCTGCGCGGCGGCCGGGACGGTGGGGGGCCGCGTCCGCTCCACCTCCTGCCCGACCTCGCGGTAGACCTGTGCGAGTTGCCGGGCGACCCCCTCCCAGGTGAAGTGCGTCCGCACGCGCTGCAACGCCGCCTGCCCCATCCGTTCACGCAGCGGGGCGTCCGTCAGCAGGTCCCCCAGCCGTTGCCCCAGCGCGGCAGGGTCACGCGGCGGCACCAGAGAGCCGGTCTCGCCGTCCACCACCGTGAACTGGATGCCGCCCACCCGCGCGCCGAGCACGGGCGTGCCGCAGGCCATCGCCTCCAGCGGCGTAATGCCGAAGGGTTCGTACCAGGGCGTGCTGACGAACACGTCCGCCGCGCTGTAGTAGTCACGCAGCGCGGCGCGCTCGCGGCTGCCGGTAAAGGTTACGCGGTCCGCCACGCCTTCTGCGCGCGCTATGGCCTGCAAGCGCCCCAGTTCGGGCGTCAGGGCCGGGTCGGGGTCGGGGCTGTTGCCGCCCACCACCAGCAGGCGGGCCGAAAGGTCACGGCCCCGCAGCGCGCGCGCAAAGCCCCGGATCGCGTCGTCCACACCCTTGCGCGGCACCATACGGCCCAGTTGCAGCACCAGCGCCTCGTCGGGGTCGAGGCCGAGCCGCTGCCTGGCCTCGCGGCGGTCCTGCGGCATGAACTCGGCGGGGTCGAACCCGCAGGGCACCGTGACGATGCGCGCGGGGTCGGCCGCGTACAGCTCGCGCAGGTCCGCCTCGTCCTGGGGGCACTCCGCGATGATGCGGTGGGCTTCCCGCACCAGCCGCTCCTCTATGGCGAGGCGGGCTTCCGGGAAGCCGTCGGCCTCGCCCTGATGCAGGCGGCGCACTTTGCCCAGCGCGTGAAAGGTGATGACGAAGGGCAGCCCCAGCATCCGCGCCAGGTCGGCGGCCACCAGGCCCGACATCCAGAAGTTGGCGTGCAGCAGGTCATAGCTGCCTTCCCGCGCCATGAACCCCGCCATGAAGCGGGTGAAGTCGGCCATCAGCGGCAACAGGTCTTCCTTGGGCAGCGCGGCCGCCGGACCCGCCGGAACGTGGATCACGCGCACACCCGGCACCCACGCCAGGACTTCGGGCAGCCCGGGGTCGTCCCGGCGGGTGAACACGTCCACCACGTACCCCAGCGCCGCGAGGTGCCGCGCGACCTGCGCCACGTACACGTTCTGCCCGCCCGCGTCGGTGCCGCCCAGGGCCGCCAGCGGCGAGGCGTGTTCGCTGATCAGGGCGATTCGCGGCGTCCCGGACTCCAGCTTCGGCATCACAGCCCTCCCACCAGCGCGCCGCGCCCGGCGACCTCGCGGAAGGCGGCATCCCAGTCACGCGTGAAGCGCCCCATCGAGAAGCGTTCCCGCGCCACTTCCCGCGCGCCCGCGCCCAGCCGCCGGGCCTCCCCGGGGTCGTCCAGCAGGTGCCGCATCCGTTCCATCAGCCGCCGCACGTCCGTGTCCACATAGCCGTTGACGCCGTTCTGCACAGCGGTCGCCATCTCGGTCGTCGCTAGACCGAGGATCGGCATCCCCAGCATCATCGCCTCGCAGACCGCCAGGCCCAGGCTGGTGTAGCGGATCGGGTTGAAGAAGAAGCGGTAGGGCGCGGCGAAGGCGGGCAGTTCGGCCAGCGGAACCGACCCCAGCCCGCCCGCCGCCTCCGACTCCATGCCGATCAGGTCCAGCGGCACTTCCGAGCGCACCCGCTCGAACACGTCCGCGCCCAGCCGCCGCCCGCGCTTCTGGAGGCCGTTCACCACCGTCAGGCCGCGTGCGTTCTCACCGGTCCACCTCAGGCCCGGGTCCAGCACGCCGTGTTCGATCACGCGGGTGGGCGTGCGCCCGCTGTCCCACATCAGGTCGTTGAAGGGCGTCACGTGGACCAGCAGCACTTCGGGGTCGTCCACCGGGTGCCGGGTGTCAGTCGGCGTCTCGCGCGGCGGGTCGTGTTCGAGGTAAATGCGCGGCAGCCTGCGCTGGGCGGGCGACAGGATCTCGAACTGATCCTCCAGATAGTTCCTGTGCGACTGGAACAGCACCGCGTCGAACGTCTGATTGCGCACCTCCTCTGCCGGAACGTCGTGCACGTTGTCGCCCCAGCGGAAGTCGCCCGCGCGCCCGCCGTAGCCCTCAGGCCGCCCCGGCTTGACCGGGAGGTAGAACTCGTGCGGGGCCTGGGTCAGGTAATGCAGGTAGCTGCCGTGAATGTGCCAGGTCAGAATCCGTAGGGGTCGCATCTCAGCTCCTTTCGGGAGAAGAACAGCTGGCCGTGGAAAAGAGGCCGGTGAGGAGCGTGGAGGCCGGGTCCGGGGTTCCCGGCCCACTCCGAGCGGGCTTGAGCCAGCGGGTCAGGGTCTGGCCGCCGAACTCGCCCGACACGCCTGCCCGCACGGGAATCCCGGCCAGGGCACACAGGTAGCCCAGCCCATGCGGCGAGTCGCCGGGGGCAGTCAGGATCAGGGCGGCGTCGAAGCGCCCGGCCCGCAGCCGGTCCAGCAGGTCGGGCGTCCAGAAGGTGCCCGGGGCCATCACGGAGGCCGCCCAGCCCGGCAGGTGCCCGCCTTCCCCGGCGGGGATGAGCAGGGTGAAGTGTGCGTCCGGCCAGGCCGCCCGGCATTCCTCCAGCGCGGGCCGCAGCGCCGTGAGGTCGCCGGTGCAGGCCAGCAGCACCCGTTGCCCCACCCCGAACTGCCCCGGCCCGAACCTTGCTTCAGAAGGCGCCTCAGAAGGCATAGTCCGGCTCCTGTTGCAGCAGGTCGTCCACTTCGGTCAGCACCCTGCCCAGGTCGCCCCGGACGGCCCGGTGCCGTTCGCGGTCCAGCGGTGCCCAGCGGGCCGGGTCGGAGGCCAGGAACAGGACGACGCTGGGGGTGCGCGTGGCCGCCGCGAGGTGTGAGACGCCGGTATCCCCACTGACCAGGACCCGCGCCCCCGCGAGCAGGGCGGCCAGGGTGCCCAGATCGGTCTGTCCGGTCAGGTCGAGTGCGCCGGGCAGCGCCAGCGCCTCCCGCACGGCCCGCGTGAGTTCGGCCTCACCCGGAGTGCCGGTCAGCACCACGCGCAACCCCCGTTCGGCCAGCCGGTCGGCCACCTGCGCGAAGTGCCGGGGAGGCCAGCGCCGCTCGGGACGGCTGGCCCCGGGGTGAACCACCGCGTAGCTGCCCGGCGTGAGGGCGTGGGCATCAGGCAGGGCACGCAGCGCCGCCCGGTCCTCCTCGTGAATGGGAAACGCCAGTGCCGTTCCCTGGGACGGGTAACCCAGAAATTCCACCAGGCGCAGCCAGACCAGCGGTTCCGGCTCGCCCTCCTGATACGGCAGAAACCGCGCCGGGTCTGGGCACCACTGCCCCGGCAGGAAGCGCCCCGCAGTCTGCCGCGCTCCCAGCAGGGCCACCAGCGCGTTGCTGACCGGCCCACTCCCGTGCAGCTGCAACGCCAGTTCGTATTTCCCCTGCGCTCCGCTCAGGAAGGCGAGCAATTCGCGGTTCCGAACAGGCTGTTCGGGGAGGCCCGGAAAGCCGGGAAACACCTCCAGCCGGTCGATCAACTCCGGGAAACGCTGCGCGAAGCCCGCCGCCTGAGGCAGGCCCAGCAGCGTGAGTTCTGCTTCCGGCAGCCCCGCCCGCAGCGCCCGCAAGGCGGGGACGGCGCACAGCAGGTCACCCAGGCCCGGCAGGGCGCGGAAGATCAGCACACGTTTCGCAGGATGTTCGGCCATAACCATGACAGCTCCGCCGGACAGCGCCAGAGCGGCCGTCCTGAAAAGGGGAACGGAAAGTGACGACGCCCACCCGGGCGTGTCGGAGGATTTGAAGCAGACAGGAACAGGAAGAGTCTTTGTACTGAGAGTGCCTGACTTCTCCGGTCTTCTCAGGACCGTCGAGATTTATTCCCGGCTGGGAAGAAGGGCTTTGCTCTCTCACCTGATCCTAGGTAGGCTTCCCCGTGAATGCATGGTGCAGATGCACAACGACAGGCACTCATGCAGAAGTATTTTAGGCAGATGCACAATCACCAAGCTGGCGAATATTAAAAACCTCGGCTAGAACAACAAAAAAGGGCTTTCGCAAGTGGCCCCCCATTTCCTTCAGCCTCTTTTAAGCTGTTCTGACCCTTCTTACCGAGTTATCTAAAGTCAGCTTCATCAGATTGAGAGAAAAGCGGACAGCGCCTGTCTGAGTTCAGCAATCGAAAGCTGAGTAGCGGGGCCAAAAGGTCCGTTGGGCGGGGCAAACGAAGCCCAGATAACGCAGCAGCCTGCGGTGGTCCTGCCCCGGGAGTTCTAGCCGTGCAGGCGGCGGATCAGCAGGGCCAGCCGGATCTGCACGGCGTCGTCGAACGTGCGCGGGTTCAGCCCCGTCAGCGACGTGATCTTGTCGAGTCGGTAGTTCAGCGTGTTGCGGTGCAGCCCCAGGCGGCGCGCAGCCGCGAGAGGGTGGCAGTTCTCGGCAAAGAGGGCCTCCAGGGTGTCCAGCAGTTCCGGCTCGTGGTCCAGCGGGCTGAGGAGGTGCAGGGCCAGGCCCAGTTTGGTCGGCTCGTCGCCCAGTCCCACGAAGGCGGCCACGCCGAGCGCGTCGAGGGTATGCCCCCGGTTCTCGCCGCTCAGGCGGCTGCCCAGCGAGAGGGCGGCGCGGGCGTCCTGATAGGAGCGGGCCAGCCCGTCCAGCCCCCGGTGATACCGCCCGATACCCATGCCCAGCGGCGTGCCCAGGTCGGCTTGCAGGCGGTCCAGCAGCGCGTTGCCCGCCCGCTTGAGGGCGACCAGGTTGGCCCAGGAAGAACTGGCGGGGGCTTCCGCGTCGCTGTCCTCGGTCCACAGGCTCAGGTTGCGGGTGTCGCTGGCCTTGAGAACCGCCACCTCGCCCTCCCCGATATAGGCACAGATGGTGTCGTTGGGCAGGCGAAAGAAATTGACCACGCTGCCCACCACCAGTTGCGCCCGCTGCTGGACGCGGGCCGGGTCCTGTCCCGGTCCCAGCAGGTACCTCGAAGCGTCGATCAGGATCACGGCGCGGGGCGGTCCCAGGTCCATGCCCAGGATGCGCGCCTGGCGCAGCAGCGTTTCCTCGTCCAGAACGAGGCCGCGCAGCAGGTCGTGGATGAAGGTGTTTTTCAGCTCCTGCTGCTGCGGCAGCCGGTCCACCACCAGCGCCTGCCCCAGCACCAGCTCGACCACCCCGTGGGCCAGGCGCGGCGAGAATGCCTCTCCCTCGCCGGGCAGGATCAGCACCCGGCTTTCCTGCCCCCCGAAGCGGAAGGGGACAGGCAACGCCCCCTCCAGAGGTTCGAGGCTCGCCAGCGGCAGGCCGCACCACTCCGGTTGGCTCGACGCTACCACCCGGCCTTCCGGGTTCACCACCAGGGTCGGGGCGGCCAGCAGTTCGGCGGTGCGGTCACTGACCAGCTGGGTGACGCGCTCGTAACGGAGATCGGTGGCGGACAGGGCTTCACCTCCGGGTAGGGGGCCTGAAGGCTAGCGCAGGCCCGCGCGGGGGTCCAGCGCGAAAAGGAACTCCCCGACCGTTGCCCCGCACAGGTCAGGCCGGAGGAGGGTCGCGCCGCCTACCCGCGCCGGGTCGCCCAGGCCAACCACCCGGAAGCCGCCCGCCCGCGCCGCCCGCACGCCCGCCTCCGAGTCCTCGAACACGACGCAGTGGGCGGGGTGCAGGCCCAGCCGCCCGGCCACCCACAGGAAGATGTCGGGCGCGGGCTTGGGATTCACCACGCTGGAGCCGTCGGCAAAGGCGCCGAACAGAGAAGTCACGCCGAGCTGGTCGCACACCCGCCGCGCGTTGCGGCTCGACGAGGCCAGACCCAGGCGGACGCCCCTTTCCCGCGCCTCGTGCAACAGCTCGGACACGCCCGGCAGCAGGTCGGCGGGACCCAGCCCGGCCAGCGCCTCCAGAAAAGAGGCGTTCTTGCGCCGCAGCAGGTCCGCCCGCTGCTCCGGTGGGCAGGCCCGCCCACCGAGCCACAGGTCGAGGGCGTCCTCGCGGGTGCGGCCCAGGAGCGCCGCGTTGGCCTGGCGGGAAAAGGCGTGGCCCTCCTCCTCCGCCAGCCGCCGCCAGGAGTGGTAATGCAGTTCTGCCGTGTCGGTCAGCACGCCGTCCAGATCGAAGATGAAGCCCAGGTCCACCGCACGCGGCTCCACCTCAGGGCCGTTCCAGCTTCACCAGCAGCCCGGCGTGGTCCGAGGCGCGCCGCAGCCCCTCGCTCTCCGCCAGGACCACACTGATCGTCTGTGCCCGCACGCCGCGCGTCCAGACGTAGTCGATGCGGATGCTGGGGTCGCGGTCCTCCGCGAAAGTGAAGCCGTTCTCGGCGGGATGCAGGGCGGCCCAGGCGTCGATCCATTCCGCCTCGCGCAGGCCGCCCAGGTGCGGGCTGTCCGGCTGCATGTTGAAGTCGCCCGCCAGGACCGCCGCCGGTCCCGCCGTCCCCTCCAGCACCGACAGCGCCTCCCGCACGTTGTCTTCCTGCTGGGCGGGCACCCAGGAAAAGTGGGCGCCAAACACGTCCAGCGGCCCCTCCGGCGTCTCGAAGCGGCCATGCAGCAGCACCCGGCGGCTGGGGTCCTCCAGGCCGGGTTGCAGGCTCAGTTCATGGCGGCGCACGTCGGGCAGCGGTCCCATTGTCAGAAAGGCCAGGCCATCCTGCCTGCCGTCCGGATGCGTCTGCGCGGCTACGAAGACCGCCCTGTAGCCCTCTAGACTGGCCGCGAGCTGAGTGGCCTGGTCGGAAGGGTGCTGCTCCGGATCCAGCGCGACGGCCTGAAGTGTGACGATGTCGGGCTGGGCCTCCGTGATGGCGCGCTCGATCAGTTTGCGCCGCTCGTCCCAGGGGCCGTGCCTGTCCGCGTAGCCCTGAAGATTCAGGGTGAGGAGCCTGGTCATGCGGTCACTTCCTTTCCGCGTGGCCTGTGGGGACCACGATTTCTGCTGCTGCCGCTGCCTGCCGCTCCCCGATCACCTCGCGGAAAAAGGCGATCAGGCGGCCTGCGTGGTGGTCGAAGGTGAACTGGTCGCGCACCGCCCAGACCCGTTCGCGCAGCCGGTTCAGGTGTTCGCGGTCCTGAAGCTGCGCGCCGAGGTCCTGCATGTCCCGGAAAAAGAGGCCCAGGTCCAGTTCGCGCGCCAGTGTCTGCGTGGCGACGATGTGGCCGCTGTTGTCCCCTTGCAGCATGGGCAGCCCCGCCGCCGCCAGCGTCGCCATCCGCGCGGGCAGGTTCAGGTCGTCCCAGTTGGCCCGCCGCAGTTCGCCCCCGTTCTCGCTGCGGAAAAAGTGCAGCCAGCCCGCGTCGTAGCGCGAGAACTCGGCCACCCAGTCCTCCTGGTTCACGTTGGGGTGCAGGTGCAGGAAGCGGCCCGCGAGTCCCTTTGCCCGCTCGATCCAGCCGCGCCACTGCCCGTGCGTGAACTCGCCGTAGAAGTGCAGGTGAATGCCCTGGGCGGCGAGTTCGGCCACCGTCTCGGGGTGCAGGCCGATGGGGCGGCCCGGCACGACCGTATGAATCTCACCGTCCGTGTCCGAGAGCCGGGGCGAGCGTTCACCCTGCACGCCCTCACGCCTGGGCAGGTCGCCGTCGAGGACCAGCGTGGGGCGGCCGCCCTTCAGTTCCGGCGAGAGCGTCTCGAACCAGTCCTGCATCTCCTGGCTGGAATAGATGCGCCCGTCGGCGCGGGTATACAGCTCCAGCAGCTCACGCCAGGTGCCCTTTTCCAGGCAGATGAAGGGGCCTTCCTTGAAGTGCCACACGAAGGGCACGCCGGGATTTTCCGTCAGGACGTGGTGGGCGAAGGGCACTGCCTGCCAGTTCAGCAGCCCGTAGATGACGTCCGGCCTGATCGCCCGCACCGCCGCCTGCCAGTTCTCGCGCGGGATGTCCTGCACGTGGCCGAAGGGCAGCGGGCCGACCCAGTTGTACCAGTATGGCCGGTCCGTCCACAGCCCGTAGAGCTGGTGGCCGCGCTCGGCCAGGGCCAGTACCCGCTCGGGGTTGTAGGCGAGTTCCCCGACGAGCAGGATTTTCAACCCGTCCGGGGCGGGAGGCGTGGGCGGGCGCTCGCGGTCCTTGCGGTAGCGTTCACCCTCGTCGATGTGGTGCCCGACCGTCGTGTGGAAGCGCAGCGGCTCCTGTACGCCGTAGTACACCCGGTAGGGATTGATCCCGCCTTCCGGCTCGCGCACGATCTTGTGCCGCTGGTCCGGGTGGTCCACCCACTCGCACGTCACGGCCCCGGTGCCCACCGCCGGGCCGCGCCGGGTCAGGTGGTGCCAGTACATCCGGTTCAGGTCGTCGGTCGTCAGTTCGTCCCGCTCCAGCCAGCGGTCCCCGGTGCGGCGGTGCATCACCTGCACGAGTTGCAGCGGAGAACCGTCGATCTGTCCCGCCGCCGCCTTGTTGTAGTGGTGCCGCACACCCGAATAGGCGAGCGAGGCTCCGGGATGGGCCGCCAGCGCGCCCACCAGCCCCTCCAGATGCTCCCGGTAATACACGTCATCCGACGGCAGGTAGGCGACCAGCGGGGCCTGCGCCCGCGAGAGCGCGTGATTGAGGGCCGCTCCCAGACCACGATTGCGCTCTAGACGGTGATACGTGATGCGGGGGTCGGAGAGGTAAGGCCGCACGGCCGCCGCAGTGTTATCGGGGGAGCCGTCATCCACCACGATCAGTTCCCAGTCGGGAAGGGACTGGGCGAGGAGACTTTCGAGGGCGCGGGGCAGGAAACTCGCCTGTCTGAAGGTCGGCATCAAGACCGAGACGCGCGGGCCAGGCCGGGCCGTCATCGGGACCGTTCCAGCGGCGGCTGGGAGGCAGGACGTCCTGTACGTTGTCTGGGTGGCATGAGGTCCTCCTGACGGTGTCGGCCGTCGGCGTGTCGGGCCGACGTGTGGGGCGGCCTGAAGGTCCGTCCATCCGAAAAGGAAGGAGGATCAGAGCCTGCCGCAGAGGTTGGCGTTCCCTGCCCAGGTGATACCTTTCATGCCCCCTTCGGCTCAAGCTATCCGAAAGCTTGGCCTTTCCCACATCCAGCCGGACGACTCCTCCGGCCAGCATGGGCGGGTGTCCTCCTCCCCGCTGGTCTCGGTGCTGATGCCCACCTTCAGGCAGGCCACGTTCCTGCCCCGCGCCCTCGAAAGTCTCCTCGCCCAGTCGTGGGAGGACTGGGAACTGATCGTGGTAGATGACGGCTCGCCCGACGACACTGCGGCGGCCGTGCGGCCTTACCTCGCCGATCCCCGCATCCACTACCACCAGCTCGACCGGAATGTCGGCCTGGGAGCCGCCCTCAATCACGCCACGGCGCTGGCAGGAGGGCAATACCTGGCCTACCTGCCCTCGGACGACCTGTATTACCCGGACCACCTGGAACGGCTGGTGGGCGCGCTGGAGGTGGACCCGGGTGCGGAACTGGCCTACGGCGGTGTGCGCTGGGCCTATCAGCACGCCGGCCCCACCCTGCGCGGCCCCGGGGCTGTCGGGCGGGAGGCGGCCTCTCTCGGCCTGCCGCCGGAACACCAGGCGCAGCCCACCAGCGGCAACCTGCTCGCGCTGGTGCAGGTGATGCACCGCCGCACGGCCCGGCTGCCCCGCTGGACCGAGCGCACCGAGCGCGTCTCCGACACTCTGGAGGCCGACTTCTGGCGCGAACTGCTGGACGGGGGAGCACGCTTTGCCTACGCGGGGGCCGTCACCTGCGAGTGGATGAGCCATCCGGACCAGCGCCACCGCATCATCGCGGGGGTGCCGGGTGGGCTTTCGCGCTACCGGGCGCATTACGGCATCGGCCAGGGGGAGTACCTGAACTTTCAGCCCAGCCGGGGAATGCGTGTGAACGAGGCGGAGCGGTACGGGCGCTTTGCCGGACGTGACCTCTCCCCCCGCCCCGGGGGTCTGAAGATTCTGCTCGTCGGCTCGCTCGGCTTCAATCCGGAGCGGCTGCTGGCGCTGGAGGAGCGCGGCCACCGGCTCTACGGCCTGTGGTCCCCCGACCCCGAAACCTGGGACGCCACCGGCCCTTTTCCCTACGGCCACATCGGGACGCTGCCGCTGGACGGAGACTGGGCCGACCGGGTCCGCGCCCTGCAACCCGACCTGATCTACGCCCTGCTCAACTGGCAGGCGCTCCCGCTGATCGGGCGGGTGCTGGACGCCCGGCTGGGGATTCCGCTCGTCTTTCATTTCAAGGAAGGCCCCTTCATCTGCCACGAGCAGGGGCTGTGGCCCACCCTGGTTCGCGTCCTGAAGGAGAGTGACGGCCAGATCTTCATCAGCCCCGAGAACCGCGAGTGGTTCCGGCTCGCGCTGGGCGGCGGGCTGGACGAGGCCCGCACCTTCATCCTCGACGGCGACCTGCCCAAGCTCGACTGGTTCACTGAGGACTGGTCGCCGAAGCACTCGCGGGCCGACGGCCAGATTCACACCGTCTGCGCGGGGCGGCCCCTGGGGCTGGAACCCCTGTCCGAACTCGCCCGGCAGGGCATCCACGTCCATTTCTACGGCACCCACTTTCAGGAATGGTTTCCCAACTGGACCCGCCAGGGCCTGGAAAGCGGCCTGCTGCACCTGCATCCCACCGTCGAGCCGCAGGACTGGGTGCGCGAACTCTCGCGCTACGACGCCGCCTGGGTGCAGCAGTTCAGCAGCGACAACGGCGGCGACCTGCGCCGGGCACACTGGGACGACCTGAATCTGCCCGCCCGGCTGGGGACCTATGCGGCGGCGGGGCTGCCCTGGATCATGCGCGACAACCGCACCTCGCTGGTGGCGATGCAGACCCTGGCCCAGCAGCACGACTTCGGTATCTTCTACCGCGACTTTGCCGACCTGGGCGCACAACTCCGCGACCGTTCCCGACTGGAGGACCTGACCGCCCATGCCCGCGCTGCGCGGCGTCTCTTCGCCTTCGACACCCATGCCGATGGGCTGCTGAACTTCTTCTCCCGGATTCTTGCATCTGCTGTTCCTGCTGCGTCTCGTCTGGGACAGCCTTGAGAAGCCCATTTCCTCGTGGGGGGAACGGGAAACTAGCGCGGGATTATGAGAGACAGGGTGTGTCCTCCCCCAACGGGGGCATTGGGCTGATGTGAACTTTCTAACACCAACTTTCTCATTCAGCTCCCAAGATTGGGTTATGAAGCCCTTTCCCGCCTCCTCTCCTGCTGTTCTGGCACTGCTGGTTCCTCTCCTGCTGTCTGCCTGTGGGCAGATGAAGGCGGTTGGGGGGGGCACGGAAGCGGCCTATCGCCCCGAGTTCGTCGCCCAGGTGCCGCTGTCCGCCGGCCTGAGCACGGCCAGTCTGGAAGCCACCTACGGCGGTCGGGTTCTCAGTGAGGCGCGGGGCGAGGGATATGCCCTGATGGGCTTTTCGCAGGGAGAGGTCCGCAGTGGCCTGAGTGCCCAGGGGACGCAGGCGGTGCGCGTGGAGCGCAACCGTGACGTGTTCCAGGGTGGGGGCCTGACCGCCACCATGAGTGCGCGGCGGACCGTGTGGATTAACGGCGAATTCACCACGTGGGCAAGTGCGCGGCGCACGGTCTGGATCAACGGCGTCTTTGATTTTCTTCCTCAGAACACGGGCACTTTCCAGCAGATTGGGCTGGAAGCCGCCCAGGCCAGGGCCAGCAACCTCGGCGCGGGGATCAAGGTGGCCGTGATCGATACCGGCGTTGATATCGAACATCCGGCGTTTGCTGGCGCGCTGGCTCCCCAGAACGAGTGGCGCGACTTCCGCGACAACGACACCAATCCGGATGAGGAGGGCGTGCTGGGGGAAGGCGGCTACGGACACGGGACGGCGGTAGCCGGCATCGTGTTGCAGGTGGCTCCCCGGGCGACCATCCTGCCCCTGCGGGTCCTGGGGCCGGACGGCAGCGGCGACGTCCTGCACGTTGCCCAGGCCATCGACTGGGCGGTCAAGTCTGGGGCGCGGATCATCAACCTGTCGCTGGGCACGGACAGCCGCTCCAACGTGGTCCAGGACGCCGTTGCCCGCGCCGCTGCACGCGGGGTGCTGGTGATTTCCTCGGCGGGGAACGATAACCTCGGTTCTCTCACCTATCCGGCGAACGATGCGACCTCTGCTGGCCCGGCGGGCGACTACAGCCTCAGCGTGGGAAGCGTGGACGGCGGCGACCTCAAGTCCAGCTTCTCGAACTACGGCAAGGCTCTGGAAATCGTCGCCCCCGCCGAGAATGTGTACACGCCCGGCCCGGACAACCTGCTGGTGTCCTGGAGCGGCACCTCGATGGCCGCCCCGATGGTCACGGGAAGCCTGGCGCTGGCCCTGGGCGAGAACCTGGGCGTTTCTTCCCGGGACATGGCCAAAGGGCTGGTCGAGAAGACCACCGACATCTACAGAAACGAGATGAACAAAGCGTACAAGGACAAGCTCGGCAAGGGCCGCCTTGATCTGGCACGCTTCAGCGCACAGTGAGTGTGGGTTTGAAAGAGAGCCGTGTCCAGCCAGAAGTCAGTCGCCTTGTCACATCTTGACCCGCAGTTGCAGGCTCTGGAGGTGCGTGCCCTGGCCCTGTTGGAGGCCGCCGAGCAACTGCTGACGGTGGATGAGGCTCAGGCCCTTCAGATGGCCGAGTTGGCGCTTCTGGCTGCCCGTGAGGAAGTCAGCACGCGGGCTTTCGCGCAGGCGCACCACCTTATCGGGCAGATTCAGGTCAGGCGGGGGGATGGGGAGCAGGCCGCCCGCTTTCTGGAAACGGCTCTGGAAGTTTTCTTGGCTCTGGGGGACGGTGATGCCGAGGTGCGGGTGCGCCGCGATCTCGGGGCGGCTCTGCTTGATCAGGGCCGCTTTCGAGAGGCCGAGGAGCATCTGATGCAGGCCCTCGGACGGACAGGAGGGGAGACGCGGGGGAATACCCTCAACAGCCTTGCTGGGCTTTACCACGCTACGGGACGCTACGAGGAGAGCCTGAACAGTCTTCAGGCCGCCCGTATTGCCTTTCGCCAAGCTGACGATGTGGCCGGTGAAGTGAAAGTCCTTGGAAATCTGGGTAATCTTCTCACCAGTCTGGGCCGTTATCCTGAGGCCCTCGAACATCTGACGGCGGCCTATAACCTCAGTGCGGGTTCAGCTCAGACCCTCCTGGCCGCCCACCGCAGTCGGGGGGCCATTCTCCTGAGTCTGGGGGCACTCCATCTCGATATGCGCGATCCAGAAGAAGCACAACGCCATTTTCAAGAAGCTCTGGCCTTCTCCCGGCAGACCGGTGATCAGGTGATCGCCGCCAATGCCATGCTGAACCTTGCCGAGGTGCAGCAGGAAGTGGGAGAGACGCAGGCCGCGCGGTCCTCCTATGAACAGGCTTTGCAGCTTGCGCAGGAGGGCCAGTACCGGCAGGTGGAAGCGTCGGCGCTGATGGGGCTGGGGCAACTGGCGCTGGCCGGGGGCCAGTGGGTAGAGGCCGAGGCCGCCTACCGCCGCGCTGGGGAAATTGCCTGGGAGACGGGTGATCTGGAGGGGCAGCTGTATGCGCTCCTGCATCTGGGCGAGGTACAGGAACAGCTTCAGGCCCTCCCGGAAGCCCTGGGCACGCTGGAGCTGGCCTTGACCCTGGCGCGGCAGGTGGGCCGCCCCAAGGCCGTTTGTGATGTCCACCGCACCCTCTATCCGATGTATGCCCGCAGCGGGGATCATCCCCGGGCGCTGGAGCATCTGGAGCAGCTGTATCAGCAGGAGCGCGAAATCCTGAATGCCGAGGTCGAGCAGCGGGTGCAGGAGCTGACCAGTCACTTCGAGCTGGAACGCGCGCAGCATCAGGCAGAACTGACCCGGCTGCGGCTGGTCGCGGCAGAAGAGGCCCGTGAAGTGGCCGAAGAGGAAGTCCGCGAGCGCACGCGCAGCCTGGAGCAGGCGCAGCTGGAGGTCGTCACCCGGCTGGCGGTCGCCGCCGAATACCGGGACGACACGACCGGGGAACACACCTGGCGGGTCGGGCAGATGGCCGCCGAGATTGCCGCCCGGCTCGGCCTGCCGGGTGAGACGGTGGAGCTGCTGCGGATCGCGGCCCGGCTTCATGACGTGGGCAAGATCGGGATTCCGGACCGCATCCTTCTGAAGACCGGCAGGCTGACCGACGAGGAATTCCGGCATATGCAGCAGCACACCGTGATCGGAAGCCGCATCCTGTCGGGTGGCCGGACGCGTCTCCTCCAGATGGCCGAAGAAATTGCCTGCGCCCATCACGAGCGTTGGGGTGGCGGCGGCTATCCCGCCGGCCTCAGCGGGGAAGCCATTCCCCTCACGGCCCGCATCGTGGCGGTCGCGGACGTGTTCGACGCCCTCACCCACAACCGGCCCTACAAAGTGGCCTGGTCCGTGGGGGAGGCGTTGCGTGAACTCCAGCAGCTCTCCGGCACGTTCTTCGATCCAGAAGTGGTGGAGGCCGCTTTGCAGGTCTTGCCCTTGCCGGAAACGGCCCGTGCCCTGTCCGAGGACTGAGCTTTCACCCCCGTGGGTTGGGGTCACTGTCCTCAAACAAAAGGGCCTGGGAGGAAAGGGCAAGTGGAGGCTGACCCCTTTGCCCTTTCCTCTCAGGCCGCTTTGAATAGCTCTGGGGTAGGGGAGAGCCTGCCCCTTACCCGCTTTAGTAGGGCTGAGCCTCGTGGCTGCGTTCTTCGGCCTGCTGCACGGCCTCTTCCTTCTTCTCTTCCATGCTCTGCCCCGCGCGCGCCAGGCCCTCGGCGACGCGGCGGCCATAGTCGGGGTCACACTGGGTGAAGAGGTCAATCATGCGGTCCTGGATCACCTGGGCAGCGTCCTTCAGGTTCGCCACCAGGTTGTTGATCAGGTCCTCGCGCTCCCAGTCCTCGAAGTTGCGGTACTGCTCGCCCGCCTGGCCGAAGTTGTTGGTGCGCTCGATGCTCTGGCGCACCAGGTTGCCTTCCACGCGCGGTGTATGGTCCGGGGAGGTGCGCGGCGCTTCGGTCAGACCGTTCAGGCTGGACGGCTCGTAGTTCACGTGCGGGTTCTGGCCGGGCACGGTGTCCACGCGGTAGGCCATCTGACCGTCGCGCTGGTTGGTCGCCACGTGCTTTTTGGGCGCGTTGATCGGCAGTTGCAGGTAGTTGGGGCCGACGCGGTAGCGCTGGGTGTCGGAGTACGAGAAGGTCCGGCCCTGAAGCATCTTGTCGTCGCTGAAGTCCAGCCCGTCCACCAGCACGCCGGTCCCGAAGGCCGCCTGCTCCACCTCCGCGAAGTAGTTCTCGGGGTTGCGGTTGAGGGTCATCTTGCCGACGGGCAGCCACGGGAACTGCTCCAGGGGCCAGATCTTGGTGTCGTCGAGTGGATCGAAGTCGAGTTCGGGGTGTTCGCCGTCGCTCATGATCTGCACGCAGAGTTCCCACTGCGGGAAGTCGCCGCGCTCGATGGCCTCGTACAGGTCCTGGGTGGCGTGGTTGAAGTTCTTGGCCTGGATGGCCTCGGCCTCGGGCTGCGTCAGGTTGCGGATGCCCTGCACGGGTTCCCAGTGGTACTTGACCAGCACGGCCTCGCCCTGGTCGTTGACCCACTTGTAGGTGTTCACGCCCGACCCCTGCATCTGGCGGTAGTTGGCCGGGATGCCCCAGGGCGAGAACAGCAGCGTGACCATGTGCATCGCCTCGGGCGAGTTGCAGATGAAGTCGAAGATGCGTTCGCCGCTCTGGCGGTTGGTGACGGGGTCGGGCTTCTGCGAGTGGATCAGGTCCGGGAACTTCAGGGCGTCACGAATAAAGAACACCTTGAGGTTGTTGCCCACCAGGTCCCAGTTGCCGTCCTCGGTGTAGAACTTGGTGGCAAAGCCGCGCGGGTCGCGCAGCGTTTCCGGCGAGTGGCCGCCGTGGCCCACCGTCGAGAAGCGCACGAACACCGGCGTTTGCTTGCCGGGTTCCTGAAACAGCTTCGCGCGGGTGTACTTGCCCACCGGCTCGTCCCCCACCTTGCCGTAGGCCTCGAACACGCCGTGCGCGCCTGCCCCCCGCGCATGCACCACGCGCTCGGGGATGCGCTCGCGGTCGAAGTGGCTGAGCTTTTCCAGAAAGTGGTAGTTCTCCAGCGTGGCGGGGCCACGGCTGCCCACGGTGCGGAGGTTCTGGTTATTGCTGACGGGATGGCCCTGGCGGGTGGTCAGGGTCTGGGCGGTTTCGCCCCCGGCAAGGCGAGTATCTGCCGTGCTGCCCACGCCCTGAACGGCGGTTCCGGCGGTGCCCTGGGTGTCCTGGTTGCGGGTGTTCTGATCGCTCATATGCATTTCCTCCTGCGGCCCCGAAGTGGCCGGGGGCGCTGGGCTTTCCCAGCGTGCCTGCAAGGTTGCCATACATCGGCGGAGATGTCCTGAAGTCGCACATACATTGACGTCGAATTAAGTCCGGGGCCGGAGGTTGCCCCCGCACGCGTGGAGGGTGAGAGGCTGCCCCGCACCGGACCGGCGAACACCGGTTCAGTGCGCGGGGGCTTCGGCCGGTTGGGGGGCTTCCAGCCGGGACAGCAGCTTGAGGGCGAGCCGTTCCAGGGTCTGCGCCTCGGTGGGCGTCAGGGCTGCCAGAATCTTCGTCTCGTTGGCAAGGTGATGGGGCAACAGCTCCTCCACGAGTGCCCGGCCAGGCGGCGTGAGCCGGACCCGCACCGAGCGGCGGTCCGATGGGCTGGCCTGCCGTTCGGCCAGGCCCTTTTGCACCAGCCGGTCCACCCGATTGGTGATGGAGGGACCCGTGATGGCGGTCAGGTCGCTGAGTTCGGTGGGCGTCAGACCTGCTGCCGGCGCCGAGCGGTACAGCGTCAGCAGCAGGTCCCAGCTGGCCGGATTGATGCCCGCCGCCTGGTAGGTGGTTTCGATCTGCCGGACAAGGGCCGTGTGCAGGCGGTCCAGCAGCAAGAAAGGCAACATCGGGCCGGGATCGAGGCCGGGCTGGACCTGTGACCAGTCCTGGCGGATGCGTTCGAGCAGGGTGGGCGTCTCGGGGGGAGTCATCAGCGGGGACCTCGGGATGGGAAAGGAGGGCACGTGGCAGCGGGGGGAGCTTTCCGGGTCGGGGTGGCCCAGGGCCGACAGGGGGACTTTTCAGGGAGTATTTTTCATAGAATGAACAAGCACTTCACGGCTTGACAGAGAGATGATGCGAAGCTTACGATAGCTCAGCTCAATACATAGATGTCTAAGTAGTTTGGCGGCGCAGGCCGTGTCGTTTCTCAGACGTGTGCCCAGGCCACGTCCCCAGTAGGGAGGTCTCATGACCCAAGGAACTGTTCCTGTTCGGTCCACCCACCCCGTCGACGAGATTCCGCCTGTCGGGCGGATGGTCGCCTTCGGGCTTCAGCACGTCCTGAGCATGTACGCCGGGATCGTTGCCGTGCCGCTGGTGCTGGCCTCGGCCCTGGGCCTGGATCAGGACCACATCGTGCGGATCGTCAACGCCAGCTTCTTCATGTGCGGGATCGCCACCCTGATCCAGACCCTGGGCTTTCCGGGCTTCGGCGCGCGGCTGCCGCTGGTGCAGGGCACCACCTTCGCGTCGGTGGCCACCATGATCCTGATCGGCAAGCAGTCCGGGTTGCCGGGCATCTACGGTGCGGTGATCGTGGCGGGCATCTTCACCGTGCTGGCCGCCCCCTATTTCTCGCGCCTGCTGCGCTTCTTTCCGCCGGTGGTGACGGGCACGGTCATCACCATCATCGGCGTCTCGCTGATGCCGGTCGCCATTCGCTGGGCGGGGGGGGGCAACCCTGCCGCGCCCGACTTCGGCTCGCTGAGCAACCTCGGGCTGGCCGTGCTGACCCTGCTGTTCGTGTTGCTGGTCACGCGCTTTTCCAAGGGTCTCTGGAGCCGCATCGCCGTGCTGCTGGGCCTGGTGTTCGGCACGGTCGTGGCGGCCCTGCTCGGCAAGGCGTCCTTTGCCACCGTGGGCACCGCCGCCGCCGTCGGCTTCACGCCGCCCTTCTTCTTCGGGACGCCCACCTTTGCGCTGGTGCCGATCCTGTCCATGCTGCTGGTGATGCTGGTCGTGATGGTCGAGACCACCGCCGACCTGCTCGCCATCGGTGAGATCACCGAGCGTCCCGTCAATGCCGACGACGTGGCACGCGGGCTGCGGGCCGACGGCCTCTCGACGGCGCTGGGCGGCCTCTTCAACGTGTTCCCCTTCACGGCCTTCGCGCAGAATGTCGGTCTGGTGCGCTTCACCGGCATCAAGAGCCGCTTCGTGGTCGCGGCGGCAGGCGTCATCCTGATGCTGCTGGGCTTCTTTCCCAAGCTGGGCGCGCTGGTCGCCTCCATCCCGCTGCCCGTGCTGGGCGGGGCCGGGCTGGTGCTGTTCGGGACCGTGGCGGCGGCGGGCATCCAGACGCTGACCCGCGTCAACATGGCCGACACCCGCAACCTCACCATCGTAGCCGTCAGCATCGCCCTGGGCGTGATCCCGGCCACCGTGCCCACCCTCTACGAGAAGCTGCCGAGCTGGGCGGGCCTCTTTCTGGAAAGCGGTATCACCGCCGCCGCCCTGGCCGCCATCCTGCTGAACATCCTCTTCAACATCTTCAGCACCGGGGCCGAGCGCCGCTCGTACACCGCCGACGTCACCGAACACGCCCCCGAGATGGGAGACGTCCATTGAACGCCTCCCTGACCCTGGCCGACGTGAACGCCCTCCCCCTGCCCGAGTTCGTGCAGCGCTTCGGCGGCGTGCTGGAACACAGCCCGCGCTACGCCGAGCGGGTGGGACGGGAGCGCCCCTTCACCCGGGTGGAGGAGCTGGCCGCCGCCTTTACCGCCGCTGTCCTGTCCGACACGCCCGAGCAGCAGCTCGCCCTGATCCGCGCCCACCCCGACCTCGCCGGAAAGGCCGCGCTGGCCGGTGAAGTGACTGCCGAATCCGCTTCCGAGCAGGCGTCCGCCGGACTCGATCGCCTGACGCCTGAGGAGTACGCCGAGTTTCACCGCGTCAACGGGGCCTACCACGCCAAATTCGACATGCCCTACATCGTCTGTGTGCGGGAGAACACCAAAGGCAGCATCCTGAGCGGTGCCCGCACGCGCCTGGACAACACGCCCGAAGCAGAGCGGGAAACCGCCCTGAGGGAAATCGGCAAGATTGCACGGCTCAGAGTTCTCGACCTGGTACGCCAGGACGCAGGAGGAACACCCGCATGACCCAGACCCAGAACGATCAGGCCCAGAACAACCAGACCCAGAGCGGCGCAGTCCCCGCCAATGTCCGCCTCGGTGAGAACAACTACGGCAAGGCCGAAGTGAACCTGATGAAGGTGTTCCGCGATTCGCCGCGTCACGAGATCCGGGAACTCCAGGTGCGGGTGGGTATGGTCGGCGACTTCGACGCCGCGCACGCCCAGGGCGACAACACCGACCTGATCGCCACCGACACCGTCCGCAACACCATCTACGGGCTGGCGAAGGAAGGCTTTAAGAGCAGCCCCGAGGAGTTCGGCAAGGAGCTGATCGCCCACTTCGTGAAGACCGGCCCCCGGGTGACGGGCGCCTTTGCCGAGTTCACCGAACACCTCTGGGAGCGCGTTCAGGTCGGCGGCGAGGGCCACCAGCACTCCTTCGCGCGCCAGATGCCGAAACGCACCGCCCGGGTGGAGGGCGACGGCCAGACCTTCAAGGTCACGTCCGGCATCGAGGAACTCTACGTCCTCAAGACCACCAACAGCGGCTGGGAAGGCTACCTGCTGGAGGAGCGCTTCACCACCCTCCCCGAGACGAACGACCGCGTCATGGCGACCTTCGTGACCGCGAAGTGGGAATATGGCCGCGAAGACGTGGACTATGACGCCGTGTGGCAGCAGGTCTACACCCAGATTCAGGAGACCTTCACCGACCACTACTCGCCCAGCCTGCAAAACACCCTGTACCTGATGGGCCAGGCCGTGCTGACCCGCTGCCCGGACATCTCGCGCATCTGGTTCCGGATGCCCAACAAGCACCACCTGAAGTACAACCTGGAGCGCTTCGGCCTGGAGAACAACAACGAGATCTTCCACGTGGACCCCGAACCCTACGGCCTGATGGAAGGCTGGGTGGAGCGAGCTTAATGGCGGGCCAGACGGGGCAGGCACAGTCGGGGCAGGCTCATTCCGGGCTGACGACGCATGTGCTGGATACGGCCAGAGGTCGCCCCGCCGCCGGGGTTCAGGTGGAACTCTTCCGGGTGGAAGGCGGGGAGCGCCGCCGGGTCACGGAAGCGGTGACCAACCGTGACGGGCGCACCGACGCGCCCCTGATCGAACGCGGGAACCTGCACCCCGGCACCTATGAGCTGACCTTCCACGTCGCCCCCTACTTCGAGGGCTTCGAGGCCGCGCCGAAAGTCCCGTTTCTGGACCTGGTCACGCTGCGCTTCACGGTCAGCGACACCTCTGCGCACTACCACGTGCCGCTGGTCATGACGCCCTGGTCCTACAGCACCTACCGGGGGAGCTAGGCAGCTCGTATAAACCATCCTGCTCCCCCTTGTCAAGGGACAATTTCCGCAGTACCATTCATCCAGCCACAACCCAGACCACTGTTCTGCATGGATAACCAGCGGTCCGCCTCGTGCGTCAACCATGCGCCCCGATCCCGACAGGGGGGCGCATGCTTTGCACGAGGCGGGCGCTTTTCTGTCGCAGCTTGCTCTGGAGGTTTCCCGACCTCCACCCGGAAGGAGAACAGATGGACAGTATTTCCCTCACCGTGAACGGCGTCCCGCGTGAAGCCCAGGATGTCCGCCCCCACACCACCCTGCTGAACTGGCTGCGCGACCAGGGCCTGACCGGCTGCAAGGAAGGCTGCGCGGAAGGTGAGTGCGGCGCGTGTGCCGTCCTGCTGGCCCGACCGACCGAGGACGGCGGCACCCGCCTGGACTCCGTGAACGCCTGCCTGGTGCTGCTGCCCGCGTTGGAGGGGCAGGAGGTGGTGACCGCCGAGGGTCTGGGCGCGCCCGGTGCCCTGCACCCCGTCCAGCGCGAACTGGCCTACCGGGGCGGCTCGCAGTGCGGCTACTGCACGCCCGGCTTCGTGGTCAGTATGGCCGCCGAGTACTACCGCGAAGACCGGCCCGCTGAGGAGTTCGACATTCACGCCCTCAGCGGCAACCTCTGCCGCTGCACCGGCTACCGCCCGATTCAGGACGCAGCGCTGGCGCTGGGCGGCCCGGCGGAGGAGGACGCTTTCGCCGCCCGCCGCGAGCAGGCTGCGCCCATCCCGCAGGCCACCCGTCTGCACACCCCCGATGGCGAGTTCTACCGCCCGACCACGCTCGCGGAGGCGCTGGACCTGCTGGCCGCCAACCCCGCCGCCCGGTTGCTGGCGGGCGGCACCGACTGGGGCGTCGAGGTCAACATCCGCCACGCCCGCGCCGGGGTGACCATCGCCGTGGACGGGCTGCCCGAGCTGCGCACGCTGACCTGGAACCCCGACTCGGTGGAGATCGGCGCGGGGCTGAACCTCTCCGAGATCGAGCGGCGGCTCGCGGGGCAGGTGCCGTTGCTGGAGGAGTGGTTTCCCCTCTTCGCCTCGCGCCTGATCCGCAACAGCGCCACGCTGGGCGGCAATCTGGGCACCGCCAGCCCCATCGGGGACAGCCCGCCCGTGCTGCTGGCGCTGGACGCGCGGGTGGTGCTGGCGTCCACTGGGGGTGAACGCGAGGTGCCCCTCGCAGGCTACTTCACCGGCTACCGCCAGACGCTGCGCCGTCAGGGTGAACTGATCCGCGCCGTGCGGATTCCGCTGCCCCTCGCGCCCGTCAGCGGCTTCTACAAGATCGCCAAGCGCCGCTTTGACGACATCTCCAGCGTGGCGGTCGGCATCGCGCTGGACCTGGGCGGCGGCGTGGTGCGCTCGGTGCGCATCGGGCTGGGTGGTGTGGCGGCAACCCCGTTGCGTGCCCTGGCCACCGAGGAGGCCCTGACCGGCCAGCCCTGGAACGAGCGGACCGTGCGTGAGGCCGCCCGCATCCTGCGCGGCGAGGGCACGCCCCTGGACGACCACCGCGCCAGCGCCGCCTACCGCGCGGCGATGCTGGAACAGACGCTGCTGAAGTTCTACTTCGAGAAGACCGCTCAGGAGGTGACCGTATGACCAGCCTGTTTGAAAGGCCCGCCGTGGGTGCGGTGGGCGAGGCGTTGCCGCACGAGAGTGCCGAACTGCACGTCACCGGGCACGCGCTCTACACCGACGACCTGGGGGTGCGCCTCAGCGGGCTGCTGCACGCCTGGCCGCTCCAGGCTCCGCACGCCCACGCCCGCGTGACCCGCCTGAACGTGGCGCCCGCCCTCGCGGTGCCCGGCGTGGTCCGGGTGCTGACCGCCGACGATGTGCCCGGCGAGAACGACGCGGGCGTGAAGCACGACGAGCCGCTCTTTCCCACCGAGGTGATGTATTACGGCCACGCGGTCTGCTGGGTGCTGGCGGACAGCACGGAAGCGGCGCGGCTGGGAGCCGAGGCCATCGAGGTCGAATACGAACCGCTCCCCGCCCTGGTGACCATCCACGAGGCCATCGCCGCCGAGTCGTTCCAGGGCACCCAGTCCACCCTGCGCCGGGGCGACGCCGCCTTCGGGCTGGAGGGGGCCGCCCACGTCTTCGAGGGCGAGTTCGAGTTCGGCGGCCAGGAACACTTCTATCTGGAAACGAACGCCTCGCTGGCCCACGTGGATGAATACGGGCAGATCTTCGTGCAGAGCAGCACCCAGCACCCCACCGAGACGCAGGAGATCGTGGCGCACGTGCTGGGCCGGACCAGCAGTCAGGTGACGGTGCAGTGCCTGCGGATGGGCGGCGGCTTCGGCGGCAAGGAGATGCAGCCGCACGGCTACGCCGCCATTGCCGCGCTGGGGTCGGTGCTGACGGGTCGCCCCGTCCGCGTCCGGCTGAACCGCACCCAGGACCTCACCCTGACCGGCAAGCGCCACCCCTTCCACGCCCGCTGGCGGGTGGGCTTTGACGAAGGCGGGCACCTGCTGGCGCTCCAGGCCACCCTCACCTCCGACGGCGGCTGGAGCCTGGACCTTTCGGAGCCGGTGCTGGCGCGCGCGCTGTGCCACATCGACAACGCCTATTACATCCCGCATGTCGAGGTGCATGGCCGGATCGCCAAGACGAACAAGACCTCTCAGACGGCCTTCCGGGGCTTCGGCGGGCCGCAGGGGATGCTGGTGATCGAGGACATCCTGGGCCGCTGCGCGCCGCTGCTGGGTCTCCAGGCCCACGAGCTGCGCCGCCGCAACTTCTACCGCCCCGGCGAAAGCACCCCCTATGGCCAGCCGGTGCGCCACGCCGAGCGGATGGAGGAGGTCTGGACCGGCCTGCTGGCCCGCTCGGAGTTCGCCTCAAGGCAGGCGGAGGTGCGGGCCTTCAACGCCGCGAACCCGCACGTCAAACGCGGCCTCGCCATCACGCCGGTCAAATTCGGCATCTCCTTCAACTTCGTGTCCTATAACCAGGCGGGCGCGCTGGTCCACGTCTACAAGGACGGCTCAGTGCTGATCAACCACGGCGGCACCGAGATGGGCCAGGGTCTTCATACCAAGATGCTCCAGGTGGCGGCGACGGCGCTGGGTGTGCCGCTCTCCTGCGTGCGGCTGGCGCCGACCCGGACCGACAAGGTGCCGAACACCTCCGCGACGGCGGCTTCCACCGGGGCCGACCTCAACGGCGGCGCGGTCAAGGATGCCTGCGAGCAGATCAAGGCGCGGCTGGCGGCGGTGGCGGCGGGGTCGCTGAGCACCCTTTCAGTCAAGGTCGGCGCACTGGGTGTCCACCCGAACGACGTGCGCTTTGAGAATGGCCGTGTCTTCCCGGTTGGGCATCCCGAACTGGGGATGGACTTCCGGCAGGTCGTCCACGACGCCTACCACCTGCGGACGCAACTGTGGGCGGCGGGCTACTACCGCACGCCGGGTCTGCACTGGGACCGTGTCGCGATGCAGGGCGAGCCGTTCAAGTACTTCGCGTACGGGGCTTCAGTCAGCGAGGTGGAGGTGGACGGCTTCACCGGGGCCTACCGCCTGCGCCGGGTGGACATCCTGCACGACGTGGGCGACAGCCTCTCGCCGCTGGTGGACCTCGGGCAGGTGGAGGGCGGCTTCGTGCAGGGCGCGGGCTGGCTGACGCTGGAGGAGCTGCGCTGGGACACCAGCAACGGGCCGAACCGGGGCCGCCTCGCCACCCAGGCCGCCAGCACCTACAAGCTGCCCAGCTTTTCCGAGATGCCGGAAGTGTTTAACGTGTCGTTGCTGGAACGCGCCGCCGAGAGTGGCGTGGTGTACGGCTCCAAGGCCGTGGGCGAGCCGCCGCTGATGCTGGCGATGAGCGTGCGCGAAGCCTTGCGGCAGGCGGCGGCCGCCTTCGGGCCGGAGGGGTACGCCACCGAACTCCCCAGCCCCGCCACCCCGGAAGCGGTGTTCTGGACGCTGGACGCGGCCCGGCAGGCGGCGACCCGGCCCACCACGCCGCCTCACGTGGCGGCCGACTGACATGACCTGGCTGGAGGCTGTACAGGCCCTCTCTGAACGGGGAGAGCCGGGCGTCCTCGTGACCGTCGCGGCGGTGCGCGGCCATGCCCCGCGTGAGGCGGGCGCGAAGATGGTCGTGGGCCGCGCCGAAACCTGGGACAGCGTGGGCGGCGGCAATCTGGAGGCGACCGCCGTGGAACGCGCGCGCGCCCTGCTGGCCTGCGGCGCGACCACTCCCGAACTGCTCACCCTGCGCCTGACCGACCGCGCCGCGAACGAGTACGGGCGGCAGTGCTGCGGCGGTGAGGTGACGCTGCTGCTCGAACCTCTCCAGACCGTGCGGCCCACGCTGGCGATTTTCGGCGTCGGCCACGTGGGGCTGGCGCTGGCGAACATCCTGGGCACCCTGCCGGTGAACCTCCACCTGATCGACTCACGTGCCGCGCAACTTGCCCCCGAACGGCTGGCCGGACTGGAAGGCGGCGCAGCCCGCCTGCACGTCCACCACGCCCCGATTCCCGAGATGGTCCTGGCCGAGTTGCCCGCCGGAACCCACCTCGTGATCCTGACCCACGACCACGCCGAGGACGCCGCCCTGTGTGACGCGGCCCTGCGCCGCCCCGACCTGGGTTTTGTCGGTTTGATCGGGTCGCAGGTGAAGTGGGTGCGCTTCCGCGAGCAGCTTGGGGCGGTGGGCCACACCGAGGCCGACCTTGCCCGCATCACCACGCCCATCGGGATTCCCGGGATTCATGGCAAAAGCCCGGCGGTGATCGCCCTCAGTGTGGCGGCGCAGCTCGTGCAGGTGCTGGAAGCGGCCCGGACCTCCGAAACCTCCTTCTCCCCCACGCCCCCCGCCCCTCAGAGGACCCCATGAAGCTCTACCGCGCTGCCCTGATGCACACGCCCGACAACCCCTTCTCCGCCCCCGGTGCCTTGCAGGTTCAGGAAGACGGCGGCCTGCTGGTGGAGGACGGACAGATTCTCGCCAGCGGCCCCTACGCCCAGGTGCGTGCGGCCCATCCCCGTGCCGAGGCCGTCGACCTGCGCGGCGGCGTGCTGCTGCCCGGTTTTATCGACACCCACGTGCATTACCCGCAGGTGCGGGTGCTGGGCGGCCTGGGGATGCAACTGCTGGAATGGCTCGACCGGAACACCTTACCGGAGGAGGCGCGGCTCTCGGACCCTGGCTACGCCCGCGCCGTCGCCCGCGAATTCCTGTCCGCCCTGGCCTCGAACGGCACCACGACTGCGCTGGTGTTCGGCAGCCACTACGCCTCCGCGATGGACGAATTCTTCAGCGAGGCGGCACAGACCGGATTGCGGGTGGTCGCCGGACAGGTCGTCTCCGACCGGATGCTGCGCCCCGAACTGCACACCACGCCCGAGCGGGCCTATGCCGAGGGCAAAGCCCTGATCGAACGCTGGCACGGCGTGGGCCGCACCCTGTACGCCGTCACCCCGCGCTTCTCGCTGTCGGCCAGCGAGGGCATTCTCGACGCCTGCGCCGCGCTGATGCAGGAGTTCCCGGACGTGCGCTTTACCAGCCACATCAACGAGAACCCGCGCGAGGTCCAGACCGTCCGCGAGCTGTTTCCCGGCGCGCGCGACTACCTCGACACCTACGAGCGGGCGGGGCTGGTCACGCGCCGCAGCGTGCTGGCGCACAACGTCCATCCCACCGACCGCGAACTGGGCGTGATGGCGGCGCACCGCTGCACCGCCGCGCATTGCCCGTGCAGCAATTCGGCGCTGGGGAGCGGGCTGTTTCCACTGCGCCGTCACCTCCAGGCGGGCGTCCACGTCTCGCTCGGGACCGACGTGGGCGGCGGCACCGGCTTCTCGATGCTCAAGGAGGGGTTGCAGGCCTATTTTATGCAGCAGCTCCTGGGCGCGGCGGGAGAAGCCCTCGACCCCGCCAAGCTGCTGTATCTGGCGACCCGCGCCGGGGCCGAGGCGCTGGGGCTGGAGGACCTGACGGGCGACTTCAGCGTGGGCAAGGCCTTCGACGCGGTGTATCTGCGCCCGCCGGAGGGAAGTACGCTCGATACCGTGCTGCGGCACGCGGACAGCCCCGGGCGTGTCCTGGCGGACCTCTTCACGCTGGGCACACAGCAGGACGTGGCGCAGGTCTGGGTGGGTGGTGACGCGGTGTACCGGCGGGCCGCTGCCGGGCAGGAGGTGAGCGTTTGAGTGATCCCGACCGGAACGTGGCTGCACCCTAGACAGCCAGCTGAATAAAAGAGTGACCTTGCCAACAATTCAGGATCGAGTCCTGCCCCGGTGCCCGGCACCGCCGCCTCCCCCGCCCTCCCTCTCAGGAGTCCCGCATGTCTGACGTTTCCCAGTCCCGTGCCGTTCCCACTTCCAGCCTCGACCGCTACTTCGGCTTGAGTGCCTCCGGCTCGACTGTTCCGCGCGAAATCCGGGCGGGCATCACCACCTTCCTCACGATGAGCTACATCCTCTTCGTGAATCCGCAGGTGCTCTCGACGGCCATCCACGTGCCGAACGCCTTTGTGCAGCTGCTGATGACCACCGCCATCGCCGCGGCTTTCGGATGCCTGGTCATGGGCTTGATCGCCAGGTATCCCTTTGCCCAGGCGCCCGGCATGGGCCTGAACGCCTTCTTTGCCTTCACGGTCGTGCAAGGGATGGGTATTCCGTGGCAGACCGCACTGGGCGCGGTGTTCATCAGCGGCGTGCTGTTCGTGCTGCTGAGTGTGATCGGGGCGCGGCAGGCCATCGTGCAGGCCATTCCGCACGCGCTGAAGTTCGCCATCACGGGCGGCATCGGTGCCTTTCTGGCCTTCCTGGGCCTGAAGAACGCCGGGATCGTCGTCAGCAACCCCGCGACGCTGGTGGGCCTCGGCTCGCTGACCGCCCCGCCGGTGTGGCTGGCGCTGCTGGGCCTGATCATCACCGCCGTGCTGATGACCCGCCGCGTGACCGGGGCGATTCTGTGGGGCATTCTGGCGACCACCGTGATCGCCATCCTGACGCGCGCCGCCGTGTACGCGGGCGGGGCAAACGGTGCCCTCCAGGCCTTTCCCGGCTTCGACGGGCGCTTCCTGGGCGTCTTCGACACGCCCGTCTGGCCGGGGGCGCTGGTCGGCCAGATGGACCTCGCCGGGGCGCTGGGCCTGGGCCTGCTGAGCGTGGTCTTCACCTTCTTCTTCGTGGACTTCTTCGACGCGACCGGCACCCTGACCGGCCTCTCGCAGCGGGCGGGCTTCCTCGACGAGCAGGGCAACATGCCGCGCGCCCGCCGCCTGTTTGCGATGGACGGCCTGGCCGCGATGTTCGGCGCGTTCATGGGCACCTCGACCACCACCGCCTATGTCGAGAGTGCCTCGGGCATCGGGGAGGGGGGGCGCACCGGCCTCACCGCCGTGACCGTCGGCGTGCTGTTCCTGCTGAGCATGTTCCTGTGGCCGCTGGCCGCCGCGATTCCCGGGGCCGCCACCGCCCCCGCCCTGATCCTGGTCGGCGCGCTGATGATGGAAGGCGTGCGCCACGTGGACTGGGACGACATCAGCGAGGGCCTGCCCGCCTTCCTGACCATCATCGCCATGCCGCTGACCTTCTCCATCGCCAACGGCGTCAGCCTGGGCGTCATCAGCTACTGCGCCATCAAGCTGTTCAGCGGTGAGGCCCGCAAGGTCAGCCCGATCCTGTACGTGGTGGCGGCGCTGCTGCTGATCCGCTACATCTGGCTGATGGGCGAATAGCCTGCCCGCCTGATCTGCCCGCCCCCTTCCAGGGCATTTCTCAACTCCAGGTCCTGACCCGTGTGGTCGGGACCGTTTTTCTTCAGGAGGTTCTGTCATGACCCACCCGGCCCCTGCTCCCCAGACCTTGCTGCGCGGCATCCACACCCTGCTGACCATGCAGGGCGAACGTGCGGCCCCCGCCCCCCCGATTCCCGACGCCGCCGTGCTGATCGAGGGCGAGCGCGTGCGCTGGGTCGGCCCCGAACGCGACCTGCCCGCCGAACTGCTGGCCCCCGACCACCAGGTCCGCGACCTCGGCGGGCACGTGGTCCTGCCCGGTCTGATCAACACCCACCATCACCTCTACCAGAACCTCACCCGCTGCCTGGCGCCCGACGCGGGGCTGTTCGACTGGCTGCGGACCCTGTACCCGATCTGGCTGCGCCTGACGCCGGAAGCGGCCTTCGTGAGCGCCCAGGTGGGGCTGGCCGAGCTGGCGCTCTCCGGCTGCACCACCAGCAGCGACCACCTGTATCTCTACCCCAACGGGGTGCGGCTGGACGACACCATCCACGCGGCCCTGGAAACGGGCCTGCGCTTCCACGCCACACGCGGCAGCATGAGCCTGGGCGAGTCACAGGGGGGGCTGCCGCCCGACCGCGCCGTGGAACGTGAGGACCACATCCTGCGCGACAGCGAGCGCGTGATCGCGGCCTTCCACGATTCCGCGCCGCTGGCCCGGACGCGGGTGGCCCTGGCCCCCTGCTCGCCCTTCTCGGTGACGGGCGACCTGATGCGCGAGAGTGCCCGGCTGGCCCGGTCGCGCGGCGTGATGCTCCACACCCACCTGGCCGAAACCGCCGACGAGGACGCCTTCTGCCTGGCAAAGTTCGGCCTACGCCCGCTGGACTACGCCGAGTCGGTGGAGTGGCTGGGGCCGGACGTGTGGTTCGCGCACGGGGTGCATTTCAGCCCGGCGGACGCCGTGCGCCTGGGCCAGTGCGGCTGCGGCGTCGCCCACTGCCCCAGCAGCAACATGCGTCTGGCGAGCGGCATCGCGCCCGTCAGAACACTGCTGGAAGCCGGGGTGAAGGTGGCCCTCGGCGTGGACGGCAGCGCCAGCAACGACGGCGCCCACCTGATCGGGGAGGCGCGGCAGGCATTGCTCTCCTCGCGTGTGCGCGGCGCTCCCGGTGAGGCCCCCCGCACGGCGGACGCCCTGACTGCGCTGGAAGCCCTCTGGCTCGCCACGCGCGGCGGGGCCGAGGTGCTGGGCCGGGACGATATCGGCCAGCTTGCCCCCGGCTTTGCCGCCGATCTAGTCGCGGTGGACCTGCGGTCGCTGACGTTCGCCGGTTCCAGGCACAACCCCCTCGCCGCCCTGACGCTGTGCAGCCCGCCGCGTGTGGCCCTGAACATGGTCGGCGGGCGTGTGGTCGTGGAAGGTGGCGAACTGGCGACGCTGGACCTGCCGCCCCTGCTGGAGCGTCACGAGCGCCTGAGCCGGGCGATGATCGAGGGCTGAGACTTTTCACGCCAAAAGAGAGGGAGAGGCCGCATCTGGGCCTCTCCCTCTCACGCTTTCAGGTTCAGGCGGGCTGTCCCTCCGCCGCCGGGGCCACCGGCTGGGTGGGCAGGCGCCACAGTGTCCGGGCCGTGGCCGCCGCCAGTCCCGCGCCCAGCAGCGGGCCGACCCAGTACACCCACTGGGAGGTCCAGTCGCCGGATACCAGCGCCGGGCCGAACACGCGGGCGGGGTTCATCGCCGCGCCGGAAATGGGGCCGCCCGCCAGGATATCCATCACGATGGTGAGGCCCACGATCAGGCCGCCCAGCGCGTGCCCCTGCCGCACGGCGACCTTCAGGATCACCAGCACCAGGAAGAAGGTCAGGAGGGTTTCCATCCCCAGCGCGGTCATGGCGCTGACGCCCAGGCCGGGGTTGGGCTGCCCGAAGCCCGCCTGCGCGAGCGCCGCCTGACCCTTCAGGCCCAGCACGGCGAAGGCCCCCAGCGCCCCGCCCACGAGCTGCGCCAGCGCAAAGCGCAGCGTGTCCCCCCAGGTCTGCTTGCCGATCAGGCTGAGGCCCAGGCTCACGGCGGGGTTGAACTGCCCGCCGCTGACGGTGCCCAGCGCGGTCGCCATCACGGCGATGGCGAGGCCGTGCGCGAAGGCCACGCCCAGCAGGTCCGCGCCGTTGGCGATGGCGAACATGCCGACGAACACCAGGGTAAAGGTGCCGATCAACTCGGCCAGCATCTTGCCGAGGATCATGCCTGCTGGCCCTCCTGAGCAGGCGCGCGGAACGGCAGGTACTTCGGCGTCCAGAACCTGGCGCGCACCAGGTCGGTCAGCGCCGCCTCGTCCAGGCCGTCCAGCCCCTTCTCCTGCGCCACGCCGTCGCGCAGCGTCTGCCCGATCACGCGCACGGCGACCTCCACGCTGGCCTCGGGCAGCTCGCTGACGGGCGGGTAGAGGCGGCCCGGGTGCGTCCGGGCGGTGTAGTCGGCCAGCGCGTAGGCGGCCTCCAGCACCATCTCGTCGGTGATCTCGCTCGCGCCCGCCAGGATCGCGCCGAAGCCCAGGCCGGGGAAAATGAAGGCGTTGTTGCCCTGCCCGATGGCGTACGTCTGCCCGTTCAGCTCCACCGGGGCGAAGGGGCTGCCGGTGGCGACGAGCGCCGCGCCGTCCGTCCAGCGCAGCACGTCCTCGGGGAGCGCTTCGGTGTTGGCGGTGGGGTTGGACAGCGGGAAGACGATGGGCCGCGCGGCATTGGCGTGAACGGCCTTCACCACGTCCTCGCTGAAGATACCGCCCTGCCCGCTGAGGCCCAGCAGCACGGTGGCCTTCGCCTCACGCACCACGTTCAGGAGGTCGGTGCCCGCCCAGCCGTCCGTCACGGCCTTCGGCGTGGCAAGGGACTGCTTGTAGTCCTCCATCTGGCGGTCGTCGGTGAGCAGGCCGCGCGAGTCGAGGACGAAGACACGCTGGGCAATCTCGTCCGCGCCGAGGCCCTCGCGCTTCAGGCCCTCGCGGATGGCGGTGGCGACACCAGCGCCGCCGGCTCCCGCCCCGTGAATCACGATCACCTGTTCGGCCAGCCGCTCACCCTTCACGGCGCAGGCCCGCAGCACGCCCGCCAGCGTGACCGCGCCGGTGCCCTGAATGTCGTCGTTGAAGCTCGGTACCACCTTGCGGTAGCGCTCCAGAACCTGGAAAGCCGCGTCCTTGGAAAAGTCCTCCCACTGGATGATCGCCTTGGGATACCGTTTCCGGGTCGCCTCCACGAAGCGGTCCACGAACGCCAGGTACTCGTCCCCGGTCAGGCGCCGGTGGCGCACGCCCAGATAGTCGGGATCGTCCAGCAGGTCCTGCCGGTTGGTGCCCACGCCCAGCTCGACCGGCAACGTTTTGTCCGGCCCCACGCCGCCCGCCACCACATAGAGGCTGAGCTTGCCTATAGAAATGCCCATCCCGCCGAAGCCCTGGTCCCCGATGCCCAGAATCGCGCTGGAATCGGTCGCCACGATGATGCGCACGTCGTTCAGCGGCACGTTCTCCAGCGCCTGCTCTGCCCGCCCGATGTTGTCGGTCGAGAGCATCAGGCCGCGCGGCACGCGGTAGATCTTGCTGAACTCCTGCACCGCCTGGCCCACGGTGGGCGTGTACACGATGGGCAGCATCTCCCCCACGTGCGCGGCCAGCAGCGCGTAGAACAGCACCTCGTTGCGGTCTTGCAGGTTGCGTAGGAACACGTGCCGGTCGAGCGGCTCCTGAATCTGCACGTAGTCGCGGTAGAGGCGGTCCACCAGCGTCTCCAGCGTGTCCACCTGCGGCGCGATCAATCCGTCGAGGCCCAGCGTCTCGCGCTCCTCGTGGGTAAAGGCGGTGCCCTTGTTCAGCAGGGGGATGCGGGTGAGGTCGAAGCCCTTCACGAAGGGTTCGAGGTAACGGCGGCCCTGGGCGTCGCGTCGCACGTCGTAATGGGTGGTGACGGGAAGGCGGTCCTCGGTGGTGGTCATGCTGTCTCCTCTCGGGGCAGGTGCGCTGGCTTTTACGCAATGAAAAAGAATTTCAGAACTGTTCCAGGAAGCCCCCAGATCTGCGGGGCGGGCGGGGAAGGGGCGGGGTTAGCGGAGTTCCAGCGGGTGGCGGTTCATGTCCTTGTAGAGCAGGTACTTGCTCCACGTCTTGCCCAGCGCGCCGTACCACTGCGGGCAGTGCGCGCCCATCCAGATCACGTCGCCCTGCGTGACCGGCAGCAGGCGTTCACCCAGGCGGTAGATGCCTTCGCCCTCCAGCATCAGCAGGCCGTGTTCCATGTAATGAATCTCCACGTAGGGCAGCGTGGCGCCCGGCGCGTAGCTCATGGTGGTTACGATGAAGTCGAACTGCGCCGCGTCGGGCAGCAGCTTGCGGGCGATCAGGCCGGGGTCGCCCTCGAACTCGTAGCCCTCCAGTTGGCGCTCATTGCCGAGGAAGACTTCCGGCGCCGGCAGGCCCTCCAGCTGCGGGTGAAAACGCTTCTCGAACACCGAGACGCGGGCGGCCTGTTCGCTGCGCAGCGTGTGGTCTGTCCCGGCGGGCAGGTAGGCGTAGTCGTATTCACCGAGGCGGTGCGTCTCGCCGTTCACGGAAAGTTCCACCTCGCCGTCCAGCACGAAGACGAACCGCTGGATGTCACGGGGAGGCGCGCTCGCTTCCGCGCCGGGGGCCATCTCGGCGGTGAACTGGGTGAAGCGTGCGCCCTGCCCGATCACCGGGGCGATGTGGACGATACAGGCCGTGTTCTTCCATTCGAGGGCAGTGGTCCGGATAAAGGTTTCGGGCGTCAGCAGCGCGTATTCCTGATTCACGACGCTGCGGGTCTGGCCGAGCTGTTGCAGGCTGGGTTGGCAGTTCAAGCGGTTTCCTCCTGGGGAATGGGGGCGGGACGCAGGAAGCGGCCCTGGGGCGGATGGGGAAAGTGGCCGTCCTGGTACACGGTCTGGCCGCGCAGCAGCGTGCGGCGCACCTGACCCCGGAAAGTCCGGCCCACGTAAGGGCTGAACTTCCAGCGGGTGTGCAGGTCGTCCTGGGTGTGGACCCACTCGGTGTCGAGGGCCACCAGCGCCAGGTCGGCGTCCGCGCCGGGGTCCAGGCGGCCCTTCCCGGCGAGGCCGAAGCGCTCAGCGGGCGTGCGGGCGCACAGGCGGGCGATGTCGGGCAGGGACAGGCCGCGCTCCCGGCCCTCGGTCAGCAGGACTGAGAGCGTGGACTGCACGCCCGCGATGCCGCCCCAGATGCTGAAGAAGTCCTCCCCGGTCTTGAGGTCCAGGCTGCTGGGCGAGTGGTCCGAGCCGATGGTGTCGATGAGGCCCTCGCAGATGGCCGACCACAACGCGTCCACCTCCCGCTGCGGGCGCAGGGGCGGCGCGCACTTCAGCACCGCGCCCAGCCGCTCCATGTCCTCACCGGTGAAGGAGAGGTAATGCGGGCAGGTTTCGATGCTCACGTCCACGCCGCGCGCGCGGGCCTCGGCGGCCAGCGCCACCGCCCGCCCGGTGCTGAGGTGGACGAGGTGGATTTTCGCGCCCGTCTCCTCGGCCAGCAGCAGGGCACGGCCCACCGCCTCCACCTCCGCGATGGCGGGGCGGCTGCGCAGGTAGTCCGCGCAACTGCTGCCACCCTCCGCACGAATCCGCACGGCGAGGCCCCCGGTGATGGAATCGTTCTCCGCGTGCAGCGCCACGATCCGGTCCAGTTCGCGCGCCACCTTCATCCCCTCGTAGAGCGTCAGGTCGTCGGGAGACGTGAACTCGGCCAGGCCGCTGTTGCTCATGAACGCTTTGAAGCCCACCGCGCCCGCCTCGGCCAGGTCGGGCAGCCAGGCCAGGTTGCCGGAGGTCAGGCCGCCCCACAGCGCGAAGTCCGTGTAGGATTGCCCCTCCGCCACCTGCCGCTTGGCGTCCAGGGTCGCGGCGTCAATGACCGGCGGCGCGCTGTTCAGCGGCATGTCCGCGAAGACGGTGCCGCCCCCCGCCGCCAGAGCCCGGCTGCCGGTGTCGATCCCTTCCCATTCGGTGCGGCCCGGCTCGTTGAAGTGGACGTGGATATCCACCGCGCCGGGAAAGACGTGCAGGCCACGCGCGTCGATCTCCTCGCGGGCGCCCCCCGTCAGTTCAGGGGCGATCTCCACGATGCGGCCTTCCACCACGCCCAGGTCGGCCGTCTCCACACCCCCTTCCCGCACCACTTGCCCGCCGCGCACCAGCAGGTCGTACATCAGCGCGCCTCCTCCCGCTCAGCGAGCAGTTGCAGGAAGCGGGTGCCGACGCGCAACGCTGCCTCCACGTCCTCCTCACGCACGGCCTCTTCGGGGTGGTGGCTCAGCCCGCCGGGGCTGCGGAGGAAGAGCATGACGGCGGGCCAGGTGTGGCCCAGCAGCATCGCGTCGTGCCCTGCGCCGCTGACCATTGGGGTAGAAACGTGGCCCTCCTGGCTCAGCGCCTCGCCCAGCAGTTCGGTGAGGGCGGGGTCCATCGGCGTGGCCTCTTCCTCCAGCCGCACCTCGTGGGTGAAGGTGAGGTCGCGTGCCTCCGCGAGCTGCTGCGCTTCCGCGAGGAGCTGCGCCAGCGCCGCCTCCCGCACCTCGTCCTGCGCGTGGCGGAGGTCCAACGTGAACTGCACCTCGCCGGGAATCACGTTGCTGGCGCCGGGCAGCGGCCTGAGTGCGCCGACGGTGGCGACCAGGCCGGGCGTGTTGCGCGCCAGGTTCTCGGCGGCCAGCACAAAGGCACTCGCGCCGGCCAGCGCATCGCGGCGCAGGTGCATGGGCGTGGTGCCCGCGTGGTTGGCCTTACCGGTGAAGGTGAAGTTCAGGCGCGATTGCCCGGCGATGGCATTCACGGCGGCCAGCGAACGGTCCTCGGCCTCCAGCACCGGCCCCTGCTCGATGTGCATTTCCAGGTAGCCCAGCACGTCTTCCCTGAGCTGCGCCGCCGCGAGCTGCCCCACGTCCAGCCCATACTCGGTGATGGCCTGCGCGACCGTTTTGCCCTGCGCGTCGGTCACGGTCAGCAGTTCCTCGGCGGTCCCCAGCAGCGCCCGGCTGCCGATGAAGGGCACACTGAAGCGCACGCCTTCCTCCTCGCTGAAGCCCACGAGTTCGACATGGTAGGGCAGCTCCGTGTCCTTCAGCGCGTCCAGCAGCGCCAGCCCCAGCACCACGCCCAGCACGCCGTCATACGCGCCCGCGTTGGGCACGCTGTCGAGGTGCGAGCCGATGACCAGGGTGCGGGCATTCGGTTGCTGGCTGCGGCGGGATGCGCGCCAGTTGCCGGCGGCGTCCTCGCGGGTCTGGAGGCCCAGCGCGGCGGCCCAGGCGTCCAGCCGGGCATGCGTGTCATGCATCGGCGCGCAGAGGAAGGTGCGGGTAATCTGGCCGGGTTCCTCGGTGTAGGAGGCGATATCGGCGCAGCAGGTGAGGGTGCGTTCGGCCAGATCGGTCAGTGCGTTGGAGGGTCGGGAAGTGGTCATGCGGGATGAACCTCGTCGAGGGTGCGGGCGGCGGCGGGAAAGAAGGGCGGGCAGCGTTCGGGCAGAACCAGGGCGCGCAGCAGCCGCGCGGCGGGTTCCTGCGGGTCGGCCTGCTCGGCCAGCCACGCGGTGAACCGCTCGGGCGTCAGCACCTCTCCATTGTCCAGCCGAATGCGGTGATGCACCCACTGCCACAGTTGCGCGCGGGCCAGTTCGGCGGTGGCGGTGTCCTCCACCCGATTGTTTCGCACGTTCACGCCCTGCCCGGCCAGCCAGGCCCGGAAGTACGTCACGGTCACGCCGATGGCCTCGCGCACGGCGGAAAGTGGGACCTGTTCCGCGCGGGGAAAGGCCAGCAGTTCCGCCGCGACTTCCTCCTCGGGCTTGGGAGAGGGCGGGGAGGCGGGCGGGGCGGACTGGAACACTTCCCGGACGGTCGGAATCAGGCCCGGCAGCCCGGCCCAGGCCGCCACGTAGCCCTGTGACGCCTCGCGTTCCTTGTCGGCTCGGACCGTGGCCAGAGCAGGTTCGGGGTCGGCGGGGTCGGGGGCCAGCGCAGCAGTCCCCCCAATCGCCTGCGCGCCCCGGCGGGCACAGACCCGCGCCAGATTCTCCTCGTAGGCCCGCATCGAGGGTTGCCCCATATGCAGCTCACCCCGTTCGGGCAGGCAGAAGCGCGGGTCTGTGCCCAGCCATTTAAGCGTGCTGAACACATAATCCCATCTCCCCGCGTTCAGCCCGAAAGCCCGCTCCCGCAGCGCGTACAGCAGTTCATCGGCGTAGAAGGCCCCGGGCAGCGTCTCGATCTGGATGCAGACCCGGATGCTGTTCGGCGCGCGCCCCGTGAGCCGCTCGGCTTCCGTCAGCAGGTCCTGCCAGAACTCGGCCTCTTCGGGAAACTCCAGCTTGGGGATGTACACGTAGAGCGTCTCCCGCTCTCCGAACGCCTCCACGTAGGCGGCTAGGTCCTGAAGGCTGGCGCTGTCCCCGTTTTCATCTTCCATGTAAAGCGGACGGGGGCGGGTCATCGGGAGGGGGCCACCCGTCGCGGGCGCGCTCCGCAGGTTCGCGTGCCCGCTGCGGAGGTTCTCCGGGGTGGGCGAGAAGGTGTCGTCGAAGTCGAAGATCAGCGCGTCGGGGCCAGCTTGCAGGGCGGCCTGAAGCGCCGCCGCGTCGTTGGGTTCCACCAGTTGCTCTACCTGGCGGACTTGCAGCTCGGCGGGCGGGGGCGCCACCTGCCAGTCGCCCGCGCGGATGGCCGTGGTCCGGGGGTCAAAGCCGGGTGTCCAGTCGCCCCGGGGGCGGGAGAGCAGGGTGCGCCGGCGCTCCGCGAAAAGGCCCTGGAGTGTGCGGTGCAGGTCGGTGCCGGGTGTGGTCACAGGTATCTCCGGGGGGCCGCGCCTGGGGCGGGGTACGCTGGGTCTCCACATCTCCAGCAGGAACGGCACGGGGAAAGAGGGCTGAGCGGCTGTGCCTAGGGTGTAACACGCGTCCGCCATATTTGTCAAAGAGCGGACATATTTTTTACTCTATAAAACATAGACGACGAAGTAGTTTCAGCTAGTGTAGCACCCCGCCCCGACCGCCGCTCGTCTTTCGCCCGCTTTCCTGACGGCTGCGGCAAGGATGGATTTCTTCATAAGATGAAAAACAGTTCTACGGATTGACAAAAGCAGCGGGGGCACTTACGCTTCCTGCAAGGAGGAAAAGAAGATGCCGAAGATGACTGCGGTCGAGGCCGCCGTACACGTGATGCGCCTGGAGGGTGTGGATACCGCCTTCGGGGTGCCGGGAGCCGCCATCAACCCGCTGTATGCCGCGCTGCGGAAGATCGGTGGGGTGAATCACATCCTGGCCCGCCACGTCGAGGGGGCCTCGCACATGGCCGACGGGTACACCCGCGCCAAGGCCGGAAACATCGGCGTGTGCATCGGCACCAGCGGCCCCGCCGGGACGGATATGATCACCGGCCTGTACGCGGCCATTGCCGACAGCGTGCCGATCCTGTGCATCACCGGTCAGGCCCCCCGCGCCCGCCTGTACAAGGAAGACTTTCAGGCGGTGGACATCGAGAGCATCGCCAAGCCGGTCACCAAGATGGCCGTGACGGTGCGCGAACCCGCCCTCGTTCCGCGCGTCTTCCAGCAGGCCTTCCACCTGATGCGCTCGGGTCGCCCCGGCCCGGTCCTGATCGACCTGCCCTTCGACGTGCAGATGGCCGAGATCGAGTTCGACCCCGAGACCTACTCGCCCCTGCCCGTCTACAAGCCCGCCGCGACCCGCGCCCAGATCGAAAAGGCGATGACGATGCTCAACGAGGCCGAGCGCCCGCTGATCGTGTCGGGCGGCGGCGTGGTCAATGCGGACGCCTCGGACCTGCTCCAGACCTTCGCGGAACTCACCGGCGTGCCCGTGATCCCCACCCTGATGGGCTGGGGCACCATTCCCGACGACCACCCGCTGATGGCGGGCATGGTGGGCCTCCAGACCTCGCAGCGCTACGGCAACGCGACGATGCTGGCCTCCGATTTCGTGCTGGGAATCGGCAACCGCTGGGCCAACCGCCACACCGGCGGGCTGGACGTGTACACCGAGGGGCGCAAGTTCGTCCACGTGGACATCGAACCCACCCAGATCGGGCGCGTGTTCGGCCCCGACTACGGCATCGTCTCCGACGCGAAGGCCGCGCTGGAACTCTTCGTCGAGGTGGCCCGCGAGTGGCGCGCCGCCGGGAAGCTCAAGGACCGGGGCGAGTGGGCCGAACAGTGCCGCGAGCGCAAGGCCACCATGCTGCGCAAGACGCACTATGACAACGTGCCGATCAAGCCCCAGCGCGTCTACGAGGAGATGAACAAGGCGTTCGGCCGCGACGTGACTTACGTCACCACCATCGGCCTGTCGCAGATTGCGGGCGGACAGTTCCTGCACGTCTACAAGCCGCGTCACTGGATCAACGCCGGTCAGGCCGGGCCGCTGGGCTGGACCGTGCCCGCCGCCCTGGGTGTGGCCGCCGCCTGCCCCGACGCGGAAGTCGTGGCCCTCTCCGGCGACTACGACTTCCAGTTCATGATCGAGGAACTGGCGGTGGGCGCACAGTTCAACCTGCCCTTCCTCCAGGTGCTCGTGAACAACTCCTACCTGGGATTGATCCGCCAGTCGCAGCGCGGCTTCGACATGGACTATCAGGTGCAGCTCGCCTTCGAGAACATCAACTCGCCCGAGGTGAACGGCTACGGCGTGGACCACCTCAAGGTGGTGGAGGGCCTGGGCTGCAAGGCGCTGCGCGTGTTCAAGCCCGACGACATCCTGCCCGCCTTCGAGAAGGCCCGCGACCTGATGCGCGAGCACCGCGTGCCGGTGGTGGTGGAAGTGATCCTGGAGCGTGTGACCAACATCAGCATGGGCACCGAGATCAACAACATCACCGAGTTCGAGGACCTGGCCGAGAATGCCAAAGAGGACGCGCCGACGGCCATCGCGTTGCTGGACTGAAGAGCTGAGGGGGCGGGGATCAGGAAGAAACCTAATCCCTACCCCTTAGTCCTCACTCCCGAGGGACTTATGACCAAATTTGCTGCCAATCTCACCATGCTGTTTCAGGAAGTGCCGTTCCTGGAGCGGTTCGCTGCCGCCCGACAGGCGGGCTTCGATGCCGTCGAGTACATGTTTCCCTACCCCTTCTCGCCGGAGGAACTGCGCGCGCAGCTTCAGGGGCATGGGCTGAAGCAGGTGCTCTTCAACCTGCCCGCTGGGAACTGGGAGGCCGGGGAGCGCGGGATCGCCGTGCTGCCGGACCGCCAGGAGGAGTTCCGCCAGGGCGTGACGCGCGCGCTGACCTACGTGGAGGCGCTGCGGAATGACGGCGCGCCGCCCCTGGTGAACTGCTTGGTCGGCAAACTGCCCGCTGGGGCGGACGAGGGCAAGGCCCGCCACGTGCTGGTGGAGAACCTGCGCTATGCCGCTGCCGAACTGAAGAAAGTGAGCGTCACTCTCCTCATTGAGCCGATCAACCCGCACGACATCCCCGGCTTCTTCCTCCGCACGCCCGACCAGGCCGCCGCCCTGATCGATGAGGTGGGCGCGGACAACCTGAAGATTCAGTACGATCTGTACCACCAGCAGCGCACCGAGGGGCAACTGCTCGACACCTTCCGCCGTCTTCAGGACCGGATCGGGCACGTGCAGCTCGCGGACGTGCCGGGCCGTCACCAGCCGGGCACCGGGGAGATCAACTATCCCTTCGTGCTGGCCGCGCTGGACCGGGACGGGTACGACGGGTACGTGGGCCTGGAATACATCCCCGAGGGGGACACGGTGGCTTCGCTGGCCTGGATGCAGGCCCTCAAGGAAGGAGTGCAGGCATGACGACGGGCACGCAAAAGGAACGTATCGGCTTTATCGGTCTGGGCATCATGGGCCTCCCGATGGCCCGCAACCTGATGAAGGCGGGCTACAGCCTCACTGTGAACAACCGTGGCCCCGAGGCGGAGCAGGCGCTCGCCGCCGAGGGCGCGCAGGTGGCCCGCACTGCCCGCGAGGTCGCGGAGCAGAGCGACATCGTGATCACCATGCTGCCCGACAGCCCGCAGGTGGAAGAGGTCGTGCTGGGCGAGAACGGCGTGGCGGAGGGCCTGAAGCCCGGTGGCCTCTACATCGACATGAGCAGCATCGCGCCCAGTACCGCGCAGAAGGTCGCGGAGGCGCTGAAGGCGAAGGGAGCCGATGCCCTCGACGCGCCCGTGTCCGGCGGGGAAGTCGGTGCGCAGCAGGCCACCCTCAGCATCATGGTGGGCGGCAGCGAGGACGCCTTCGAGCGTGCCCGCCCGGTGTTCGAGGCGGTCGGCAAGAACATCGTCTACATCGGCGGTCCCGGTGCCGGGCAGGTGACCAAGATCTGTAACCAGATTGTCGTGGCGCTGACCATCCAGGCGGTGGCTGAGGCGCTCACCCTGGCGCGCAAGAGTGGCGTGGACGCGGCGAAGGTGCGCGAGGCGCTGCTGGGTGGGTTCGCGCAGAGCCGCATTCTGGACCTGCACGGGCAGCGCATTCTGGACGGCAACTTCAAGCCGGGCTTCCGCATCCACCTGCACCGCAAGGACCTGCGTCTCGCGCTGGAGGCGGGCCGCGAGCAGGCCGTGCCCCTCTTCGCCACCGCGAATGCCGCCGAGCTGATGAACAGCATGATCGCGCAGGGCATGGGCGACCTCGACCACTCGGGCCTCGCGGCGCTGTACGCGAAGCTGTCCGGGCTGGACTGAGATGACCGCGCCGGGCAAGGCCGCCCACATGCGGGTGCTGCTGGAAGACAGCTACCGTTCGGCGCTGGAGGCGGTCGCCCCCGCCCGCCTGCTGGCCCCCTATTTGACCGGGCCGCACCCCGACTTCGTGCTGGCGTTCGGAAAAGCCGCGCTGCCGATGCTGCGCGCCGCGCTGGAGGCTTACCCCGGTGTGCCCGGCCTGGCGGTGCCGCCGCGCGGAACGCTGGACCTCAGCGCGCCGGAGGGGGCAGAAGTCTTGCCCGGCAGCCACCCGGTCCCCGACGAGAACAGCACCGGGGCCGCCGAGCAGGCGCTGGCGCGGGTGCGGGAGTTGCCGGAAGGGGCGCAGCTCCTCGTGCTCGTCTCCGGTGGGGGCAGCGCCCTGCTCAGCGCCCCCTGGGGCGTGACGCTGGCGCAGAAGCAGGCGCTCACCCGTGAGCTGTTGCGGGCGGGTGCGGCCATCGAGGAGATCAACGCCGTCCGCAAGCACCTCTCGCAGGTGAAGGGCGGGCGGCTGGCGCAGGCGACCCGGGCACAGGTCCGCGCCCTGCTGATCTCGGACGTGATCGGCGACGACCCCTCGGTGATCGCCAGCGGTCCCACCGTGCCGGACGACACCACCTTCGCGGAGGCGCTGGCGGTGCTGGACCGCTACGGCATCGAGGCGCCCGAGGCCCGCGCCCATCTCTCGGCAGGCGCGCGGGGTGAGCTGGACGAGACACCCAAGCCCGGCGAACTGCCCCACGTCGAGAACACCATCATCGGCTCGAACCGCGTCTTGCTGGAGGCGGCGCAGGCGTACCTGACGGGACAGGGGGTGGAAGCGGTGATCCTCTCGGACACCTTCGAGGGCGAGGCGCGCGATCTGGCCGGGTTCCACGCCTCGCTGGTGCAGGGGATCCGCGACCACGGCACGCCCTTTCGGGGGCCGCTGGTGCTGCTCTCGGGTGGGGAAGCCACCGTGACCGTGCGCGGCGAGGGGCGCGGCGGGCGCAATCAGGAATTCGCGCTCTGGCTGCTTGAAGACCTGGGCGAACGCGGCGTGTATGCCCTCTCCGCCGGTTCGGACGGCATCGACGGCAACAGTGACGCGGCGGGGGCCTTTCTGACGCCCGATTCGCTGGCCCGTGCCCACGCCCTCGGCCTGGACCCGCGCGAGTTTCTGGCCCGCAACGACTCGGGCACCTTCTTTGCGGCGCTGGGGGACGCTCTGGTTACCGGCCCCAGTGGGCACAACCTCAACGACTACCGCGCCATTTTCGTGGAGTAGAGCATTTGTCCGAATTACACCGTTGGAGGGAAAACACCTCCAACGGTTCCATTCTCCCAAACGCTCTCCCTATTGCACTCGCTCCGCTCGGTCAAAAAGAAGGTCCCTTTTTGACAAATGCTCTAGGTGGCCCCCGGGGAGAGGAAAGGCGGCTGGCCCGGCACCTGCGGGGGGTCAGCCGTTCTGGCCTGAAGGCGGACGGCGGCGTTACTCACAAAGGGACGCCTGGCAGGCTTCCACAGGCTGTCCTCTCCATTAAAATGGAAATCAGCTTCATAGAGTGAAATTCCCGTTCGCGTCCCCCCGTTCCCCTTCCCCAGGAGATTTCCGTGACCACCACCCTGCAACTGCCCGCCGGTATGACCATCAACGCTCCCGTTCAGACGGAGTACGCCGAGATTCTGACGCCCGAGGCGCTGGCCTTCGTGGCGGACCTGCACCGGCGCTTCGATGGCCGCCGCCGCGAACTGCTGGCAGCCCGCGAGGAGCGGCAATCCAGGCTGGACGCGGGCGAGCTGCCCGACTTCCTGCCCGGGACGGCGGATATCCGCGCGGGCGACTGGAAGATCAGCCCGTTGCCCGCCGACCTTCAGGACCGCCGGGTGGAGATCACCGGGCCGGTGGACCGCAAGATGATCATCAACGCCCTGAACAGCGGCGCGCGCATGTTCATGGCCGACTTCGAGGACGCCAGCAGCCCCACCTGGGAAAACGTGGTGGACGGGCAACTCAACCTGTGCGACGCGGTGCGCGGCACCATCTCGCTGGACCAGGGAGGCAAGATCTACCGCCTGCAAGACAAGCCCGCCATGCTGCTGGTGCGGCCGCGCGGCCTGCATCTGCCGGAAAAGCACGTGACGGTGGACGGCGAGACGATGAGTGGTCCCCTGTTCGACTTCGGCCTGTACGCCTTCCACAACATGCAGGAGAGGCTCAGGCGCGGTACCGGGACCTACTTCTACATTCCCAAGCTCGAAAGCCACCTCGAAGCCCGCTGGTGGAACGATGTCTTCACGTACACTGAAGACACGCTGGGCGCGGCGCGCGGCACCATCCGCGCCACGGTCCTGATCGAGACGATTCTGGCCGCCTTCGAGATGGACGAGATTCTCTACGAGCTGCGCGAACACTCGGCGGGCCTGAACAGCGGGCGCTGGGACTACATCTTTTCCTACATCAAGAAGTTCAGGAACCGGGGTGACAGGGTTCTGCCCGACCGCGCCCAGGTCACGATGGCGACACCGATGATGGCGAACTACTCCAAGCTGGCCGTCAAGACCTGCCACAGGCGCGGCGCCCCCGCCATCGGCGGCATGAGCGCCTTTATCCCCGTCAAGAACGACCCGGCGGCCAACGAACGCGCCTTCGAGCAGGTCCGCGCCGACAAGGAGCGCGAGGCGACCAACGGCCACGACGGCACCTGGGTCGCGCACCCCGGCATGGTGCAGCTGGCGACCGAGGTCTTCGACCGGCTGATGCCTGCGCCCAACCAGATCGATTCGGACAAGCAGGCGGACCTGAAGGTGACGGCGCAGGACCTGCTGACTCCGCCCGAGGGCACCATCACCGAAGGCGGCGTGCGCATGAACATCAGTGTGGGCATCCAGTACCTCGCCGCCTGGCTCCAGGGCCGGGGCGCGGTGCCGATCCACAACCTGATGGAGGACGCCGCCACCGCCGAGATCAGCCGCGCCCAGCTGTGGCAGTGGCTGCACCAGGGCGTGAAACTGGAGGACGGCCGCACGCTCACGCCCGAGCTGCTGGACAGCCTCTTTCAGGAGGAACTGGACAAGCTCGGTCCCGACTACGCCGAGGCGGGCCAGCTGTTCAAAGAAGTCTCCACCCGCTCGCCGCTGGCCGAGTTCCTGACGCTGCCCGCCTACCGGCAGCTCGCTTGAAGTCGGTTCCGGCGGGAACAATACCCGGCGCGCAGACGCTCTACCTTGTCCGGGGAACCCTATGACCACGACCACACGGCAAAAACCAGGCCGCTCCCGCAGCGGCGAAACCGGCAGCGTCCGCACCCTGGAACGCGGGCTGCTGGTCCTGCTCGCCCTCAAGGAACTGCGCCGCGCGCCGCTGAGCCAGATTGCCCGGCAGGTGGGCCTGTCGGTCAGCACCACCTACCGCCTGCTCGAAACCCTGCGGCAACAGGGCTTTGTCGAGTGGGAGGAGCAGACTGGGATGTTCAGCGTGGGCCTGCGGGCCTATCAGGTGGGGCTGGCCTTCGCCGAGCGCAGCAACCTGATCGGGGCGGCCCATCCCGAGATGGAAGCCCTGGTGGCCGAGCTGAACGAGACGGTGAATCTGGCGGTCCTGTACGACACCGAAGCGGTCTACGTGCATCAGGTGGAGGGCCGGCAACTGGTGCGGATGTTCACACATCTGGGGGCCAGCGCGCCGCTGCACTGCTCGGGCGTCGGCAAGGTGCTGCTGGCCTGGCGGCCCGAGCAGGACACCCGCCAGAAGCTGGGCGACGGCCCCTATCCGGCCTATACGCCGCACTCCATCACCACCCTGCCCGCGCTGATGGCCGAGCTGGGGCGCGTGCGCGAGCAGGGCTACAGCCTCGACGACGAGGAACGTGAACTGGGCGTGCGCTGCGTGGCCGTGCCCGTGCGCGACCAGACCGGGCAGGTCGTGGCCTCGCTGAGCATCTCCGCGCCCACTTCCCGCTTCAGCAGCGATCAGATTCCGGAAGTGGCGGAGCGCATGAACCGTGCGGCGGCCCAAGTGTCCGGGCGGCTGGGCTGGGAATAGCTGGGCAGAGCTGGACCGGAAAGAGCAGACCGGCGGGAGGCGGGGCGGGGGAGAACCTCGCCCCGCTTCCTTGCTGCCTTCTGTCTGTCACGCCCCCGTCCTCTGCTGCCGAACGCCCGCCGGTGTGGCGGCGCTTTCTGCTACCATTCGCGCAAGCACAGTCCAGATTCCCCTTGCTGCCCGCCCTTTGCGGGGCGATTCCTGTGGAGGTTCACCCATGAAAAGGCCCACCCGACTGCTCCTGACTGCCCTGCTCGCCTCCTCCTCGCTGGCGCTCGCGGACGTGCGGGTGGGCGTGATCGTCTCCTCGACCGGTCCGGCCGCCAGCCTGGGCATTCCCGAGAAGAACACGGTCGCGCTTCTGCCCCAGACCATCGGCGGGCAGAAGATCGTGTACACCATTCTGGACGACGCCTCCGACACGACCGCCGCCGTGACCGCCGCCCGCAAGCTGATTCAGGACAATAAGGTGGATCTGATCGTCGGGACCACCACCACACCGGCCTCGCTCGCCATGATCGACGTGGTGTCCGAAGCCAAGGTGCCCATGATCAGCCTCGCGGCGTCGGAGGCGATCATCAAGCCGGTGGACGCGCGCCGCAGCTGGGTATTCAAGACCCCGCAGACCGACGCGCTGATGGCCGCCGCCATCGCCCAGCACATGCAGCAGAACAAGATCAAGACGGTCGGCTACATCGGCTTCAACGACGCCTACGGCGAGGGGTGGCTGGCGGAACTCCAGAAGAACGCGGCGGCGCGCGGCATCAAGGTGGTGGCCGTCGAGAAGTATGGCCGCAGCGATACCAGCGTGACCGGCCAGATTCTCAAGGTGATGGCGGCCAAGCCCGACGCCGTGCTGATCGGCGCGTCGGGCGTGCCCGCCGTGCTGCCGCAGAGGACGCTGGGCGACCGCGGGTATACCGGCAAGATCTACCAGACGCACGGGGTCGCCAACGCCGACTTCCTGCGGGTGGGCGGCAAGGACGTGGAAGGCGCGATCCTGCCCGCCGGGCCGGTGCTGGTGGCCGATCAGCTGCCCGACACCAACCCCAGCAAGAAGGTCGGCCTGGCCTACGTGAACCGCTACGAGGACCGGTACGGCAAGGACTCCGTGAGCACCTTCGGCGCCCATATGTGGGACGCGGGATTGATCATGCAGAAGGCCATTCCGGCCGCGCTGAAAAAGGCCAAACCCGGCACGCCCGAGTTTCGCGCCGCCCTGCGTGACGCCCTGGAAGGCACCCGGAACGTGATCGGCGCCCACGGCATCTTCAACTTCAGCCCCCAGGACCACCTGGGCCTGGATGCCCGCAGCCGCGTGATGGTGCAGGTCGTGAACGGCACCTGGAAACTGATCAAGTAAGCAGGCAGGACGGATGCCGACGGAATCCTGTCCAGCACCGGGGTGCTGTCCGGGAACCCGGCGAAATCCGTGGCAGAGGGGCCGGGCGAGGGTGGCCTGGCCCCCGCTTATGGAAAGGAGGGCGGGGCGTTGACAGAGTGGGGAAGCGGCTGGCAGGACGCCTTGCGGGAGCGGCTGGGCGACCGGGTGAGCGTGGCGAGCGGCGACCGGAACGCCCACGCGCACGACGAGGGCACGCCGTATACCTGCATCCCGGCGGCGGTGGTGTTCGCCCAGTCCGAAGCGGATGTGCTCGCCACGCTCGCTGTGGCGCGGGAATACGGCGTGCCCGTCACCCCCTGGGGCGCGGGCACCAGCCTGGAAGGGGCCGCCCTGCCCATGCCGGGGGCCGTGTCTCTCGATCTGAGTGGCCTGGACGCCGTTGGAGAGGTGGACCCGGTCGGCTTGACCGTGACGGTCGGAACGGGCGTGCGGCGGACAGCGCTGAACCGCCGGTTGCGACCGCACGGCCTGTTCTTTCCGGTCGATCCGGGCGCAGATGCCTCGTTCGGCGGCATGGCGGCCACCAATGCCAGCGGCACGACCACCGTGCGCTACGGCGGCATGCGCGAGAACGTGGCGGCCCTGCGCGTGGCCCTGCTGGACGGGCGGGTGCTGACGCTGGGCAGCGCCGCCCGCAAGAGCAGCAGCGGCTATGCGCTGAAGCACCTCTTTCTGGGGTCGGAGGGCACGCTGGGCGTCATCACCTCGTTGACGTTGCGGCTGCATCCACTGCCGCCCGTCACAGCCAGCGTGCAGCTCGCCTTCCCGGAGGTGGCTGCCGCCGTCCTCGCCAGCGTGACCGTGCGCGGTCTGGGCGTGCTGCCCGAGCGGCTGGAGTTCGTGGACGCCGCGACGATCCGCGCCGTGAACCGTCACCGTGACCGCCATGACCCCGAAGCCCCGACCCTCTGGGTGGAGGTCGCGGGGCGGGACGGGGCCGACGTGACCGCGCAACTCGCGCTGCTGCGGGAGGCGGCGGAACTGCACGGCGGCCAGGTGGTGGGCGAGGCCCGCGCCCCCGAGGCTCAGTCCGCGCTGTGGGCTGCCCGGCACGCCGTCTACGACGCGCTGCGCGCCGCCTGGCCCGGCCACGGCACCCGTATCGGGGACGTGTGCGTGCCTCTGCCCGCGCTGGCGGATACGGCGGCCCTCGCGCTGCGGCTGCTGGACGGGCACGGCCTGACCGCACCGCTGGTCGGGCACATCGGGGACGGGAATCTGCACCTCTTGATGCACGCCCCGCCCGATGACGCGGAAGCCTGGGCGCGGATCGACCACGTGCTGCACGACCTCGCGGCCCACGCTGTCGCGGTCGGCGGCACCTGCACGGGCGAACACGGCGTGGGCCTGCGCAAGCGCGCCTACCTGCGCGCCGAGCACGGGGACGCCCTGGACGTGATGCGGGACGTGAAGGCCCTATTCGACCCCCTCGACCTGCTCAATCCCGGCAAGGTGGTCGGTGACCCCGACACGCTGCCGCCCTGGAGGAATGATGTTCCAGCCCGACCGTGAGGCGATGCCCCTCCCCCAGCTCCGCGCCCTGCAACTCGCGCAACTTCAGGCGATGGTGGCCCGGCAATATGAACAGGTGCCCGCCTACCGTGCCAAGTTCGCGGCAGCGGGCGTCACGCCGGATGACCTCCGCACGCTGGAAGACCTGGCCCGCTTTCCGCTGACGCGCAAGAGTGACTTGCGCGACGCCTACCCGCTGGGCCTGACCGCCGTGCCCCGCGAGCAGCTTCGCCGGCTGCACGCCAGCAGCGGCACCACCGGCAAACCGACCGTCGTCGCCTACGACGAGAACGACCTGAACGTGTTCGCGGAGGTGGTCGCCCGCAGCCTGTACGCGGCGGGCGCGCGGCCCGGCATGACCTTTCACAATGCCTACGGGTACGGCCTCTTTACCGGGGGGCTGGGCCTGCACGGCGGAGCCGAACGCCTGGGCCTCTGCACCGTGCCGGTATCGGGCGGCGGCACCGAGCGTCAGGTGCAACTCCTGCTCGACCTTCAGCCCGAGGTGATCGCCTGCACGCCCAGCTACGCGCTGGTGCTGGCGGGCGAACTGGCCCGGCGTGGCCTCGGCCCGGACGATCTGGCGCTGCGCTTCGCCGTGCTGGGGGCCGAACCCTGGACCGACAAGACCCGGCAGGAGGTGGAAGCCCGGCTGGGCGTGACCGCCACCAACATCTACGGCCTGTCGGAAATCATCGGCCCCGGCGTCAGCAACGAGGACGCCGCCGAGCAGCGGGGCAGTTACCTCTGGGAAGACCACTTCTACCCCGCGATCGTGCATCCCGAGACGGGCGAGGTGCTGCCTGACGGCGAGTACGGCGTGCTGGTCCTGAGTTCCATGACCCGCACCGCCCTGCCCGTGCTGCGCTACTGGACGGGCGACATCACCCGGCTGATTCCCGAACAGAACAGCACCGGGCGGACCTTCCGGCGGATGGACCAGCTGCGCGGGCGCGCCGACGACCTGATCATCCTGCGCGGCGTGAACGTATACCCGACGCAGCTGGAGGCCGTGCTGGTGGGGATGGGGCAGGTCAGCCCGCATTACCACGTGGTCCTGACCCGCACCGGCACCCGCGACGACCTCACGCTGCGGGTGGAGACCCAGACGGAAAGCGCGGCCCTGCGCGCCGAGATCGAGCGGCTGGTGAAGGTGCAGGTCGGCGTGACCATCACCTGTGACCTGTGCGTGCCCGGCAGCCTGCCCCGCAGCGAGGGCGGCAAGCTGAAGCGGGTCACGGACCTGCGCGCGCCGGAGTGAGGTTCAGGCGGCCCGTGTCCGCCGCAAAAACCGCGTGAGGAGCAGCGCCGCCGCCGTGACCAGCCCCGCCGTCAGCCCGAACCACAGCCCACGCGGCCCCACGCCCAGCCCGAAGGCCAGCAGCGTCCCGACGCCCAGGCCCACGCCCCAGTACGCCGTCAGCGAGATCAGCAGCGGCCAGCGGGTGTCGTGCAGGCCGCGCAGCGCCGCATTCGCCGTGACCTGCACGCCGTCCACGGTCTGGAACAGGGCGGCGATCGCCAGCAGCGAGGTCGCCGTGCCGACCAGGGCGAGATTCTCCGGGTTCTGCACGTTCACGAAGATGCCCAGCACCGTGCGCGGCGCGAGCAGTTCCAGGCCCGCGAAGGCCAGCATCACGCCCGCCGCGACGGCTATTCCGGTCAGGCCCGCGCGGCGTGCGCCGGCCCGGTCCCCGGCCCCGGCCGCGTGGGCCACCCGGATGCCGGTGGCGGTCGCCAGGCCCAGCGGAATCATGAACACCGCCGTGATGACCTGAAGCGCGACGTTGTGCGCGGCGAGGGCTTCCGTGCCGAAGCGGGCCATCAGCAGGGCCGTCACGCTGAACATGCCGCCTTCTGCCCCCAGGGTCAGGCCGATGGGCCAGCCCAGGCGCAGCAGGGCACCGACCTCGGCCCGGACGGGGCCGAGCTGCGGAACGCGGGGTGCGCGGCGCAGCGCCACCGGCAGCAGCGTGAGGGCCGTGCCCCAGGCGGTCAGGGCGCTCGCCGCCGCCGCTCCCGCCAGCCCCAGCGCGGGTAGCGGCCCCCACCCGAAGGCCAGCGCCGGGCTGAGCAGCGACACCAGCGCCACCCCAGCCAGCGCCACCGCCGTGACGGTGCGGGGCCGCCCGGTTCCTTCCAGCGAGCCGCGCAGCGCCGTGAAGGCCAGCATCGGCGGCAGGCTCAGGGCGTAGATACGCAGGTAAGTCGCGGCCAGGTCGGCACGAATGCCTTCCGGGGCCAGGGTCGGTAGCCGCGCCGCCACCCCCCACATCAGCGGCAGGGCCAGGGCCGACAGCCCCAGGGCCAGCCACAGCCCGCCGCGCAGTGCCCGTGCCACCCCCGCCGCGTCCCCCGCGCCGTGGGCCTGTGCGGCGCGGGGCGCGACCGAGAGCATCATGCCCAGCAGCACCATGAACAGCAGGGAATAGGCCGCGTTCGCGTAGGCCGCCGCTGCCAGCTCCGCCGCGCCCAGCCGCCCGATCACCGCCGTCCCGATCAGGGTCAGCGCGTTCGAGGCGAACTGGGACACGATCACCGGCCCCGCCAGCCGGACGAGGGCGGCCAGCTCTCCACGTGGCGGGGCGTGGGCAAGAGAGGGCGCGGGGTCGGTGGTCACGCCCCAAGTGTAAGCTGGGCAGGTCCGGAGGAGGCACGCAGATGTCTGCCTGCACTCAGCCTGCCGCTTCCCCCTCCGCCAGCGCGTCCAGGTCCAGCGGTTCCACGTCGCCCCCGGTAAAGCGCTTGGTCAGCCAGCGGTCGAAGCGGGCCAGACCCTCCGCCTGCCGCGCGTAGGCGTCCTGGAGCAGCCGCAGCCGGGCGTGGATGACGCGCAACCGCTCGTCCGAGAGGGGAATGTCGGCGCGCGTCCAGTCGCGGCGGTAGGTGCCGTCGAGCGTATGGGTGGCGCGGCGTAGCGTGACCATGTCGCGCGCCTCGTCCAGCGGCACGCCCAGGGCACGCAGGTCCATCACGTCCCGCAGCAGCCGCAGCGCATAGGGACCGTACAGCGCGCGGCCCGACGCCGTGACCTGATCCGGCGTCAGCAGGCCGAGGTCGGCATAGTGCATCACGGTGCGCCGCGTCACACCCGCCTCCCGCGCCAGTTCGGCGGTCGTGTAGAAGGTGACGGCCTGCCCCGGGGTGGACGGGGCGGTCAAGGCGTGACCACCACCTTCCCCGTCACGCGGCGCTCCAGCAGCGCGCGCAGGGCTTCCGGCGTACGCTCCAGCGGATAGCGTTCGCTGACCAGCGGCCTGAGGGTGCCGTCCGCCACCCAGCCGAGCAGCCGCGCCATGTTGCGGGCGTTGCCGCGCGGGTCACGCCGGGCGAACTCGCCCCAGAACACGCCCACCAGCGAGGCCCCCTTCAGCAGCGGCAGATTCAGCGGCAGCCTCGGAATCTCCCCGCCCGTGAAGCCCACCACCAGATACCGCCCGCCCCAGCCGATGGAGCGGAAAGCGGGTTCGGCCAGCGCGCCGCCCACCGGGTCAAAAATCACATCCGGCCCCTGGCCGCCCGTGAGGGCCTTCAGCCGTTCCCGCAGGTCCTCCGCCCCGTAGTTCAGCGTCTCGTCCGCCCCGTGTTCGCGGCAGAGGTCCAGCTTCTCCCCCGTACTCGCCGCCGCGATCACCCGCGCGCCCAGCGCCTTGCCGATCATCACCGCCGCCAGGCCCACGCCGCCCGCCGCGCCCAGCACCAGCAGCGTCTCGCCCTCCCGGAGCTGCGCCCGGTCCACCAGCGCGTGCATCGAGGTGCCGTAGGCCAGCGGCAGGCCCGCCGCCACGTCCAGATCCAGGCCGTCCGGCAGCGGCATCACCACGGCGGCGGGGGCGAGGAGCTTTTCGGCAAAGGCCCCGGTTCCGGTAAAGGCCACCGCGCGCTGGCCGGGCCGCAGATGCGTGACGCCCTCGCCCACCGCCGAGACGACCCCGGCCGCCTCCGCCCCGGGCGTGAAGGGCAGGGGTGGCCTGACCTGATACTGGCCCATCACCATCAGCGCGTCGGGGTAGTTCACGCCCGCCGCCTGCACGTCCAGCACCACCTCGCCGGGACCGGGTGTGGGGTCGGGGACGGTCTGGACGGTGAGGGCTTCGGGTTCGGCAAAGGCGGTGCAGATCAGGGCGCGCATGGAAAAACCTCCAGGGGGCAGGGGAGAGGAAGGTGGACTGAGGCCCTCATCTTAACGCCCACGTTCAAAGTTGACGTGCGCGGACACTCTGGATAGGCTCACGGGACAGCCCCGCCCACGCCCTGTCCCACCGGAGGAAGAATGGTTCACGCCCACGAGTTGCTCCCGTTCATCCTGGCCGTCCTTGCCCTGTTCGTCATTCCCGGCCCCGCCGTGCTGCTGATTCTCACGCAGAGCCTCGGCCGGGGGCGGGCGGCGGGCGTGGCCACGGCGGCGGGGCTGGCGCTGGGGGACGCCGTTCACGCCGCTGCGGCGGCCCTTGGCCTGACCGCGCTGCTGGCGTCCTCGGCCACTTTGTTCGGGGCCGTCAAGTGGCTGGGCGTGCTGTACCTGCTGTTTCTCGCGGTGCAGGCGTGGCGGGACCGGACACCGTTGGTGCTGCCTGACGGTTCAGCCACACCGCAGGGCAGTCGCCACCCTGCCCGGCAGGTGAGCAGGGCGGCCCTGACCGAAATTCTGAACCCCAAGACCGCCCTCTTTTTCCTGTCGTTTCTGCCGCAGTTCGTCCGCCCGGAGAGGAGCGCGGTGCTGCCCCAGATGCTGATCCTGGGGGGCGTGTTCGTGCTGCTGAGCCTGGTCTATTGCGCGGCGCTGGCGCTGCTGTCGGGCCGACTTTCCGGCTGGCTGCGCTCGCGTCCCGCCGTGTTGCGCTGGCAGGGCAAAGTCGTGGCCGGGGTCTATGTCGCCCTCGGCCTGCGCTTGGCCCTGCAAGGGCGCGACTGATTTCCCCCGCCCTTCTTTCTGTTGAGGAGACTCCCTGTATGGCCCCCTTCCTGTCCCGCCGTGACCTGCAATTCCAGCTCTACGAGGTGCTGGACACCGCCTCCCTGCCCTCGCGCCCCCGTTTTGCCGAGCATTCGCGCGAGGTCTACGACGACGTGCTGAACCTCGCCTACAACGTGGCCGACCGGTATTTCGCCAACCACGCGCGCGAGGCCGACCTGAACGAGCCGCACGTGGAGGGCGGCAAAGTGAAGCTGGTGCCCGCCGCCGCCGAGGCCATGAAGGCCTTCCGCGAGGCGGGCTTTTTCAGCGCCCACGCCGACGAGGAGCTGGGCGGCCTGCAACTGCCCAACGTGGTGGCGCAGGCGATGCACGCCCACTTCAAGGCCGCGAACATCGGGACCAGCAGTTACCCTTTCCTGACCATTGGAAATGCGAACCTGCAACGGGCTTTCGCCTCGCCCGAGCAGCAGCAGAAGTACATGCTCCCCCTGCTGGAAGGCCGCTGGTTCGGCACGATGGCCCTCTCGGAGCCGCACGCGGGGTCGGGTCTGGCCGACATCACGACGACCGCCACGCCGCGCGAAGACGGCACCTATGCCATCACCGGCACCAAGATGTGGATTTCGGCGGGCGAACACGAGCTGTCGGAAAACATCATTCACCTCGTCCTGGCGCGCATCAAGGGCGCTCCCGCGGGCGTGAAGGGCATTTCCCTCTTCATCGTGCCCAGATACCGCGTCAATGAGGACGGCAGCATCGGCCAGGGCGCTGAAAAACAGTCGAATAACGTCGTTCTGGCGGGCCTCAACCACAAGATGGGCTACCGGGGCACCACCAACACGCTGCTCAACTTCGGCGAGGGCGGTGAGACGGTCGGTGAGCTGATTGGCGAGCCGGGGCGCGGCCTCCAGTACATGTTCCACATGATGAACGGGGCGCGCATCGGCGTCGGCATGGGCGCGGTGATGCTGGGCTATGCGGGCTACCTCGCCAGCCTGGAGTATGCCCGCGAGCGGCGGCAGGGACGGCACGCGGGCAACAAGGACCCGCAGAGCGAACCCGTCCGCATCATCGAGCACGCCGACGTGCGCCGCCTGCTCCTGCGGCAGAAAAGTATCGTCGAAGGCGGCCTCGCGCTGGGCCTGTACGCCGCCCACCTCGAAGACGAACTGGACACCGGCCCGGAGGAGGCCCGCGAGGACACGGCGCTGCTGCTGGACCTGCTCACGCCCATCGTGAAGAGCTGGCCCAGCAAGTACAGCCAGGAGGCGCTGAGCGACGCGATTCAGGTCATGGGCGGGGCCGGATACACCCGCGACGCCCCCGTCGAGATGTACTACCGCGACAACCGCCTGAACCCCATCCACGAGGGCACCGAGGGCATCCAGGGCAACGACCTGCTGGGCCGCAAGGTGACTCAGGCGGGCGGGCGCGGCCTGAACGTGCTGCTCGGGCGTATCCAGGCCGACCTGAAGGCATCGCAGGGGCTGGAAGGTCTGGACGAGATTCGCGCGGCCCTGCAAACCGCCGTCGCCCAGAGCAGCGCCGCCCTGCAAACCATCCTCGGTCAGGCCCCCGACCTCGGCCCCGATCTCTTCCTCGCCAACGCGAACAGCGCGCTGGAGATGCTGGGGCATACGGTCATCGGCTGGATGTGGCTGCGGCAGGCGGCGGCAGCGGCCCACCAGCTCCCCACGGCGCGCGGCGACGACGCCGACTTCTATCGGGGCAAGCTCCAGGCCGCCCGCTTCTTCGCTGCCCACGAACTGCCGAAGGTGAAGGCCTATGCGGACCTGCTGGCGAGCGCGGACCGGACGACGTTCGAGATGCAGGACACGTGGTTCTGAAGGGGGTAGACCCGTGGCCTTGACGAACCGGAAGAAAGTGAGGGGCTGGAAAACGCAGATTCGGCGGGTGGAACGCTGGCGAGAACGTCATCTGACACCGGACTGGACGCACTTCGGCCGGTTCGACTTCGACTACGTCAAGATTCAGATCGACCCCTGGAACCGCCTGGTCCGCCGTCAGCCCCCACTCTGGCTGGGGCGACAGATGATTCACGGATTGCTGAATATTTACGATGCCTGGGCCGAGGCCGCTCCTGACGCGCCTTACTTGCGAATCTGGCTGGCGTGGCCGTTTCTCATGGATTCACAGGTGGTGATGGCGGGAGAGTCACAGGCTGGCCGGTATGGGGGCATGTTCAGGTCTGTTTCTGAACTCGGTTGGGCCAGCACGCGGGGTTTTCCGCCGCAGTTCGGTGCTCTGCTTCTCGAAAGGCTGCGGGCGTACCAGTGGCAGGAATGCCTGAACGAATACGAGGTCGACGCGGAAGACGTCTCTCCCCGGTGGCTCGCCAAACGCCCTCACAGCACCCTGATTCCTGAAGGTGGACGCCCCGTCACATGGGTGGAGCAGGGGCGTATCTGGGTCGGGCAGCGCCGGTTGACTGGGGGTGTATAGGATGGAAACAGTCTGCCTCTCCTCTTGCAAACTTGCTTACACCGAAGTTTCTCCGGCGCGTCCCCGCGCGAACGTGCTGTTTCTCGCCTGGCTGGGTGGCTCGCGGCTGGGGTGGCAGCCGGTGGTGGAGGCGGTGGGGGACGAATACCGCGCCCTCGCCCCCGACCACCGCGACACCGGGGATTCGGAAGCGTTCGCAGCCCCCTATGTGCTGGCCGACCTCGCGGACGACGCCGCCGAGTTTCTGCGGGCGGTGGATGCCGCGCCCGCCTTCATCGTCGGCCTGAGCATGGGCGGAATGGTCGCGCAGCACCTCGCGCTGCGGCACCCCGAGTTGGTGCGGGGGCTGGTGCTGGTGTCCACCACGCCGGGCGGGGCGGAGTCCACTCCCGCCACCGAGCGGGGCCGCGCGGCGCTCTTCCTGCCCGCCGACATGGAGGCGCAGGAACGGGCGCGGCAGGCCCTCACGCTGATGACGCACGAGGGGTTCACCCAGGCCCATCCCGAAGCTCTGGCCCGGGCTGCCGCGAACGCCGCCCGTCACCCCATGAGCGCCGAGAGTTTCAAGCGGCAGTTCCGGGCCATCCGGGCGCATGACGTGGCGGCCGACCTCGCCCGCATCACCGCGCCGACCCTGGTGCTGCACGGCGAGGGGGACGACCTGATTCCCCTGCCGAACGCCGGGCGGCTCTCGGCGGGCATTCCGGGGGCCGCGCTGCGGGTCTACCCCGGCACCGGGCATATGCCGCACCTCGAACGTCCGGCCGAGTTTCTGCGCGACCTGCGCGGCTTTCTGGACGCGCAGGCCTGATGCCCGCGTCGTCCCGAGTGTCCCCAAACGTTCAGAATTGACGCGCACGTACATTTCTCCTTATGGTGGTGTCGAAAGTACAACCCAACTGGAGGCTTACTGATGGCACTCAAGGAACTCTTCGACCTGACCGGCAAAGTCGCCCTCATCACCGGAGGCTCGCGCGGCCTCGGCCTGCAAATCGCGGAGGGCCTGGGCGAGTACGGCGCGACCGTCGTCCTGACCGCCCGCAAACAGAACGAGCTGGACGAGGCCAGAGCACACCTGGAGAGCCTGGGCATCACCGCGCACGTCTACGCGCACGACCTCTCGCAGTTCGAGACGATTGAGCCGCTGGTGGAGCGTATCCATGAGGAGGTCGGCCCGATTCATGTCCTGGTGAACAATGCCGGGGCCACCTGGGGCGCGCCCGCCGAGGACTACCCCCTGGAGGCCTGGCTGAAGGTGATGAACCTCAATGTGAACGGCATGTTCCTGCTGACGCAGGCGGTCGGCAAGCGCTGCATGATTCCCGCCGGGTCGGGCCGCATCATCAACGTCGCCTCCGTCGCGGGTCTCAAGGGCAACAATCCCCGTATGGCGGGAACCCTGGCCTACAACACCTCCAAGGGCGCGGACGTGAACTTTACCCGCGCGCTCGCCTCCGAGTGGGCCAAGTACGGCATCACCGTCAACTCCATCTGCCCCGGCTACTTTCCCACCAAGATGACGAAGGGGACCCTGGCCTACGGTGAGGAACTGATCGTGGCCGCCACGCCGCTGGGCCGTCTGGGCGGCCCCGAAGACCTCAAGGGCCTCGCGCTGCTGCTCGCCAGCGACGCCAGCGCCTACATGACCGGGCAGAACATCGCGGTGGACGGCGGCATCACGGCGATTTGAGAGCGGTCAGCTTTGAGCCGTCCGCCTTCCCCGACGGCTCGAAGCTCACTCCCCGAAAGGAGCAGCATGACCCTGACTTCCCTCCCTGACCTCCGCGCCCGCGTGGGCGAAGAAATCGCCCTGTCCGGCTGGGTGACGGTCACGCAGGAGATGGTGCAGCAGTTCGCGGACGCCACCGGCGACTGGCAGTTCATCCACGTGGACCCGGAGCGGGCTGCCCAGACGCCCTTCGGCGGCCCCATCGCGCACGGCTTCCTGACACTTTCGCTGCTGGCGGGACACTTCCTGACGGCGGGCGGCGCTCCCCGGCTCGAAGGTGCGCGCATGGTGGTGAACTACGGCCTGAACCGCGTGCGCTTCATCGCCCCCGTGCCGGTCGGAAGTCGCCTGCGAAACCGTGCCGTGCTGCTGGGCGTCGAGGATGGCCCCGGCCACGCGCAACTGACCGTGGGCAACACCATCGAACTGGAGGGGGCACAGAAGCCCGCCGCGACCGCCGAAACGGTGATGCGGGTGTACCTGTGACCGCGCTGGACGGGGCCGAGGCGGTGGCCTTCGCGCAGAGCGTGCTGGATTCGCAGCCCTTCAGCGTCCTCGTCGGCGCGAAAGTGGAGGCGATGTCGCCGGCAGGCGTGGTGGTCCGCGTGCCTTTCCGCCGGGACCTCACGCAGCACCACGGCTTCGCACATGGAGGCGTGCAGGCGGCGCTGGCCGACATCGCCCTCACCTTCATGGGGGCGGCGGCGCTGGGGCCGAGCGTGCTGACCAGCGAGTTCAAGATCAACTTCGTGCGGCCCGGCCTGGGCGAGGCGCTGGTCGCGCGCGGCAGCGTCATCAGCGCCGGGCGGCGGCAGGCCGTGACCCGCTGCGACATCTACGCCGTGCAGGCGGGCGAGGAAAAGCTGGTGGCGACCGCCCTGGGCACCATCGTCACGGCGGATGTGCCCCCGGCGGGCGGCGGCGCGTGAGGCCCCGCCGCCTGCTCGGCCTGTCCCTCGGCGCGGGCCTGGGCTGGCTGCTGTTCGCGCCCACGCGGGTGCGCCCGGTGGCCTGGGAAGGGCCGGGGCTGACCCCCTCACGCACGGGCGGCCCCTACGCCGACAACGGGCGGCTGAATACGGCTCAGCTTCTCGCCCCGGTGCTCGGTCTGAATGCTCCCGAATCCGTCGCCGCAGACGCCCAGGGCCGCCTCTACAGCGGCTTTGAGGGCGGCGCGGTGGTGCGCTTCGGGCCGGACGGCACCGCGCCGGAAGTCTTCGCCAACACGGGTGGCCGTCCGCTGGGCCTGCGCTTTCATCCGGACGGCAGCCTGCTGATCGCCGACGCGCTGCGCGGCCTGCTCCGCGTGGGGCCGGAAGGCTCCGTGCAGGTGCTTGCCACGGGGGCGGAGGGTATCCCCTTCCGCTTCACCGATGACCTGGACGTGGACCGGGCGGGCCGCTTCGTCTACTTCACCGATGCGTCGAGCAAGTATGGCTGGCCGCACGAACTGCTCGACCTGCTCGAACACGGCGGGCATGGGCGGGTGCTGCGCCATGACCTCCAGACCGGCGAGACGGTCGTGCTGGCACGGGACCTGAACTTTCCCAACGGCGTGACGCTCGGCCCGGAGGACGCCTTTTTGCTCGTCACCGAGACGGGAGCGGCACGGGTTCACCGCCTCTGGCTGGCGGGCGAGCGGGTGGGGACACTGGAGGTCTTCGCGGCCAACCTCCCCGGCTATCCCGACAACGTGCGCTTCGACGGCACCGGTACCTTCTGGGTGGCGCTGCCGAGCCGCCGCTCGCCGCTGCTGGACGCTGGCGCCCGTCAGCCCTGGCTGCGGCGTGTGGTGGCCCGGATAGCCGAGCGTGCCCACCTGCCGCTGCCGGAGGAGTCCATGCTCGTCGCCCTCGACCTGAATGGCCGCCCGACCGCCTTCGCGCAGGGCAGTGGCCCGGACAGCTACGGGTACATCACCCAGGTGCTGCCGGTCGGTGACGCCCTGATTCTGAGTTCACTGCACGGGCAGACCCTCGCCCGCGTGCCCGTGGCGCAGGTGTGGGATCCGGCGTGAGTGAGGCCACCGTCTACCTGCTGGAACGCGGCGACGTGCTGCTGGCGCGGCTGCCACTGCGGAGCGCTGAACCTTTCGCCATTCACTGCGACTTTCAGCCGACGGGAGCCTTCACCCCCTACCGCGCCCTCTTTGACGAGGAGGCCACCCTGACCGAGCAGCTTGTCCACGACCTCGACCCGGCCCTGCTGACCCGCGCCGAGGCGCTGCTGGAGCGCATCCTGGCGCTGGGCCTCACCGTGCGCCCGGAGCAGGGCGGCCCACCCGTGCGCGTGCTGCTGGGCATCGAGGGCGACGTGGCCTCTTTTCGCCCGCTGAGTCCCGAGGAGGACTTTCTATGACCCTGTTCGACGTTTCGCCGCGCACCCGCGACCTGCACGCCCGCCTGACGGCATTCATGGCCGAGTACATCTCCCCCAACGAGGCCGAGTTTCACCGCCAGGTGAACGAGGGGAACCGCTGGGAACACGTCCAGTTGATCGAGGACCTCAAGCCCAGGGCGCGGGAGCAGGGCCTCTGGAATCTCTTCCTGCCGCCGGCCAGCGATCCCCAGGGCAACTTCGGCCCTGGCCTCACCAATCTGGAATACGCCCCGCTGTGCGAGGTGATGGGCCGGGTGTGGTGGGCACCCGAAATCTTCAACTGCAACGCGCCGGACACCGGCAACATGGAGGTGCTGGCCCGCTACGGCACCCCCGAACAGCAGGAGCAGTGGCTCGTGCCCCTCCTGAACGGCGAGATCCGTTCCGCCTTCTCCATGACCGAGCCGGAGGTGGCGAGCAGCGACGCCACCAATATCGAGTCCAGCATTGTCCGTGACGGCGACGAGTACGTCATCAACGGGCGCAAGTGGTGGACCAGCGGGGCGGGCGACCCCCGCTGCAAGATCAGCATCTTCATGGGCAAGACCGACCCGGATGCGCCGCGTCACCTCCAGCAGTCCATGATCCTGATTCCGATGGACACGCCGGGCGCGACCATTGACCGCATGTTGACCGTTTTCGGCTACGACGACGCGCCGCACGGCCACGCCGAGATGACCTTCGAGAATGTCCGCGTGCCCGCCGCCAACATGCTGCTGGGCGAGGGCCGGGGCTTCGAGATCGCGCAGGGCCGTCTGGGACCGGGCCGCATCCACCACTGCATGCGCCTGATCGGGCAGGCCGAGCGCGCGCTGGAACTGATGGTGGAGCGCAGCGGCCAGCGGGTCGCCTTCGGTAAACCGCTCGCCGGGCACCAGCACATCCGCGAACTGATCGCGCAGAGTCGCATGGAAATCGACCAGGCCCGCCTCCTGACCCTGCAAGCCGCGCACATGATGGACACGGTGGGCAACAAGGCCGCGCGCGGGCAGATCGCCGCCATCAAGGTGGTCGCGCCGAACGTCGCCCTGCGGGTCATCGACCGTGCCATTCAGGTCTTTGGCGGTGCGGGCGTCAGCCAGGACACGCCGCTCGCCATGATGTACGCTCAGGCCCGCACCCTGCGCCTCGCCGACGGCCCCGACATCGTGCATGTCGAAACGGTGGCAAAGGAGGAATTGCGGCGCCGGGGCGTGGACGTGCGGGTGAAGCGGGCGTGAGGCGGGGGTCAGGAGGCAGCCACCATGCCTGAGCGTCTGACTGTCCTGGGCAGGTGCCGCGTTCTGCTTCTCCCCCCGGCCTGCCGCCAGATGACTTTCACACAGGCGAAAGCCAGGCTCTTTAACGAGAAGCGCGAGCTTCTGCAACGGCTCAGCGAGGCGTAACAGTCCTTCAAATCGTCAGCGTCTATCTGCCCCAGGAGAACTAGAAATGTCTGCTCAGGGCTTGCTTGATTTCCCTTACTACGCTGATCCGTTGGCAGACGGCTGCTTTAAGCAGGAAGCCATCACCTGCGAGGTCTGCGAACAACGACGTGAATGGGCTTATACAGGTGGTCTGTATGCCGCGAACGAGCCTGACAGCCTTTGTCCCTGGTGTGTGGCAGACGGCAGCGCGGCAGCAAGGTTCGAAGGCACTTTTCAGGATGTCTATTTCTCTGAGACGGCGAGTACGGAGAGCAGAAGCGCCGTTCTGGAGCGTACGCCCCGCGTCGTGCTGTGGAATCCCGTTCATTGGCCGGACCACTGCGGAGAATGCTGCACCTATCTGGGAACGCTTGACCCGTCAGCCCAGCCGCAGCTGGCCGCACAGGAAAGCATTCAGTGGGAAGCCCGCGATCTGGCCCGCTCGATCTCTGCGACGTGGACAGCAGAGGACCTTCTGGACTGTGCTGTGCGGGGCACCATGACCCTGCACCTGTTCCGATGCCGGAACTGCGAAACGTACAGTCTTTCACTTGATGGCACCTGAAGGAGAAACCTGATGGACTTCCAGAACAAAGTCATCGTCGTTACCGGCGCCGCTTCCGGCATCGGCCTCGCCCTTGCCACGCGCTTCGTGCAGGAGGGCGCGACTGTGATCGCCTCCGACCGCAATGTGGAGGGGGGCGAGGCGCAGGCGGCGCAGATCGGCGCGCGCTTCGTTCCGGCGGACGTGTCGCAGGAAGAAGGCGTGGTGAACCTGATCGCGGACGTGCTGGGCCGCGAGGGCCGCATCGACCTCTTCTGCTCGAACGCCGGGATTGCCGTGGGCGCGGGGCCGGACACCGAGAACCGCGTCTGGGACCTGATCTACCGCGTGAACGTGCTGAGCCACGTCTGGGCGGCGCGGCACCTGCTCCCGCATTACCTGGAGCGCGGCGAGGGGTACTTTCTCAACACGGCGTCGGCGGCGGGTCTGCTCACCGAGCTTCACTCGGCCCCCTACGCCGTCACCAAGCATGGGGCACTCGCCTTCGCGGAGTGGCTGGCGATCACCTACGCCGACCGGGGCATCAAGGTTTCGGCCCTCTGCCCCGAGGGCGTCCAGACGCCGATGATCCAGAACGCGCCCATCCTCCAGCAGACCGCCATCAGCACGGACGAACTGGTGGACGTGACCTTGCAGGCACTGCGCGAGGAGCGTTTTCTCATCACCACGCACCCCACCACGCTGGCGGGCTTTCAGCTCAAGGGGCAGGACTACGGCACCTGGATCGGCAAGATGACAAAACTGCGCGGCAGGGCAATGGCGCTGCTGGAGGGGCAGCAGAAAGTCTTCCCGGAGGGCGAGGCCCCCCGCACCGAGGGTCATCCGTGACCCGTCCCGACACCGCCCCCGTCCGTCCCGGCGAGGAACTGCCGCTGGACGCGCTGCGCGAGGCACTCCGCGGAAAGGTGGCGGGCGACGTGGACCAGCTCACTGTCGAGCAGTTCCCCGGCGGCTTTTCCAACCTGACCTACCTCGTGCGGCTGGGCGAGGGGGAGGAGAGGCGTGAGTACGTCCTGCGCCGCGCGCCGCTCGGCCCGGTGGCGGCCAAGGCGCACGACATGCCGCGTGAGTACCGGCTGCTGGAAAAGGTGCATCCGGTGCTGCCCGTCGCGCCCGAACCGGTGCTGCTCGTCGAGGACGCCTCGGTGATCGGTGCGCCCTTCTACCTGATGGAACGGCGGCGGGGCACGGTGGTCCGCACGAAGCTCCCGCCGGAATACGCCGAGTTGCCTGGCGCCCCCCGCCAGCTCTCGGAGGCGCTGGCGGACACCCTGGCGGACCTGCACGCCGTCGATATTGACGCGGCGGGCCTGCGCGACCTCGGCAAACCCGAGGGCTTCAACGCCCGGCAGGTGGAGGGCTGGGCGGGGCGGTGGCGGCGCGCCCGCACCGATGACCTGCCCCCGCCGGGGGACCTGCACGACGAGGACGTGATCGCCTGGCTGCTGGCCCACACGCCCGCCGAATCCGCCCATACCCTGGTCCACAACGACTTCAAGCTCGACAACCTGATGCTGGACCCGCAGGACCCCTCGCGGGTGGTCGCGTTGCTCGACTGGGAGATGACTACCGTCGGGGACCCGCTGGCAGACCTGGGCCTGACGCTGACCTACTGGACGATGCCGGAACAGCCGGGCGGCGCGGCGAACCGGGTGGGGGCCAACGCGCCGGGCTTCCTGTCGCGCGGGGACTTCCTCGAACGCTACGCCGCCCGCAGTGGTCGGGACGTGCGGGGCGTGGCCTGGTACGAGGTGCTGGGCCACTTCAAGCTGGCGGTGATCGTGCAGCAGATCTACGCCCGCTACCGCGCGGGGCAGACCCGTGACCCCCGTTTCGCCCCGCTGGGCCAGCAGGCGGCATGGCTGATCGGGGAGGCGTGGCGGCGGATTCAGGCCGAGGGCGCATGAGCGAGCTGATTCTCGTCCGGCACGGGCAGGCCACCCCCTTCGAGTCCGACACCGACCGCCTCTCGCCTCTGGGGGAGGCGCAGGCCCGCGCGGTGGGCGCGTATCTGGCGGAGACCGGACTGGAGCCGACCGACGTGATCAGCGGCTCACTCGTCCGCCAGCGCGAGAGTGCCCGTCTGGCGGCGGAGGCGGCGTGCGGCGGCTGGCCCGACCCCCGCATCGACCCCCGTCTGGCCGAGTACGACGGCGACGGCCTGACGCGCATCCTCGCGCCGCTGCTGGCCGCCCGTGACCCCGATTTCGGCGTCCTGCTGCGCGCCTCCGAACAGGAGCGGCAGGGGCCGCAGCGCAACCGGCACCTCCAGCGGATGCTCGAACCTCTGACCGCCGCCTACCTGCGCGGCGAGCTGACCCACGCCGAGGTGGAACCCTGGGCCGACTTCCGCGCCCGCATCCACGGCTTCCTGCGCGAGCTGCTGGCCGGGCCGTCCGGGCGGATCGTGCTGGCCTTTACCTCGGGCGGCGTGATCGGGGTGACGGTGGCCGCCGTGCTGCGCGCTCCCGACGCTTCCGCCCTCACGCTGAACTGGCGCGTGAAAAACGCCAGCCTGACCCGCCTCACCTACGGCGGCGGGCGCGCCAGCCTCGACAGCTTCAACGAAACGGCCCACCTGCCAGAAGAACTCTCGTCCTGGCGCTAAAGGAGACAGCATGCCCCTCGATCCCCACCTGAAAGAAGTCCTGCTCCAGATGGCCGCCGCCCCCGAACCCGGCAGCCTGGAGGAGATGCGCGCCGCCGTCATTGCCAACTCGGCGCGGCTGCCCCAGCGCCCCGTGACCATTGCCGGGACGCGCGACCTGACGATTCCCGGCCCGGCCTCTGACCTGCCCGCCCGCCTCTACACGCCGGAAGGAGAGGGACCCTTCCCGCTGACGGTCTTCTTTCACGGCGGCGGGTTTGTTGCCTACAACATCGAAACGCATGACAGCGTGTGCCGCGAGCTGTGCGCGGGGGCGGGCGCCGCCGTCCTGAGCGTGGACTACCGCCTGGCTCCCGAACACCGCTTCCCGGCGGGCGTGGACGATGCCTACGCCGCCCTGGTCTGGGCCTCTGCCCACGGTGAGGATCTGGGCGCGGACGCCTCCCGCCTGGCCGTGGCCGGGGACAGCGCGGGGGCCAGCCTGAGTATCGCCTGCACCCTGCGCGCCCGCGACGAGGGTGGCCCGGCTATCCGGGCACAACTGCTGGTCTACCCCGCCACCGACTTCGTGAATCTGGACCGCTACCCCAGCCGCCGCGAGAACGCTTCCGGGTACTTCCTGACCGAGGAGCGCATGCAGTTCTTCGGTCAGATGTACCTCTCGGACCCGGCCCACGCCGCGCACCCGCACGTCTCGCCGCTGCACGCCGCCGACCTCACGGGCCTGCCGCCCGCCCTGGTCCTGACCGCCGAGTTCGACCCGCTGCGCGACGAGGGCGTCGCCTATGCCGAGGCCCTGAATGCCGCAGGAGGGCGGGCCACGCATCAGCCCGGCCCCGGCATGATTCACGGCTTCGCCAACGTGACGGCCCTCTCGCCCGCCGCCGCGGCCCTGCTCGACCAGGCGGCGGCGTGGCTGAAGGCGGAACTGGCCTAGAACGTTTGTCCCCATGATGCTGCCCTGGGGAGAGGCGGCCCTGATGAATGGCCGCTGCCTCTCTTCTCAAGTGCTGGGGTGGGGGGCATGATGGTTTATGGTTCCGCGTGCTTTCGTCCGGGCGGTTTTGCCGCTCGCCCTGTTCCTGACAGGTCCCGCCACTGCCCTGCCGTCCAGCGTGACTCTCGGCAAGATCCGCCACGAACTTCAGGGGCCGGACAACTGCGCGCCGGTCACGGCCCTGACCGTTCTGGGGTACTACGGAACACAGGTCACCCAGGCGCAGGCGGCCCGCGCCCTGAAGGACTCACCAGGCGACCCGCAGGTGACCAGCTTGGAACTCGCGGGCTATCTGGGCCGCTTCGGGCTGCGGAGCGTGATCCGTTATGCGGGGACGCCCGGACTTTTGCGTGAGCTGCTGGCCCATGGCGTGCCCGTCGTCTTGCAGCAGCGGTTGCGGGCGGGCAGCAACGTGGCCCACTTCCGCACGGTGTACGGCTACCGGGGCCGGGCGTTTCTGGTGAGCGACCCGCTGCGAGGTGCCCGCCTGTGGCTGAGCGAGGCCGAGCTGATGGACCTGTGGCACTTTTACAACGGTGAGTATCTGGTGGCCTATCCGCCCGCCCGTGAGGGAGACGTGCGGGCCGTGCTGGGCGAGGACTTCCGGGCCGCCGCCAACTGGCAACGGCTCAGGCGCATCGGGGAAAGCAACGTCCGGGCCAGGCCGAACGATCCCTACAACTGGTGGGGGCTGGGTAAGGCGAACCTGCGGCTGGGCAACGTCAAAGCGGCGGCGGCCAATTTCGACCGGGCGGTGGCGCTGGGGGTGCCGACGCTGTACTTCCTGTACCGCCAGGAGGCGTTCGAGGCCTGGACGCAGGCCGGGCAGCACCGCAAGACGCTCGACCTGACCCAGCGCGCACTGAAGACGGACCCGGCCAGCAAGGAACTCCTCCGGTTCCGGAATCTGGCGCGGTCCGCGCTGGGCGGCTGATACGGGTTCCGGGAGATGGCTGGACTTCCGGCGCTGTCCCGGAACCCGTCGTTTCTCCTTCTCGCGTCCGCTCGGCTTGAATCACTCCATCAACGATTCAAGCCGAGTTCGTATGCGGTGCTCTTGGCCGGAGAGCTTCAGCCCTGAACCGGCAGCGTGAAGGTGAAGGTCGCGCCCCCCTCCACCTGGCCCTCGGCCCGGACCCGCCCGCCGTGCCGGGTCACGATCCGCTCCACACTGGCGAGGCCCACCCCCTCACCCTCGAACTCCTGGGCGCTGTGCAGGCGCTTGAAGACCTCGAACAGTCTGTCGCGGTAGGCCGGATCGAAGCCCACGCCGTTGTCCCGCACGTGAATGACCTGTTCGTGTCCGGCGGTCTCGGCCCAGATCTCGATCACGGCCCGGTCGCGGGTGCCCGTGTACTTCACGGCATTGCCCAGCAGATTCTGGATAACCTGCCGCAGCAGGGTCACGTCTCCCCGGACCACGGGCAGTTCGCCCACCCGCCAGTCGATCTGCCGCTCTCCGACCTGGGGGGCGAGTTCGGCCCGGACGGCGTCCATCAGCTCACCGAGCGCCACGTCCGATTTCCGCACCTCGCCCGACCCCAGGCGCGCGAAGGTCAGCAGGCCGTCGATCAGCGCGTTCATGCGCGCGGCGCTCTGCTCAATCACGTCCAGATATTTCAGGGCGCGGGGATTGTCCGGCACGGCCCGGCGCAGCAGCCCCGCGAAGCTGCCCAGATGCCGCACCGGGGCACGCAGATCGTGGGAAACGCTGGAGGCGAAGGCTTCCAGGTCGTGGTTGGCCTGTTCCAGTTGCCGCTGCTTGGCCGCCAGTGCCTGCTCGCCCCTCCACCGCTCCAGCGCCAGCCCCAGTTGCTGCACCGCCGTTTCCAGAATCACCCGCTCGGTACCCGTCCACGCCCTCTGCTCCCCGCCCGGTTCGGGCAGCGCCACGACCAGTACCCCACATGGCGTGCCCCCCACCAGCACCGGCAGCGTGGCCGCCCGGGTTCCCGGGGTGAGCGGCCCCTCCGGAACCCCGGAATCCGGCCCCTCCGGGTAGAGCGGCTGCCGCGTCTGCCAGGGGAGAAAGAGAAGGGGTGTGGCCTCGAAGGGCAGTCCGGCATCCATGGCGGCCTGGCTTTCCGCGCTCGGGAGGACGCCTGCCTGCGCCTTGCAGCGCCAGAGGCCGTCCTCAGGTTCACCGTAGAGTGCGTAGCCGGCCGGCAACTGGGTCAGCAGGAGGGCCAGTGCCCGGCGCACCAGCTCCAGCGGGTCGGCGCAGAGGCCGGGGTCGCGCCCGAGTTCCGCGAACGTCTCCAGCGCCCGGTTGCGCGCCGCGAGTTCTTCTTTCTGCACGCTCAGCGCCCGCGTGAGGTCCGCCCGCTCGGCGGCGAGGCTCAGGGCACGGCCCACCGCGCGGAACACGGCCCGGTCGCGTTCGTTCCAGCCGGTCTTCTCGCGCAGGCCCGCCGCCAGCAGGCCGGCGGTCCGCCCCTGCACCGTGACCGGATACACCGCGATGGCCCCATATTCCGGCGTGTGTGGGGCCAGCAGGTGGTCGGAGGCCCGCCACTCATCCACGAACAGGGGTTCGCGTGACGTGGCCGGCCCGGCGAACAGGGGCAGGTCCGCCGGAAAGCCCGCCTGGGCCGCCGTCAGCGTGCCGGGGTCCATGTCGCCGTCCCAGGGACCCTGTTTCCAGAGGTCGCCGTGCCGTTCGTAATACCCGGTGCTGCCCTCACCCAGCGCGCGGTGAAGCACCCCGGCGGCAGCCTGCGTGAGCACGTTCAGGTCCGTCTCGCGGCTGACCAGCTCGGTAAAGCGGGCAAAGGTCTGGAGGGCCGCCGTTTCCGCCGCCAGCTCCTCGTTGCGCCGCCGCAGCTCGTGGGTGCGCGTCTCAACCCGCTGCTCCAGGGTGGCGCTCAGCTCCCGCAGCTCCGACACGTCGACCCCGGTCACCACCGCCAGGCCCGGCCCGGCAGGGTTCAGCCCTTCCTGGATCAGCGCCGAGGAATACTGCACGAAGCCGCGCGACCCGTCCCCGCGTTCCATCTCGATCTCCTCGTTCTCGACGCGCTCTCCGGTCAGGACGGTCCGGGCCAGCGGCCACTCGTGGCCCTGGTAACGCCGGCCATCCGGGTGAAACCCCACGTACTCGGAGTACTGGCCGATATCGGCGCTGGGGCGGTAGGGGTGACGCAGGATGCGCTCAATGGCCCGGTTACCGGCCGTGATGCGGCCCCCCGGCATCTCCGCGATCCACACGGCGGCGGGCAACTGGTCGAGGATCGCCGCGAGGCGCGTGCGCTCCTGGTGCAGCGCGGCCAGCGCCTGCTCATGGACCTCGGCGGCCTGAAGCCGCTCCAGCGTCTGCCGGAGCTGGGCCGCCAGCGACCGGACAAAGTCCCGCTCCGACTCGCTCAGGCGCCGCTCGCGGCCGAAGTGCAGGGCCAGCACCCCGGAGTCCCCCAGGCGGCACGCGGCCAGGACGCCCGAAGACGTGTGGCCCCCCCGCGCCCCCACGAACACCCCGTCCGGCTGATGCAGGGCGGCCGTGACTGGCGACGGCCCCTCTACCGGCAGCGATGTCTCTGGCCCTGTTCCCGTACCGACGCGCTGCCAGAGGTCCAGCCGCGTCTGGTCCCTGGAGAGTCGCCAGAGCGCGCCACCCGCAGCCCCCAACGCCTCCCGGCCCAGCGCCAGGGCCGTGCGGATCGCCGTCTCGGTGCTGCTGGCCGAGACGAGCGCCCGCGTGACGGCCAGCAGCGCCTCGCGGCAGTCCTCCGTATGCCGGCGTTCGGTGATGTCCCGGAAATGCACGGCGATCCCGTCCTCGTGGGGAAAGGCGCGCACCTCCACCCAGACGCCGAGTGACGGGGAGAACAGGTCGAATTGCCGCCCCTGCCGAGCCTCCATGACGAAGCGGTACTCGGTGTTCAGGGCCGTTTCGAGCGCCTCCGGGAAGCAGGACCAGAATTCCCGCCCGAGCAGCTCTTCCGGCGTCATCCCCACGCTGGCGGCGGCGTGCCGATTGAGATAGGTCAGCCGCCACTGGCCGTCCACCGCGAAAAACGGGTCCAGAAGACCGTCGAGGAGGGCCAGGGGATCGGGGCGGGTGGGCAGGAAAGAATCTGGGTTCACGCTGGGCCTTCCCAGGATGCTACGTCCCCAAAGAACTGAACAGCAGGTCAGCTCTCATCGTTAAATAGAAAATTAAGGGAAGGGGCCAGCCCGGAAAGCTGACCCCTCGGCGCGCATTCGGCCCTGCCTGTGTCAGCCCCGCCGGGAGCTGCGCCAGAGTGCGGCGGCCAGGCCAGCCCCGATCAGCCCCACACCCAGCAGTTTGCGGTGGGTGGCGGCCTCGGTGTAGAGGCTCACGGGCTGCACCACGCCGGGATAGTCGCCGCGCTCCTCCAGCCGCTCGGTGGGGTGATAGAGGATGTGGCGTTCACGCGGCAACGGCGGCTTGTCGCTCAGGGTACGCGGGATCGCCACCGCTGCCAGCGTCTGTTCGGTGGCCTGCGGCGCGAAGTCGCCCGAGGCCGCGATGCCCTTGGCCCCCCCGCCCACGTACAGCTCGCGGGTGGGGGTGGCGGCAGCGTGCAGCACGGCCCGCGCGACGGTTTCCGGGGCGTAGACGGGGGGCACGTGCTGCGGCTCGGCGTCCAGATAGTTGCGGGCGTTCAGGGGAAAGGGCGTGTCGATAGGACCGGGTTTGATCAGCGTGACCGAGATCGGCGCGCCGTCATGCTCCAGCTCCATCCGCAGGCCGTCCGTAAAGCCCTTGACCGCATGTTTAGTCACTGTCATTCCAGTGCTTCAGGGTGGCGTCAGCCCCACCACGCGCACTTCAGTCCCGCCCAGCGCCAGAAACTCCACCTGATAGATGTCGAGCAGCTCAGCCAGCTCCGCGTTGGGGACGGTCAGGATAGCCTCGGCCACCGCCGCCAGATCGGGCATCTCGGCAGGCGGGGCGGGCGGAACCGGCTGAAGTTGGGCGAGGCGGGCCGTCAGGGTGGCGCGGCGGGCCTCGTAGGTGGCGCGGTCGATCATCTGTTCGAGGTAGAGGTCAACCAACGCTTCCAGCTTCCGCGTGATGTCCTGACGTTCTGCCGCGTGGGGGTCAGCAGCGGGCGCGGCACGGTAGAGGTCGGCAATCCGGGCCGGGTCGTTCGGGCTGCACAGGTGGGCGGCCAGGGCGGCGCGGGCGTTGTGGTTCAGTTCCTCGGCGGGACCGTAATGCCGACTGGCCTTGCTGTTCGTGCCGCACTTGGGCGTCTTCCGCAGGGTGGGATGGCAGAGGTAGATGGGGCGGCGCTGATAGCCCGCCGCCTGATTGCTCTTGCCGGTCAGCCGCGCCCCGCAGCCACAGCGCAGATGCCCGGTCAGGGGGAACTGGTCGGGCTGGCGGTGGGGATGGTTGTGCGTGCGGTCCCGCTGCGCCGCCTCCCACACCTCGCGGGACACCAGGGCCGGGGCGGGGATGGTGACGTGCTGCTCAGGTTCATCGGGCCGGCTGGCCGCGCGGTAGACCAGTTCCCCCGTCCAGTAGCCCTCGAATTGCACGATGCGCCGAATCTGGGTGGCGCTCCATTTGCCACCCCAGCGGGTCTTAATCCCCTGGTCGTTGAACTGCGTGGCCGTCAGGTGGTACGCCTGCTGTCCCTGGGCGAGGGCCAGCCGAACCACGGCACTCTCAGCCGGTTCTTCCACGAGCCGCCCCGCCTCGTCCTTTGTCCAGCCTGTCGGCAGACCAACGCGGCCATGCGGGTAGATGCCCTGACTGGCGGCCTCGGTGCGCCCCATCTCGGTCCGCTCGCGGGTCTGCTCAATTTCCAGCTCAGCCAGCGCCGCCAGAATGGTCAGCATCAGGCGTCCGGTGGGCGTATCCGTGTCTATGCTCTCTGCGAGGAACACCAGCCGCGCCCCCCGGTCCCGGATGTCCCGCACGATGCCCAGGAGCTGCACCGCGCCGCCCCGGGCGAGGCGGGAGAGGGAATAGGTGGCGACCACATCGCCGGGTTGCAGGTCCAGCAGCAAGGCGGCCAGACCGGGGCGGTCATCCCGTTTGCCACTCAGCCCGGCATCCTCGTAGTGCTGCACGGGCGTTAGCCCCTGATAGTCCGCCCAGGCTTGCAGCTTGGCCCGCTGCGCCGGGAGGGAAAAGCCGTCCGTGACCTGAGTCCGGGAGGAAACGCGGCTGTAGAGGCGGGCGGTCACAGCATCACTCCTCGATCACGACCAGTCCGATGACAGTGTTCCGGCGTCCGGGAACCTGAAACAGCGAAACGCCCGGCCCCTGAAACTCATCCTCGTCTGGCACAGGGTCGCCCACCCAGGGGGGCAGACGATAGCGGTACGAGTTGGCGTGGATGATTCTCCCGCCCTGCCCGATGAATCCCCCGGCCCGTCCATCGAAGTCAAAATGCACCACGCGCCTCAGCGCCTCATGCAGCGGAACCTGGGCCGCTTGGTGCAACACCCAGACGGCCATTGCATTTCGACCACAGATGTTGAGGGTGACCTGCACCAGCTCAGACGGCATGGTCAGCAGGTCGCCTGCGTGATCAGTTAGACGCTCCTCGTGCGCGAGGAGATCGGGGGCCTGTGCGTGGTAATGGCGCATGACATCTCGGTAGCTCGGGTGGCCGGGGGCCGCTTCCAGGGCCAGGGCATGCGCGAGTTCATGCCCGGCATCGCTGTTGGCCTGCCAGGAGTCGCGGGTGCGACGGATATAGGCCGTGCTGGTCAGGGGGTCGAAAAAGCTGCGCTCATGGGGGGCCAGCTCATAACCCAGTCCGTCTGCAAGTGCGGCCATATCGGTGCTGGGGGCGGCCTCAGCGCAACGGGCCTCCGTATAGCGCAGCAGGCTGTGGATAACGTCGTCAATCACGCTCCGACTCCGGCGGGTCCACCTCATCCCGGCGGCTCACATACACCGCCAGCCACTCACCCGGCGTGGCCGGAGTGCGGCGGAAGGGGATGTTTGCCAGATACCTCACCCAGCGAGGTTCACGCAGTGGGGCGAATTCCGGTTGCTGGCCGAACGTCTCAACCGCCTCCCGCAGCGCGTCCGGAATGGGCGGCTCAGCGGGGGGCGCGCGGTAGCCCTGGGCACCGGCAGAGAGAGGGTGGGCCGTGGAGGCGGGGGAGCCGGGGCGGGTGGAAGTGGGGGCGGGTATCTCGATGAATACTCCGGGTTTAAGCTCTCTCACCTGCTCAGCCTTCAGCCCTAAGGCCGTGACGAGGGCGGGAAAATAGCTGCTGTTGACCCAGTTCACCTTTCCGTTGACCATCTGGGAAAGATAGGTCGGGTCCATCCTGGCCTCCTCGGCAACTTTGGCCTGGGTTTTCGTGGAGGCCTGGATGAACTCGCGCAGGCGATCTCCAAGTGTTTTTTTGTCCGGCAGTGGCGTCTGGGGCATGAGGGGCACCTGTCGGAGTGTGGAGACTGGTATCAACATGCACCCCGATACGCGCCACTGTAGATATAAGTTTCAACAGGGGGAAGTAGACTTGAATCTGGTATCAAGGGGTGCTTGATTTCCCTTTGTTGATACCTGTATCATCACTCCATGCCCACCGATACCGTAGGACAGCGGATCAAAGAGGCCCGAGAAAGGGCTGACCTGTCCGTTCGGAGACTCGCAAAACTCGCTCTGGGCGGGGAAAGCAATGCCCGGCAAATCACCTGCTGGGAGAAGGGGAAGGTGATACCTTCACTTGAGAGCCTTCGCAAAATTGCCCCATTCCTCAATACATCTGTCGCTGAGTTGATACCTGATTCAACTCTAAACAAGCCGCTCAAGGTAGGTGCCGCATGACCCCGACTCCCCGCAGCAGCACGCCCCAGCCCGCGCAGACCCGCGCAGACCGCGCCCGCGCCTGGTTCGCCCGGAACGTCAAGCCCAGCAAGTAACGCCTCTCCGCGCCGATGGCCGCTGGCGTGAAACACGGCCCCATTGCCTCCCGAGGCGTGCTGCATGACAACCCCATACGCAGGCCCGCTCTGGCGACCGGATACGGCGCTGGGCGTGGGCGGGGGCGAAGTGCCGCCCCGCGCATTGCACACGCAAAAAAGCACGCCGCCCTGCCGGGAGTAGCAGGACGAGCGCACAGGGTGGTGCGAGTTGCCAGACTCACCACCCTTGTACGTCTCGGAGTAGCAGAACGTTTCTCAATTGGGTGAGTCAGATGTGGAAAACCTCACATCTTTACCCCACCCCGCTAGCGCGTCGCTGAGCGTCCGGTCGAACCGGAAGGGTCGGGACACGAAAAGACCCCCGCTGGAACGGGGGGCAAAGGGGGGTCGCTTGAACGACCTCATGTTACAGGACGCGGCGGGTATCCGTCGCACGCAGGACGGACGTGCATCCGTCTTCGACCTCCTCAAGGCGGCGGGCAGCAAGTCGCCCCGCCGCACTTGGGAATACCTGCGGGAGAAGTACCCCGAAACTGTCCATGCCGTGGACAGTGTGAAAATGCCGCGCCGGGACGGCAAAAAGGGGAACCTTGCCACTCCCGTGACGGATGTAGGGGGCTGGCGGCGCATCCTCACCGTTCTCCCCGGCGTGCTGGGCAAGCAGTACCGCGCAGCCGTCAATGAGATGGTTGACCAGTTCTTCGATGATCCGGAGGCGCTGAACACGCGCACGCTGGAACGCATCGAAGACCCGGAAGCCCTCAAACGGGTTGAGCTTCGCGCCCGCACCAAGCGCACGAACAAGGGTGTAAACGCACAGATTTTCAGCCGGGGCGGAAGCCAGCAGACGGCGGCGCAGGTGGCGAACATGAATAACCTGGCCGTCACTGGGCACGTCGCCTCCGACCTGAAAGCCATGCGGAAGGTCAAGGAAACGCGGGAGAGCTTCAGCAACCTGGAATTGTCCCTCATGGCGGTTGCCGAGGAGTTGGAGATTGCCGCCCTTCAACAGGGCGAGGTGTTCGGGCATGACGGCATCGTGGGCACCGTTCAGGGCGTCACGTCGGACGTGAGTACCCTGCGGCGGAAGTACACCGGGCCGCTGCCCCATCCAAGAGACGGCTTGCTGAGAACCATCATCTAACCCCCTCCAGACACGGCGCTGCTTTAAGAGCAGCGCCGTGTCTCAGTACCCCACCTCGCGGGCACGGTGCCGCGCGTCGGTCAAACCGGGAAGGTCGGGCAGCAAAAAGCCTCCGTCTGGGCGGAGGCGGTGAGGTGGTACATGGAGCAGTTTAGCAAGGGGCAGAGGGTCAAGCTGGTGGGGAAGTCGGAGGCAGGGAGGCCATATACCAAGGGCTTTGAGCTGGGCGAGGAACTGGAGGTGCGTTTCGGGCCTGACTCGGCCAATGAGTATGCGTGCTTTTCCCCCCGCGTCAGGCATTGGTGGTACGTCCCCGCCCGTGACCTCACGCCCGCCGCGTTCAAAGTGGGGGACAGGGTGCGGAGCATCAGCAACCGGTCTAGGGGCCATGAAAGGGCAAAAGAAGGCGGCTGGGTGGGGGAAATCATCGGAACCCTGGACGACGACGATCTCAACTTATGGGTCAGATACCCCAATGGGGAAGGCGGCTACTACGGGAGTGCGGACCTGCAACTCATCACCTCCACCACGCCCGTCACCATCCAGCCCGGCACCTATACCGCCGTCGTCCACCCGGACGGCAGCATGACCCTGACGTCCGCGCAGGAGGCAGCAGAAAAGCAGGAGCCGAAGCCGGGCGAGGTGTGGCGGGATGAGGACGGCGACCTGTTTCTGGTGACGGATAGCACCGACGAGGACGGCGACCGGCTGAGCTGCTATCTCACGGGCACGCCTGGGGAGGTCGGCAACCTCGACGAGATGGACACCTACGCCTACCCCTCTCTCGCCGCTGCCATCGCCGCAGGCGCACTCAGCTAACGCCCCCGACACCGCTTCCCCGTGAGGCGGCGTTCTTTCTGTCACAGAGACATTCTCGCGCCTCGCCCACGTCACGGGCGACCTGACGCCCCGTTCCGTTGCTGGCCGGGGCGTCTTCTTGCGGGTACGCGCGGCCCTACACGCGCACAAACGATGCAGAGGAGGCCCGGAGCATGTTTTGCCTGTAGCTCCGGGCCTCACGCGACTCTGCCGGGAAACGCCGCTTTCGGCCTGAAAAGGCCAGCCCCCGCAGCCGGGACGGGCAAACGCGGGGGCCAGGAGGATGTATGGAGAGTAGCAGAGATGGGCTGGTCGTGCTGGTCGCCGTCTGCGTGATGGTCGCCGCCGTGCTGATCGCGCTGGCCGGGACCGCCGCGTGGAACGCCTGGGAGGACCGTCAGAACCGCAGGCACCGCGAGGACGTGCGGGCGCGGTTGCGGACGCAGGAGCTGAACCGGCTGGGAACGCGGCACTACCGGATGAGGGGGGGCAAATGAAAACCGTCCTGTTCGTGTGGCTGCTGCTGGCCGTGCCGGTGTTCCTGCTGATCTGGGCGTGCTGCGCCGTGGGGGGAGACGATGAATGAGCATGACGGGGCACCGGACCTGAGCCTGGGGGCCTTCCTCCAGGCTCTCGCGTTTCTGGCCGTGTTTTTCGGGCTGCCGTTGCTGATCGTGGGGTGGCTGTGGTGAAGCTGAGCGTGGGCGGCCTGTTCTCCGGCATGGGGGGCCTAGAACTCGGCCTTGAGATGGGCCTGGGCAGCGCCCAAACGCTTTGGCAGGTCGAATGCGAGGAACACGCCCGCTTGATCTTGGACCAGCACTGGCCGGAGGCGGAGAGACACCAGGACGTGCGGCATGTCGGAAAACACAACCTTGCTCCTGTTGACCTTATTTGCGGAGGATGGCCCTGTCAGCCGCACTCCGTCGCCGGAAAACGACTGGCGAGCGCAGATGAACGCGACCTCTGGGGAGAGTTCGCCCGTGTTATTGGCGAGCTTAGGCCGCGCTGGGTGGTGGGAGAGAACGTCCCCGGCGTCCTCAGCAGCGCCGACCCCGCTTTTTTCCGAGATCACCCCGGAGGGTTTTTCGGACGAGTTCTGCGGGACCTGGCCGAAATGGGGTTTGATGCGGAGTGGCACTGTTTCCCGGCTTCCGCCCTTGGTGCCCACCACAGGCGAGAACGGATCTTCTTGGTGGCCCACGCCCACAGTCAGCGGCAACCACACCCGCAAGGGGGCCAGCCCCACGAGCGGGGACGGGCCGGCGACAGTGGCCGCGAAACCGCCGCATCTGTGGCCCACACCGACCAGCCGAGAGGGGACTGGGGCGGGGCATCCTGCCAGCAAGAGAGGCTCGCCCAACCTCAGGACAGCGGTGCAGATGTGGCCCACCCCCACCGCCCAGGACGGGAAGAACAGCACGCTCCCGCCCTCGCAGCGAGGGCGGAACACGGTGCCGGGCGCGGTGATGCGCTGGGAAGAGTCCCCTCTTGGGCAGGCGGAGAGTGGGGACAGCCGACCCCCACCCTTAAACCCGGAGTTCGTGGAATGGCTGATGGGGTTCCCCTGCGGGTGGACCGCCTTACCCGACTGGGCAACGGAGTTGTACCTCAGCAGGCGGCGGTTGTCGGCCTCGCAATCAAGGAAGCGGAGGCGCACCTGAAAAAGTTCGGTCATATGCCTGATCGAATCATCAAAAGGGAACACTTTGAGTTCGTTCGTGATGGCGGCCTGCTGCGGAGAGGAAAATGAAAGAAATCGTGTTGAGCAATGGTGGCGTTGCGCTCGTGGATGACGCCGACTTTGAATATCTGAGCCAGTGGAAGTGGCATCGCCTGAACAGTGGGTATGCCGCCCGCACCGGCTGGAAGAAAAAAATCCTTATGCATCGGGAACTTGCAAAGCCGAGCGAGGGGCTGCAAGTTGACCACATTGACAGGAACAAATTAAACAATCAACGTTCAAATCTGCGCTGTGTCACGCCCAGCGTCAACCGCCGCAATACGGGCATGTCTTCGCGCAATCGCTCAGGTTACACCGGGGTTTCCTTCAACACAGAGAAGGGCAAGTGGCAGGCGGCCACGCGGATTGACGGCAAAGATTATTTGATAGGACGTTTTAAAACCGTAGAAGACGCCAAAGAAGCCTATGACTTGTTCGTGGCGCGGAATGCTTAGCGTCGTACCTCAGCAGGCGGCGGTCATCGGGCGGGCGATCCGGGAAGCGGAAGCGTGGCGCGACATAACCGGGGAGCTTCCCCCGCAGATTGTGCTTCCCCGCCATATCTGGAGGACCATATGACCCCCCACGCCCTGCCCACCCCCGGCCACGACCACCTCACCCGCCTGGACCGCTACCGCGCCGCCTGCGCCGCTCTGCTGGCCGCGTCGGGCGCATATGACGCGGCGTACCTCGCGGCCCAGCACCGGCACGCGCTGGCGCTGAGCCACATCGGGGGAGAGGTTGAGGCCGAAGTTTCTACCGCAGAGAAAGTCGAGGTTACTGCATGAATCACAGTGAATCGCTCGCCAACATCGGAGCCGCCCTCAGCAAAGCGCAGGCCGCCGTCAAGGTCGCCGTGAAAGATAAAGGCTTATAGCGTATTACGCTTAAAATCGTGATACAATAAGGCATGCCTAAGAAGCCGAGCCTTGAGGACGTAAAAGCGCGTTTCATGTCGAAAACCGTCGTAGTTGGGGACTGTTGGATTTGGCAGGGTAGCAAGCTCCCCAAAGGGTACGGCGTGTTCTTCGTGCCAAAGGCTTTTCGATCTAAAGACGCGCAATCAATGACCGCTCATAGAGCCGCGTACATGCTCTTCAAAGGGGAGCTGCCTGAAAATTCAACCGTATGCCACAGATGCGATAACCCCTCTTGCGTGAACCCAGAGCATTTGTTTTTGGGAGACAACGCGGCGAATATGCGCGACTGCGCCGCCAAGGGACGCGTCAACACTGCAAAGCTTTCGCCGCTTGATGTGGTTGAGATTCGGAACAGTCAGGAATCGACTACAGCGCTTGCCCGCCATTTCGGGGTCAGTGGAGCCACAATCAGCGCAGTAAAGCGCGGTGTCACGCATGTAGAGCTTGGAGGCGAAGTTGTTGAAACCCTGCGAAAGGTCTCCCTGGATACAGCAGAGCAGATACGACTTGCCGAGGGGCGGCAGGTAGACATAGCAGCGAGGTTTGGAGTTTCGCAACCTACCGTCAGCGCAATAAAGCGCGGCGTGTTTTTCGGAGAACGACGTGGAAAAAAGCAACACACTGTCTGAACTCGCCAAGGCCCTGTCTAAAGTGCAGGGCCTTATTCGTCCCGCGCTCAAGACCTCTGAGAACGGGCATCTCAAGTCGAAATATGCCGATCTGGGCAGCGTATTTGACGCCTGCCGGGATGCCCTGGCAGAGAACGGGCTGAGTGTGGTTCAAATGCCCGTGACCGATGAGCCGGGGTACATCGCCCTGGAAACGATGCTGCTGCACGCCTCCGGGGAATACATCAGCAGCCGTGCCCGCGTAAAGCTGCAAAAAGACGATCCGCAGGGCGCGGGGTCGGGCCTGACGTATTTGCGTCGGTACTCCCTGAGCGCGGCTCTCGGCATCGTGGCCGATGACGACGACGACGGACACGCCGCCAGCGCCCCCAGAGGCCCCCAGAAGGCGCAGCAGGCCCCGCCCCGCACCCAGACACCCACCCGGCCCGCGCAGCCGCCTACCGGCCCCGTTCTGACCTCCGGGCAGGCGCAGCAGCTACATGCCCGCCTCGGGGCCATCCTCGCGGGGACGAAGTGGGACGGCGCAGACAAGGACTTTGCCGCCGAGGTGCTGGGGTTCAGGGTCGGCAGCTTCACGGACCTCACAGTGGCTGAGGCGAAAAAACTTCAGGACGCGGCAGAGCGGGAACCGAAGCTCGAAGCCGCCTGAACAGCACCCGAACACCACCGCAGCCCCCGCCCAGCGCGGGGGTTTTCACGTCACCGGGGGACAGCCCCCAGCCCGTGCGAGTCGGGACGGTGGCCGCAGCGCGGCGGTTCGGAAGCAAGACAAAGCCCCCGCAGATGCGCGGGGGCCTCACCAAGTCAAGAAGGAGTGTAGCAGATGATTCGACTGTTCGACGCGCCCGAACGGGCCAGCAAGGTCCCGCTGAGCCTGTACAAGAAGCTCAGCCCGGACAACCCCCGCGCCCGCGTCAGCCTCATGAACACCCTGACCCTGATGTACTCAGGCAAGCTGGCCGCCACCATCCGCGAACACAAGCTGGCGAAGCTCACCGAAAAGACCTCATGGATTAAGGCGCTGGAACTGCTGGAATCGAAGGGACTTTACCAGGGGATGCACTACCGGGAGATTGCCGCTGCGCTGGGCGTGACGCCCGACACCGCGAAGGCCGCCTGTCTGCGGGCAGAGCAGGAAATCTACGATATCTACGGCATTCACGTCGGCTTCTTTGACAATGACGGCACGTGGCGACTGGGGACGGATAAGGACGTGGCCCGGAAGTATGGCGAGGCCATGCGGGCGGTCGTGAAATGGGCGAAGCGGGCGAGCATGTACGCCGAGCAGGCCCGCGTGTACGGTGAGCAGAAAGACCCGCTGATGCTGCCCCTCTTTGACATTCCCAAAGACCTGAAGGACGGGGACGGCGATGCAAAGGCTTAAACTCGCGCAGATTCGCACGGACGGCGGCACGCAGACCCGCGCTGAAGTCAGCCTTCCGGCCATTCAGGAATACGCCGACGCGCTGCTGAGCGACGTGGTCCTGCCCCCCGTCACCGTGTTCTATGACGGCTCCGAGTATTGGCTGGCCGACGGTTTCCACCGCTACCGGGCGCATGAGCAGATCGAGTGGCGCGAGATTGACGCCGATGTACGGCAGGGCACGCGCCGGGACGCGATTCTCTACAGCGTGGGGGCGAACAGCACCCACGGCCTCCGGCGCACGAATGCGGACAAGCGGCGGGCGGTGGAGACGCTGTTGCGAGATGCGGAGTGGCAGGGCTGGGTGGACACCAAGATTGCGCGGCAGTGCGGCGTAAGCAGCATGTTCGTCGGCAACATGCGGCGTGAGTTGGACATCTTTAAACCGTTTAATGATAGCCGCACCGTTGAGCGCAACGGCACCACCTACACGCAGAACACCGCCAACATCGGCAAGCGCCCCACACCCGCCAACCCGCCCAGCTTCCAACCCGTCCCAGTCGCGCCGCCTACCGAACCTGCGCCCTGGCCGCCGCCCCACGACCCAGAAACGGGCGAGGTGCTGGCCGCTGCACCGCCGTTCGACCTCCCCGAGCGCATCCCCAATGAGGTCTATGACGCGGGTCGCCGCACGTTGCCGAGCGACACCCCTTACACGGTGCTACAGGACGCGCTACAGCAGGCAGGCCATTCAGAGCAGGCTGACGCCCTGAGCCGCGCCCTGAGCCGCGTTCTGGAGTTCGAGCGGGAGGCCCCGGCCATCCTCGCCACGTCCTACGCGCAGCAGATGGGGATTTACCGCCTTGCCCGCGAGCTGCGCGACCTGCTGAATGACTGGCTGGAAGTTGAGCCGACCAACGCCAGAGGCGGCCACGTCATCACGCTGGAAGCCGAGCCGCTGCTGACCTAATCCCTTCTCAAAACGGAGCCGCCCGCGTGGACGAGACGCGGGCGGCTTGAGGTTCTATGACTTCCCAACATGATACGCAGGAACGGGGCGCGGGGTTCCGCAACCGGCGCACCGCGCCCTTCACGATGCTGGCAAACGCCATGCTGCGCGACCCGGCGCTGAGTCTCAAGGCAAAGGGGCTGCTGGGCGTGATGCTCAGCTTTCCCGATGACTGGCGCTACTACATGCGCCAGCTCGAAACACTAAGCAGCGACGGCAGAGAAGCCCATCAGAACGCGATGAAAGAACTGATCGCCGCCGGGTATATCTCCCGGAAGGCCGCGCAGGATGAAAACGGCAGGCTCTCGGGTTGGGCCTACGAAGTCACCGATGAACGGGAAAACCGTCAGACGGGAAAACCGTCTGACGGGAAACCCGTAACTACAAATACTGACTCTACGAAGACTGACAGGACAAAGAAAAAAGATGGCGCGGAACCCCGCCGCGCGGAGCAGCCCACCCCTATCCCGGCAGAATCTGACACCTCCCTTCCCCCTGTCGGGAATCCGGGTCAGGCAAGGCAGAAGGCGGGAATCACCCACCCACCCACAGCCCTTGAAAAAGTTCCGGGCGGCGATGCGGCGGCCCGGCCCGAGGACGTGCCCCTTCCCGCCCCGCTAACGGCCCTACAAGGCTTTGCGGAGGCGTGGGCGGACTGGCTGGCCTACCGGCGCAAGCGGCGGCTTTCCTGCCTGCCTGAGACGCTGGGCCGTCAGCTCAAGATGTTGGCCGCGCAGCCCGACCCGCTGGCCGTGATGGAGCAGAGCATCACGAACGGCTGGGCGGGCCTGTTCCCGCTCAAGGGTGCGGCGGCGACCCGCCCGCAAACCCAAACCCAGGCAAACGAGCGCTTCGCGGCCCGCATGGAAGACACCCGGCAGGCCGTCACGGGGGTATTCGATGACTGAACTGGAGTTCACCGCCTACTGGGAGCTGCTGTGCGAGCGGCACAAACAGACGCCTTCCGCGCCCCTGACGCGCCTCTATGCCCTGACCATCCGGGGCGCGGGCCTGACCGCTGATGAGTGGGCGCAGGCCATCGCCGCCTCGGTGCGCTTTGATGACTTCTTCCCCAGCGTGCAAAAGCTGATTGACTACGCCCGCCCCAGTTTCAAGGCGCAGGCGCTCAGCGAGTGGGACGCCGCCGTAGACCGCGCCACGCGGGGCGAGGCGGCCACCCTGCCCGGCACCTACACGCGCACCCTGATGAACCGTGTCACGAACGGCAAGCCGCTCGGGGAAGTGGACGCCGACCGCCTCCCCTGGCTCAAGCGCGAGTTTCTGGAACGCTACGCCGAACACCTCACCCAGCAGGCGCAGGCTGCCACGCCCGTCCTGACCGCTGGCCCCAGAAGGCAGGCGCTCCCCGATGCGTCCTGATGGCCGCCTGAACCGCCCCGCCACCCTCGGGGAGCTGCTGACCCGCAACGGCGGTGCGGTGATCGGCAACCCGGAGAAGCTGCGCTGCCCCCACTGCGGGGGGGAGGCGAAGCTGATTGAGGCGGTGACGCCGCGCAAGGGCTACGTTCTCCAGATTTGGACGCCGCCGTTTACCTGCTGCGCGAAGGCCCGGCAGAAGGCGGCGCGGTGACGGCCCGCCTCCACCCTGTCCGGGACCGCGTGCTGGCGGCGCTGACCGCCGAACCCCGGCCCATTGAGCAGATCGCGCGGGAGTTGAACCTGGTCCCCGGCCTGGTGCTGGGCATTCTCCGGGCCGCCGAACAGAACATCGGCGGCCCGGACGGCCCCCTGGAAACCCGTGACGGTTGGCTGTGGGTGAGTTGACCCCCGCCCACTACCGCCTCACCGGCTGCGGCACCCACACCCTGACCACCGCCTGCCCCCACCACCTGACGCTGTGGCTGGAGAGCCACGGCCTGAGCCGCCGCGCCGCCCGCCTCCTCGCCACCGAAACGCTGCTGCGGGGGTGGGCGGGGTGGGAACGGGTGCAACTGGAGAGAACATGACCACCCCGCTCCCCCTCGCCGCGCTCGCTTCCCGCTTGCGCGGCTTCTTCGTCCGTCCCCGCCCGCAGCCCATCCCCGCCCCGCTTCCCCCGCTCACGTGGTACATCCTCACCCACGAGTTCGGCGGCCCTGAGCACGTGTTCGCCTGCACCCCGGAGAACGTGCGGCTGTGTCTGGCCCTGCTGACCGATCACGGCCTGTCTGACGTGTGCCGGGACGCGCTGGCCGAGGCCATTGCCCGCCGCCCGGAGGAGCCTGCGCGGTATGGGGACTGGTGGACGCTCACTTCCCTGAAAGGGGAGGCGTGACCGCACCCCCGATTCTCTCTGTCACAGAAACATCCCTGGCTGAGCAGTTCCTCGCCTACGACCTCGCCACCTGGCCCATGCAACAGGCTCTCAGCCGGAATCTGTGGCTGGGCTGGGAGGAAGTGAAGAAGCGCGAGAACATCACCATGCACGCCTTTCTCTCCCGTGTCCTAGGGGAGATGCAGCGCCGGGGCAGCACGAAAGGCCGCACCGTTCAGGGGTTCTGGCCCTACCTCTTCACGGGCTGCGCTCTGGAGGGCGGTTTTACCCCTGCCAGCCTCACCGAAGGGGAGCTGATCGGCAAGGCGCTGGACCGCCTGAACCTCTCCCCTGACGTGGTACGCGCCCACATCGAAGCCGGGAACCTCGCGGAAGTGGTAGCGGGCCACCGCGCCCCCACGACCACCGTGCGGGTGACAGCAGAGACGAAGGACGTGCTGGACGATGCTGCCCAGCGTGCCCGCACCACCCTGAACACGGAGGGCCTGAGTGACCTGGAGGTGCGGGCCATCCTCCCGAAAGCCTGGGCGAACAGCAGTGAGCAGGTGAAAGACTTCCTGCTGAGGCTGGGCAACGGCGACATTGACCCGACCCGCACCTACATCGTGGAAGCGGAGGAGGCCCGGCCTAACGCACCCGTGAAGCCCGCCGCCGCGCCGGTGGATTACGTGACGTTCGGCAAGCTGAACGCGCCCTGCTACTGGTGCGGACGCACGCCCGCTGAGAGCGGATTCCCCCACGAGGCGCATCACCTGCCTATTGGCGATCATGAAGCCCGCCCGAATGACGGCACGCCGCCCGTGTGGGCCTTCATCTGCCCCCGCTGCCACCGCCCCGAGCCGGGAGGCCCGCTGACCGTTCACAGCCGCCTCGGGGCCGTCCGCAGTGACCCGGAGAAGTTGGAACGGGTCATCTACTACACCGTCCGCTGCCTGAACCTCTACCAGCAGGCGATTGGTGCGGCCCGCCCGAAAGGGGAGAGAGCATGAGCCTTGACGTAACCCTGATTCGCACCGTTGGGAACCGCTGCCCCTGCTGTGGACGCGGACAAGAGACAGAGACGGTATTTGACGCGAACATCACTCACAACCTCAACCGCATGGCCTCTGAAGCGGGCCTCTATGAAGCCGTGTGGCGGCCTGATGAGCACGGCTATACCCACGCCCATCAGATCATCCCGGTTCTGGAGCGCGGCATAGCGGAGATGGAGGCCGACCCGGAGCGGTTCAAGGCGTTTGACAGCCCGAATGGATGGGGCCTCTATATCCACCTCCTGCCCTGGCTTCAGCGGTACTTGACCGCCTGCCGGGAATACCCGGATGCGCTGATTGAGGTGTGCAGATGACCCGCCATGACTGGCGACCCGTCACCGCCTACGCCTTCCGCCCCCAGGTCACCTTCACCTGCGCCCGCTGCGGCCTGCGCTTCACGGCAGGCGTGCGCTGGGATGGACGCTGTACTTTGGTTGAAAAGGAGAGCACATGAAGCCCCAACAGATCAGCATTGGCAAAGAGAGAGCTATCGCGCTGGCCGGGTCTCACTATTGGGAGAGCATGACCTGCCGGGAGCGGGCAGAGTTTCAGATGACGGTGAAAGAGCTGAGTATGCCGTTTGACGTGTTCCATGAGGCGCTTGAAAAGACCCTGGGGCGCTCCGTCTGGACGCATGAGCTTGGCCTGAACTGGGAGGGCATCCACAGTGAGCTGTGGGGAGAGCGCCCCGCCCCCACCTTTGAAGAGATTATGAATCTCATCCCTGCAGGAAAGCGCATCGTCATCGGCCTTTAGCCCCCTATCTGTCACAAAAACCCGCCCCAGCGCCCCGCCTCCCCAGGCCGGGGCGCTCGCCTTTGAGGTGCGAATGAACCGGACCCTCATCCTGCTGACCGCTGCTCTCGCCGCCTACGCCGCCTGCCAACTCCACGCCGCCCGCCGCGAGAATGCCCGCCTGCGCCTCACCACAGCCACGCTGAGGCGGGAGCGGGACGAACTGCGGGCCGTAGAGCTGGAACGCCAGCGCCGCGCCTTCCTCGCCCGCCTGAGCGCCGATACCGCCCCCCCGCCCCGGCCCTATCCCGAGCGCACCTACACCCTGCGAACTCTTCTGGAAACCGCTGGCTTCCCCACGAGGCGCGGATGAGCCGCCCCGCCTATACCGATGCCAACACCCTGCGCCCCACCTCAGAGGACTGGAGGCTCTACCCCCACCGGGAGGAGGCCGTGGACGTGACCCTGCTGTGGCGTGAGGCGACTGTCTCCGAACAGCGCGCCGCCCTCGCCCACCGGTGGCGGCTGCGCGGCGCGGCCTCGCTCTCCACGGTCCCCGTGCCCCTGCGCCGGGATGCCCCGCTGACCTGGGCACTGGACCGCCTGGAACGCGCCTACCGGTACGTGAGCCACTGCCGGGGAGGGAGGCAGGGATGGGAAAGGTAAGACGCCAGTCCCACATTGAACCGGTCCCCCGCAGTTCTGGCGGGCGGGTGCAGTGGACACCTGAAACGTGCCGCCGTGTACGCATCCGCCTCCTGAAAGGTGAGAGCCATGAAATGATTTACCGGGCGCTCGGGATGAGCCGTTCGGAACTGCTTTACGGCATCGAGACGCACAACCTGAATGAGATACCGGCCCATCTGGTGCCTGTCGCGGAACTGTGGGCACCGCTGGCCTTTGCGGACTTCGCTGCACTCAAGGCGCATCTCACGCACCGGGGTATCCCAATCAAACCTGTGGGCACCCGTTGCCCGTGCATCACACGCGCCGCAGCGCGGGCGCTCCTGGCTGAACAGGAGGCCAATCCGGTCCTCAGGGAGCGACCCCCCGGCATGGTCACTCAGCATGAACTGATGCGCCGCTGGAACATGGCCCAGAGCCGGGTGCAGGAACGGCTGAAGGGTCTGCCGTTTCGCCGCCTGAGAGACAGCAGCGCGGGCGGCCTGCTCTATCTGTATGACGAGCGGGACGCGGCCAGGGTCGCCCCCCCGATTGGTCCAAAGTCCCCGCCCCGTGGCTATGTCGGGGCGGGGGAGCTTGCCGGGATGACTGGCCGGACCACGGAGGCGCTGTGCCAGTGGGCCAAGCTCGGCTGTCCCCATATCCGCACTCGCAGCGGCGGGTACTGCTACCGCGTGGAGGAAGTGGCCGCGTGGCTCCTGGCCTGCCGCGACCCCCGGAAGCGCCGCACGGGGCGCTGGCTCTCTCAACAGGTTCTGTCGCAACAAAAAGCCGCCTGACCCGCTCTCGCCCCTCACTGGGGCCGCTGAGGTTTCCCATGCCCGACGAGACGCCCGATCAGATGACCCGCCGCGTGCTGGCTGAGCTATACCCGCGCCCACCCCACCCGCTGACGCAAGCCTTCCGCGACATGGAGCGGGCTATTGCGCCCTTCGCCGCGCTGCTGGGCGACCTCATGCGCGGCTTTGAGTTTGCTCCTACCGAACCCTGCCGCCTGTGCGGGTGCGGGGGCGGGCACCATGAGGGCTGTCCGCTCGCCTGAATCTCTCTGTCACAGAGACGCGCCCCTGCCTGAGCGGTGGGGGCGCTTGCTTATTCCATTGGAGGAATATATGGAGTTTGACCTGATTGGAACACTCAAGTTGGATGCCGTTCTTCCCGAGGCCAGCAGCATGAGGGCCAAGTTGCAGGCGGCCAGCACCACCGCCGCCCGCATGCAAATTGAGCGGCTTGCCCAGGAGATTGCCCGTGCCACCGAGTCAGGGCAGAGCGCTATCCGGGTGGATACGCTGGAAACGGGTGTCAAGGCGGCGCTAGGGCGCAAGGGCTACAAGGTCACGTACTACACGCCAGATCAGCGTGATACCGGCAGTGCGGCCTACTACACGGTGAGTTGGTAATGGCCCGCTTTTCTGCTGGCATCACCCCTGAAGCCCTCGCCCGCGCTGGTGTGGACGCGCCTAAGCCTGCCCGGAACGGGAAGTACAACGCCCGCCGCACGACCTACGCAGGCGTCACCTATGACAGCAAGCTCGAAGCGGACGCCGCTGCCCAACTGGACCTCATGAAGCAAGGCGGCCTCGTGCTGGACTGGGAGCCTCAGCCCGTGTTCGACCTGGGGGCGGGCGTGTCATATGTCGGGGATTTTTTGGTTCATTACGTCACGGGGCTTCCTCGTGTAATTGACACAAAAGGAGTCATCACTGCGGTTTTCCGAATAAAGCAAAAATTATTTGAAGAGAAATACAGTTATGAAATAGATGTAGTCAAGAAAGTAAGTCAGATGCCGCTTGAAGGGAGGCAGTCAAGCTAAAATGCAAATAGTTATGGCCCAGCGGTGCTACCAACACCCTGAGCCGTGGCCGGAATGGAGGTTCCGACATGAAAACTCTAGCAGAAAAAAGGTGTACCAAGTGTGGCGTTCTAAAGGAGGCCAATTTGGAGAACTTTTATAAGAGTCCTTACGCGGATGGCCTCTCAGCGCAATGCAAGTCTTGTAAAGTCAAAGCTTCAAAGGCTTTTTCGGATGCCAATCCGGAGAAGGTGGCGAGCTACAAGCGTGATTGGGCCGCGAAAAACGAGGAGCATGAGCGCGAAAGAAAGCGTGAATATCGCGTCACCAGGGGGCGTGAGCTTGATAGACTTCGCAATCAAGCCAATCCTCAAGCTAATCGTGATCGTGTTCGAGCATGGGCAAGAGCTAACCCGGAAAAAGTCAAGCTTCAAGGTCGCGTCTGTGCGGCGCGCCGTAGAGCGAGAGAGCGGGCCGCCGAGGGAAAACATACGAGGGCTGACATAGAGCGTCGATTTGAAATGCAGAAGGGGCTTTGTTGGTGGTGCAGAAAGACGGTTGGGTGCGCTTATCACGTAGATCATATCGTCCCCCTCTCTCGTGGCGGTTCCAACGGTCCAGAGAACATCTGCATTTCCTGCCGTGATTGTAATCAGCAAAAAGGACCGAAGCTGCCAACTGAGTGGATAGGCAGGCTTCTGTGAGGTTCCGCATCAAGCGCAAGTTCTATGAACACCTGTACGGCCCGCTTGACGTGGTGAAGAGCGTGGCTGAGCTGCCGTTGGAGGGGAGGGCATGACCGACTTTTTGATTGTTGCAGGCATGCTCGCCGTGCTCGGCATATTTGCCGCCCTGATGGCCGCAGATATGGCGGAAAATCCCGTGCCGTGGTGGAGTGCTGCGAGCTTTCTCGGCCTGATCGCGGGTTCATGCTTTTTGTATCTGCTGACCTACCACGCCTCACACGGGGCGCTGCCATGAAGCGCCGTACCCGCCTCCGCAAGCTGGGCTTGCCCGCTGACGCCCCCCGCGAGAATCGCAAGCCCCCTAAGCCAAACCTGTTGGAGCTGAGCCGGGCATTGACCGTCGCCCTCTCGACCGGCACGCTCCTTCCCCCTTGGCAGGTCCACACCCTCGCCACTGACATGAACGTGCTGGCCGACGCGCACCTGTACGGCGTGGAGACGGTGGCGGCCTGCCTGATTCGCAGTGGCATGACGCCCTCCGAACTGCGCTGGCGGTACGGATGAAGCGCCCCACCTCCCGCATCACCCGCGCCGACCGCTACCGCGCCTGCCCCGATGAATCCGCCCTGCTGCGCGAGGTGGGCCGGGACGCCGAACCGCTCAAGGACGCCTACCTGAAGGCGATGCGGGACCGGGAGCGCGGGATGCTGGCGGACGCCGCCGATTAGGAGACTGAATGCCTGAACCCCTGCCCCTCCGTGTTCGCGACCTCCCCGACCTCGCCCAGCAGCGCCACTCTCACCGCCTGAACGCCCTTGCCGTCAGTCTCAACGGCTCCCACACCGTTATGCCCGAACGCGCCCAGCAACCTGCCCCCCACGCCACGCCGCACACGCCCGTAGCAGGCGGAACCGAGTACCAGCGCCTCATGGACGCCCGGCAGGCCCTTGAAACCCGTTACTGGCGGCTGATGAAGGCCATCCGCGCCGGGACGGTGGCGGACATTCAGCAGGCGAATCGGGACATTGACCGGCTCGAATCCCGCATGAGGGCGCTGGCCCGTGACCTGTCAGAGATTGACACCCGCCGCGCTGCGCCCGCTGGCCTGCCCTACCTGTACGCGGTGCGGGTGGAGGCTCTGGGCGTCACCGGGTATCTGGAGGCCACCTATGCGCCGGAGCGGTACACGTTGGACACCCGCACCCTGCCCACCGCCCTGCACGCCCGCCTCAGTGCCTACCTGCTGGGGGGAAGGGACGCCCTGCCCTACTGGTACCGCAAAGAACGCGCCCGCTATCGCCCCAGCCCGAAGGCCACCGACGATGACCGCGCCCTGATGACTGACCTGTGGAAGTGGTGTAAGCACGAAGAATTACCAGACCACCTTGTCAAAGTGGGTGCGTCAAGCTAGAATCTCGCTAGAGTCCCCCCGTTTCCCCTGAGGAGCGGGGGATTTTCTTTTGAGGTGTTCATGTGGACTGACCTTGAGACGGTAGAGACGCCCGACCTCCCCGCCGCGAAAGCCGCCCTGGAAGCCGCCAGTAAGCCCGCCGCTGACGCCCTGAGCAAGTGGCAGGCCAATCAGGACCATCAGGACCGCTCTTACGTCAGCACGCAAGTTCTGCCCCGCAGTGAGTACCGCCTCAAGCGGAGTAAGTGCGGTACGAAAGCCACGATCCAGCGGCGGGACGTGTGAGCCGCTCAGCCTGCCAGCACGGTACGCCCTTCATCTATGATTGCCCGGACTGTGGCAGCGAAATGGCCGCTGAGGAATATCTGGCAGCGACCTATGACCAATCCCCCTCGCCCAGTGCGGAGGATTGGGAATTGGCAAGGATCAACCCTGTGCCCATCCTCAACGAAGGCGACCAGTTTGCCCTGCTGAACGCGCTGGGAGTGTTTTGAACGGACGCTCCCTGAGGGAGAGAAAGGCCATGTGGCGCGCGCTGCACCGGACCCGGCACAACGGCGGCGTTACGGGCAGGCGCATGGAAGCCCGGCAGAAGGGCAGCAGGCGGGGCAGGCCCTAGAACTCTCTGTCACAGAAACCCGGAGGACCGCCCATGCCCAGGTGTGAGAGCAGGCCGATCAACTGGACCGGACGCCCGACCCGTGAGGCGCAGATGCTGACCGACTGGTACGCGGCAGAACTCGTGCGCCTGGGCGTGCTGCCTGCGGGGGATGGAGAGGCGTGGTATGCGGCGGCGTTGCCGGGTGATGGGGACGGGGAGCTGTGGCCGATGCAGCCGGAATGAGACGCGCCGGGAAGCCGAGAGGCTGAGAAAAGACGATCACACCCAACCGACAGGGGGCCACCGTGCCCCCGCATGGCAGGAAGCGGCAGAGCAGCCGCGCCCCGCCACCCATACGCCCGCGCCTGGGCTAGAGGCGAGAGAGAGGAGGTGATGCCAATGGCGAACCGGACAAAGCTGACACAGAAAAAGAGAGAGGATTTCCTGATTGAGTTGGAGCAGCACGGCAACGTGACCCGCGCCGCCCGCGCCATTGGCATTCGCCGCCAGTACGCCTATGAAGTGAAAGCTGAAGACCCCATCTTCTCTGAAGCCTGGGACAATGCCTTGCAGGAATGGGCTGACCTGCTGGAAGGAGAAGCTGACCGCCGCGCCTTTGAGGGCACCGTGAAGGGCGTCTGGTACAAGGGAGAGCAGGTAGGCGAGGAGAAGCAGTTCAGTGACACGCTGCTGATGTTCCGCCTCAAGGCCCTGCGCCCCGACCTCTACAAAGAGCGGCAGGCCACTGAACTCACCGGGGAAGGTGGCGGCCCCGTCCGCACCGCCACCGTAAGCGCCGCTCTATCCCCGGATGATCTGGAAGGGCTAGATGCTCAGGCCCTCGCCCGCCTGTACTTCGGGGGCAAGCCTTGACCGCCCTCACGGTTGAGGAGCTGACGCCGCTCATTCACCGCTGGACACGCACCGTCCGCCTCCCTGAAGTGGAGGAGGAGATCAGGCGGCGCTACTGGTATCGGGCCAATGTTGAACGCTCCCCAGAACGCATGGCGCATGAACTGGAGAAGTGCCGCCGTAACCCGGTGCATTGGTTTAATCACTGGGTCTGGACGTATGCCCCGCGCGGGATGACGCTGGGCCTCCCCGCCAATCTGCCGTTCGTGCTGCGTCCCAAACAGATTGAGCTAGTCCGCTGGCTGGAAGAGCGGGAGCGCACGCAGACCTCCGGCCTGATCGAAAAGAGCCGGGATGAGGGTATGAGTTATGTCATCCTCGGCTTCTTCCTGCACCACTGGCTGTTCGTGGAAGGTTTCGCGGCAGGCGTGGGCAGCCGCAAAGAGGAGTACGTGGATAAGAAGGGCGACCCCAAGACGCTCTTCCACAAGTTCCGCGACATGTTCTACAAGCTGCCCGAGTGGATGCAGCCGGAAGGCTTCAGCCGCAAAGAGCATGACAACTTCATGCGGGTGGTGAACCCCGTCAATGGGGCCAGCCTGACCGGGGAAGCCGGGGACAACATCGGGCGCGGCGGGCGCACGTCCATGTACCTGCTCGACGAGTGGGCCTATCACGCGAATCAGGAAGCGGTAGACGCGGCGATCAGTCAGAACACGAATGTTCGCATCAAGGGCAGCACGCCTAACGGCATCGGGGACCGCTTCTACAATGACCGCTTCAGCGGCAAATACCCCGTCTTCACGATGCCCTGGCGGGAGAACCCGGATAAGAACTGGGCAGCGGAATGGAAGGGGCGGAGTATCCACCCCTGGTACGAAAAGCAGCGGGCCGAACTTGACCCTATCGTGCTGGCGCAGGAAGTGGACATTGACTACGCCGCTTCCGCTGAGGGCGTGGTCATCCCTGCCAAGTGGGTAGAGGCGGCCTTCCAACTGCGCTTGCCTCACGGCTCTACCCGTGCAGCCGGGGCAGACGTGGCCGAGGAGGGCGCGGATAAGAGTGCCTACGCTGCCCGCGCTGGCGCTGTGGTGCTGCCCTCTCTGCGGCAGTTCAAGGGGCTGCACATCGCCTCCGAGCTGGAAGCCACTGCCCGCGCTGATCGGGTGAGTGTCCTGAACTATGACCGTCTGGGCGTGGGAGCCAGCATTACGGCCACTCTCGCCAAGCAAGAGGGGCTGCCCTTCAAGGTGCGCGGCATTGCCAACAGCGAGACGCCCAGCCGCACGAAGTACCCGGATGCGGAAGCCCCAGCAGACGAACGCTTTATGAATCTCGCCGCTGAGATGTGGTGGAGGTTGCGCCTGCGTTTCAAGGCCACCCATGAGCGTGTCACGCAAGGCATCCCCCACCCGGATGACGAGTGCATCAGCCTCGCGGAACTGGAGGGACACCCGCTTGCCAACACCGCGAGAGCACAACTGAGCCAGCCCACCTATGAGAAGTATGGGCAGGCCGACAAAATCCGCGTCAACAAGCTGGGCAATGGCAGCGTGTCCCCGGACATTGCCGAGGCGGTGATGTACGCCTTTGCGCCGCCTAAGTACGTCGCCCCCGTCGCTGACCGCAGCGGCACCAACTACACACGCGCGAGGTGAGACATGGAACCTGAGAAGCTGTTGGCAGCGGTTCAAGCGGCCATCAAAGCGGCGACGGCGACGGCCACCGACCCGCGCAAGTCCCCCATTCCGCTCCAGAAGCTGCGCGACTTCGCCCAGGGTGAGCAGATCGGCCCCAACCTGGAGTATTACCCCGGCCTGGTGCCCGATGACCCGGCAGAGAAAGAGGCCCTGAAAAAGCGTCTGATCGTCATCGCCCTGATCGGCCCCATCCTGAACCGCTTTACCTCCCACATCCTCGGACGTGACCCCGAATGGACGGCCAGCGCAGACACGGTGGCCCTGGAGCCGGAGGATGAGCGGGTGAGCAGCCTCGCCACATGGCATACGGGCAGCGGCAGGGTCCATGCGGAACTGAAACGGGGTGACGAGTACATGCGCTGGGCGGGCGTGGCCTACCTGCACATGTACGTCCCCGACGTGTACCGCGTCATCCTCGGCAAGGACGAGCTGAGCCGGGACGCGCAGACGCAGGCGGACGCGCTGGAACTCATCCAACTGGACGCGCTGGACGCCACGCAAGCCGGGGCGGTGGAGCAGGACGGCGTGAAGCTCGCCTACTGGCGGGCCTACAGCGTCACGGGGGAGGATGGGAAACCCCAGAACCGGGTGGAGGTCCACACCCGCACCGAGATCACCGTCTACGCCGATCAGAGCGGCAAGCTGGCCCCCGCCCCGGGCGTCGGCCTGAACCCGCGTCCCAATCCCCTGTATGACCCTGAACGGCCCCTGCGTTTCCGCGCCCTGATCCATGAGATGAAGCGCGAGGCGGGGCCGCAGGTGCAGCAATCGGACCTCGATCTTCAGAACGGCGTGAACACCACGGCGGGCAACGTCATCCGCAACAACAACCTGGGCGGCTGGCGGCAGTACTACACCCTGGACGCTGCGCAGCCCCGCGACAGCGTGACGGGCGAGAAAACCGCCTACACGTTCGGTCCCGCCCGCGTCGTGGACGTGCAGTCTGACTACCTGCGGGACGCGGAGGGCAACCCCGTCCCCGGCCTGGACAATCTGCCGGTGATGCTCAGGGCGAGCGTGGGCACGTTCGACCCCGTGAACAGCCAGTTCATGCGCGAGGATGCGGACTGGCTGGAAAGCAAGCTGCTGAGCCGCTTCAACCAGCTCTGGACGCGGGACGGGGAAGGGCAGGTCAGTGGGGAAAGCAAGCGCCAGAGCCGCGCGGCCTTCCTGAAGAGCCTGCCCGACGAAGCGCAGCCCGCTCAGGCCGCCCTCCGGTGGGCGGTAGAGACGGCAGACGCTTACGCCCAGTGGGTACAGGGCAGCGACACGCTGGAATGGCTGAACGTGACGCCCCGCCTCTTTCTCGACACCGACAAGGTCGAACTCACCACGCTCCAACAGCTCGACCTCATGCACACGGCGGGCAAGCTGAGCCTGGAGACGCTGCTGGAGGCGACGCCTGGGGTTCAGGACGTGCAAGCCGAGTTGAAGAAGCTCCAGAACGAACGCGCCAGCAACATCCAGCAGGCCGCCGCCCTGTTCGGCCTCGGCACGCTGCCCAAAGCCACGGTGCTGCGAATCGCGCAGGCCGCCGGGTATCAGATCGACGCACAGGCCATTGCCGCCGCTGAGGAGCTGGACGCGGTGGGCGCGGTGGACATGGGGGGACAGGATGACGGACAGCAGGCAGGGGACGGCGGGAATGCCCCGGTGTGAGGGATGCCGATGGTGGGAGCGGCACGTATACGGGGATGGCACGCTTCCTCAACTCGGGTCTTGCAACCGGATTGACTCAACCTTTGAGTTAGATGCCACGCACATCACCTCTACCAATGTAGAGGGCAATGAGCAATTTGCCTATCTATCCACCTGCCCCGATTTCGGCTGCACCCTCTGGCAGGCCCGCGAATGACCGGACAAAAGGTATTGCTACCGCTTGGCTTGCCTTCCACGCCGATTGACTTTGGCGTGCTTCAGTCTCTTGCTGCCGCTGTGCTCACGCTGGCCGAGTTGCAAGCCCCTCCTCGAAGACGTGTTCAGGAAAGCGAGTGATGCCGCATGGATGACACTGTAGACCTGACCGACGTGCTGACCGCCATTGCCGCCAGCCTGCAAGGCATCCGCTCTGAACTCCGGGCCATGCGCCTGGAACAACGGGCGGGAATGGGCATCAAGCTGACAGATTCTGACACCGCAGACCTCCAACTCGCTCTCACCGACGCCGACGAGATTGCCGAGGCGTTCGCGCCGTGTGAGGAGATGGAGATGGGGCATGTGCGGGTGCTGTCGTGAGCGCGGTGGAGGCGCTGCGCTTCACGCGGGGCGTACTGATCGGCGTACTGATCGGGGAAGCCGTTGTGCAGGTGCTGGGTTAAGGAGATATGCCATGAACACCGTCAAATTGAGACTTACCAACAACAGCACCATTGACCTTGCCGTTTCAGATGATGACCTCGATGCCGCCCTCACGCAGCTAGGTGAGGTGATGACGAATCCACTTTCCCTCTACACGACCGAGATGCACGGCGGAACGGTGACTGTGCCGGGGCGGAACATCCTCTTTCTGGAGGTAAGCGAGGTGGAAGAAGAGGCGACGGAAGAGGAAGAAGCCGAGGAATCCCCCAAGTACACGGTCACGATCTGTGAGATTCCGAGTTTTGAGGCGGCGAATGCGATTCGTCTAGCGGCTGAGAAGGCGACGGCGACCTCTGAGCCTCAAGTGCGATGAGCAAGCCAGAGGGGGTGAGCTATGAAGCAGACGCCCACCCTCGTCCAGCTCCTCAAGCTGCTGGAACAGGACTCGCGCAAGCTTGAAACGCAAGCCGTGCGGACGCTGCTGAGGGCATTCAAGGCGACTGACCGGGAAGCGGCGGCCCTGCTGCGAGAGTTGGTAAGCCTGATGCTCCTCCAGAACCCGGCAGACCGCTTTGCCGCCAAAGAGCGCCTGACCCGCATGGCGGCGGCGCTCTGGCCCGACCTCCCCCCGCCTCTCCTGCTGGCCGTACAGGATGCTGTACGCCTCGGCGGGGACGTGGGGGCCGGGATGCTGGCCGCGAGCGGTGCCCCGGCTGCGCTGACCATCGCGGCCCCGGCTGTGGAGGCGGCTGTGGGGGCCATTCCTGCCCGGCTCACGGCTATCTGGGGGGACGCACGGGCAGACCACGCCGCGCGGGTGGGCCGGGTGATGACACAGGCGCTGAGCGCGGGGGGCAGATATCCGGTTAGGGCAGAGCTTCAGAAGGCTCTACAGGTCAGCCGGGCCAGAGCGCAGATGATCGCCGTCACAGAGACACAGGCCGCGCTCTCCGATGGTCAGGCTCAGGTGTTCGACCGGGCACGGGATGACCTCGGCCTAGAGCTAGAGGCGGAATGGCTGGCCGCCCGCGACTCGCGTACACGCCCGTCACATCGTCGGGTGGACCGGGAGCGGGTGCCCTACGGCAAGAAGTTCAGCAACGGACTCACGCGGCCCCACATGCCGGGAGCACCTGCGGCTGAGGTGGTCAGGTGCCGGTGCAGTTTGGCCGTTCGAGTGAAAGGAGGTGACTAATGGCAGGAAAGAGAAAGCTGACGGCCCGCCAGATTCGGTGGCTGTTTGCAACTGGACGCCTCCGGGCCTCTGGCAAGGGCAAGGACCGCAAGGTGAGCTACAGCAAGGACGGGAATGGCCGCAAGGTGCCCAGCAAGGCGGAGCGGGATAAGACGCGGGCGGCGCGGATTGAAGCGGGTCGAGCAATGGCCGCCTACGGCGTTCGGAAGGCCGCCTTCCGGCAGAATCGGAGCGCCCAGGCCCGTGCCCTTGCAGATCAGGGCTACACGCTTTCTGTTCAGAGCAGTGCTCGCCGCCGTGCGGACGGCATGAAGTCCACTAAGGCCGCCGCCCGGATGGTGCAGGCGGAAAAGAAGCAGGCTAAGCAGGAAGCGCGGGGCAACCGCATCCGTGCCGCTCGTCAGGCAGCAGGCCGCAATCCGAAGGTGCAAAAGTTCCGGGCGATGGAAGAAACGCTAGGCCGCGACGGGGCGCTGAAGGCCCTCAAAAACCGCAGTCAGCGCATCGCTGCTGGCCGCGCCACATATGAGGCGTTCAAGAAACGCCGCAACAGCCTCTACAGCGGCTCGTTGTTCTAACCCCTGATTCGTGGGCCGCCCCTCACTGAGTGCGAGTTTAAGCCCCGCGAATGTCCGTACCCCCGCCATTGTGCGGGGCTTTTTCGTGCCCACATGCCGCTTCGCGTGCTGGATGACGAGAAGGGAGGTTGAAGCATGGCAAAAAGGCATCTGACAGCAAGACAACTCCGGTTTCTTCATGCGAAAAAGATTCTGCGCTCTTCGGGCAAAGGGAAGAACCGCAAGACCACCTATGACCGGGACCGCGCCGCTGCGGTTCATCGCCTCGGAAGGCGTGGCGTCAAGGTCAACAGTCGCCGGGGAGCCAGCCGCACGAATGCCAGCGGCAGGCATGTGTTCGGGGAGAAAGCGGCCCACCTGCGGAGTGGAGCAGGTGGGCGTCCCCCACAAGGGGCAACGAAGAAGGCCCGTGCCCTCACTGCCCAGCACAGGAATGCCCTGTATGTCGGGCATGGGGACAAGCCGTCAGGATACGGCGGCTCACCCGTGAGCTATGCGGGGAATGCGGGCCAGCGCGTCTACTCCCCCGCGCGCGGCTTTAGCAAAAGCACGGGCAGCAGCCGGAACATCCGTCAGGGCACCCTCCCTGGCAGGGCGGGGCGCTTTCGCGGCTCCCTCAATGGCCGGGTGGGTGAGTTGACGCGGGGGGAGCGCATCACGCTCGGCAACCGCAGGCTAGAGACGTTCATCGGTCAACAGGGGAGCATCATTCGCCAGAAAAACAACGCGGGGCGGAAGGAGATGAGCGCGAAGTTCCCCGGCAAGTACGCCGACACGGGTAAGCCGTTCGGGGCTGGTGAACGCATCTACTACGCCGACAGAACCGCGTACTCACGGCCCGGCTCGCTTTCCTTGCGCCGCTCGATCAACTGGACAAAGCCCGCCCCGACACGAACGGGCGAAGTCCGGCGGGCAGCAGCAGAGGCGGCGCGTATTCAATTCAACGTGCGGGGCGAGTCCCGCACCCCTCAAATCGGCATTGCCGACAGAATCAGGGGGCGCAGGGCGGGGCGGAACGGTCTGACCTCCAGTGCTCTGACCGCATCGTTCAAAAAAGAGCTGAAACGGCTGGGGCTGACGGGCAAGGGGAAAGCGAAAAGCCCAGGTTGAACCCTGGGCCTTCCGTCACCTCTTGAGCCGTTCGTCCACCGCGTCCCGTATCCATTCCGAGACGTTCACGCCCAGCGCCTCCAGCCGTTCCCGCTGATCGTCATAGAGCCGGATGTTGAACCGCTCGCTGAGGGCGCGTTCACCACGCGGTTTCCCACCCTGTTTTCCGTTCTCCCGGCTCGCCACGGTGCGGGCGTCCCAGCCCTCGGGCAGCAGGGATTCGGCGTGCAGCATGGCCGCGTCCCATGCGGGCGCGTCTCCCGCCTCACGCGCCCGCCGCAGGGCCGACCACGCAGGGAGGATGTGCCCCTCATAGAAGGCCAGCCCGGACCCCAGGCGCTCGTCAACGCGCCGGGACACCGCGCCCAGCTCCTCCCCGGTCCACTGCACGCCATCCGGCCCGCCGTGCCGCAGGTTGCGTTCCTGCCATTTCTGCCGCTCTTCCACGTCCGCCATCGCCTCGGCATAGACGTGGTCGCGGTAGCGCCGAAACCGCTGCTGGCGGCTGGCGCGGGCGTTGCCCAGGTTCAGCGGGGCGGGGCGGTCCTCGGGGAGGGTGGGCAGATCGTTCCAGCCGCTATCCTGTGTCATGTTCGTTGTCCTCTCGGGGATGAACAGTGAGGCCGGGGCGTGGAGTCCCCGGCCTCAACTCGTTTGGGTTAGAGCGCGGCGGGCACGGCCAGCAGGAGGCTGAGCGCTTCCGCGTAGGCGACGGCCTGAAGGCGGTAGAAGTCGCGGGCCAGCTCGCAGGCGGCGGTCAGGTAACGCTCGTCCGTCCACTGCGCGGCGGCGTCCGGGGTGCCCTCCTCGGCCCACTCGGTTTCCGGCTCGTCCTGCCGGGGTGCCCACCCGGTTTCGGGTCGTCCCTGCGCGGCATCGGCTTCGACCCGCCCGACATACTCGCTGGCCCGCTGGTAGCCGTCCGCGCGGCGGGTGGCCTCGTCGCGCAGGCCCTCCAGGGCGCTGGCGGCGTCTGCACCGTACTCGCTGCGGGCGAGGGCCGCCATCTGGCGGGTGATGCTGGCGTCACGGACGGTCTGGGCGGCGAAGTTGCGGGCGAGATCGGTGATGTTCGTCATGTTCGTTCTCCTGTCGGGGGCTGGGAGTTGTGGAGTTCCCCGATGGCTAGAGAGTACTCCCCCGGTTAGGTATTGTCAACACCTAACCTAAACTAGAGTAGCAGGCGTGGGCGGTCCCTCCACTGGAGCGCGATATAAGTCCCATGCCAAGCCCATCCCCGCCCACTGAGGCGGGTTTTTTCGTTTCTGCCGCTCCAGTGAGAGCGAGAGGAGGAGCCAATGGCTCGCAATTACCAGCAGTACCTGGACACCCACGAAGGCAACGCTGAAGAGGCCCTGAAGGCCGCCGTGCGCGACGTGGCGCAACGCGAATCGCAGAACACCGCCGCCCGCGCCTTCAAACGCGCCTACTCGCCCCTGATCGAGTCCCTGAAGCTCCCTCAAGACGTGGACACCGACAGCGAGCAGGAAGCGCAGACGCTCGCCGCCCGCGCCCTGGACAGCCTGGGACAGCCCGCCGCCGATGAGGAGACGGAGGCCGTCATTGACGCCCTGCAAGCCATCATCGAAACCTACGCCGACGCCACCGGCATTGACCTGCCCGCCCTGCTGGACGGCCTGCCCGAGAGTGCGACTGACGACGACGTGACCGCCCGCATCGACGAGGCGTTCGCGCCGCTGACCGCGCTTCAGGACCGCGCGACCCGTGCTGACCTTCAGGACGCTGCCGCGTTCGCTGGCAAGCCCGTAGAGGCCCTGGCGGATTACCTCGAAGGCAAGACCTGGGGCCGCCGCACCGTGAAGGCGGAAGACGGCTCTGAGCGCGAGGAATGGGGCATCGGGGAGGGTGAGAAGTTCAAGCCGCTGACCGCCGTGCCCGGCCTGCAAGCCATCGCCAGTGTGCAGCCGGACAAGCCCGCGCCCGCGCCGCTGCCTACGGGGCAACGGGGGGGAACGCCCAAGCCCAAGACGGCGGAAGACATCGCCTCGGAGAAGCGCAGCCGCCCCGAGTACACCATCTAAGGAGATGACCTGATATGGCAGACAAGACCCTCAGCCCGCGTGCGGGCTACGACACCAGCACGGCCCTGTTCGCAGGCCAGATTAGTGGCCTCAAGACCGAGGTGGACACGAAAGCCGGGCAGGCGCTCATGATTAGCGCCGCTGGCGGCTACCGCCTCTATGACGGTTCCCGCCCCTTCGTCGGCCTTGCCCCGGAGAGCGTCAAGGCGGGCGAGCCCCTGACCGTGTACGGCCTGAGCGTGCGCTTCAAGCTCAGCGAGGGCGAGCTGACGCCCGGCGCGAACTACTTCCTGAATGCCACGGGCGGTTATGCGGACGCCGCGACTGCCGCTGACGCCCAGGGCGCACTCCTCGCCGTCACCAAGTACGACGCCATCGTGATTCGCGTCGGGAAGCTCGCCTAGAGGTGAATTGACATGACTCAGAAGTACACCCATACGCACACGCTGGAAGACCTGCTGCGCGTGACCGACACCACGGCCATGAACTTTGGCATTGAGGATGTGGCCTCCGCTGTTCAGGCCGACCTTGACGCCCACAACGCCGTGCTTCAGGACATCGTGGCCGATTTCGCGGGCGTCACCACCGAGCGCGAAATGGCGAGCGGCGGCGCGGTCGACGGTGAAATGGTGGAAGTGGACAGCCGCGCCCGCAGCGCCACGCAGGGCATGGGCGAGCCGGGAAGCGTGGCCTTCCCCCTGCGCGACCATCAGTTCGCGGTGGGCTTTGAGGCGGACTTCCTGCGCCGCGCCACGCCCGCCCAGATCGCTGTCCGTGCCCAGCAGGCGCAGAAGGCCCACATCAACGGCCTGACGCGCGGCATCCGTAACGCCATTTTCAGCCCTGCCGACTACGTTTTCCGGGACCGACTGGTGGACCGCAAGGAACTCACCATCCGCGCCCTGGCGAACGGCGACGGCCAGCCCATCATCACTGGCCCGAACGGGGAGAGCTTCGACCCCGCCGCCCACACGCACTACAACGCCGTGGCCGGTGTGCCCACCGCCGTGGAGGTAGACAACTACCTCATCAGCGAGATCGCGGAACACCAGAACAACAACGTGATTCGCATCTACATCAACCGGGGCGACCTCACCACCTTTGAAGGGGTGGGCAGCTTCAAGGAATACCAGCGCCCCGGCCTGGTGTTCTACCCCGGCGCGGACGGCATCCCGCAGACCACACGCGACATTACCCGCACCGACAACCGGGCCGTGGGGATGCTTGGGGACGCGGAACTGTGGACGAAGCCGTGGGTGCCTCAGGGCTACGCGCTGGCCGTGAACGTGAATGCGGCGGACAAGCCGCTGATGATGCGTAACCCCACGGCGGTCGTTGGGCCTGTCGGTCTGTACCTGAAGGGCGCGATCACCACGTTCCCCCTGCAGGCCCAATACATGCACGCGGCTTACGGGCTGGGGGCATATAACCGCACGGCGGCGGCAGTGTTGCAGTTCGGCAAGGGCAGCACAGTCTACTCTGCCCCCACCCTTGGTTAAATCCAAACTTCCCGTCGCGCAATGCGAGTGATGTAATTGCGTCCCACCCCGTATGCGGCGGCAAGGGCGATAGAACTTTCTCCAGTGCTATAGCGCTGCCTGATTTCCTCTGCCTGCTCAAAGGTAAGTTTCGCCCGCCCCCCGCGCCCCTTGCGGTGCATGTCCCGCATGTTCTCAGCTTGAGAGCCGACGTACAGGTGGGCAGGATTGACACAGGCGGGGTTATCGCAACGGTGGCAGACCACCATATGCCGGGTGTTCTGATGCAAGTGCAGACGCATGGAATAGCGATGAGCGGCAATCCCCCCGCCTCGGTATCCAAAGCGCCCATATCCCTTCGCGTCCTTTGACCCTTGCCATTCCCAGCAGGCGTCTGGGGCAGGCTGATTCACCTTCTCCCAGAAACGTTCCTCAACCGGGCGCACGTTCTCCTGCTTATGGGCCTGATAGCAGGCACTTGAGCAAAAGCGCGTATTCGTGCTTGTGGCTTTGCGGCAAGGCGGCAAACGGTATCCCCGCTCGCACCATCCGCATGTCAGGACCGGGTTATCGGCGTTACGGGCCGCGTTATAGCAGGCGCGTCCGCAGTATTTACCGTTCCCCTCGCGCAACCTGAAGGGCTTGACGTAGAAGGACGTGCCGCAGTGCTGGCATGTAGTATTGGGTTGCATCAGAACCTCCAATGTTCTGGTGTCACGCCCTCGGCTGTCGCAAGCAGCGCGGGGGCTTAACTATTGGATTTTACCACGTCCCAGACGCGGAAAAGGAGTATTCCCTATGGCTAAAGAGATTAAGTACATCGTGGATGGCCGTTACGTTGATGCCCTCGGCAAAGACCTCGGTCCCGTTGAGCAGGAAAACCCCGAGCCTGAGCAGGAAGGCGAAGGCACCGCCAAGCCGCGCACCCGCAAGCCGACCGAGAAGGAATAAGGCGGGTGAGGGCCAGTGGAACCCGCTGAGTATCTGGCCCTGCGCGTCCCCGCCGATGCCCTGGGCCTGAGCGCGGCGCAACACGCGGCGCTGCTGGATAGCCTGCTGGACGAGGCCGTTTCTGTGACAGAGAACGCGGCGGCGCGGCGGGCGTGGGCGCTGGGGGAGCTGTACGGGTTGGAGGCTGCCTTCATCTCGCGGCAGCTTTCGGGGGGAAGCGGCGCTGAGGGCAGCTTCAGCTACTCGGACGTGTCTGCCCGCCTCGCCCGCGTGACCGCAGACCGCGATGCCGCCCGTGCCGAGTTCGCGCGCCTGACCACGCCTGACACGCCCAGAGGGGCGGTGCGCGGGAGTGGGAGCGTGAAGATCGTGGTCGAGGGGTGAACGATGTCCATCCGCGAGAACATCCGCCGCGCCGGGCACCAGCTCAAGCGGCTCATGCCCCATGACGCGCTCTGCCAGCTTCCGGGCACGCCTGGGGAGCCGGTGGAGGATGAGTGGGGTCAGACGTTGCCGGGAACGCCCACGCCCGGCCCGGTCTATCCCTGCTACGCCGCCCGCATCAGCGCGGAAGACGCGGTGAAGGCGGGGCTAGGCTCCTCCTCCGATACATGGCGGGTCGTGGTTGACCAGCCCGCGCCGATTACGCCTGAGTCCACCCTCACGGTCACGCTTCCCACCGGGGACGCCCTGGCCCTGACGGTCACGCAGGTGAGCGGCGTGGACCGGATAGACGCGCTGTGCCGGAGGTCGGGATGAGCGTAGAGAGTGCCCTTGCTCGGATAGAGAAGAAGGCGTCTCAGCGGGTGGCGGCGCTGGCGCTGGAATACCACGGCGACCTGCGCGAGACGCTTTCCGCTCCCGGTCAGGGCAGGCAGTATGGCAAGCACCGCGCCTCCGCGCCGGGCGACCCGCCCGCCGTACAGAGTGGCACGCTGAGAAATAGTATTCAGGCCGTGCAACTCGACCCACTCACCTGGGCGGTCGGCGTGGCGGGCAAAATCAAGCACCCCGCGTCTGGGGAGGAGGTGGGTAAAATCGCCACCTATCTGGAGTTCGGCTCCAGGCGGGTGGCCGCCCGCCCATTCGTGAGGCCGACGCTGGACGCGTTTAAGAAGCGGCACAAAGGCAGGCCATGAAAGCCGTCCTGCAAGCCCGCGCTGACGTGAAGGCGACCCTCAAAGCTGCTGGCCTTCCGACCGTCTTTCCTGATGAGGCCGCGCCCTCCGGGGCTGGCCCTTACGGGGTCGTCACGGTCATCAGCGCACCGCCCGAGGCTGACTGGGGCGGGGAGTGGGCCGCCGATACGCGGGTGCAGCTCGACGTGTGGGCGCTGTCCGCCGTCGCCTCGGCTGCGGCGCTGCCTGCGGACACCGCCCGCCTCGCCCTTGAGGGGGCCGGGTGGCAGCGCGTGCCTTCGGGTGCCCCGCCCCTTTCGTTCGAGGGAGAGCGGGACGCCCAGGGCCGTGTGTGGCACCGCGCCAGCATGGATTTTCGCCGCCTGACGTAGCAGCAACCAAGCCCCATTCAACCCCCCAGCACGGGGGGCTTTTTCATGCCCTGAGAGGGCAAAGGAGATTCACATGGCTAACCGCCGTCCTACCGCTTATGTGCGCCGCAAAGGCGTTCGCGTCCTGTATGCCCCCGAGGCTGCGGGCGCACCCGGCACCTTCACCACTATCAAGGACCACATCAGCGGCAACGTCAGCATTAACGACACCCGGCAGACGCAGACCCTCCGTGAGTTCGGAACGGATTATGGCGATTTCGACATGACCTGGGCCGAGGGCCGCAGTGGTACGGTGTCCCTGACCATCAACATGGTCCCCAGTGACCCCGGCTATGACGCTCTGCATGACGCCTACGAGGCGAACAGCTACGGCTACCTGTTCATCGAGGCACTGGACGAGCTGGCGACCCCCACCGGCCACACGCTGAAGTACGCGGTGCAGCTCTCGCAGTTCAATGTGACGCTGAACATGGACAACGTGGCGCAGGTGGCCGTGACGTTCGTGATTCAGGGTGTCGCCACCTTCACCACGCCCACCGTCACGCCCTGATGTTGCTGGCCGCCCTCCCTACTGAGCGCGGGTCTTGCCGCGTGATCGGCCTGGACTGCGTGCGGGCGGGCGGCGTTCTCCGTGTGGGGTTGCTCCTGTGTGATGGGGCAATCCCCGCGCAGGACGCCCCCGCCCGCTTTTTTGATGCCGACAACAAAGAAACCCTTTTGACGGTGCGGCTGCCTGAGCTTCAGGACGCCATGTATGAAGCCGTGGAACTGGAGATCGTGAATGCCTCTAATCCTTAAAAATGCTGTTGCCCTCGCGCCTAAGACCTCTGAAACCGTGGAGGCTGTAGGCATCACCATCCCTGTGTATCCCTACCTCACCACGGCTGAGAAGCTGACCTTCGCCAGCCTGGAGGGCGACCCTGCCTCGCCCCTGTTCATCCTGCGGGCCTTCAGCGTGTTCACCCAGTGGCGCTGCGAGCCTGTGGATCATGTGGCGTTCGAGCAACTGGCGAATGCCCCGCTTGAACAGGACGAAATCAGTGCGATTGCCACCGCCGTTTCCCGCCTCTTTGCCGCTACCCGTGAGAATGAGGCGGAAGGCGGGGCAGAGGGAAAACCGGGCAGGAAGAGCAAGAGCTAGACCTGACCACCGTCACGGCCCTGCTGTGCGCCAATTATCCCGCCGTGGACCCTGAGCGCATCCCCTACATGCCCTGGCCGATTGTGTCCGGCCTGCTGAACCGCCTCAGCATGATTGAGTTTCGCAGACACGCCCATACGGCGCTGCTGGCGCAGGTGATCGGCGCAACGATGGGTGGGGCGAAGAATACAGAGCTGGGGGATTACCTGCTGGGCTTCGCACGCCTGACCGAGACAGGCAAGGGCGGGGAAGTGCGCCTCACGCTGGCCGGGAAACAGGCCGAGGCTATGAGGCTGGGCCTCCGGCTGGGCGTGGTGAGTCAACGCCTGCTGAATCTGTTCAGCGCCTGAGTTTTCAAGTTTGAGAGGAGATGGAGCATGAAAGCAGAAATGAACCTCAGCACCAAGGACGGCATGGCCGTGCGGCTTGCTTTGGAAATCCCCGGAGCCGATGACGCAAACGCCCTGACCACCTTGTTACAGGTGGTGCAGGGCGCGGTAAGCTCAGTTCAGTTCCGCGAAATCATCGGCCAGGATGAATGGGGAACATCACTTACGTCGTCGGCTGAGCGGATGGGAAAACTGCTAGACGACAAAGAGCAAGTTTGGCCCCTCTCCCGCTAGGCCACGAAGTCCCGAATCATCCTCTCCAGTTGGGCGCGTCTTGCATCAGGTATTGAAAGCTGCATGTCCTGTGCCAGCCCATCAAACTCCGTCATTGCACGCTGGACGGCCACTTCTTTCTCCTTGCCTTCCAGCACGGCGACCTGCGCGGTCAGCCGGGCGACGTGAATCAGCAGGGAGAACATCCCATTCGGTATATCCATAGTTCACCTCCCTTCCCGCCAAAGGTAAGCCCCGGCACGCTGGCCGGGGCGAAGATTTGGGGGGGCGGGCTAGGGCTGGGGCTTATGTGGCTCTGGTTCAGAGATAGCAACAAGTTTGAGTCCGAGAGCACTGAAGATTTCGTTCCATGCTTCCGGCACCTTCCCGCTCTTGCCTTGTAGCAGGCGGTTCACGTTGCCACGTTCCATGCCCTGAATGGCGGCAACAAAAAAAGCCCGCTGGGAGCGGGTCTAGTGGAATTGAGCACGCTCAGCGTGCCCTATTCCTTCTCAGGCAAATCATCCTTGAGACTGAGCAGGACAAGGCGGCGGACATAGGTTCCGGGCCTCAGCCCCTCCGCCTCAGCACGAGCGGCAACGGCTCGATACTCCTCCTTGCTGAGCCTGACCCCTACCACGTGGGGGCGCTCAGTTGTCATAGGGCTTTTGGTGGGCTTTGGTGGCATAGGCAAAGGGTAAGCGGTCATGGAGGCATCATACCCTCCCCGTAAACTCTTGACAACACTTGTTAACGGGGATAGGGTGAGAACACCTGAAAAGCCCCCGCCATCTCTTGCGGGGACCGTGGGGGCTATTCAGGACTCACCCTTAGGAGGTGCGTTCATGCACCATTATGACGGCAAGTCCCCAGAAGTTCCCGCGCTGACTGGCCCCTGCGAACATTGCGGGCACCCCCACGCCTTTCACTGAGCAACAAGCCGTAGACTAGCCAACGCCGCCCTTCGGGGCGGTTTAAGCTGTGCCCCATGCAACAAGCTGTCGCCTGCCCCGTCTGCCGCTATGTCGGCCCGCCCCGCCGCGTCACTCCCGGCTCTTTTCTGATTGAGCTTGTCCTATGGCTGTTCTTCATCATCCCCGGCGTGATTTACAGCCTGTGGCGCTTGAGCGCCCGCCGTGAGGTGTGCGCGGCCTGCGGGAACCCACAGACGGTTCCGCTGAGCACTCCAGCAGGGCAAGCCATCCTGAACCAGAATCACAACCCTTAGCGCCCCGCACGGGGCTAACAGACCGCCTCCGGGCGGTTTTTTTCATGCCCCTGAAAGGAGGCGATATGTCGGAAATCTTGGATACTCTGGTCGTAAAGCTGACTGGTGAGCTAGACGCTCTACGCCGCGACCTGCGCACGGCCACACAAGAGACTGAGCGGGCGGGCCAGGAAGCTTCTAAAGCGTTTGGGGACGCCTTCAAGCGGCAGAATCAAGGAAAACTGTTCGAGAATGGCGAGTTTGGCAAACAGGGGCAGCAAGCCGGTGCAGAAGCTGGCCGGGAGGCCGCCCGCGCTTTTGACCGCAACTTCCAGACAAACGCCCAGCAGGCTACAGCAGGCACGGCGGGGCTGGGAGCGCAGTTTGTGGCCCTGCGAGGGGCCATAGGCGCTGCCACTGCCGCCGCCGCTGCCTGGACGGGCAATCAGATGATTCAGCAGCTTGTGACGCTCGCCAAAGAGAGCCAGGCTGCCGAGAATGCACAGACAGCTTTTGAGCGCAGTGTGCAGCGCAGCGGGCAGAGCGTGGCAGCCGCAAGCGGCATCATTCAGGGGCTGGCCGACAAATACGGCGTTGCAGACGCCACGGCCATGAAATCTGCCGAAACACTTCTTCGCAATGGCGCAAGCCTTCAGCAGGTACAGCAAGCATTTATTGCTGTGGGCGCAAGTGCCGCCCGTGAAGGTAAGAACATTGGAGAAGCGTGGGATGCCGTCTCGACTGCTCTAGTTACAGGGCGTTCGGAATTGGTAGAAAATTATGGACTGATTACTAATTTCGGGCCTGTTTATGACAAGTACAAAAAAGAAATCAAGGCAACGAGCCGTGAACTAACCGACCAAGAACGTATCACGGCTGGCCTGAATGCCATCCTGAAGGAAACAAAGTCTGAGGTTGCAGATCAGGATATTTATCTACGCGGCCTGACCAAAAGTGAAAATGACAATCTCAGAGCAAAGCAGGAACTCCGAAACGAGATAGGCGCACAACTCCTCCCCGCCGTCTCTGCCCTGATGGATGAACAGACGCGGGCGCTGAAGTCTGCGTTGGATTGGGCACAAACGAATAAGGACACCCTCAAGCCTGCTATTACTGCCGTCGCGGTTGCTGTTGTGGACGCCACGGGCGCTCTGCGCGTGATGCTGGGCCTCATGACCGATGTGGGCAAGGCAGCGGGCGGTATCGCCACCGTCCTTGTTGGGTTCGGTCTGGCCGTGGGCGGAGGTTTGGTGGGCGGGATTGACGCCGCCCTGACAGAAATCAAGCGGCTGTTCAGCACATCTATGGATAGCTTGCTTGCCCTCCAGAAAGCTTGGGGGCAGTTCAAGTCAGGTGACTTTAGCGGCGCGTGGGAAACAGTAGGCAAGGCAGTAGGGAACAACCTTGAGGCCATGCGGAGCGCCCCCGGCAACATCGTGAATGGCGTTCAGCAGGGGTCGGCCTGGGGCGTGGAATCGGTGAAGGCAGGGTGGGCGGATATTGTCGCCTTCGGAAGCGCCACAACTGACGCCGCCGCCGCCGCTAATGCTGCTAGCACCCGCATTCGGGAATCGTCTAAGAATTGGTGGCAAGACACGCCGAACACCACAGAGGGCGCGGCCAAGTTCTCCTATGACTTCATTTCGTCGCTCAAGGACACCTTCAAAAACGATTCCCGTGTTGCCTCTGATTGCGCCATCATCGCCTACGAAATCTTGAACAAGCTGGGCGTGAAGGTGAAGGGGACAGCGGTTCAGAATGCCTGGGTTCCCTCGTTAGAGAAGAACGCTCAGGCATCGGGGTTCGTGCAGGTCAAAGCCGATCAGGCGCGACCCGGCGACCTCATCATCTTTAAGACGGGCAATGGCGTCTCTTATGGTGCAGGGAGCGGGATGCACGCGGGCGTCGTGGCAGGGGTCAAGGACGGCCAGATTCAGGTCGTTGACAATCCCGGCACACAGAAGAACGGGCGTGACGGCATCACCCGCGTGCGCGGCATCGGAAGTGATCTGGGGCAAGCTACCTTTTACCGCGCCCCCACCTCACCCTTTGCCAGGGACAACACCCCCAACCCCGCCAGCGCCAAGGAATCCCCCGTTACCGCCGCCCAGATCGTCCGTGCCCAGCAGCTCACCGCCGCGCTGGAAGCGGCACAGGCGGCCCTCAAGAAAGACCCCAAGAGTGTCCCTCTCACGCAAGCGGTCATCACTGCCACGCGCGAGCTGGAGAAGTTCCAGAAGGCCAGCAGTGGCAACGCGGAAGCCCTGAAGGCCATTCAGAAGGAAGGGGCCAAGACCAGCGGCACGTATCAGGCGACCGCTTCCGACCTGAAAAATTACGGTTCCGACGCGCTGAAGCTGTTCAAGGCGCTTGAGGCCGCGCAGGCGACGGGCAGCAGCGAGGCCAAACGCGCCGCGCAGGCCAATGTGGACGCCTGGATAGGGGAGAGCAAGGCCAAGAAAGCCGTATTCGACGCGGAAGGAGCCGCCTACCGTGTCCGCCAGCAGAACGCGAAGCAGGCCGAACAGGACCAGGACAAGGCTGCCCGCGAGCGTGAGCAGCACACCCAACGCGCCGCCGCCGCCTACACCGCCGTCCAGCAGGCTGTCCGTCAGCAGGACGTGAAACGCGCCCAGGACGCCCTGGCCGACCTCAAGGACCAGCAGGCGGCCCGCCTCACGCTGGAAGGCAAGACCGCCGCTGACCGCGAGCGCATCGCCAAAGAGACGAACCCCCGCATTCTGTCGGCTACCTACGCGCTGAACGCGGAAATCAAGCGTCAGGCCGATGAGCAGGTGGCCGTGTGGCGCAAGAGCGCGGAAGCGAAGGCGCTCGGCACGGTCGCCGCCGATGCTGAGGCCGCCCGCCGCCTCGGGGTGAACCGCGAGAACGAACGGCAAGCGAACCTCCGGGCGCAGCGCGAGCAGCTCCAGGCCGTGCAGCAGGTCAGCGCCCAGCGCCAGCAGGAGGAAAAACAGCTTCAGCAGGAACTTTCCGGCCTGAAGGTGGAGAAGGCGGAAGCGACCGCCGCCCGCCTGAAAACCATCCACGATGCGGAAATCCGGGCCAATGAGGGCAACCTCGTCAAGCAGCAGGCCCTGATCGAGAAATACGCGGAAGAGGAATACCAGACGGCCCTGAAGCTGGCCGACATGAAGCGGGACCGCCGTGTGGCCGCCGCCAAAGGGCCGAACAAGCAGGCGGAAATCGACGCTGCGAACGCCGCCTATGACACTGCCGCCGCCGCCGCCCTCGCCACGCGGAATCAGGCCATCGACGGCGCGGCGAAGGCCACGACCAGCAGCATCCGCACGCTGCGGGAGGAATACAGCAAGCTGGCCGAAGGCATCCGCGAGAAGGTCAAGGCGGGGACCTTCGATGAGGAAGCCCAGCAGGCGGCTCTGAAGAGCTTCAACGCGCTGGGCCGCAAAGCCGAGGAGGCGGGCCTCTCGCAAAACACCTACATCGAAGGGGCGCGGAAATCCGCCTGGGCGACCGTCCAGGCCGGGGACGCCGCCGAGCACTACCGTCAGGGCCTCTCAGACCTTGATGACCAGTTGGAGGCCAGCGCCCAGGCCCAGCAGGCCGCCGCCGGGCAGGCCATTGCCCTCGCGGGTGATCTGGACGACCTCGGGGACCGGGAAGGGGCTATGGGCGTCCTGAATGCCGCTCTGGACGCCGTGATGGAGGCGGCAGGGCGCGGGGCAGTCGTGGGCGAAGCGGTCAGCCTCCTCACGGGTGAGATCGACCGTCTGAATGCCGCTCTGGACCGGGGGGCACTGGAGCAGGCGGCGCGGTTTCTGGAGGTCATCCGGGGCCGCGCCGATCAGGCCGCCGATGCGCTGGCCGTCATGGCCGATCAGGCCGCCGACGACAAGGATTTTGCCGACCGGGACACCGTGCGCGGCATGGGCAAGGCGGGCGCGGCGTCCCTGCTGGGCTTCCTGGGGGGCGAGGCGAACAGCTTCTTCGGGGAGCGGTTCTGGACCGAACTGGGCGCGGAAGGCCGTGACCGCTTCCGGGCAGAGCTGGGCAAGTTGGATTCCGCCGATTTTGCCCCCCTCGGGGAAGAGGCCATCCGGGGGTTCATCGCCGCCATCGGGGACGATGAGGAGTGGGCACCGCTCAAAGCGCTGCTGATAGGCCGCCTGACCCAGATTCAGCGGGATTTCTATCAGGGCCTCAAGCCGGGCAACTTTGAGAATCTTAAGCTGCCGGGCGGCAATGGCCTGAATGCGCCGGATTCGCAGAACATGATGATGCCGGGCGGGCAGGCGGCGAACTACTTCACCGAGTGGAGCAAGCAGCTCTGGGATATGGGGGACAAGCTGAAAGACCCCCTGCGGCTGGACGGCATCGTCAAGGACCTGGACGCCGCCTACACCGCCGGGAAGCTCACGAGTACAGAACTGGGCATCCTGAAATCCATCATCAGCAGCATCAACGCTGAGCCGCTTGAGCCGTTCCAGTCTGACGCCGAAAAGCAGTTTGAAGACGTGGTGAAGCAGGGCGATGAGCTGGTCAAGAGCTACGAGACGGGCAAGATCAGCCTGGAAGCCTTCGCCAATCAGGCCGGGCCGCTCTCGGAGCAGATGGAGCGCATGGCCGTCGCCGTGCAGGGCAATGGCGAGGAGGGCGCAAAGCTGTCCGCCTCTTACCGCGATCTGGCCGCGAATCTGCGGAACATGCTGCCGGTCACGGTGACGGCCACCGATAAATTTGACAAGCTCAAAACCCAAATCCAGCAGGTCGGGGCGGTGGTTCAGAAGACCTTCGCCCTGTTCGGGGCTGACAACGAGGTCGTGCAGGGCATCGGGCAACTGACCAGCGCCGCCGTGAGCGGGGTGGAGGCGTTCGCCAAGTTCAGCAGCGGTGACATTGTGGGCGGCATCATGGCGACCCTGGACGCCGTGATGAACCTCGGGCAGGCCATCGACAACCTCGACCCCGGCATCCGGGCGTGGAAGAAGAGCCTGCTGGAAGTGGCGGAAGCGGAAAAGAAAGTGGCGCAGGACGGCGTGGGCATGTTCAAAAACCTCTACGCCGATGCCCTGAAGGCCGACGCCGCCGCACGCGAGAAACTGGCAAACAGCAACTTTTTCACCCGCCTGTGGTGGGGCCTGACGGGCACTGGCCCCCAGGTCATGAGCGACGCCGCCGCCAAGCTCCAAATCACGGCGGCTGAGATTTTCGGAGAACTGGGGCAGACCCTCAGCAGCCTGCTGGATTCCAGCCTCATGAACGCCTTCGAGATGGGGGACTTCACGGGCACCCAGGAAGCCTTCGAGAAGTCCATGAATTCGCTCGTGGCGAAAATGGCGCTGAAGGCCATCGTCATGAGCAGCGGCCTGGAAGAACAGATCAAGGCGTACACCGATGCCCGCGCAAAGGCGCTGGAAAAGGACGGCATCTCCGCTGAGGAACAGGCCGAACTCGACCGCCTGATGGGGGGCATCCGGGCCGGGTATCAGGGCATCACCGACACCTGGCAGCAGGTGGCCCCGACCCTGCCGGGCTTCGGGCAGGGGCAGCCAAAAGCCCCCCCGTCCGGCTCCATCGCCGCTCTTCAGGCCGAAATCAGCGACCTGCAACAGAAACTCAGCCTCGCCACCACCGACGCCGAACGGGACCGTATCCGGGCCGAGATTGAGGCCAGAGAGAAGGAACTGACTCGCCTGAACGGGGAGAAAGCGGCGGCCCAGGGCAGCATCACCGAGTTGCAGCAGCAGCTCGGCACGTTGCAGGACCGCTACAACAACGCGACCACGCAGGCGGAACGCGACCGGCTCAAGGGACAGATCGAGGCGCTTCAGGGGCGCATCGCCGTCATGCAGGGGCAGCCGGAAACGGTGCCCGGTCTGGTGGACACCAAAGCCATCAAGGTGGAGATGCCCGCGAGCATCACCAGCTCTATCAACTTCGACGTGCTCAGCACGCTCAGCAGCAACGTCCTGACGCTCGCGCAGGCCCTCCCGCAATTTACGGCGGGGACGCAGGCATTTGTGGGCGGAGTCGGCGTCTTTGCGGCGGTGGCTGACCGTCTGGACCGGCTGCTGGGACGCAAAGAACTCGATTGGGGCGCACTCCGCTAGGAGGTGGAACATCAACATCACCGCAGGCAAAGGCGGGTCGGCATGGAAGCCGACCCGCATGTCATTCGAGGCGCACGACGCGCCGCCATTCGGCACGCCGGATGAGACGTTCAGCGCGGCGGCCATCACTGTGCAGCTCAGCTATGGCCCCCTGGGCACGTTGCGTTCGGGCAATATCGGCCTGTCCAGCGTGCCGAGCGCCTGGGAAGGCCGCGCATGGCCGCGCATGATTCGCGTGCGGCTGGAAAGCGAGCTAGGCACCGGCTTCATCGCGGCGGGCATCGCGGAGGCCGCCATCGTGCAACGGGGCGAGCTGAGCGGCATTCCCCTGGTCGGTCTGGAAACCACGTATCTGGGCCGTCCGGGGGACAGCAGCGCCGCGCTGAACGGGGCGGGCCTCACGCCGGGGGGGGCCAAAGCCTACGGCGTGACCATGCCCGCGCCGGACAGCAGCAAAACGCGCCAGCAGGCCGTGGACGACGCCCTGGAGCCGTACCCGAACAGCGAGGCGGGGGTGACGGCGGACCTGACGGGGGTGATCGGGCGGCCCGAGAGCGCCACGCCCGGCGTCTATACCCTCGACAGCCGCGCCTATGGCCTGCGCTCCCTCGGCTGGACGGTCACGGACTATCTGACCGACGCGACCTATCAGGCGGGGCCGGACTTCCCGGTGCGGACCTACAGCCGCCCGGACGTGCCGCCGTTCGCGCCGCGCCGCTTCGCCACCATTACGCCGGACCCGATGACGGAGACGGTGGACGAGCTGGCGACGGGCAATATCAGCAACAGCGGGGTGGGGCAGGCCTACCAGATGACCGGGGCGGGGAACACCACGCTCTGGGTGATGGACGCACAGGCCTACCGCGCGGCAGGGCAGCGCCCGGTGGACCTCGGCATCGTGCGGAAGTTGATTCTCCGCCTCCAGTACGAGGTGGCGATCAACTCGCCCTACCCCATCACGCTGACGGTGCGGATGAACCGGGGAGGCTTGCAGCCTGCCGTCCTGGGGGCCATGTCAATACGGCTCAGCGGCGTGTTCACGCAGGATTTCGAGGTGCCTGCCGAACTCTGGGGCTACGCCGCCATCCTGGCAAATACGGCGCTGACCGACGTGTACATCACGGTCAGCGGGGACGTGCCCAGCAGTGGCCCAGAGAGCGACCGCAACACGTTCAAGCTGATTTCGGCCCGCAGCGTCATCACCCGCGAGTATGAACGCGCCCGCACGCTCACCATGCCGCGCGGCTGGAACATGCCCTACGCGGTGGGGCCGACCTATGAGTTCAACCTGCCCGGCGTGCATGTGCCGCCGTTCCGGGTGGACGGCCTGCCCGGCGGCGTCTCGCAGTACGCGGCGGGTGCGGTCGTGACGTGGAACCGGAGTGAAGCGAGTACCCGCATTCTCACGGCGGCGCTGCCCTATCGGGGTCAGACGCGGGGGCGGACATGAGGGAACGCTACTGGCTCACGACCCCCAATGGGCGCATTCCCCTGCCCGGCACGCTGACGCCTTCCGCGCTCTCCCTCACGGCGGTCAGTCACAACCTCGTGCGGGGACGGGGCTACCGGGACGTGACGGACCTCAGCGACGGCCTCCCGGACCCCGTGCCGCTGACCCTGACGGGTGAGGTGCGGTTCAAAACGGAGGCGGAACTCAGCCTCTCCCTGCGCGAGTTGCAACAGGCGCTCCGGGCGGCCACGGCCATAGACCGGGACGGGCGGGGCGAGGTGGCGCTGGCCTCCAGTTCCCTGCTGGCGGTGCCTGCGGGCAGCCACAGTGGGCGGGCGGCGCTGACGGTGACGCTGATTCTGGCGAGCGTGCCGGACCCCGACAGCACGGATTCATTTTTCTGGTAGGAGAGACATGGCAAAGTTACTCGAAGTCAGTTTGAAAGTGCAGGCGCAGCCGGGCATGACGGGCAGTCCGGTCGTTGTGGAGTATGAGCGGTCCTACATGGTGGCCGCGCAGGCGGCGGGCGGGCAGTTCGAGGGGCAGGTGGGAGCGGTCACGGGCGGGTTTGCCTCCCTGCTCAACAAGGCCGGAAACGGCCCCCTGATGGTCTACGGCGGCGAGATAGGCGACCCCGTGCCGCCGCTGGTGAGGGTCCGAATAGTGCCACGCGGGCCAGGGGTGCGGGGTGTTCCCTGGGATGCAGCGGTCGGCCACCCCCGCGACACTGGAGGCGGGAAGTGGGACGGGTCCGCCCTCGGGGCCAGCGGCGCGGTCCTGGCGACCGAGGCGCAGATCACGAACCTGCTGACGGCGACGGCTCAGGCGCAAACCAACGCGCAGGACGCCTACGCTGCCGCGCAGGATGCATATGCGGGTGCTCAGGACGCGTATGCGGCGATGGGGGCCGCCAATGACGCGGCGAGCTATGCGGGCACGCAGGGAGACTACGCGCAGGCCCAGGGGGACTACGCCAAGGCGCAGGCGCAGCGTGCGGAGAGCCTTGCCAACACGGCGAAAGGGGAACCGGGGCCAGCCAGCACGCTGAGCATCGGAACCGTGACGACGGGCGCGGCGGGTAGCGCGGCCAGCGCCAGCCTGACAGGCGCGGCCCCGAACCAGACGCTGAATCTGACCCTGCCCGCTGGTCCGGCTGGCCTCACGTGGCGGGGAGCGTGGGCCGCCGCGACCACCTACGCGGTCAACGATGCCGTGACCTACAGCGGCTCCAGTTACCGCCGCAAGGTGGCCGGGAAGACCGCCACCGCCCCCAGCGGGGACAGCACCAATTGGGAGGTGATCGCGCAGCAGGGCGCAGCCGGGACCGGTGGCCTCGACCCCGCCGTGAACAGCCTTCAGGTGGGTGGCAGCGGGGCATACCGCGCGGGCTACGATGCCCCCGGCCAGGGGGAAGCGGCGGCCCTGAGCGTGAAGGGCGGCATCGTGGTGAAGGGGGAAGCCACAGAACACCATTTCGTGGCGAACTTCCCGCTGAACAACGTGGTGAGCGTGCAGAACCTGGCCGACGATGCCCCCAGTGCCGTCCGGTTTCTGGATAAAAACGGGTTGGAACGCGCCGCTATCGGCTACCAGAACCCCACGGCAGGCGGCACGGCACTGTGGGACGACATGGCCTACTGGGAGGCCAGCCGGTTCATCGACCGCACGAATGTCCGTGACCAGAGCAAACCGCTTCAGGGCATGATGATCGTCCAGACCGGCAACTACGGCGGGAACTTCTGGAGCTACGCGCGGCAGGAGTTTTTCCCCAACCTCGATATTGCCTTCTACGACAGCAAATCCGGCTCGAACCGGGGGAACATCAATCTGTTGCTCCGGGCCTCGGGCGGGGCGGAGTGGCGCGAACTCGCCGCCGACCCGACAAAACCGCCAGCCGGGCGGGTGGTGACGTATGCCCGCAGCGGGAAGTTCTGGGCGATGGACAGTGCGGGGAACATCTACCAGCTCGGGGCAACCACGGGCGGGGGGAGCGTCGTGTTTGTCCGGGCGTATTCGAGTGCCTACCGGGCAACCTCGCCGGGCAAGGCCATCGTCAACTTCGACACCATCACCGATGGTGCGGCCACCTTCAACGGGACCGTGTTCACCGTACCCTCAACGGGTATCTACGACCTGCGCTCCTCGCTGGTGTGCGTCAACCTGACCGATGGCGACGTGCTGAATGCGTCGTTTTTCGTCAACAACGTGGAGGCCGGAAAAGTCGGTGAGCACGTGGCGAAAATCAACGCCACTGGTGTCTCCGCCACGCTGATCGGTGGCACCATCATCCGGCTGAACACCGGGGACAAGGTAGACGTGCGCCTCGAAACCACCAACGTCTCTCGCCAGCTCTACGGCGGGACCGCGCAGATCACCACCTTCACGGCCTTCAAGCTGGCGTGATTCCGTAGCGACCCCAATCCCGCCCCCGCCCGCGCTTCAGCCCGCGCGTGGGGGCGCTCGCTTTGGCTGATTGAGGTGAGAGATGACGAACGTTCGCAGCAACGGTATCCCGGAGAACCGCGACCCCGACAGCGTGGACTACGAGAAGGTAGCGCCCGTCGCGCTGTACGTGTTCGACCAGGCGGCGGGGAAGATGGTCCCAGTGAAAAGCGGGCAACTGGGCGGAGGCGGCACCGGCGCCCCCACCCAGACCACCTCCCTCTCCCGCACCACCCTCGTCCTGACCGGCCAGGCCCAGGCCCTCCCCAACATCCCTGCCGAGGCGACGGGCGCGCGCATCGGCGTGGAAGGGGGCGTGGCTCGGATTGCGACCGCCGCACCGGACCCGACCCCGGCGGACGGCGAGCGGTGGGGGGACGGGAGCGTGTGGCAGGTCAGCGGGCCGGACCTGCGGACGCTGAAGGCCGTGGCGGCAGGTGGCAACCCGAAGCTGAGCATCACCTACACGAAGGAGAACTGAACATGACCATCAAGAACATCACCATCGGCCTGCAAAACGCGGTCAGCACCGACGGCACCACCATCACCGGGGACGGGACGGAGAGCAACCCGCTGACCGCGCACCTGACTGGGGACGGCTCTGGCGTCGGGCTGCCTTCGGGCGGCACGCCGGGGCAGGTGCTGACGCGGACACCGGGCGGCTATGGCTGGGCCACGCCTCCCCT
>NZ_JHAC01000010.1 GCF_000599865.1 Deinococcus phoenicis | reverse complement strand
CCGCCCGCGCCCGCCCCGCCGCCAGCCGCTGCGTGAGGCCCAGGCGGGCGTTCTGCTCGTGCAGCACGGTGGGCAGGCCCAGGCTCTGCGCGGCCAGCACGCCCGGCAGGCTGGCAAAGCCGCCGAAGCCCACCACCGCGCCGGGTTGCGCGCCCTTCAGAAAGGCCCGCGCCTCGGCCACACCTCGCCCGGCCCGCAGCAGCTCCCGGGGGTCGGGGCGGCCTTGCCCGCTGCGGGCCAGCTTTCCGGCGTCCACCCCGTGAAAGGCCAGGCCCTGTTCCGCCGCCACCCGTTCCTCCATGCCGCCCCGCTGGCCCAGCAGCAGCGCCTCGTGCCCGCGCACCATCAGCTCACGCGCCGTTGCGACCGCCGGATAGATGTGTCCCCCGGTGCCTCCCGTTGCCATCACGACCAGACTCATTGGGAGGGAGTGTAGCGGGGAAGAGGGGCCGCCGTGCGCGGGAGTCTGTTTGCGCGAGACTGTGCGCGGTGGGGGCTTTTCCCACGTTCCGCAGTCCCTCAGTCGAACAGGTCGCCCAGACTCCGCCCCCCGCCCCCGCCGTGGCCCTCGCCGCCCAGGCCCTGCTCGAACTCCTCGTAGGGCTGCACGACCACGAAGCCGTCACCCTGGAAGACCATCTGGTACGTCTCGCCGCCGCCGCGCCCGAAGATGCTGCGCAGGCTGGCGTCCATGCGGAGCTGGGGCTGGAGGTTGCCGCTCCACGCGACTGTGGCGTTCGGGTCGGTGAAGATCGGTTCATTCGGGGTCACGCGCAGGGTCAACGGCTTGCCGTGGCTGAGGATCGCCACCAGCCCGCTGCCCTGGAGCCGCACGCTGAAGAGGCCGCCCGCCGCCATGCCCGCGACCCGGCGGTGCATGGTGATGTCGTAGTTCACGCTGTCCTCGAAGGCCAGCAGGTCGTTGCCGTTCACGTTCAGGCTGTCGCCCGCGAGGCGCAGAATCTGCACCTCCTTGCCCTGGTCGGCCAGGTACGCCACGCCCCGGCCCTCGATCTTGGCCAGCGGACTCATCTCCTGGCTCACCGCGCGCTTGAGGGCCTTCATCAGGCCGCCTTCCAGCGTGCCCTCGCGCTTGAAGTTGAGGTTGCCCTTATAGGCCACCATCGCCCCCAGCTTGCTCCAGATGCGCCCCTGGACCTTGACTTCCAGCATCTTGCTGCTTTCCAGCTCGAACACCTCGCCGGGGTTGTCGCGCTCGGCGGTCTGGGCCAGAAAGTCGCGCAGGCTGTAACTGCCGTCGGGGTTGCCGGTGGGGTTCGTCATGGTTCCCGGTACGGGGCCAGCGCCAGGCGGGTTCCCGGTGACGCCCCCACCCCGTTTCGCCTTACCCTGGGCCTCGTGTCTGCCCTCCCCGAAGCCCAGCCCGCCCCGCTCGACCTTCTCACGGCCGTCCGTGAACGCCGCACCGTGGACCTGAACCGGCTCTCGCCCCGGCCGATTCCCACAAGCACGCTGCTGACCCTGCTGGAGGCCGCCAACTGGGCACCCAGCCACGGCCGGACCGAACCCTGGCGCTTCGTGGTGTTCACGGGCGAAGGCCGGATGCGCCTGGCCGAGACGCTCGCCACGTCACTGGCGCGGCTGAAGGGGGAAGCCGAACCTGGCCCGGACGTTCTGCGTGCCCAGCGGGAGCGCCAGCGCCTGGCGCCGGTGTGGCTCGTGGTCGCGGCGGAACCCGCCGAGAAGCCCAGGATGCCGCTGCACGAGGAACAGTGGGCCGTCGCCTGCGCCGTGCAGACGCTGATGCTGGCCGCCCGCGCGCTGGGCATCGCCAGCAAATGGATCACCAACGCGCCCAGCCTGCACGAGCACACCCGGCAGGCCCTCGGCTTCGGGGAAGGGGTCAGCCTGATGGGGCTGGTGTACCTGGGCTACCCGCAGGGCGAGTGGCCCGCCGGGGAACGCCGCCCGGTGGCCGACAAGGTGCGCTGGGTGGAGGAGGCGTGAGGGGCAGGGTCGCGGTTCCCGCTGGGAAGTGGCCCACTGGCCGCCCTCAGTGCTCCAGCACGCCCGCGATGCGCCGCAGCACCTCCCCGATGCTCTCCAGGCTGGTGGCGTAGCTCAGCCGTACCCGGCCGGGCGCGGCGAAATCGGTGCCGGGCACGACCGCCACGCGCGCCTGTTCCAAGAGGAGGCGGGCCGCTTCCAGCTCGTCGGGGTGCAGGCGGCCCGTGTCGGCCATCACGTAGAAGGCCCCCTGCGGGGTGGGCGTGGGCAGCCCCAGCGCGTTCAGCCCCGCCACGATGTGGTCCCGGCGCTCGCGGTAGGCGCGGCGGGCCTGCTCGGTAAAGCGGGCCGTCTCTGCGGGCTGGGTCAGGGCCGCCAGCGCCGCGTATTGCGAGACGCTGCTCGCGTTGCTGGTGCTCTGCGACTGGAGGGCGTTCATCGCCGCGATCACCTCACGCGGCCCGCCCGCGTAGCCGATGCGCCAGCCGGTCATCGCATAGGCCTTGCTCGCCCCGTTGACCGTCAGCGTGTGGTCCGGCGCGTACCGGCCGATGCTGACCTGCTCGGCGTCATAGACCAGATGCTCGTATATCTCGTCGGTCACGATCATCAGGCCGTGGCGCTGGGCCAGCGCGGCCACCGCCTCCAGCACCTCCGGCGGAAAGACCGCGCCCGTCGGATTGCCGGGGCTGTTCAGCACGACCATGCGGGTCCGTGGCGTGATCCGCGCTTCCAGCTCGCCCGGGTCGAGTTGAAAGCCCGACTCCGGCGTGGTGGGCACCGGCACCGGTACCGCGCCCGTCAGCGCCACCATTTCCGGGTAGCTCACCCAGTACGGCGCGGGAATCAGCACCTCGTCGCCGGGGTTGAGCAGCGCGAAAAAGGCGTTGAAGAGGGCCTGCTTCCCGCCACTGGTCACGGTGACGGCTTCCGGCGCGTAATGCAGCCCGTTTTCCCGGGCAAACTTCGCGCTGACCGCCTCGCGCAGTTCCGGCAACCCGTTGACCGGGGTGTAGTTGGTCTTCCCGGCCTCGATGGCCCGGATCGCGGCGGCCTTGATGTGGGGCGGCGTGTCGAAGTCGGGTTCGCCCACGCTCATGGAGATCACGTCCACGCCCGCCCGCCGCAGTTCCAGTGCGCGCGACGTGACCGCCACCGTCGCGGAAGGCTTGAGGCTCAGGGCGCGCCCTGAGAGCCGGAAGGGGGAGGAGGTGGAAGGCCTGCTCATGGCGCGAGGCTACAGCGGGAGATGGAGGCGGGGCGGGAGCGGGCTAGCTTTAGCGGGAAAACGAGCGGGTTGACCCTCCCCGCATGAACGCCTCCCCTGAATCTCACGCGAGGCGGGCCGCCGCGCTTGCCGTGGCCCCCGCGTCCGGCGGCTCGCCCTCATTGCGGCGGGCGGCTGTTTCTGCCCGCCTGTCTGGGGGGAAACCGGGCCGGCTAGAAGCGGTACGTCAGCCCGAGGCCCAGCCCCGGCGAGACGATGCGGAGGTCCTGCGGCGTCGACCACGGTTCATGCCCGCTGGCCCCGTTTTTGAGGAACAGATACCGCGCCTTGCCCTCCACGAAGTAGCCCCAGCGTCCCCCACCGAAGCTGTTGCGGTAGCCCAGCACGCCGCCGGCCAGCCAGCCGGGCAGGTCCCCCACGATCAGCGCCGCGCTCGGCCCACCGTAAAAGCCCCGCGCCGCCGCGCCGAACAGCAGGTCCGCGCCGAGTGCGGCCTCGCCGGGCAGATACTGCACGCCGCCCCGCAGGGCCATCCCGGGCGACAGCGGCACACTCAGCGCCGCGTAGGGGGCGGGCAGAATCAGCACCTCGGAGGACAGCCCAGCCCAGACGGTCACGCTGCCCGGTGCGGCGGGGGTGGACTGCGCGCCGGACAGAGAAACCGTCAGGCCCGCGAGCAGGGGAAGAGCAAAGCGCAGGGTCTTCATGGCTGCATCCTGACAGAGGCCGCCCCGGTCTGTCCGCGCAAATGAGGCACGGGGAAAAGGCGCGGGGGTGGCGCGAATGCCACCCCCACGTCACTGCCCTGGCCCGCTCAGTGCAGCAGCCCGATGCTCCGGGCGCGGCTGACGGCCTCGGTACGGTCGCCGGCGTCGAGCTTGGCGTACAGCCGGGCGAGGTGGTCCTTGACCGTGTCGGGGCTGACCCCCAGATTCTTGGCGATCTCCTTGTTGGAAAAGCCCTGGGCCAGCAGCGGCAGGACCTCGGACTCACGGGGGGTCAGGCGCGGGACCTCCACCTGTGGGAGGCGGTCGATCTCGGGGTGCGCGGCGATCTCGCGCAGTTGCCGGGCGAGGCTTTCGGGGTCCGTCTCCTTGCTCACGTAGCCGCGCGCCCCGGCGGAGCGGGCGGCCTGCACGATGGCGGGTTCCGCGAAGGTCGTGATCAGGACGCTGACCACCTGCGGGTGGGTCAGGCGCAGCCGCTCGCAGACCTCGATGCCGGTCAGGCCGGGCATCTTCACGTCGAGCAGCGCCACGTCGGGCTGATGGAGGCGGCAGGCTTCGAGCGCCTGGAGGCCGTCGGCAGCCTCGGCCACCACGTCGAAGCCCTGATGCAGCAGGGCGTATTTCAGGCCCATGCGAAAGAGGGGATGGTCATCGGCGATCACGAGTCTCAAGGGGTCACCTCCGGGAGGTTGAGGGTAAAGACGGAATGCGGGGCAGTCGGGTCACCATGACGCTCGGCGTCACGTTCGGGAAAGGCGGGGGAGCCGGAGGTGCGGGCGTAGGTCAGGCGGCCACCGTGCGCCTCCGCGATCCGGCGGGCGATAAAGAGGCCCAGCCCGGTGGTGCCGGCGGTGTACTGCTGCCCGGCGATGGTGGCGGGCTGGGCGTTGAACGGTTGTGCGAGTTCCGCCAGGGGCGCCCCCAGACCGGGGCCGTCGTCGTGAACCTCCACGCCCGCCGGGGTGACGGCCAGGGCCACCCGGGTCCGGGCATATCGCAGCGCGTTCTCGGTCAGGTTGGTGACGGCCCGTTCCAGAACGGCGGCGTCGGCGGGAGCCGTGCCGTGTCCGGTCACGCACAGCGTCAGGCCCCGCGCCTGGGCCTGGGGCATCAGGCGGCGGGCGACGCCGTCCAGCATGCCGCGCAGGTCGGTGGGCCGGGTGGAAACGCACACCTCCTCGCGCTCGAAGCGGTGGGCGTCGGCCATCTGCTGCACCAGCGCCAGCAGGCGGGCATTCTCGGTCAGCAGTTCGCGGCCCACCTCGCGCCGCTCGGCCTCCGGCAGGGGGTGGTCGGTCAGAATCCGGGTGAGGTGCCCGGTGGCGATCAGCGGCGTCTTGAGGTCGTGGACGAGGGTCGCCATGAAGGCGTTTCGCCGGGCCTGCTCGGTCGAGAGCCGTTCCAGCAGGTCGGCAAAGGCCCCCCGCAGCGCCCGGATCTCGCCCGGGTCGTCGCTGTGCGGCTGCGCCTGGTGCGGCTGGGCAAAGTCGCCGCGCTGCACCTCCGCCTTCAGGCGGCTGAGGGGCCGCAGCAGCACCCCACTGAGCAGGTAGCCGACCGCCCCGCACAGCGCCGCGACCAGCACCATCCAGAGCGCCATCAGGGTGGGGGCGACGCCGGGCCGCGCGGTCAGGGTCAGCACCAGATTGGGCAAAAAGGCCAGCAGAAAAATCACCAGCGTGAACTGTGCCCGCAGCGTGCCCAGCCGCGTATCCGGCAGGAACGTGCGAGCAGCACTCACGGGGGCCTCACCTGCGCTCACGCCCCGGAGTGTAGGAGCCGCCCTCTGACAGAAACCCCACACCCCGGGGTGGGCCGGGGCTGCGGGGCGAGGGAGGATCAGGCTGGCGCGCGCCGTCTGACCGCCACTTCGCGGGCTCCTGAAGATGAAGCCCTGGCCGACTCCCGCCCGGTCATGGACAGGCGATCAGACTTGCCCGGGCTTGCTGGTCGCTCAGCGCCTCCAGCGGCGCAGCAGCAGGACCGCCCCGGCCACGCCCAGGGTACCCAGCACGAGCAGCTTCAGCGGGTCGGAGGCCCCCGGCTGGGGCAGCGCCACCGGCACAGGCCGGTTCAGGTACCAGCCGCGCAGGGGCCGCGCCATCTCGTCGAAGTTGCGGGCGAGCCTCTCCAGATCGAGGTCCATCTGCGCCTCGGTCATGGGGTGCCCGTGCCCGGTGGCGGCCAGTGCCGGCGACAGCGCGGCGAGCCGGCGCACCGATTCCCGCGCCGCGTCCCAGTTGGGCGTGTAGTACGCGGGTGGGCGGTGAACCAGGGTGGGCCGCAGGGTCAGCGCCCCCACCGCCGACTCCTGCTTGGTGGTCACGAAGGCGTCCCCGGCGATCAGCGTGCGGTCGGCGTCCCGCCACAGCGACACGTGGCCGACACTGTGCCCCGGCGTATGCAGCCAGCGCCAGCCGGGCAGGCCGGGCACCTCACCCGCCGGGGGGAGCGCCTGGATATGGGGCTGGAAATCGAAGGGGCCGGGCACGAAGGCCGGGGAAAGCAGGCTCATCACGCCGCCCACCGTGGGGTCGGGGAAGGGATAGGGCACCTGTCCGGTCAGGTAGGGCAGTTCCAGCGGATGGGCGTAGACCGGCACAGGCCACGCTTTCAGCAGGTCATGCAGCCCCCCGATATGGTCGAGGTGCCCGTGTGTCAGCACGATGGCGGCGGGAGGTCTGCCCGCGTGGTACCTGTCCGCCGCCGCGCGGATCATTCCGGCGGTCAGCGGCATCCCCGCATCCACCAGCACCCAGGGTTCGCCGGGCAGGCCCAGCAGGTAGGCATTCACCATCGGCAGGCGCACCCGCACCACATCGGGCCGCAGGACCTGCGTGCCGCCAAAGGTGGAGACGTCGGGTGCGGGCGGGCGAATCTGCTGGACGCTGGTGGTGAGGGGCGGAGCGGGCTGCCAGGCGGGGAGCTGGGTCATGCGGGCGTCCTTTCGGGGTGAGATGGGCGGGAACGTTGCTTCCACGCTAGGCGGACGGGATGAGGCGGATGGTGTGCGCGGGCTAAGGGAGCCTTACAGGGGGTTGGGGGAGAAGAAAAAAGCCCCGCGCGAGGCGGGGATGGGGCGCGGGGGAGGGTGGGGTGCGGCGCCATCAAGGCTCAGCCGGGTCTCGGCATGTGGCTCAGGCCGGGGTGGCGCGCAGCGTGACCAGAATGCCCCCCAGGCGGCGCTCCAGGAGGTCCACGGTGAAGCCTGCCTCACGCAGCAGGTGGGGCGTGGGCCGGTTGGCGTGGCAGCCGACAAAGCGCTCGAACAGCGGGTCAAGCCCGTCCGCCGCGAGGCCGAGCCACGCGTTGGGTGGCCGCACGTGTTCCAGGGCGAGCAGTTGCCCGCCGGGGCGCAGCACCCGCCGCACCTCAGCGAACAAACGCGCCGGGTCGGGAATGCCGCACAGGCCGAGGGAGGACGTCACCGTATCGAAGCTCGCCGCCGGAAAGGGCAGCGTCTGGAAGTCGTGCTGCACCAGCCGCACCGGGAAGGGCAACCGCAGCGCCCTGGGCTGTGCCCGCCGCAGCATCTCCCCGCTGACGTCCAGGGCGGTCAGGCTGCCCAGCGTGGCCGGGTAGTGCGCGAAGGTCGCGCCGGTTCCCACCCCCAGTTCCAGCACGTCGCCGGCCGCGTGCGCCAACAGCGCGGCGCGGAGCGTGTCCAGCCTGCGCGAAGCCGTCGCGGCGTCGTAACCGGACGCCTTGCGGTCGTACAGGCGCTGCACATGCCGGGCGTTTGCCACGTCTGCCCCCTTCCTCCCCTCACTCCTCCGTGCTCAGCACCGCCAGGAAGGCTTCCTGCGGCACCTCCACCGTGCCGATCTGCTTCATGCGGGCGCGGCCCTTCTTCTGCTTTTCCAGGAGCTTCTTCTTGCGGCTGATGTCGCCGCCGTAGCACTTCGCCAGCACGTCCTTGCGGTACGCCTTGACGGTCGCGCGGGCGATGATCTTGCCGCCGATGGTGGCCTGCACGGGCACCGGGAACATCTGCCGGGGGATCACTTCGGCCATCTTGTCCACGATCTTGCGGCCCAGCCCGTAGGCCTTGTCCTCGTGGACGATCACGGCCAGGGCGTCCACCACCTCGTTGTTCACCATGATGTCCACCTTGCGCAGGTCGCCCTCGCGGTAGCCGATCTGCTCGTAGTCCATGCTGGCGTAGCCCCGGCTGATGCTCTTGAGGCGGTCGTGGAAGTCGTACAGGATCTCGGCGAAGGGCACCTCGTACAGCAGTTCCACCCGCTTGCCGACGTAGTTCATGGTGATCATCGAGCCGCGCCGTTCCTGGAGAAGCTGCATCACCGGCCCGACATAGTCCTCGGGCAGCATGATGCTGAGCTTGATGTACGGTTCCTCCACACTCGTAATCCGGTCGCGGGTGGGGAACTCGGCGGGGTTCTGCGTCTCGAACACCGTGCCGTTGGTCAGCGTGACGCGGTAGACCACGGCGGGTGCGGTGGCGATCAGGTCGAGGTCGTATTCGCGTTCCAGCCGCTCCTGGATGATCTCGGCATGCAGCAGGCCCAGGAAACCGCAGCGAAAGCCGAAGCCCAGTGCCTCCGACGTTTCCGGCTCGAAGGTGAAGGCCGCGTCGTTGAGCTTGAGCTTGTCCAGCGCGTCGCGCAGGCGGCGGTAATCCTCGGTGGAGGTGGGGTAGAGGCCGCTGAACACCACCGGTTGCGCGGGCTTGAAGCCGGGGAACGGCTCGGGCGTGGGCCGGTCCTTCTGGGTGAGGGTGTCGCCCACCTGCGCGTCGTGGATGTCCTTGATGCCCGCCGCGACCCAGCCCACTGCACCTGCCGGGAGCGCGTCGCCCACGACCAGGCCGGGCGTGAAGGTGCCGACCTTGTCCACCTCGAAGGTCTTGCCCGAGTTGAACAGCATGATGGGCTGTTTGGGCGTCAGGGTGCCTTCCAGCACGCGCACGAACAGGATCACGCCCTGGTAGGCGTCGTAGAAGGAGTCGAAGATCAAGGCCTTGAGGGGTGCCTCCGGGTCGCCGGGGGGCGGCGGAATCCGCTCCACGATGGCTTCCAGAATCTCGGGAATCCCGATGCCCGCCTTGCCGGAGGCGAACACGGCGTCCTCGGCGGGAATCCCGATCACTTCTTCCAGTTCCTGCGCGGCCCCTTCCGGGTCGGCGGCGGGAAGGTCGATCTTGTTGACCACCGGCACGATTTCGAGGTTGTTGTCGATCGCCAGATACGCGTTGACGATGGTCTGGGCCTCCACGCCCTGCGAGGCGTCCACCAGCAGCAGCACGCCCTCACAGGCGGCCAGCGAGCGGCTCACCTCGTAGTTGAAGTCCACGTGGCCGGGGGTGTCGATCAGGTTGAAGGTGTATTCCTCACCACCCGTTCCATCAGCCAGCACGGGCCGCGTATAGGTCAGGCGGATGGGGGTGCTTTTGATGGTGATGCCGCGTTCGCGCTCCAGTTCGAGCGTGTCGAGCGTCTGGTCGCGTTTGTCGCGCTCGCCCATCGCGCCCAGCCGTTCCAGGATACGGTCGGCGAGCGTGGACTTGCCGTGGTCCACGTGGGCGATGATGGAGAAGTTTCTGACCTGAGCGGGGGACCTGACGTTCACAAGGCGCAGTGTAGCGAGTGGGGCGCGGCGGCAAGGTGCCCCCGACCCGCCTGGCTGCCGCGCGCCCGCTCCGGCAAAGTTGCCGGGTTGCCGACGCGGCCTCCACTATGCTGAAAGCCATGCCAGCCCGCTCCCGGCCCCTGCCGACCCGGCCACGCCTCCCGGTATGGAAATGGCTCCTGCCCGCTGCCCTGGTTGTGGGGGGCGGCTGGGGGGCCTGGCACTGGGCGGAGGGCCAGCGGGACCCGCCCGTGCAGGCGGCGGCCCTCACGCGCACCGCCGCGCAGGACTGGCAGACGCTCCAGACCTTCGGGCCGCGCCCGGTCGGGGATGCGGGGCATGACCGCGCCCTGGACTGGCTGGCCGGACAGTTTCGCGCGCTAGGCTACCGGGTGACCGGGGAGCCGGTGACGCTGGAGCGGCCCTACGACCGGGGCGGCACCCTGAAGGTCGGCGCCCTCAGCGTGCCCGCCGCCGCCCTGTACGGCAGCCGGGGCGGCGAGCAGGAGGGGCGGCTGGTGCGCGTGAAGGCCGGGGCCAGCTCTGAGGGGATGGAGGCGCTGGGCCTGCGCGGCCAGATTGCCCTGACCACCTGCCAGGAGTGGGACGGCGACGAGGTGGGCTGGAGCGAACTGGTGGAGCGGGCGACCCAGGCCGGGGCGCTGGGCCTGGTGCTGGTCCAGAACTGCGCGGTCCAGCAGGTGCAGCGGGTGCCCGCCACGCCCCTGCCGCTGGTGCAGATCAGCGCCGAGGCCGGGGCGCGGGTGCTGCCGCTGGCGGGCCAGCCGGCCCAGCTCACTTCACAGGTCGAGGTGCGCCGGGTGAAGGGTCAGAACCTGATCGCCGCCCGCGCCGGCGCGAACCCCGAGGTGTTGTTCGGCGCGCACGTGGACAGCGTGAACGGCTCGCCGGGGGCGAACGACAACGCGAGCGGGGTGCTGGCCGTGCTGGAGGCGGCCCGTCAGGCGGCCCGGACACCGCTGGCGGAGCGGACCTGGTTCGTCCTGTTCGACGCCGAGGAGGACGGGCTGGTCGGAAGCCGCACCTTCGTGGACGCGCACCGTTACCCCCTGCGGCAGACGCGGGCCATGCTGAACCTCGACATGGTGGGCGTGGACGCCGAACCCCTGGGCGTCGCCGCGCACGCCGAACTGCGGCCGCTGGCGAAGCGGGTGCGGCCCGGCATCCGCGTCTTCGTGGACGAACCGGCGCGCAGACGCGAAACCTTCGGGCGCTCCATGAACGCCGGGGGCAGCAGCGACCACGTCCCCTTTATCGCGTGGGGTGTCCGCACCGTGTTCATTCACCGTGGCCTGGACGACAACTACCACGCCGCCAGCGACGACACGCTTTCGCCCGCGCTGGTGCGGGAGGCGGGAGCGTTCGCCGTGAAGCTGGCGCGGGCCGCCCTCGCCGCGCCCTGGACCCCGGACGAGCCGTGCGAGGGGTTCAAGAGCGAGGGGTGCTAGGGGCAAAGGGGGCAGAGCACAGAAGCGGCGTGAAAGCCCTGGCCCCCATCCCTACACCCGTTCCAGCCGTTCGTGCGGTTCCGGGGGCAGCTCCACGCGAATCCCGTCACCGGGCTGCACCCGGCCTCCGGCCAGCACCACACCCATGATGCCCGCCTTGCGAATCAGATTGCCCTGTTCGTCGCGCCCCAGGACGGCCCGCAGCAGGCCCGGCTGGAAAGCGTCGATCTGGGCGCAGGGATTGCGCAGGCCCGTGACCTCCACCACCGCCCCGCTTCCCAGGTGGAGCCGCGTGCCGCGCGGCAGCCCCAGCAGGTCCACGCCGCGCGTCGTCACGTTCTCGCCCAGGTCGCCCGCCCCGACCCGGAAGCCCTGAGCGCGCAGCTCGTCCAGCAGTTCGGCGTGGATCAGGTGAACCTGACGGAGGTTCGGCTGGTCGGGGTTCTGCGCTACCCGCGAGCGGTGCTGGACGGTGCGGCCCGCGTGCGCGTCGCCCTCCACCCCCAGCCCCGCCCGCAGCATGATCGCGGACTGGCTGGCCTTGCTGAAGGTGTGCGCGGGGCTGAGGCTGACGGCCTGAACGGTTCCTGTCCGGCTCATGGTTGCTCCTCTGGGGGACGGCTGAAGAGGCCGCCGTCCAGCAGCCGCGCGATGGGCGCATAACTGCGCCGGTGGACCTCGCTGACCCCCAGCCTTTCCAGGGCGGCGCGGTGGGCGGGTGCCCCATAGCCCTTGTGCGCGGCAAAACCGTAGCCGGGATATTGCTCGTCCAGCTCCAGCATCAGCCGGTCGCGTTCGGTCTTGGCGAGCAGGCTGGCAGCGGCCACGCTGTAGCTCAGCGCATCGGCTTTCGGTGGGGCGCTGAGGGGCAGCGGCGTGCGGAGCCTGAGGTAATCGGTGACCAGGGCCTGCGGCGGCGGGTCCAGGCGGGCCAGCGCCCGCAGCGCTGCCGCGTGTGTGGCCCCCAGGATGTTCAGGCGGCCGATCTCCTCCGGCCAGGCATGTTCCACGGCCCAGGTGACGGCCACCCGCCGCACCTCCGCCGCGAACGTCTCCCGCGCGGCAGCCGTGAGCTGCTTGCTGTCGCGGAAGGGGTACTCGGTCGCCAGCCCCGGCAGAATCACCGCCGCGACCGTCACCGGCCCCGCCCAGGCCCCGCGTCCCGCCTCGTCCACGCCCGCCACCCGGAAATAGCCGCGCCGCCAGTGTTCGCGCTCGAAGGCCCAGTCGGGAGTCACGGCGGGAGTCACGGCGGGAAGGGGCATGGGCGCAAGGTAGCAGCCTTCCGTCGTCGGCTGGGTGTGCCACTCTGTGGGGCGTGACTGGTAGGGGCAAGCAGAAAATCAGAGTGAGCCGCCCGGCGGCAGAGCGTAGGGAGGGTGGGCGTCAGGAGGGTGCGCGCGCGGCGGTGCCCGCCCAGGCCGAGGCCGGAGCCTACTTCGAGGTGCGGCCCGCCGTGTTACTGCCGAGGCTGGAGGGGCTGCACGCCCTCACCAAGCCCGGTGTGCGCGGCTTTCCGGACGTGGAGGCGGGTCAGGCCCTCCTCGCGCAGACGCTGCGCAAGGACCGGGTCAAGGGCGAGGTGCTCGACCTCACCGCGATGGGCGGCCTGCTCGCCGCTCTCCCGGGGGTGACGCTGCGCCCGGTGGAGGGGTCGGCGGCGGCCCTGACCGTGCTGGGGGCGGCGGGCCTCGACCCCCTCGCCGCCGCGCCCGGTGACGACCTGCGCGAACGCTGGCCCGAGCGCGCGCGCACCGTCGCGCTGGTGCTGGCCGGGGACCGGGGCACCGCCTACGCCATGGGCCAGGTGGCCTGGGCACACGCCTGCACGCCGCCCGGTGGCACGCTCTACCTCGCCGGGGACCGCGACAAGGGCTTCGACCGCTACGTGCGCGCGGCGGGGGCCGCCTTCGGAACGGGGGAGACGATTGCCCGCGACGGCGGAATGCGCGTGGCGCGGCTGGTCCGCCGCCCCGGCCCCACCCCGGCCTTTCCCGAACCCGAAGGCTACGAGGCCTTCGGCGTGCAGGTCGTCGGTCTGCCGGGCGTGTTCAGCGCGGGGCGGCCCGACAAGGCGACCAGCCTCCTGCTCGGGGCGCTGGAAGGGCTGGACCTGACCGGCCGGCAGGTGCTGGACCTGGGGTGCGGCACCGGACTGATCGGCGCGTGGGCCGCCCGCCGGGGCGCGGAGGCCACGCTGGTGGACGGCGACCTTCAGAGCGTCCGCAGCGCGCGGGCGACCCTGGCCGCCAACGACCTCCCCGGCGAGGTCCTCCACAGCGACGTGGACGCGGCGCTGGAGGGGCGCACCTTCGACATGGTCCTCACCAACCCGCCCTTTCACGTCGGGCGGGGCATGGTGCTGGACGTGGCGCGGGAGTTCATCGCGGCCGCTGCCCGCCGCCTGAAGCCGGGCGGCACCCTGTACCTCGTCGCCAACGAGCCGCTCCCCTACGAGACGCCGATGCGGGCCGTCGGCCCAGTGCGCGAACTGCGGCGCGAGAACGGGTTCAAGGTGCTGGCGGCGACCCGGGTGGGCTGAGGGGGGCTTGCTTTTGCGCGTGTAGCGACGAACCATACGGGCACCATGAGCGCCGTGGAGGTGCGGGTGCTGGGTGCGGCGTCGCTGCATGTGGACGGCGTGGCGCGGACGCTGCCCCGCAAGGCGTTCGCGGTGCTGTGCGCCCTGTGTCTGGACGGCCCCCTCTCGCGGGAGGTGCTCGCGGCCCTGCTGTGGGAGCGCCAGCCCCACCTGGCCCGCCAGAGCCTGCGGAATGCCGTGCTGGCACTGCGCCAGGCCCTGCGGCCACAGGGTGCCCTGCTGCACGTCACCCGTGACCGCCTCGCCGTGGAGCCGCAGGCCGTGTGGCTGGACGCTGGACAGCTCGCGGGGGCGGCCCCGGCGGACCTGCTGGGGCTGTGGCGTGGTCCGCTGCTGGACGGGCTGGGCATCCGCGACAGCGCCCCCTGGGACGATTGGGTGGCCGGCCAGGAGGAGAACCTCTCCCGCCTGCACCTGGACCGCTGCCTGGACCTGGGGACGCGCGCCCTCGAGGCGGGCGACCCGGCCCTGGCGGCGGCCCTGGCCGGACAGGCCCTGCGGGTGACCCCTGTCAGCGAACACGCCGCGCGGCTGCTGATCCAGGCACACTGTGCGGAAGGCAAGGAGGCCCTGGCCCACCTCAGCGCCGCGCAGTTTTGCCGCCGCTTCCGGGCGGAGTTCGGTGCCGACCCCGATCTGCCCGCTCTGCCGTTGCCCGCAACGCCCCAGCCCCAACCGATGCTGCCCCAGCCCCCAGGAATCCAGTCCCCAGGAACGTGGCCCCCGCTGCCCCAGCCCCTCACGTGCTTTATCGGGCGGGACCTGGAGCGGCGGGCGGTGCCGGAGGCGTTGCGGACGGGGCGGCTGGTCACGCTGCACGGCCCGACGGGGATCGGTAAGACGCGGCTGGCCCTTCAGGTGGCGCGGGACATGCAGGAGAGTGCGTCGGAAATCCGGGTGCAGTTCGTGCCGCTGGATGACCTGCGTGAGCCGGGGGCGGTCCTGCCCCGCCTGGCCGAGGTGCTGGGCGTCCGGACGGGGCCGGACCCGCTGGCGGCCCTGGCGGCGGCCCTGCGGGAAACGCCCACCCTGCTGGTCCTCGACAACGCCGAACATGTGCTGGACGCGGCGGACGAGTGGCCCCGGCTGCTGGCCGCCTGCCCTGGCCTGCGCCTGCTGGTCACGTCCCGCGAGGTGCTGAACCTGCGGGCCGAGCAGGTGATTTCCCTGGACGGCCTGGAGGTCCCGGCGCCCGACTGCCCCGCCGCCCAGGCACGGCAGTCCGACGCCGTGCGACTGTTCGAGGACCGGGCCAGGCAGGCGGGCGGGGCCTTCGTGCTGGACGCCGCGACCCTGCCGGACGTGCGGCACCTCTGCGCGCTGCTGGGCGGCGCTCCCCTGGGCCTGGAACTGGCCGCCGCCTGGACGCGGGGGCAGACTCTCCCGGAGCTGCGGCGGGCGCTGGAGGCCGCCGTGCTGGACCTGGCCTCCCCGCACCGCGACGCGCGGCCCCGGCACCGGGGGCTGCGCGCGGCTCTGGAACACTCCTGGGCGCTGTTGCCGGGGGAAGCCCGCCGGGACTTCTGCGCCCTGGGCATCTTTCCCGCCTCCTTCGACGGCAAGGCGGCACAGGCCATCCTGGGGACAACGCCCGCCCGGCTGGCGGCGCTCCTCGACCGTTCCCTGCTGCGGCGGGACGCGGCAGGGCGCTACAGCTCTCACGCCCTGCTGCGTGCTTTTGCCCGCGAGAAGTTGGGGCTGGACCCGGCCCGCCAGCGCCGCCTCGCGGACCGGCATGCCGCGCACTACCGCGCGGCTCTGGACCGCCTGAACACTGCCAGCGGCGGCGTGAGTCCCCCTCTGCTCGCCTACGTTCAGGCGGAAGAGGCGAACATCCTCGCGCTGGTGGACCACCTCCTCGTCCGCGCGGGGCAAGGGGAGCTGGACCGGCTGGAACAGGTGGCCGAACCGCTGCTGTGGCATTATCCGACCCGGGGCCGCCCGGCAGAGAGCCTGCGCCTGTGCCGCCGGGCGGTGGAGGTGCTGCGGCCCCACGGGGAAGCCGCCGACCTCGCCCTGGCCGTGTTCCTGAACATGCAGGGCTGGCTGGAGTACTTCTTCGGCGACCTGCACGAAGCGCAGCGGCTGTATGAGGAAGCCGCCGTGCGGGCTGACCGGGTGGGTGACCCGTCGGAACGCACACGCGCTCTGGCCGGGCTGGGCGGGGTGCAGTCACGGGTGGGGCAACTGATGCAGGCGGTCGCCTCCTGTCAGGCGGGTGTGCAGGCCGCCGCGCCCCTGAATCCCGTGCGGCGTTACCGGATGCTGACAGAGCTGGGGATCGCCTGGACCTATGCGGGCAACGTGCCGGAAGCTGTCCGCAGCTACGCGCAGGCGCAGGCTCTGCTGGAGACCGGAGAAGTCGACAGTCCGCTGGACGTGGTCGCCTGTCTGAACGGCGTGGGTGCGGTGCGGATGATGGCGGGCCAGCCTGCCGCCGCCCACGCCGCGTTCGCGGAGGCAGACCGTCTGGCCCGGCTCGCCGGATCGGTGGCGCAGCGCCCCGGCATCCTGGTGCTCACGGCGCTGACCCACGCGGTCCACGCTGGCCCGGAGAGCGCCGCGCAGGCGTATCTGGCGCAGGCACAGCAACTGCTGGGAGAACGCCGCGAACCCTGGGTGGAATGCCAGATCGAACACGTCCAGGCCAGGCTGGCCCTCGCGCGGGGCGACCCCGGAGCCGCCGCCGACCACTGCGCCCGCGCCTGCCGGATTGCCTGGCCCAGCGGCAACATCTCCATCACGTTCTGGGTCCTGCCCGTCTATGCCCGCACCCTCGCCGCTCAGGGTGACCTCCCGCGCGCCGCCGAGGTCGTGGGCCTGCTGCTGAGCCACCCGGCCTCCAGCGGCTGGACCCGCGCCCAGGCGGAGGCGCTGCTGGGGGAATGGCGCGGTCAGGGCGTGGCAGAGGAGTTGGCGGCGGCGGTGGAGCGCGGGGCGGGGCTGGAGGTTGAGGCGCTTTTTGCTTCCAGCGATGCGAAAGGGGAGGCCAGGGCGCGCGCCTGACCTCCCGGTGTCACGGGTCTACTCGTTCGAGACGTCGTCCGGCGTGTTGCCGGTAACGCTGCCGCCAGTCTGGGCATAGGTGGCGTTCGCTGTGTTGCGGACGCCACCGCCCCCCTGCTGACCCGTCGTGTTCCCGGTCACCGTGCCGCTCTGGATGGTCAGCTTGCCATCGTTGAAAAAGCCGCCTCCCGTGATGACGGTGCGGTTGCCGCTGACTGTCGCCCCGGCCAGGGTGAACTGCGCGGCGGGTTCGTTGTTGAAGGCACCGCCCACGAGGACACCCCCTCCAAAGCTGCTGATGTTGTCGTTGATGCTGCCGCCGCTGGCCGTCATCACGGCGTTGGTGTACATGCGGACGCCCCCGCCACCTTCGCTCTTGAGCAACGCGGCCACGCTGTTGCCGCTGATGGTGCCGCCCGTCATGTTGAGGGTGCCGCTCATGGCCACGCCGCCGCCCGTGACGACCGCCTGATTTCCGTTGACCGTGCCGCCGGACAGGTTGACCAGCACGCGCTTACCCACGAAGAGGCCGCCCCCCGCCTGGCTGGCCGCATTGTTCTCGATGTGGCCCGCCTGGATGTTGACGGTGGTGCCGTCTGGATCGGCGCTGCCGGTATTGACGCCGCCGCCGTTTTTCGCCGTGTTCCCACGCAGAATCAGCGTGCCGCCCAGGGTCACCGTGGTCTTCTGCCCGGCCTGGGCGTAGAGCATCAGCCCGCCGCCGCTGTCCTGCGCTGCATTGTTCTCGATCACGCCGCCCGTCATGCTACCCGTGCCGTCCAGGTTGATGGCCCCGCCGTTCTGCCCGGCGGTGTTGCCGCTCATGCTGCCGCCCGTCATCTCGAACGAAGTGCCGCGCCGGGCTGCCAGCAGGACGCCCCCAAGCCGCTGAGCCGTATTGCCGGTGAAACTGCCCCCCGTGATCTTCAGCGCACCGCCAAAGTTGTTGTTGAGTGCGCCGCCATACAGCGCAGAGTTCCCCGTGAAGGTGCCGCCGCTGATGGTCAGGTTCCCGGCGTTCAGGACCGCTCCACCACCGCTGTTGACAGGACCGCTGGCCTTGTTTCCCTCGAAGGTGCCGCCACTGAGCGTGACCGTTGGCTTGGTCGTGGCAGAGACGTAGAGCGCACCGCCCGCAAGGGTGGCGGTGTTGTTTCTGAAGGTGCCGCCCTGGATGTCGGCGGCGGCGGCCAGGAGAGCCACGCCGCCGAGGCACCCGTTATTGCCGTCCGCCGCTTCGGGGAAGGTGCAGGTGTTGTTCTCGAACAGGCCGCCTTTGATGGTCAGCGTCGCCGTGTCGTCGCTGTGGCGAAGCACGCCGCCCGTGTAGTAGGCGGTGTTGTTCTGGAAGGTGCCGCTCTCGATGGTCAGGGTGCCCTGATTGGCGATGGCCCCACCGGAGCCGGTGCTTTCGTTCTCAAGATCGGGAGAGGGAGTAAATGCCTCGTTGCCCTTCATTACCACGCTCCTGAGCGTCAGGCTGGCTCCGGCATCGTTGTAGATTCCGCCGCCGTTCATGGCTTTCCCGTCAGCGACGGTGGTGCCGTCGAGGATGAGGTTGCCCCGATTGTGGATGACGCCGCCCCAGGTGGCCTTTGAGAGGGCCTGCGAGCCGCTGCCAGTACTGCCCACCACCTCAACAGGCTGACCCTGGCCGTTCATCAGCGTCCCCCCCTTCAGCGTCACCTCTGCGCCGCTCGCCACTTCCAGCGCGCGGCCCTGCCCGCCCGCGTCTAAGGTGACGCCCTCGGCCAGCACCGTCACGTCCTTGTCCACGGTGATGGGGCTGGCGAGCGTCACCGTGCCCGTGGTGGTAAAGCGCAGCGTGTCGCCGTCCTTGGCAGCGGCGAGAACCTCACGCAGGCTGCCCGCGCCGCTGTCGGCGGTGGACGGAATAGGCGTGCCGACCAGCGGCTCACCGCCGCCCCCACAGGCAGAGAGCAGCAGGCCGAGCGAGAGGGCGGCGAGGGGTGCGGCTGCGGTGCGGTTCCTCATGGTCAATCCCTCCTGCCCCCGGGAAGCGGGCGGAGGGATTCCGGCCCGCACCGGAGGTGAGGTCAGAGTGCAGGAGGCCCCGTCAAAGAAGCGTCAAAGGCGGCGGCTCAGCGTCCCGCCTCCAGCACCTGCCGCACCCGTTCGGGCAGGGCGGCGCGGTCCTCCCGCCCCAGCGTGCTGCGGGGCCGGCGGTGCGTGAGGGCCAGGTACACGTCGGCCTGCTGGGCCAGGAACGCGCGGTAACCGCCTGCCTCCTCGCCGTGCTGGGGGCCGCTGCGGACGCATTCGAGCGCCAGCAGGTCGAGCTGATCCGCCAGCAGCGCCAGCGCGGTGAAGCGCGCCGCGTTCGCCCCGCTGTCCCCCAGCAGCGCGGGCAGGGCGGCCAGACGCTCGGGCGTGCGTGTCAGCGTCCGGGCGGCCCGTTTCACGTTGGGGTCTTCCAGGGTCAGGGCGCAGGCGCGGCAGGGCTGCTCCCGGCTGGCTTCCCCGCAGACCGGGCAGGGCCGCCACCCCTGTTCCTCGCGCCATTTCCGGGCGCGGGTGATGGCCTCGGCGGCCTTCAGGGCCACGTCCTTCAGGTCGCCGTCCACGTTCCGCACCAGTTCGCGGGCGCGCGCGCGGTCGGGGGCGGGCAGGGGGGCCACACGCGGCGCAGGCGCAGGCGCACGAATGCTGCCCACCCCGAAGCGGATCTCGGTGATCCGTTCCTCGCCCAGCAGCGTGTTCAGGCTTTTCAGGAAGTGGTGGCGCTGCATCGTCAGGTGGTGGGCGGTGGCGCTGTCACGCACCTCCACGAAGAGGGTTCCGCCCTGCTGCGAGCGCGGCCGGGTCAGGCGCGCGATTTCCGGGCCGACCGCCTGCGGCCAGGCCAGGATGGCGCGGGCGCGCTGCACGCCCCGGGCGATCCGGGCCGTGCCCAGCGTCGCGCCCATCAGTTCGGACACGCTGCGGGTGCTGCCGTAACGGCGGGGATTACTCACGGCGGCCCTCTGGCCGGGGGCTGTGGGGTATGGGCTGTGGGCTGTGGGAAAAGAGCCGGGGCCTGCCGACACCCCACAGCCCATAACCGACAACCCACCTCATGCCCCCACCTCCACCGTCGCCGTTTCCGGCCTGCTGTTCTCCTCGGTGAAGCGGCCCGCGTGCGCCCGCAGCGTGAGCGTCGCCCCGGGTGCGCGCTCGGTACCGGTCACGATGGCCTGGGGCACGCTCGCGGCGAGGTCGAGCAGAAAGCTGCGGCGGCCGGGGTCGAGTTCCGCCGTGAAGTCGTCGATGAGGAGCACCGGCTTTTCCCCGAACTTCTCGGCCAGCAGTTCGAGTTCGGCGCGGCGCAGCGCCAGGGCCACCGTGCGGCCCTCGCCCCGGCTGGCGTACTCCTGGGCCGCGAACTCGCCCAGCGTCAGCGTCAGGTCGTCGCGGTGCGGGCCGGTCACGGTGGCCCCGCGTGCCAGCTCCTCGGCCCGGCGCGCGGCCAGATCGTGCGCGTAGGTCTCGGGGGTGGTGGATTCGGTCAGCGTCAGCGTGAGCGGCTTGCGGCTGCCCAGCCCCGCGTTCGCCTCGCGCGCGAGTTCGTCGAGCCGGCTCAGGGCGCGGCGGCGCACCTGCATGATCTCGGTGCCCAGCTTGACCAGCGCGTCGTCCCAGACGTGCATGGCCCAGTCCTCCCCGGCCTTGAGCGCCGCGTTGCGCTGCGACACGGTGCGCTCGTAGCGCGCGAGTTGCCCGGCGTAGCGCGCACTCAGGCGCGAGAGCAGCGCGTCGAGGTACGCCCGCCGCCCCGCCGGGGGGCCGAAGACCAGCTCGCTGTCCTCGGGTCTGATCCACACGGCGCTGCCGCGCGGCAGGTCGCCCGCCTTCGCCCGCACCCCGTCCACCTTGAGGTGCCGCCGCCCGCGCCCCAGCCCGACCTCCTGAATGCTGAGGCTGCCGCCCTGCTGCACGTCGGCGCGCACATACGCTTCCTTCTCGCCGGACTGCACGAGCTGTTCGAGCCGGGTCACGTCGGTCAGGCCGGTCAGGGCCAGATACGCCGCCTCCAGGAGATTGGTCTTGCCCGCCCCGTTCTCCCCGAAGACGCCCGTCACGCCCACCGGGAAAGTCAGCGTCCCTGGCGCGAGATTCCGGTAATTCAGGGTGGAGAGGGACGACAAGTGCACACCGGCCATTCTACCGGCGGGGCGCGGGCGTGAGGGGGGTGTGGGATGCAGTTGGGAGGCTTGTGGGCGTGAGGTGCCCGGCTGGCCTCTATCCTCCTCCCCATGACCCCTGGCCGCGACCGCCTGCTGATCCTCACGCCGCATCCGTCCGGGGCGCTCCCCGCCGACGTACTGCGGGACATGCTGGGTGAGGACGCCTTCGACCCGGCGAAGCGGGCCGCCTTCCTGACCCGCGTCTTCATGGAGGGGGACCCCTACACCGACCTGATCTACGCGGTGCCGGGCGCGCGGTATCTGGAGGCCCCCTGGAGCCGCTTCGCCGTGGACCTGAACCGCGACCGCGACGACACCGAGGACAACGGCGTGCTGAAGCTGACCGACTTTGCGCGGCGGCCCCTGTACCCGGCGGGCTTCAGCCTGACGCCGGGAGCGCGTGAAGCCCGCCTGCGCCGCCTCTGGGACGCCTTCGACGCGCAGGTGCGCGCGGAGCTGGACGGCGCGGCGCTGATGATCGTGGGGCACAGCATGGCCTCGCGCGGCCCGGCCCTCGGCCCGGACACCGGCACGCCCCGCCCCGCCCTCACGCTGATGCTGGGCACCGAACGCGCGCCCACCTTCCCCCGTGACCGCTGGGACGCCCTGCAAGCGGCCTGCGCCGACACCTTCGCCCCGGTCCTGACCGGCGACCTCACCCGCGTCGCGGTGGGCGACCCCTGGACGACCGACACCCTCAGCGCCAACCACTGCGCCCGCACGGGCATTCCCGCCTTCGGCCTGGAGATCAACGTGGCCCTCTACCTCACCGAGACGGGCGAGCCGAGGCCGCACGACATCCGCGCCCTGGCCCACGCCTTCGAGCGGTTCGCGGATAGGGCGCTGGGGCTGGTGGAGGGGTAAGCGGGACGCGGTGCGGAGATCTCTTCCCGCGTCCTGCCTCCCCTACGCCTCCCGCGTCGCCAGTTCCCGCATCTGGCCCAGCAGTTCCCGTGCGGCGTTCTGGTCGGGCGCGTCGGCCAGGGCCTCGGCCAGCAGCGCCAGCCCCGCCGTCGCCTGCGCGTTCGCGTAGTCCTGCGCGTACTGAATGCTCCCACTGTCCAGCAACCAGCGGTGAATCTCGGCCACCTTGGCCGTGGCCTTGTCGGCCCGTTCGCGGTGCATCTGCTCCAGAAAGACGCGCTTCTGCTTCTCCGGCGCGCGGGCGAGCCAGTGCAACACGATCAGGGTGCGTTTGCCTTCCAGCAGGTCGCCGCCGATCTCCTTGCCGTACTTGCGGGGATCGCCGTTCAGATTCAGCACGTCGTCCCGGATCTGGAAGGCCGCGCCGAGGGCCTGTCCCGCCGCCGTGAACCGTTCGTCCGGCGTGATCCCGGCAGCCCGCGCCCCCAGCCGCAGCGGCACCACCACGGTGTAAAACGCGGTTTTCAGGCGCACCATCTCCAGGTAGTCGGCTTCCCCCAGGTCCCACTCGCGCTGCTGCACCCAGGTCAGGTCGAGGTGCTGGCCTTCCGCCGTGCGGTGAATCATGGTCAGGAACTCTTCCAGAGCGCCCGGCACCTGCGCGTGCCAGACGGCGGCCCACATGTAGGCGTGCAGGGCGTCGCCCACGTTGATGGCGACGGGAACGCCGTGCAGGCGGTGTAGTGCGGGCCGGCCCCGGCGTTCTTCCGAGTCGTCCTCGATGTCGTCATGGATCAGCACCCAGTTCTGGAACAGTTCCAGCCCCGCCGCGAGCCACAGGGCGCGTTCCCAGGCGGGGGTGCCGGGCAAGGCGCCGTGGGCGCGGGCGCTGGCGAGCAGCAGTTCGGAGCGGATGCCCTTGCCGCCGCGCTGGGGGTAGTCGCGCAACATGGCAAAGAAGGCTTGCAGTTCCGGGCGGTCACTGCGCTCGGGCAGCAGCGACAGCACGCGGGTGAGCAGGTCGGGGCGCATCGGGGGGCAGTTTAGCCTGGGCGGTCGAAGGGGCAGGGTGCCTTGCCGCGAGTTGCCCCCACCCCCCACAGGCGTCAGGGGAGCTTTCCGCTGCGCTCGGCACGTCCCTTTCCGCCGCGTTGGTGGGCGGTTGTTCTCGGCGGGCAAGCTGTGATCTTGAGTTTGCCCTCCCCACGGCCACCCAGCAAGCTCCGCGAGCAGGGCGTGGTCCTCTGCCTGGGCCGTCCAGTCGCTTCTTCTGATCGGGCGTCCGCTGTCCCCCGTTTTTAAGGAGCTTCGGCGGCTGCTTTTTCTCCCAGGCCACGCCCTTCATCTTGCAATTCCTTTTGCGGGGGCATACAGTCTTTGCAAGCGAAATTGCGAAAGAGGGGAGGCGGACGCTTGCTCTGGTGGAACCGATGACTGATACCCGCGAAAGAACGTCACCGTTGGCCCTGCTCCGTCCAGAGACGCGCCTGACCGCCACCGAGCGGCGCATCGCGGACCACCTCGCGCTGAACTGGGCGGAGGTTCCGCTGGCCAGTGCGGCGGAGATCGCGCAGGATCTGGGTGTGAATCCGTCGAGTGTCACACGGTTCGCGCAGACGCTGGGTTACCGGGGCTACCCGGACCTGCAACGGGCGGTGCGGCTCGAACTGCGCGCCCGTCACGCCCCCGCGCCGCTGCCCGCCGAATCGCAGGCGGCGGCCCACTGGGCGCGCGAAATGGCCGTGTTCACGGCCCTGGCGGCGCTGCCCGAAGACCGGCTGGACCGGGTGGCCGACCGTCTGGCCGCTGCGCAGCGGGTGTGGGTGACGGGGGCGCGCGGGTCGGCCCCGGCGGCGGCCTACGCGGCGCACCTGTGGCGGGGGGTACGGCCCGGTGTTCACCTGCTGGGCGCGGACGCGGGGGCGGACCCCGAACGCTGGCTGGATGCGGGACCGGGAGACGTGCTGGTCGCCTTCACCGTTCGGCGCTACGCCCAGGGGACGGCCCGGCTGGTGCAGACCCTGACCGCGCGGGGGGTGGCCCTGGTGCTGGTCACGGACGGCCCCGCCGCCCCCGGCGCGCGCCAGGCGGCAGAACTTCTGGTGCTGCCCGCGCCCGGCCCCGCCCAGGGTGAGGCGACGGAGGGCCGCTTCGTGCCGCTGGCCGCCCCCGCCAGCCTGACCGCGCTGCTCGCCGCGAAACTGGTGGGCCGGGTGGGCACCGCCCGACTGGAAGCCGCCGAACGCGAACTGGGAGAACACGATGTCCTTACCTACTGAAGCCGCCCACCCTCCCCTCACCCTGCCCGGCGGCCTGACGCTGGAGGCCGCCGAACTGCGCGTGCTCGACATGCCGATCCGCTTCGCCTTCGAGACGAGCTTCGGCGTGATGCGCCGCCGGTATGTTCCGCTGCTGACCCTGCGCGCGAACGGTCTGGAAGGCTACGCCGAGGGCGTGATGGACCACCTCCCCCTCTACCGCGAGGAGACGGTGCCCGGCGCGCTGGCCCTGCTGGAAGGGCAACTGCTGCCGCGCCTGCTGGGGCAGAGCTTTGCCACACCGGAAGCGCTGGCGCTGGCCCTCGCGCCCTACCGGGGCAACCGCATGGCCCGCGCGATGGTCGAGATGGCCTTCTGGGACCTGTGGGCCAAGCACCTGGGGCTGCCGCTGTGGCGGGTGCTGGGCGGCGTCCGCACCGGCATCCCGGTGGGCGTCAGCCTGGGCATTCAGCCCAACGCGCAGGCGACGGTGGACCTCGCCGCCGGGTTCGTGGTGCAGGGCTACCGGCGGGTCAAGCTCAAGATCAAGCCCGGCTGGGACGAGGAACCTGTGCGGGCGGTCCGCGAAGCTTTCCCGGGCATCCAGCTCACGGTGGACGCCAACAGCGCCTACACGCTGGCCGACACCGCCGCCCTCCAGGCCCTCGACGCCTACGGCCTGAAGTACATCGAGCAGCCCCTCGCCTTCGACGATCTGGTGGACCACGCCGACCTGCAACGCCGATTGCGGACGCCGATCTGTCTGGACGAGAGCATCACCAGCGTGGCGGACACCCGCAAGGCGCTGACGCTGGGAGCGGCGCGCGTCATCAACCTCAAGGTCGGGCGGGTGGGGGGTCATCTGGAGGCGCGGCGCATCCATGACCTCACGCTCGCGTTCGGGGTGCCGCTGTGGTGCGGCGGCATGGTCGAGACGGGTGTGGGCCGCGCGCACAACATCCACCTCTCGACCCTGGAGAATTTCACGCTGCCCGGCGACACCAGCAGCGCCAGCCGCTACTGGGAACGCGACATCATTCAGGAAGGGCTGGAGGTCGCCGGCGGCGTGATGCCCGTCCCGGATGGCCCCGGCATCGGCGTGACGCTGGACCGGGCGGTGCTGGACCGCGTGACCCGCCAGCAGACCACCGTGCGGGCCGGGGCACGTCCGCGCATCGACGACCTGCCCGACCAGCCGCCCCCAGATGAAGTGTACTGAGAGCCTACCCACTCCCCGGAGGTCCCCATGAACCGAGTTCCTGTGCTGCTCACCCTGGCCCTCGCCCTGTCTGCCACCGCCAGCGCCACGCCGCGCACCCTCGACCAGATCAAGGCGTCGGGCACGCTGAAACTCGGCACCGAGGGGGCCTTTCCGCCCTTCAACTTCTACCAGGGCAAGACCCTCACCGGCTTCGAGGTGGACCTGGGCAACGCGCTCGGGAAGGCGCTGGGCCTGAAGGTGGAGTGGGTCGTGCAGCCCTTCGACGGCCTCCTCATCGCGCTGAACCAGGGGCGCTTCGACGCGGTGGTGGCCTCGCACGCGATCACGCCCGAGCGGCAGAAGGCCGTGACCTTTCTGAACCCCCATTACTGCTCCACCGTGAACATCGTGGCGCGCAAGGGCGGCCCGCTCAGCCGTCAGGCGCTGGCGGGCAAGACGGTCGGCACGCAGATCGGCACCGCGCAGATCCCGATTTTGCAGGCCATTCCGGGCATCAAGGATGTCCGCACCTTTCCCAACGACCAGACGGTGCTGTCGGCGCTGCAAGCGGGCCGGGTGGACGCCTGGTCGAGCAACGGCCCGGTGGTGGCGTACATGCTCAAGCAGACCGGCCAGGGGGGCAAGATCCTGATCGGTGAGGCGATCTCGCGGGAGCGGAACGCCGGGGCGGTGGCGAAAGGGAATACGGCGCTGCAAGGCGCGCTGAATGCGGCGCTGACCCGCGTGCAGGCCGACGGCACCTACGCCAAACTCTCGCAGAAGTGGTTCGGGCAGGACATCCGTTGCCAGTGAACGCCGAGTCTCTCACCCTGCGTGAGCTGCACGGCCCCCACGAACTCAGCGGGGCCGAGGACCTGCAACTGCGCGTCTGGGGCGGCTCCGAGCGCGACGTGTTTCCGCGTGACGCCCTGCGCGCCCTGGAACATATCGGCGGGCTGGTGGCGGGGGCCGTCGCCGGGGGAGAGGTGGTGGGCCTGGTCGTCGGGCTGCCCACCGCCGACCCCCACGTGCAGCACTCGCACCTGCTGGCCGTGCATCCCGACTGGCGCGAGGCGGGGCTGGCACGGCGGCTCAAGCTCTACCAGCGGGATTGGTGCCTGGCGCGCGGAATCACCCGCGTAGAGTGGACCTATGATCCCCTGCGGGCCGTGAACGCCCACTTCAACATTCACCGCCTGGGCGCGACGGCGGACACCTATCTGGACGATTTCTACGGCGAGATGGGCGGCATCAATGCGGGGATGCCCTCCGACCGGCTGGTCGCGGTCTGGACCCTGGGTGGCCCGCCGCCCGCGCGGCCCGAGGCTCCCGCCACGCTGCCCGCCGTGAATGCACCGGAAGACGGGCAGTTCCTCTCCGTTCCCCCCGGAGCAGAAGCCGTGCGTCTGCACATCCCCGCCGACCTGGGGGCACTCCTCACCGCCCGCCCCGCCCGCGCCGTCCAGTGGCGGACCCAGACCCGGCAGGCCTTCCACGCGCTGCTGGGCGCAGGCTACCGCGTCACCGACTTCGTGGCGGGGGAGGCGCCTGCCTACGTCCTGAGCCGCTGAAGCCGCTCCCGCCCCCTTCTCACCCGCCCCACCTACACTGGGGCATGACGGTCGCCTTTCCCCGGAATGCCCGCCTGGTGCGCGTTCTGGTGCTGGGCGGCGCGGTGGCCCTGCTGGTCGGCGTCGGGCTGACGCCGGACGTGCGGGCCTTTCTGGTGCGGGGGTACGCGGCCCTCACCTCCAGCGACCCCGCCGTGACCCACGCCTTCGTGGCGGGGCTGGGGGGGGGGGGGCCGCCGGCCC